>JBILQJ010000051.1:0-8004 GCA_044373325.1 Burkholderiales bacterium
CGAAGTCTCTCTGAAATCGACTCACGCGCCACGCACTGACGTGCATGGCTTGTGTTGAGTTCTACTTTTAAACACTTCGGTTTTGGGGGGTATTACCGAGTCTGCAGATTTCAACCTTAGTCAGTCGATTTAGCTGTTTGATTGACTATCTTTGCGGCCAACCTTTTTCCCTATTTTTGGGTAAAAGATTGGCCGCAAGGCTAACTCAATAAGATGGTTCATTTTTTCATACTTAATAATTTTTCGACTAAAACATGGAAATTAGTAGATGGATTGGTTTCATTGCTTCCTTCTATTTGTTTACTCCGCTTTATTGAACGAGGTATCGCATAGTCTACTAAAGCTTTATCACCCGTACAATCGCTTGCATTAAGTGAATGTTCAAAAAGATTGTTGTTCGTTTTTTCATAGTTTTTCCAATATCTTTTTAAATCTTGCACCACTGTTTCACCAACACTTTTGTTACCTATTTTTGCATAGGGCTTACTCGTTTCTACGTGATGTAATAAAAACCAATATTCAATGCAAGGATCTGAATTAATAACAGTAAATTTTAAATCTTTAGCTAACGTAATTGCATCTCCATAGGTAGAGTGCTCATCTTTATCAAATACACAATATATTTCATCAAAAGCCTTCTCCTTGCCAATTTTAGACTTTATTTCCTTTGCTTTGCCCACTACATTTATTGGAGCACTCGCGTTATTTTCGCAACACTGTATATCAATATTGTCCCGTGAGAGTTCATAATATTCACAAAGCCCTTGAAAATAAAGAACCTCGGTTTTACCCTCGCCAACAATTAAAATACGCGACCTTTGGTCACGTGAGGTAAGGCGTTTTGCTTTGGGTTGTGTTGGCTTTGGGGGCATCATTCACTCCCTTTTTTTAATTTAGAAAGACGAGGCAAAGCACCATATCGACCAAGCAAATAATTCACTTCGAAATTATCTCGGTCTTTGATGACTTTATATTCGACTAAACAAACCAATTCAGTCGCTTGAGCCCGATTTTTTTCACAAAAATAAATCTGGTCTCGCCTAAAAAGCTCTTTATCTAAAATAGACGTGTCATGTGTAGAAAATAACAATTGTGCATTTTTAGGATTGGTTTCTGGATTGTGAAATAATTCAGTCAAAAATCTTACTAATTTAGGATGTAAATTATCACTAAACTCATCAACCACAAGAACAAGACCTTTTTCAAAAGCTTTAATCCAAGGAACCACTAAAGAAAGCATTTTTTTTGTGCCTGTCGATTCTTGATCTAGATCAAATGCAATAAAAGCACCTTCTTCCGTTTGATGGATAGTTTGAATATCATAACTGACTAAATCTTCTTCTTTTAAGTTTTTATTTTTTATATCTTTTAAAATGGCATCCTTAAGCTCATTTGGCAGAACGGCTAAATGTTTAGCGAAATCTTCTTTGTTTATCTTTAAATCATAAATCCCTAAATCAGATGCCTTCAAATATCTCAACACTTGGTTTTTCACTTCATCGCCATCTTCAATGCAAGCTTTACCTGCTAAATGTCTGCCAAGGCCATCACGTACGCCAAAAACTAATGTTTCATTGAACCAGTCAAACACAGGAAATAATTGTTTAAAATTTTTCTGTACTGCCAACGATAAAAACAACACATTTTCCGATGTCATGGTTTGAATCGTATTTTTGTTACTATCACTTTCTTTCAAGGCAGGGCTTTCCCAGTCATAAGAATCATCACTCTGAACCCAAGTTCGGGTAAACCATGTTTGCGCCACATTCTTAGGAAAAGCAAACAACCACTCTTCTAAAATGCGAGAAGATGTAGCAGAAAAGCCATATTGATAACGAACATGATCAACAATAAACACTATTTCAAATGTCGTAGGTTCGGTTTTTGAAAGACTATCTAATAAAAAAGGTTCTACGGAAATGACATCGCCGCGCTGATTATTTGCAGAAGTCAGTACCATTTTTTCCATAGCCTGAATGGCCTTCAATAAATTTGATTTTCCACTGGCATTCGGACCATAAACAGCAAGCGACTTCAATAAATGTTTTGGATTTTTTAAGGGTTTTTGTGCGGGCATAGCAAAACTATTTGCTTCCAACTCTTTGCCTGCTGTTTTTAAAAAAGTCAGCGTTTGCCGCTCTTTAATTGAACGCCAATTTGTTACACTAAATTCGATTAACATATGCTATTCCTTTTTATTTAAGTTACTTATTTTGCAATAATAGCAAAAAAACTCAATTATAGGGTTTTATTCTTAATCATTAACCCTTGCGGCCAACCTTTTTCCCAAACAAATCAAGGAAAAAAGGTTGGCCGCAAGGCTAACTCAGCGTCCAAACAGCAAAATGACCAATTACAAAGCCGCAATCACCGCGTCACCCATTTCAGAACAGCTGACTTTTGTACAACCTGCTTCGTAAATGTCGGCGGTGCGCAAGCCTTGCGCCAATACGGTTTTGATGGCGTTTTCTATGCGCAGTGCGGTGGCTTCTTGGCCGAAGGTGTAGCGCATCATCATGGCCAAAGACAAAATCGTGGCCAGCGGATTGGCCACATTTTTGCCTGCAATGTCAGGCGCAGAACCGTGTGATGGTTCGTACAAGCCTTTGCCGTTTTCATCGAGCGAAGCCGAAGGCAACATTCCAATAGAACCCGTCAACATCGAGGCTTGATCGGACAAAATGTCGCCAAAAATATTGCCCGTCACCATCACGTCAAATTGTTTGGGATTGCGCACCAATTGCATGGCGGCGTTGTCCACGTACAAATGGCTCAATTCGACATCGGGGTATGCTTTGGCCACATCGGTCATGATTTCTTTCCAAAATTCGGTGCATTCCAATACGTTGGCTTTATCGACTGAACACAGTTTTTTGTTGCGTTTTTGCGCACTTTGAAACGCCACGTGCGCAATGCGGCGGATTTCACTTTCGCTGTAACGCATGGTATTAAAGGCTTCGCGTTCGCCAGCGGCGTTGATGCCCATGCCGCGCGGTTGGCCAAAATAAATGTCGCCCGTGAGTTCGCGCACTATCAAAATGTCCAGCCCCGCCACGACTTCAGGCTTGAGCGTGGACGCATTCGCCAATTCAGGGTACAAAATGGCTGGGCGCAAATTGGCGAATAAATTCAAGTCTTTGCGTATGGCCAGCAAGCCACGCTCGGGGCGCAAATGACGCTCTAAGGTGTCGTATTGAGGGCCGCCCACCGCGCCCAATAATACCGCGTCGGCGCGGCGCACCACGTCTTGCGTAAAAGCAGGATACGGTTCGCCGTAAGCATCGTAAGCCGAGCCGCCCAAAGGCGCGTGTTCGGTTTCTATGGGCAAGCCGCTTTCTTGTAAAACAGTCAACACGCGACAGGCTTGGGCGATGATTTCAGGGCCGATGCCGTCACCCGCTAAAATGGCGATTTTCATACTCATATCAAGATTTCCTTAAGTTAAAAATAAAACAAGTGGCAACAAAAAAAGGCCAATATTACTCTTTTTTACGGTGGATTGTCTTGTGTTGTGTGCGTCTTTTTGCGGCCAACCTTGCCCAAAAGGTAGTCCGCAAAAAGAAAAGAGTTGAGCCTAGCCACAACAAAATCCCCCTAAAATGGGGAAAATCGGCTAAAATCCGCGACTTATTGGTGAGTATTTTTTAATGTTAACGAGCAAAAAATAGAGGAGCGTTTGCGGCCTCTTTTTAATTTTTTGTTTGATTTTTGTTTGACTTTTTGAGCGCGATTCTACTTTATGAAAAATATCCGTAATTTCTCTATTATTGCCCACATCGACCACGGCAAATCAACCATGGCCGACCGTTTTATTCAATATTGCGGCGGCTTGGAAATGCGCGAAATGAGCGCCCAAGTGCTGGATTCTATGGACATAGAAAAAGAGCGCGGCATCACCATCAAAGCCCAAACGGCGGCTTTGACGTATGTGGCGCAAAATGGCGAAACGTATTATTTGAACTTAATCGACACGCCCGGCCATGTCGATTTTTCTTATGAAGTGTCGCGTTCTTTGTCGGCTTGCGAAGGTGCTTTATTGGTGGTTGATGCCTCGCAAGGCGTGGAAGCCCAAACCGTGGCCAATTGTTACACGGCTTTAGAATTGGGCGTTGAAGTGGTGGCCGTGCTGAATAAGATAGACTTGCCTGCCGCCGAACCCGAACGCGTCATGCAAGAAATTGAAGACATCATTGGCATCGAAGCCATAGGCGCAACCCAAGCTTCGGCCAAATCTGGGCTGGGGATACGAGACATATTAGAAGATGTGGTGCATAAAATTCCACCACCGCAAGGCGACATCAACGCGCCCTTAAAAGCCTTGATTGTCGATTCTTGGTTTGACAATTATGTGGGCGTGATTATGTTGGTGCGCGTGATTGATGGCGTGGTCAGACCCAAAGATAAAATCCGTTTTATGGCGACGCGTTCAGAACAACAAGTCGAACAAACGGGCATTTTTACCCCCAAAACGGTGCAAAAAGAAAGCCTATCGGCTGGGCAAGTGGGCTTTATTATTGCAGGCATTAAAGAACTGAAGGCCGCCAAAGTGGGCGATACCATTACCTTGGCCAGCAATCCTGCGGCGGAAGCTTTGCCAGGGTTTAAAGAAGTACAATCGCAAGTGTTTGCGGGTTTGTATCCCACAGAAAGCCACGATTACGAAAAATTACGCGATGCTTTAGAAAAACTCAAACTCAACGATGCGGCCTTAAATTACGAGCCTGAAGTGTCGCAAGCTTTGGGATTTGGCTTCCGCTGTGGCTTTTTAGGCTTGTTGCATTCTGAAATTGTGCAAGAGCGCTTAGAGCGCGAATTTGACATGGATTTAATTGCCACCGCGCCGACTGTGGTTTATGAAATTGTGATGAAATCGGGCGATGTGGTGCCGATAGAAAACCCCTCAAAATTGCCCGATTTGTCCAAAATTGAAGCCATACGCGAACCCATTATTACGGCGCACATTTTAGTGCCGCAAGAATACGTGGGCGCGGTGATTATTTTGTGTAATCAAAAACGCGGCAATCAAATCAATATGCAATACATGGGGCGGCAAGTGCGCTTGACTTACGACATGCCGATGGCTGAAGTTGTGATGGATTTCTTTGATAAACTGAAATCGACTTCGCGCGGTTATGCGTCTTTAGATTATGATTTTAAAGAGTTTTTAGAAGCCGACTTGGTGAAGTTGGACATTTTGGTCAACAGCGAACGGGTTGATGCCTTAAGCTTGATTGTGCATCGTTCGACGGCTTTATTTCGCGGGCGGGCGTTAGTGTCTAAAATGCGCGAACTGATACCACGCCAAATGTTTGACATTGCCATTCAAGCGTCTATTGGCGGCAATATCATTGCGCGTGAATCGGTCAAAGCATTGCGTAAAAACGTATTGGCCAAATGTTACGGCGGCGACATCAGCCGTAAAAAGAAACTGCTCGAAAAACAAAAAGCAGGTAAAAAACGCATGAAAAATGTGGGCAATGTCGAAATCCCACAATCAGCGTTCTTGGCCATTTTAAATATAGGAGACCATTAACATGGATTTTACTGGCTATTATTGGGTGTTTTATGGTTTGTTTGCGGCTGGCGTGGCTTTGATTTTAACCAACAGACAGCCCATTATTGATGAGAAAGCACAAAAAAAGGTATGGGGTCAGGCCTTGCAATGGGGCTATTTGTTGTGTTTGATTGCCTTGTTTGGGATTTTGTCTGAAGGGCTGAATTTTTCTACGGTGTTGCTGATTATTGTGGTTTTATGCGGCGTAGGCTTTTGCATAGACCGATTCATCGCTCAACCCAAACGCGAAGCGGGCGAAATGGCGCATCATTTTTTATTCCAAACGCGTGATTTTTTCCCTGTCATCTTTTTTGTGTTTTTTATTCGTGCTTTTTTGATTGAGCCGTTTCAAATTCCGTCCAGTTCTATGCGGCCAGGTTTGGTGGTTGGCGACTTTATTTTGGTGAATAAATTTGTGTATGGTTTGCGTTCACCCATCGACAATCGCGTCTTTTTTGATATGGGCAAAGTGGATCGCGGTGACGTGTTTGTGTTCAGTTACCCCAAAGATCCGAAAAAAACTTATATCAAACGAGCGGTTGGTGTGTCGGGCGATGTGGTTGAATATACCAATAAAACTTTAAAAATCAACGGAGTTGAAGTTGAAAAAGTGGCGGTCGGCGATTATCGTTACCAACAAGATCAGCGTTTTAAATTTGAAACCACGCAAGAATTACGCATGGAATTATTTAGCGAAATGCTGAATGGTCATTCTTACAAAATCGCCAATCAGGTGGGTGCGGAAAACATCAATTATCAAGAAGGCGCTTGGAACCCACGCAATTTAGAATACCCAACACAACCCGAAGGCTGTGAATACTTTGGGGGTGATAAAGGGTTTCGTTGCACCGTGCCAGAAGGGCATTATTTTGCCATGGGCGACAATCGTGACCAAAGTGGCGACAGCCGTTATTGGGGCTTTGTCCCTGAAAACATGGTGGTGGGCAAAGCCTTCTTTATTTGGTTAAATTTGGGTGACTTTAAACGCATCGGCACCATCATCAAATAAACAAACCAGCCGAACAGCCTTGCGGCCAACCTTTTAACCTAAAAATAGGGGAAAGGTTGGCCGCAAGCTTGAAGCGATATAAGGGGTTTAGAGATTAAGCGTCTTGCAACACGGCCGCCATGGCGTTGGCCACATAATCAATATTACCTTCATTGAGGCCAGCCACGCACATTCTGCCCGAACGCACCAAATACACGGCAAATTCGTCTTTTAGGCGTTCGACTTGCGCAGGGGTTAAGCCCGTGTAGCTGAACATACCACGTTGTTTAATAAAGTAAGAAAAATCTCGGCCAGCCACTTTGGCGCTTAATACGGCATACAATTTTTGGCGCATGGCCTGAATTCTACTGCGCATTTCGGCGACTTCGCTCACCCACATGGCGCGTAATCCTGCATCATTCAAAACTGTAGCAACGACTTGGCTACCGTGCGTGGGCGGGCTCGAGTAATTGCGGCGGATGGTGAATTTAAGTTGACCCAATACCAATTGAGCTTCGGTTGCTGTTGGGCAAATCACTGACAAGCCGCCGCAACGTTCGCCGTAAATCGACATGTTTTTCGCAAACGAGTTGGACAAAAAAAACGTCACGCCAGCTTCAGTCATGGCGTGTATGGCGTAAGCATCTTCTTCCAAACCATCACCAAAGCCTTGATAAGCAATGTCTAAAAAGGCAATGAGTTCGCGTGATTTGACGACTTTGATGACTTGCGTCCATTGTTCTTTGCTTAAATCCACGCCCGTCGGGTTGTGGCAACAAGGGTGCAACAACACGATGGTGTGTTTGGGCAAGGTTTCAAAATGTGCAATCATGGCATCAAACGCTACGCCACCTGTTTGCGCATCAAAATAAGGATACGTGCCGACTTTGATGCCTGCGCCTTCAAAAATACTGCGGTGATTGTCCCAAGTTGGGTCGCTGACCAGCATTTCGCTGTTAGGGAAATAGCGTTTTAAAAAGTCTGCACCCACTTTTAAAGCACCCGAACCGCCTATGCTTTGGATGGTGGCAATACGCCCCGCCAACACGGCCTCGTGGTCAGCGCCCCAAATCAAATGTTGTATGGCTTCGCGATAATTAGCCGCGCCTTCCATGGGTAAATAGGGTCGTGCGGTGGGCGCGGCGGCGCGTGTGGCTTCGGCTTGTTTGACAGAATCCAACAAAGGCAAGCGGCCTTGTTCGTCATAATATAAGCCGATGCCCAAGTTGACTTTGGGTTGGCGCGTGTCTTTTTGAAACGTTTCAACCAAAGATAAAATGGGATCGCCAGCATACGCATCAACGTGTTCAAACATGATAAAAGTCCTTTGTTAAAAAGTGCAAGATAAAAAGCAGGAGGGTTAAAAGAGTGGGCTATGTTGTGGTCTAATAAACAAGGACACCTAATTAGGTTGAAAGATTAACTCAACGAGGTGAAAAATGGGACGTAAAACCTACACAAG
>JBILQJ010000052.1:0-7833 GCA_044373325.1 Burkholderiales bacterium
TTAAGCATCAATTCTTTGATGCTTTCGTCACGCATGGCCAAAATTTTTGCTCGCGCTTCGGCTTGAGCTTGTGGGGTTAAGGTAGAAGGTTTCGCCATGGCTGCGGCGGCTTTTTCTTCTTTACTTTGCGTTAAACTGCTGCATGCACTCAATAACATCAACACGCAAAGGGCGCTCGCAAGCGGGCGTAAGGGAGGCTGAATAGTCATGTGTTTTCCTTTTAACAAAAATAAAACAAAGAGGCGCATTATGGCTTAAAAAATCGTGTGGCTATGTTCTAATGTAGTAGAATTTAATCGCTTAATCAAGATGGCTGTGTATTTGCACACGCTGACAAGTACAATTTACCTTTTATTAACCTTATGGAGTAAGCCATGATGCAACACACCCGCGCCGATTTTGATCAATATTTAGTCCCCAATTATGCGCCAGCCGATTTTTTGCCTGTTTCGGGTCAAGGATCGCGCGTCACCGACCAAACAGGCAAAGAATACATCGATTTAACCAGCGGCGTGGCCGTGACTGCCTTAGGTCATGCCCATCCAGCATTAATCGCCGCCTTAACCGAACAAGCCAGCAAAGCTTGGCATTTTAGCAATTATTACACCAATGAAGCCGTTTTAAAATTGGCCAAACAATTGGTGGCGGCCAGTTTTGCCGAACGCGTTTTTTTCTGTAATTCTGGTGCAGAAGCCAATGAAGCCGCTTTTAAATTGGCGCGAAAAATTGCTTTTGACCAACAATTACCCGAAAAACATGAATTGGTGTCTTGTACGCAATCGTTTCATGGCCGAACCTTATTTACCGTCAGCGTGGGTGGGCAACCCAAATACACACAAGGCTTTGCGCCTGTTCCTGACGGTTTGCATCATGTTGCTTTTAACGACATCGCCGCGCTCAAAGCCGCTGTCAATCAAAACACCTGCGCCGTCGTGATAGAACCCATACAAGGGGAGGGTGGCGTAACGCCCGCCACAACCGCTTATTTGCAAGCGGCAAGGGCTTTGTGCGATGAATTTAACGCCGTATTGATTTTTGATGAAGTGCAAACGGGCGTTGGGCGCTCGGGGCAGTTTTATGCTTATCAACATTATGGCGTGACACCCGATATTTTAACCTCGGCCAAAGGCTTGGGGGGTGGGTTTCCCATCGGGGCGATGTTAACCTTAGAAAAATACGCGCGGTATTTTAACGTGGGGACGCACGGCACCACTTACGGCGGCAATCCTTTGGCTTGCGCCGTGGCCAGTAAAGTGGTGGAGCTGGTCAACACGCCCGAAGTGTTAAGCGGTGTGACCACGCGCAGCGAACAATTAAAACAAGGTTTAGCCACTATTAATGCCAAATATGCAGTGTTTAAAGAGATACGCGGCGTGGGTTTGTTAATCGGCGCAGAATTGGCCGATGCTTACAAAAACAAGGCGAATGATTTCAGTTTGGCCGCCCAACACGAAGGCTTAATGATTTTAGTTGCTGGCCCTAATGTCTTGCGTTTTGCGCCCAGTTTAATCATTCCAGAAGCCGATTTGGCCTTAGGGTTAGAGCGTTTAGAACAAGCCATCGCCAAATTGGTCACCAATTAAGAGGCGTGTTGACCAAACCCACTTTCTGGCTGGCGTGCTATAGTAAATTTGTTGTCGTCTTACCTTGAGTGAAATGACAAAACAAAATGCAATTTCTTTGACTAAATTTTTTAAGGGGAATAAAAATGGGCTTTTTAGACAGCATTTTAGGGGCGGCATTAGGCGGTAATCAAGGCGAAAACAGCATCCAACAAACTTTATTAAAAGCTGTTTTAGGGCAAGAATCCGATACGCAAGAAGGCGCAAACCCAAGCACACAAGGCGCGTTGTTACAAGCCGTTATGGGCTTAATCACCAAACAAAATGGCGAGGGTGGCTTGTCGGGTATGTTAAGTGGTTTGTTAAATGGGCAACAAGCCGATGGCGAACCTGCTGAAGGTTTGGGCGGCTTAACCAATTTATTAAGCCAGCTGGGCTTAAGCGAACAAGTCAATTCTTGGATAGGTACAGGCGAAAATCAACCCATTAACGCCGATGATATTCATAAAACCTTAGGCAGTAACGGCTTATTAAGTGATTTGGCCAGCAAAGCCAATTTGACAGAAACAGAAGCGGCAGGCGGTTTGGCACAAATTTTGCCTCAATTGGTGAACAAACTCACGCCCAATGGCAAAATTGATACCAGCGATATTGGATCGGTATTAAGCCAGTTTTTATCCAATCACAAATAAAATAAATGCAGCAAAATAAATACCAGCATTATTGAATCATAAACCCTTTGCGGCCAACCTTTTACCCTGTTTTTTGGGCTTAAAAGATTGGCCGCAAAGCTTTGTGCATAACTGTCATCAAACACAGGCTGTACACTGTGGATAAAAAGGCTAACGATGCACTTTTAAAATTTCACTCACAAACTAAGCACCTGCTTAAACACAAGTCTATTCACAATTTATCCTCAAGGTAATTCTTTATTTTAAAAATAAAAAATAGACTTATCCACAAAATAAGCTGCCTTTATCTTCTTTATCTTTTTACATATATAATCTTTTAAAATACTTTTAAACGACTTTCTTTTTATCCAAATTTCCCAAAAAACCCTTTGCGGCCAACCTTTTATTCTAGAAACATCAGAATCAGGTTGGCCGCAAGGATTTTTCAATACAAAATAACTGCTCAACTTCATCAATATAAAAAGTTTTTTCTTTTTTCTAATAACAAGTTAAAGACAGATGCTGCGCTGGGTACATTTTTAATTTGCCCGATATTTGCAGCAAATTCATGAGCATAAATGCCCGTTTTTTCAGGATTGGTGTCAGTAAAAATGGCAACCAAAGGCACATGCAATGCATTCGCCAAATGGGTTAAGCCCGTATCAACGCCAACAACGGCATTGGCATTGGCCAACAAATTCGCCAAGTGGGACACACTCAAAAAAGGCAAAACACGAGCTTTGGGGATTTCTGCGGCAATTTTTTGTGCGGCTTCTTTTTCGGCCTCATTGCCCCAAGGCAATAAAATTGGCTGATCCAACGCCAACCCCAATGTTACCCAATGCGACAAAGGCCAAAGTTTACGGCTGGCGCTGCTGGCGTGTAAAAAAACAGCATAAGGGCTATCATCAACCAAATCGGGGCGGATAAATTGGCTTAAATCCAAACCAAAATCGACTTGTGTTAAATTGGCTTCGTACCCCATCGCCAAACTGAAAAGTTTTTTATTGCGGCTAACGGCATTGAGTTGTTTATCCACAGGCCATTTTTGTTGATAAAAAAAGCTGGCCCAGCCTTCTTTGGCACTGGCAAAATCGTAACCATGCGTCACGCCACTTTTATGTTGCCCAGCCCACAACGTTGGAATGGCACTTTTAAGCAAGCCTTGGCAATCGATGACCTTATCCCAACCCCCAGCCTTCAAATCGGCTTTTAAAGCGCTTATTTCGGCTGTAACGGGGGCAGACAGCCAATTTTTACGCCAACGACGTATCGATAAAGTTTTAACAACCGAAATGGCAGGGTGTAATTGAGCCACTTCGGCAAAGTTTTCTTCACACAACCAAGTGAAATTGGCTTCAGGAAAATGACGTTTGCATTCAGTAATGGCGGGGTAGGTGTGAATCAAATCGCCCATAGAAGAGGTTTTTATAATTAAAATGTTCATGAAAATAATTGTACGACACAGTTTGTGGATAAAGAAGTACAATTCTACCTAAAAATCAGTGGATAACTCTTTTTTTATTCAAAAAAACAAAACTATCCACAAAACAAATGCCGAAATAAAGCCTATTTATGCACAACTTTTAAGCTCGCTAACTTTTTATTTTTTATAAAAAAAATAGACTTATCCCCTAAAAAGTTGGCCTTCATTATCTTCTTCTTTTTATTTATTTAACTACTAATATAAACCTCTATGACTTCCCCAACTCCTAATTTGTCTGTTGTCATCATTACGTTTAACGTCGAAAAAGTCATACAAGCTTGTTTAAATAGCGTGGCTTGGGCAGATGAAATTATTATTGTGGATTCAGGAAGCACCGATCGTACTTTAAGTATCGTTGCTGAATACCCCAATGTAAAATCATGCCACCAAGACTGGTTGGGGTTTGGTTTACAAAAACAATTTGCCGTCAAACAAGCCAAACACGATTGGGTTTTATGTTTAGATGCAGACGAATGGTTAAACCCAACTTTGGCTCATCACATAAAAACCTTAGCCGCGACGTTGACTAGCGACCCTAAAACCACACAATTCATGGCTTATGATTTTGCACGCAGTAATCAATTTTTAGGACGCTATTTACGTCACGGTGAAGGTTACCCTGATTATTCTTTGCGTTTATTTCATCGTAAGCACGCCCATTGGTCAAATCACACGGTGCATGAATTTGTGATTTGCCCTAGCAAGGTTGGCCGCATTCAGGGCGATTTAATGCATCAAACGGGTTGGTCGGTGTTTCATTATTTAAGCAAACAAAACGATTACACCAGTTTGCAAGCGCAACAACTTTCTGCAAAATCTCAAAATCAAAGCAGCACCATTTTAAAAATTTTGGTCAGTCCTCTTTTTCGCTTCATCAAGTTTTATGTATTAAAAAGAGGGTTTTTAGATGGCATACCCGGTTTGGTTCATATTTTAATTGGGTGTTTTAATACGTTTATTAAATACGTTAAACTTTATGAAATTCATCAAAAAAATCAAATCAATAAAAGAAAATAACAAAGTGAATCATATTTGTTTTATGAGTTTTATCCTGTGTTTTTTGTCGTCATTTGCTCAAATACAGGCTCAAGCGGCTATTATGGTGCATGATGACTTGAATGCGTTGACGCTTCAAAAACCGGCTCAACGCATCATCAGTTTATCGCCGCATTTAACTGAAAACTTGTTTACGCTTGGGGTAGATTCACAATTATTGGCCACCATACAAGGCAGCGATTTTCCTTTAGCGGCCAAAAAAGTCCCGATAATTGGCAGTTATGCTGGCTTAAAATTAGAACGCATCGTGCAGTTAAAACCCGATTTGATTATTGCTTGGCACGATGGCACTTCTGCGCGTGAGATTGCCCAATTGCGGCGTTTGGGCTTTTTGGTGTGGATTAGTCGCCCGAAATCTTTAAATGACGTTGCCACCGAATTTCGAACCTTGGGGCGTTTGACTGGCCATGAAAAAACAGCCAATGCTTTGGCCAGCGAGTATGAAATTCAGTTAACACAATTGAAAAATAATGGCTTAATTGACAAAAAACTGCCCTTAAAAACCTTTTTTCAGGTCAGTGGCCAACCGATTTTTACCATTAATCAAACCACCTTTATTCATCAAATGTTACAAACGTGTCGGTTTGAAAACGTGTTTGCTTCTGCCGTTCAGGTGTCCCCACAAGTCAGCATTGAAAAAGTGTTGATGACTCAAGCACAAGTTATTTTTTCTTTTAATCAACAAGAGTTAACGCCTTGGTTAGCTTGGAAAAATTTGCCAGCCGTAAAAAATAAGCACTTGTATTTTGTCGATGCCAATGAATTCAGTCGCCCCAGTTTGAATTTATTAAAAGGCGTGAAAACTTTGTGCCAATTACGCGCTAAATTACCTTGATTTTATTTTTATTTTTTATTTTAAACGCAAAAAAGCCTAACCTTTTAAACGTAAAGGTTAGGCTTTTTTGCGTTTTTTAAAAATTATCTTGGCGCTTATTGACGCTCGATTAAAATTCGTAATAGACGGCGTAAGGGTTCTGCTGCCCCCCAAAGCAATTGATCGCCAACGGTAAAGGCCGATAAATATTCTCCGCCCATGCTCATTTTTTTCAAGCGGCCAACTGGGGTGAGTAAAGTGCCAGTCACCGCCGCTGGCGTTAAGTGTTGTATGCTGGCTTCTTTGGTGTTGGGGACAACTTTTGCCCATTCGTGATCATTGGCCAGCAACTGTTCTATTTCAGCCAAAGGTAAATCTTTTTTCAGTTTAATGGTTAAGGCTTGGCTGTGGCAACGCATCGCGCCCACGCGCACGCATAAGCCATCGACTTGGATGCGGTTTGCATCGCGTAACCCCAAAATTTTATTGGTTTCTACGCCACCTTTCCATTCTTCTTTCGATTGGCCGTTGCCCAAGTCGCTGTCTATCCAAGGAATTAAACTGCCGGCCAAAGGTACGCCAAATTGGGTTTTAGGAAAATCGTCGCCGCGCAATTGTTCGGCCACCATTTTATCGATTTCTAAAATCGCAGAAGCAGGGTTGGATAACGGTTGAGCTACCGATTGATGGATGTACCCCATGCCATTGATGAGTTCGCGCATGTGCTGTGCGCCGCCGCCCGAAGCCGCTTGGTAAGTCATAGACGACACCCAATCGATTAAATCATGCTTAAACAAGCCGCCCAAAGCCATCAACATGAGCGATACGGTGCAGTTGCCCCCAACAAAATTTTTGCCGCCAGCGGCCAAATTGCTGTCGATTAACGCGCGGTTAACAGGGTCTAAAATGATGACAGCATCGTCTGCCATTCGGAGCGTTGAGGCGGCATCTATCCAATAACCATGCCAGCCCGATGCGCGGAGCAAAGGGTAAATTTCACTGGTGTAATCGCCGCCTTGGCAAGTGACTATCGCGTCCATTTCGCTTAATTCGGCGATGGATTTGGCATCTTTTAAGGCAGGCGTTTGGCCATTTAACCCTGGTAGGCTGGGCGCTTGCCCACCCACATTAGACGTGGTAAAAAAAACCGCTTGTTTTATGTGCTGAAAATCGCCCATTTCGGCCATGCGCTGCATTAAAACAGAACCGACCATACCGCGCCAACCAACAAATCCAACTTTCATTGCTGCTCCTTTTTTTAAGTCATGGTTTTATAAATTTTTTAGGGTTTGATTGTGTATGGAAAAAAACGCCGCGTCAAACGTTTTATGACGGGACGAGGCAGATTCGTGTCACGTGAAACAGTGTTACTGATTGCGGCCAACCTTTTTACCTAAAAACAAGGGAAAAGGTTGGCCGCAAAGTTTAAACGGTTAACGGCTTTAAAGGGGTGCAGTCGCTTAATTGCTCACCTCTGAACTAGAAATACCTACGCAAACGTCGCAAGCAGGTTCGGCTCTATCAAACGCGGTTGAAAACGTCTCGTGGCCTTTGGTATCGTAGCCTTTGATTGTGCCCTGGGCGTTGAGATTGTCCACATCAAAACTAGACAAAATGCCCGAATAAGAGCGCGCAAAGGCAACGTTGGATTGTTTATTACCATTGGCAAAGAAGTCTTGCACAATAAATAAATCATTAACTTTGCCGTACAAAACGCGGTAAAACGCGGCATTTTTGGCGGTTTTTTGCACTTCACTGTTTTTGTCAAAAAACGCGATCACGCATTGATCCGAGCGTTTAAATGTGATGCAGCGCGTGTCTAAATCCTCGGCGGCAGCGTCTGCGTCTAAGGCTTGGGTCGTTGCATCGTCCGCAACAGAGGCAGCTTCAACTTCAACAGCTGCAACAGCGGTGGCTTCTGCGACGCCATCCACGCTAATCCGCTCGCCATTGTCAAATTCGTAAGTGTGGATTTTTTCGCCTGATTCGTCCCATTTGATCCATTCGCCTGTTTGATTGCCATCGTCGTTGAAACTGCCTTTGAAGCGGAGGTTGCCGTTTTCGTGCCAGGCCGTCCATTCGCCTGCTGGATTGCCGTCGTCGTTATAACTGCCTTTTTGTGCGACTTTGCCGTTTTCGTGCCAGAGCATCCATTCACCTGTTCGATTGCCATTGTTATAACTGCCTTTGGATTCGACTTTGCCGTTTTCGTGCCAGATTGTCCATTCGCCTGCTGGATTGCCG
>JBILQJ010000020.1:0-30220 GCA_044373325.1 Burkholderiales bacterium
TGTTCTGTGACCAATCGAACCGCATCTAATTTAAATTCTCTTGTGTAGGTTTTACGTCCCATTTTTCACCTCGTTGAGTTAATCTTTCAACCTAATTAGGTGTCCTTGTTTATTAGACCACAACAATCGCGATAAATTGTTAAGCGAGGCCGAACTGGCCAAAGTGGGATTTGAGTGGAAAACGTTGGGGGAGGTGGCGGATATTAAAAGAGGTAAGCGATTAGTTAGAAGTGAGTTAGAAGAGTTTGGTGAGTATGCTGTTTATCAAAATAGCATGAAGCCACTTGGTTATTATCATGAGAACAATGTTGAATCTGAAACAACATTTATTATAAGTGCAGGCGCTGCTGGCGAAATTGGCTATAGTCACGTAGATTTTTGGGCGGCAGATGATATTTATTTTTTTATAACACCAAGTAATCTTAAAAATAAATTTTTATATTATTTTCTATTAACGCAAAAAAATAAAATTTCAAATCAAGTTCGTCGAGCAAGCGTGCCTCGTTTATCAAAAACAGCTTTTGAAAACCTCAAAATCCCCATTCCACCCCTCGCCGAACAAGCTCGCATTGTCGCGATACTCGACCAATTCGATGCGTTGACCCACTCGCTCACCGAAGGCCTACCGCGTGAAATAGAACTGCGCCAAAAACAATACGAACACTACCGCGAGCAATTGTTGAGCTTTAAAAATTCCCCTCCAGCGGAGGGGTGGCAGGCGCAGCCTGACGGGGTGGTACCTTAAACCAAAACCACCCCGCCCTAACGGGCACCCCTCCAAAGGAGGGGAATATCAAAGCCACTTGTTGACGTTTAAATTTAAAATTATTGGCCTTACAAATTCCCCTCCAAAGGAGGGGTGGCAGGCGCAGCCTGACGGGGTGGTTATCACAGGAGCAAATCATGCGAAAAACCAAACAATACCAAGCATTGCCTTACAACCCTGCTTTAAAAGAGCGTGCAAAAGCCTTACGCAAAGCAGGTATTTTGCATGAGGCGCTGTTGTGGCTTGAATTAAAATCGGACAAACTCAATGGTTTGGACTTTGACCGCCAAAAAATCATTGGCAACTACATTGTGGATTTTTATTGTGCCGAAAAAGCGGTGGTCATTGAGGTGGATGGCGCAACACATGATCATCGACAAGAAGAAGACGCTATCCGTGACCAATATTTACAAAGTCTGGGTTTGACCGTTATACGCTTATTGGCAAAGGACGTATTGCAGAACAGAGATGGCGTGGTTTATGCGCTCAAGCACCACCCCGCCCTAACGGGCACCCCTCCAACGGAGGGGAATATCGAGCCACTTGTTGACGTTTAAAATGATTGGCCTTACAAATTCCCCTCCAGCGGAGGGGTAGCAGGCGCAGCCTGACGGGGTGGTACTATAAACCCAAACCCCAAACCCTTTGCGGCCAATCTTTTTCCCTGTTTTTTAACTGAAAACACTGAAAAAGGTTGGCCACAATGCCGTGCGGTGCGTTAAAATGCACGGTTATTTTTTGGCGAGTTGGGCTTTATTTTCTCGATTGCTTTACATTTTTTAGGGTTAGATTTTATTCATGGAATACATCCGAATTCGCGGCGCACGCACGCACAATCTGAAAAACATCGATTTGGATTTGCCACGGCATCAGTTGGTGGTGATTACGGGTTTGTCTGGCTCGGGCAAATCTTCTTTGGCGTTTGATACCTTGTATGCCGAAGGCCAGCGGCGTTATGTGGAATCTTTGTCGGCGTATGCGCGGCAGTTTTTGCAGCTGATGGAAAAGCCCGACGTGGATTTGATTGAAGGCTTGTCGCCTGCGATTTCGATCGAACAAAAAGCCACCAGCCACAATCCGCGCTCGACCGTTGGCACCGTCACCGAAATTCACGATTATTTGCGCCTGTTGTTTGCGCGCGTGGGCGAACCCGTTTGCCCCGAACATCGCGTGGCTTTGGCCTCGCAAACCGTGTCGCAAATGGTGGATGCGGTGTTGGCTTTGCCTGAAGACAGCCGCGTGATGATATTAGCCCCCGCCGTCATGGCGCGAAAAGGCGAGCAGTTAGAGTTGTTGGAATCGTTACGTGCCAATGGGTTTGTGCGCGTGCGCATTGATGGCACGGTGTACGATTTGGACGACGTGCCCAAATTGGATAAAAACAAAAAACACACCGTCGAAGTGGTGGTTGACCGCTTAAAAGTGCGTCCCGATGTGCAACAAAGGTTGGCCGAAAGCTTTGAAACGGCCTTATTGCAAGCCGATGGCCGCGCCATGGCCGTGGACATGGATACGGGCGCAACGCATTGGTTTTCGGCTAAATTTTCATGCCCACATTGCGCTTACAGTTTGCCCGAACTCGAGCCGCGTTTGTTCAGTTTTAACAATCCCATGGGCGCGTGTCAGTCGTGCGATGGTTTGGGCGTAAAAAACTTTTTTGACCCGACGCGCGTGGTGGCTCACCCCGATTTGTCTTTGGCCGCTGGCGCGATTCGGGGCTGGGATAAACGCAATTCTTTTTATTTTCAATTGTTGCAAGCCTTGGCCGTGCATTATCAGTTTGAAGTCGATGCGCCGTTTAACAGCCTAAGCGCCGACATACAACACTGCGTACTTTATGGGTCGGGCAAGCAAGACATTGCTTTTCAATACACGACCGAAAAAGGCACAACCCTCACGCGCGAACATCCCTTTGAAGGCATTATTCCCAATTTAGAACGGCGGTATCGCGAAACCGAATCCAGCACGGTGAGAGACGAATTAAGCAAATATCAAAATAACCAAACTTGCCCCGATTGCGGCGGCGCGCGCTTGCGCAAAGAGGCGCTGTTTGTGTGGATAGCAGAAAAAAATATTCATGAAATCAGTGCTTTGTCTTTGAAAGAAACCGCGCAATTCTTTGAAAATTTGAGTTTGACGGGGCAACGCTTGGCCATCGCCGATAAAATCATCAAAGAAATCAGCGAACGCGTGTTTTTCTTAAATAACGTGGGCTTGGATTATTTGAGTTTGGGACGCGCGGCGGATACTTTATCGGGCGGCGAAGCCCAGCGTATCCGCTTGGCCAGCCAAATTGGTTCGGGCTTGACGGGCGTGATGTACGTGCTGGACGAGCCGTCCATCGGCTTGCATCAACGAGACAATGAACGCTTGTTGGTGACGTTGAGCCGTTTGCGCGATTTGGGCAACAGCGTGATTGTGGTCGAACATGATGAAGATGCCATCCGCGCGGCCGATTTTGTGGTGGATATGGGTCCCGGTGCGGGCGAACATGGCGGCCAAATTCTGTTTGCAGGTAAACCCGAAGCCATGTTATTGGACGAGCAGTCGGTGACGGGGGCATTTTTGTCAGGCCGCCGCCGCATACACAACCCCGAAGCACGGCGCGAAGTCGATACCAACCGCACGCTGCGCATTGTTGGCGCAAGTGGCAATAATCTCAAAAACGTCAATTTAACTTTGCCTTTGGGTTTGTTGGTGTGCGTGACGGGCGTGTCAGGTTCGGGCAAATCGACTTTGATTAACGATACTTTGTACGCCATTTCGGTGCGCGAATTAAACGGCGCAACTGTCATCGAACCTGCGCCTTACGAAAGCGTTGAAGGTTTGGATCAACTGGACAAAGTCATTAACGTGGATCAAAGCCCGATTGGGCGCACGCCGCGCTCTAACCCAGCGACTTACACGGGCTTGTTTACGCCCATCCGCGAACTGTTTGCCGAAATTCCGCAAGCCAAAGAACGCGGCTACGGGCCAGGGCGGTTCAGCTTTAACGTGAAAGGTGGACGCTGCGAAGCCTGTCAAGGCGATGGCGTGATTAAAGTCGAAATGCACTTTTTGCCCGATGTTTACGTGAGCTGCGACACCTGCCACGGCTTGCGTTACAACCGCGAAACGTTGGACATTCATTACAAAGGCAAAAACATCACGCAAATTTTGGACATGACGGTAGAAACCGCGCACGCTTTTTTTGCGGCCGTGCCAGCTTTGGCGCGTAAATTACAAACCTTGTTGGATGTGGGTTTGGGTTATATTCGGTTGGGGCAATCGGCCACCACGTTGTCGGGTGGCGAGGCGCAACGCGTCAAATTGGCTTTGGAACTGTCCAAACGCGACACAGGGCGAACCTTGTATATTTTAGATGAACCCACAACGGGCTTGCATTTTCATGACATCGATTTGTTGTTGACTGTCATTCGACGTTTGCGTGCCAAAGGCAATTCGGTGGTGGTGATTGAACACAATTTAGACGTGATTAAAACCGCAGATTGGATCATCGACATGGGGCCAGAAGGGGGGAATGGCGGCGGCATGATTATTGCTCAAGGCACGCCAGAAACCATTGCGGCCAACCCTGCCAGCCACACGGGGCGATATTTAAAACCGTTGCTAACAGAGTAAAAAAAGCTTGATTTGTGCAAAAGGTTGGCCGCAATCTTTTGTGTTCGCTTGTTCATTCTTTCCTTTAAAAAAGAGCTGATATGTTGCCAAAACCCCGACAAAAACACACGCTACCTGCTTTAATTTGCGGCGCTGATGCCCGCGCTTTGGCCGACATGGCCACGGCACGCACGGCCGATGTGCCTTTGTTGTTGGTGTTGGCCAACAGCATGGAACACGCGTCCCGTTTGATGGCGGAAATGGCTTTTTTTGCGCCGCAGTTGCGCTTGCGCTTATTGCCCGACAGCCAAACCTTGCCTTACGACCATTTTTCGCCGCACGCCGATTTGATTTCAGAACGCTTGGCGGCGTTATGGCACGTCAAACAAGGCGATTGCGATGTCTTTATTGTGCCGATACCCACGGCCATGACGCGCCTTGCGCCCACTCAATTCATTTTGAGCCGCACGTTTTTTTTGAAACGCGGCCAACGGTTGGACGTGGAAAATTTACGAGCCAATTTGGTAGAAGCAGGCTATGAATCGGTCAATTCGGTGTTGGCCGCAGGCGAGTTTTCGGTGCGTGGCTCTTTGGTGGATTTGTTTCCGATGGGCAGCGCCTTGCCGTATCGGCTGGACTTTTTTGGCGACGACTTAGAAGGCATTAAAACGTTTGACCCCAGCACGCAACGCACGGTGGCGCAAGTCGAAGAAATTCGTTTGTTGCCTGCGCGTGAATACCCCAGCGATAAAGCCGCCATTGCACAATTCCGAGACAATTACCGCGAAAAAATGGCGGGCGATTTAAGCAAAAGCCGCCTTTACAAAGAAGTGTCGGGCGGCTTTTTTCCTGCGGGCATCGAATATTATTTACCGTTATTTTTTCAGCAAACGGCCACGATTTTTGAGTATTTGCCCGAGGGCAGCGTGGCGGTTTTATTTGCCGAAACTTTGGCCGCCGCCGAAGACAATTGGCAGGCGATTAGCAGTCGTTTTGACATGGCCAGCGGCGATGTCGAACGCCCACCTTTGCCGCCCAGCGATTTATTTTTGCGCCCCGAAAAATTAATGCAAGCCTTAAAAACCTTGCCACGCGTGGTATTTGATGGGGTGGCCAGCGCCGCCGACCCTGCAAGCCAAATTAAATCCTTGCCGCCCGTGGCTTTAGACCGCCGTGCCGTCGCGCCGTTGCATAAATTGCAAAATTTTATGGCCACTTTGCCCAACAAACAGCCCGTGATTTTGGTGGCCGAAACCTTGGGGCGCCGCGAAACCGTGTTGCAATTGTTGCAAGAAAATGGCTTGCGGCCAACCTTGATTGACAATTGGGCAGAATTTAGCGCAGAAATTCATCGCAAAAATCACACCAAAACCGTTACCCCGTTTTATTTGACGCACGGCCAGTTTTTTAGTGGTTTTGTCACGCCCGATTACGCGGTCATTGCCGAGGCCAATTTGTACCAATTGGCAGGCTTGGCCAGCGGAACACGCCGCCGCAAAACCACCACCAACCCCGATTTTATGGTGCGCGATTTGGCCGAAATGAAAACGGGCGATTTAATCGTGCATGAAAGCCACGGCATAGGCCGTTATCAAGGCTTGGTGATGATGGATTTGGGCGAGGGTGATACCGAGCTCATGAAGCTGGAATATGCCGCCGATGCAGTGCTTTACGTGCCAGTTGGCCAATTGCATTTGGTATCGCGTTATGCAGGCCATGCCGCCGATTCGGTGCAATTACACAAATTGGGCAGTGCGCAATGGGACAAAGCCAAACAAAAAGCCGCCGAACAAGCCCGCGACACGGCCGCCGAATTGTTGAATTTGTACGCACAACGCGCCGCGCGGGTGGGGCACGCCTTTGAATGGCACGCACAGGATTATGAAGCCTTTGCCGACAAGTTTGGCTTTGAAGAAACGCCAGATCAAAGCGCGGCCATCAGCGCGATTATTCACGACATGACCACGGGCAAACCCATGGACAGGTTGATTTGCGGTGACGTGGGCTTTGGGAAAACCGAAGTGGCTTTACGCGCGGCTTTCATTGCTGTGATGGGCGGCAAACAAGTGGCCATGCTGGTGCCAACCACGTTGTTGGCCGAGCAACATTTTCAGCAATTTAACGAACGTTTTGCCGATTTTCCCATTAAAATCGCCGAATTGTCGCGCTTTAGAAGCACAAAAGAAGTCAAAGCCGCTTTGGCAGGCTTGGCCGCAGGCACGGTGGATATTGTCATTGGCACGCACAAATTGGTGCAACCCGACGTGATTTTTAAAGACTTGGGTTTGGTGATGATAGACGAAGAGCACCGCTTTGGCGTGCGCCAAAAAGAACAGCTCAAACGCTTGCGCGCCAACGTGGACGTGTTGACTTTGACGGCCACGCCGATACCCCGAACCTTGTCTATGGCTTTGGAAGGGCTGCGCGATTTTTCGATTATTGCGACTGCGCCCCAGCGCCGTTTGGCCGTCAAAACGGTGGTCGCACCCAGCAGTGCAGGCGTGATACGCGAAGCCATTTTGCGCGAGCTCAAACGGGGCGGCCAAGTCTTCTTTTTGCACAACGAAGTCAATACCATAGAAAATCAGCGCGAAACCTTGGCCGCATTAGTGCCAGAAGCCCGCATTGTGGTAGGACATGGCCAATTATCGGGGCGAGAATTAGAACAAGTCATGCGCGATTTTGTGGCGCGGCGGTTTAATGTTTTGTTGTGCTCAACCATTATAGAAACAGGCATAGACGTGCCAAATGCCAACACCATGATTATTCATCGCGCCGACAAATTTGGCTTGGCGCAGTTGCATCAATTGCGTGGGCGCGTGGGGCGTTCGCATCATCAAGCTTATGCGTATTTGCTCACGCCTGATGGCATGACGCGCGAGGCCAGCTTGCGCTTAGAAGCCATACAAAATGCCGACACTTTGGGTTCGGGCTTTTATTTGGCCATGCACGATTTGGAAATCCGTGGCGCAGGCGAAGTGCTGGGCGAAGGCCAATCGGGCGAAATGATACAAGTGGGCTTCAGTTTGTACACCGAAATGCTCAAACAAGCCGTGCGCGACCTCAAAAAAGGCCGTCAGCCCGACATAGACGCGCCGTTGGGCGTGACCACCGAAGTCAATTTGCACGCGCCAGCCTTGTTGCCCAGCGACTATTGTTCCGATGTGCATGAACGCTTGATGATATACAAACGCTTGGCCACTGCGGATAGTGCCGCTGACATTGGCGACATTTTAGAAGAACTCATCGACCGCTTTGGCAGCTTGCCACAAGCCGCTTTAACGCTGATAGAAAGCCACCGCTTGCGCTTGTTGTCGCGCGACATCGGCCTGAAAAAAATCGATGCCAGCGAAGTGGGCATACAATTGCATTTTTGCCACCCACCGTTAATCGACCCCGCCAACATCATACAACTGATACAAAGCGAAAAAGGCTTTAAAATTAACGGGCAAGATCGGCTATTGTGGCAAGTCGCTTTCCCCGAAGTGGCCTTGCGCATACAAAAAGTCAAAAGTTTACTGAAACGTTTAATGTAAAAAACGGTTGCGGCCAACCTTTTTGCCAGAAAAATTGGGAAAAAGGTCGGCCACAAAGTAACATATCAGCGGAATTTATCAATATAATCAGCGCCAAATGCCCCAAGTGATGCGATCCAAATTGGCATAATCGGTTTGTGTTTGCACCGCGTCAAAGCCCGCATCGTGTAACAAATCGCGACAAGCCGCGCCTTGGTCGTAACCGTGTTCCAACAACAGAAAACCTCCCTTTTTTAAATGTTTGGGCGCTTGTTCCGCAATGGCCTGTAAGCAACTTAAGCCATTTGCATCATCGCTTAAAGCCTGTTGAGGCTCAAACCGCAAATCGCCTTGGCATAAATGCGGATCGTTTTTTTCTATGTAAGGCGGGTTAGATGCAATCAAATCAAAACGTAAATCTGGATGATGTTGCGCCCAAGGTTGCAACCAACTGCCTGCCAAAAAAGTCACGTTGGCGTGTAAAGTTTTGGCGTTGTTTTTTGCTACCGTTAACGCAGCGGCGGAAAAATCGCTGGCATACACCTGAGCTTGCGGCAATTCTAGAGTCAGCGTTAAGGCGATGATGCCGCTGCCTGTGCCTAAATCCAGCACAGTTAAATCGTTGGGGGCTGCGTGGGATTTCGGTTTTAGTAAAGGTTCTCTTAATAAAGATAAAGACAAATCAATCAGGTGTTCAGTTTCTGGGCGAGGAATTAACACGCTGGCGTTCACTTGAAATTCACGCCCATAAAAGTCTTTTCGTCCCAATATATAGGCCATCGGTTCACCTGCCAAACGGCGGTTGAGTAGCCGCTTGTAATCCTCTAAAATGGATGCTGGTACAAGGTCTTCGCCATGCGCCATAAAAAAAGACAAGGGCTTTTTGGTCAAAAAGCCCAACAGTAAACGTGATTCGGTGTAAGGAATCTGCGCTTGAGTCAATAGAGTTTGGTAAGTGATTTTCATAGAGTGGTATTTAAACATAAACCGATGATAAAATCAGGTGCTTTATTCGAATAAAAAAACGTCAAACCAAGCAAAAATCAGTTAAGATGATATTCATTTCATAGAAAAAACTTAGATTGACAAGGGGAATGAATTTTTATATAGTACGGCTTGTGTGCATTTTTTTCAGAGACACTAGTGCCGCAGTAATGAATTGCTTAGTTTTTTATGGGCCTATTTTGTAGCGCTGGCTCTGGATTTTGAAGGTTTTACGGTATTCTCTGGTAATTTTTTTTATTTTACAAAAAGGAAACAAAAATGAGCAAACAGCTTAAATTAAGCACTCTATGCGTTGCAATGACGCTTTCTTGTGGCGCTTTTGCCGCTGACAACGGTTGGGTTAGCGATGCTACTACTAAAGATGTAACGGTAAACAGCTACGGCGAATGCTGGAAAACTGCCTATCCTGATGCAAATCCAGAAGAAAACTTACGCGGCGATTGTAAATCTGCGCCAGTTGTTGTTGCTCCACCAAAAGTTGAACAGCTTGCTAAATTCACTTTGGGCGCTGATGGCCTATTCGACTTTAACAAAGCGACTTTGCGTCCTAGAACCAGCCAAGAGTTGACTGACATGGCTGCTAAAGTGAAGGAATACGGCAAACAAGTTAACATCTCTAAAATTGTTGTGATTGGTCGCACTGACTCTATCGGAACAGACGCTTACAACTTGAAACTTTCTACTGCCCGCGCTGAAGCAGTAAAACAATACCTTGTTCAAATGGGTGTTAACCCTGCTTTGATTTATGCTCAAGGCCTAGGCGAATCTGAAGCAACGATGACTGCTGAATGTGTTCAAGGTAAAAAAATCAAAACTAAAGCTCAAATTGCTCAACGCAATGCTTGTTTGCAACCAGATCGCAACGTTACCATTACAGTTGATGGCACGCGCATCATTGAATCATCTGCGAAATAATGTATGATTGAAAAACCTTAGCCTAATTTAATGGTTTTAAATTGAAATAGGCAAGGTTTTTAAAAGACAAGAAAAAGCAAACCTAGTTTTTAATTGGGTTTGCTTTTTCTTGTCTTTTTATTTTAAAGTTGCTGTATGACATCAAAGCTGACTTGTTTACAGTCTATAAACTCATTCACTATTTGGGTGATGGAAATCATAAATTTTTGGTTTGCGTTATTTATCAGCATTTTTTCCCCTACCACACCAAGTTCTGGTGCTATTAACAAAAATCGAGTTTGATTGTTCGATGAAAGTTGCGGTACAAATAAAGCGTGATAGGTGATAGGACTGCCCACTTCGTTGATTTCTATTGTGACGGCATTCTCACCTAGTTTTTGAACTCCGATCACTGTACCGCCATCAGGTAAATGCTGCAGTCTTTTTACTATGGCCAAGGCATTTTTTATGTTATTAGAGCTAATCAATAGAATGACATTCAGCTCGAGTAACTGTTTATATGGCCCTATATAAACAAGACCAAAACCACTGTTACTTTTGTCTACAATAGAACAAGACGGATTTACTTGTTTAGAGTAATGAGCGTTTGCGCTGGTTGTTTGTGAGTTTGCTAAACCAATTGAAAGGTCGCACCATTCTTTGGTTATAACGCGCTCTTCTTTACGCATGGCCTTGCCACCATGTTGCGACCAAGAGCTCGAGAGTTTTTCTACAAGAAGATACCAGTTTTGTTCTGATAAATCAGGGAGGGTGCTGGTCAATTTTTTTGCCAGCCCTTTGTCAAAGTTAAATAAAATATCCCCAAGCTGGCTGAGTATTTGTTCGCCATTCCAGTATCGATAATAGGGGTTATCGCTGACTTCGATTATTTTTTGTGGTGGCATATTTGATGACAAGTCAAAAGCATACTGAAATGGTGTTTTAAACGGCTTGTTTGATAGGACCATATCCTTGAATAAACTATTTAAAAGTATTTCTAAGGCTTCAATCTCTTTTCGCGTTAACGTGTCAGTTTGAGAAAAATTCAGCATACCTAAGCGGATCATGAGCGTTTGGCAGCTGGCTGGCGTTCTGCCTTTGTAAGAGGCGAGTTCTTCTTGGTGGAAACCATGTTCTTCTGCAAATTGATAAAGAAAGAAGACGCTGTTCCATTTTTCATTATTCGGTTTGGTATGGCGCAGAGCATCCCATTTGATGAGATTGATTTGGTGGCGCAATCCTAAAAAACTGGCTTTTTTTAAGTCTGCCGACAGCATTTTTTTGCCAAGCTGGGCTTGGTATTGTCTTTGGCAGAGTTGGTAGGCCCTTGTCAATTCGTTCCAGTATTTTAAAACAGACGGGAGAGATTGCGCGTATTCTTTGTTTTTTAATAAAAATTCACGATTGATTTTTTGGCATATTGCGTGAGTACTGTCATCTAGGTTTACTAAGATTGATACATCTGATATCTGCGATGACGCTTGATTGTTACGCATTGCTAGTGTTTGTGCCATTTCATCAAAATAAGCAGGCAAATCTTCTGAACTCGCTTCATTGATTTTATTGGCTATATTCGTCAGTTCCCGTGCAAATTTGTTTGTTCCTACACCTGCAATGGACTTGATGATGTTTTTGAGACCGAACATATTATTCCTCTTAGTCTTGCATTAACTGTATTTATAGAGCGCTATTATAACGTATATTTATTTGTATCAAGCAGAAAAATAAGCACTTGGGTTTTGCGTTAAGATTGTCTTTTTACTTGCAAAATGATGTTAATTTTAGCCTAAGTACGGTATATTTGCGGCCAACCTTTTTGGGCTAAAACTCAATTTTTTATATGAGCCGTATTGACGGTTAACTTTATCGCTTATTGAATATCATGCAGAAAACGACTCTTTTTTTATATCGATTGTCATCATACAAAGTCACCGTATTTTGTTTGATGTTGTGTGCTGCAGCCACGGTTGCTACGGCAGAGTCTGCCCCTCGGATTGGTTTGGTTTTTGGGGGGGGTGGGGCGCGTGGCTTTGCCCATTTGGGCGTGTTGGAAATGATGGAGCGCTTGAAAATCCCCATCAGTTGCATTGCAGGAACCAGCGCAGGGGCTTTAGTTGGCGGCACTTACGCCAGCGGTATGTCACTTGAAAGCATGAAGTCCAACTTTGCCCATCAAGATTGGGCTCGTTTGTTGTCTGGGCAAGCCCAGCGTAAAGATGTGCCTTTTGAGCGTAAAAGAGAAGACTATCAGAATTATTTAGGCGTCACCTTGGGGTTAAAAGAAGGAAAATTGCAAGTCCCTAAAAGCGCGATTAACTCTCAATCAATTGATTTATATATAAAATCGTTGACAAAATCAAGCTATTATAATCATTTTGACGAAATGCCCATCCCTTTTCGGGCGCTGGCAACCAATTTAGAAACGGGCGAAGCGGTTGTGTTTTCAGAAGGCGATTTGGCCTTGGCTTTGCGCAGTAGCATGGCCGTTCCAGGTGTTTTTTCGCTGGTTGATGACGGCGAACGCTATTTGGTTGATGGAGGAATGGCTAGGCAGTTGCCCATACGCGAAGCCCAAGCTTGCGCTGATGTTGTTATTGTGGTGGACGTGAGTTCGCCCATGTATAAGAAATCAGACATTAATAATGTCTTGGACGTGGTGGCGCAATCGTTCAATTTAAGCATTGCAACCAATGTCAAAAGCGAATTGACGCGCATGAGGGCACAAGACATTTATATTAAACCCGATTTGGGTGATTATTCTGCGGCGGATTTTAGTCAAAGCGAAGCGATTGCCAAATTGGGCTTGGCGGCTATGGCTGAGTATGTGGAACAATTGAAGCCGTATAGTTTGCCTGCGGCCGATTATGATGCTTGGAAATTGACCATTGTTGAACCACAGCCACCAGCCATAAATCGCATACAATTGGCAAGTGCCCAGTTGGATTACGTGAATCCGAGTGTGCTAAACAAAAAATTGATGCAAAATCAGAATCAAGAGGGCAAAGGCATTACAGAAAGAGAATTGCAATCGAAGTTGACCGAATTATTTGCGGAAGGCGATTATGACAGTTTGTCATACCGCCTTTCGAAGCAAGAGGGCGAAGTGGTGGCTGACGTGCTACCTGTCGAAAAAAGCACGGGTCCGACTTATGTGCGTTTTGGGATTGAATTAGAAGGCTCTACCGATGCCGATGCCAATTATGCCTTTTTATTTAATTTGAATCGAACATGGTTAAACGCGGCAGGTGCGTCTTGGTATAATAATTTAAGATTGGGCAAAGATGTCCATCTGCGCACGGAATTTATGCAACCTTGGTCAGCGACTTCACCATGGTTTGCGGCGGGCGGATTTGCGCTAAAAAATGACGTGTTGGATTTGTATACCTCCGATCATAAACATTATGCGGATTTAAGCAAAAGCTGGAATCGAGCCTATCTTGATACGGGTTATCGATTAGGGCAATATGGCGATCTGCGTTTGGGCGGTTACGTTGGCCACAACACAACGACGGCTAAAATCGGCGTGCCTTTTGATAAAATCAGCAGTCAAGTATTTGGTGCGAAAACAAGTGTGATGATAGACCAATTGGACAGCGCACGTTGGCCGCGTTCAGGCTATTCCTTAGAAGCTGATTTGAATCATGAGGCCGATCTAAACGACAATCAATTGTCTAACACTTACGGAAAATTATTGGCCAATTATGTGTATACAACACCAAATGAGGTGACGCTTCGTTTGACGGGCAGTTATACTAACGACGCTGTGAATTATGTGAGCCACGGTGGTTTTTTACGGGTGGGCGGATTACAACAAGACGAAGTGTTGTCTGAAGAGGCTCTGTTTGGGCGCGCCATGGTGTATTGGCGAGCCGCCACTTTACCGAGCGTCATCGGTTCGGGTTTGTATTTGGGCGCTTCTGTCGAAGGCTTGCAAGTTCACAACCAAGTGTCTATCGAAGAGGCTTCAGGCAAGTTACTGATTTTGCCACACAATCGTTATTATGGTGGCTCGATTTTTGGATCTGCTGATACGCTTTTGGGGCCATTTTTTCTGGGTATTGGTTATGGCAATGGCGGCAATTTAGTGGGATATTTTTATTTGGGCACGAATTTTTAAGGAGTGAAATCGATGCAAAATCAAACAGCAACCACTCGCCCTTGTTCTAGTTCGGTATTTTTGGTGGCTGCGATGGTGATTTTTTTCATTATTCTTGCGGCCAGCTTTGCCCCTTTTTCGGGTTGGAAATGGCCGACTGTGCCTATTTTAGAATTTGTCGCCTATCCTTTGCCTTATTACGTATCTTTTGTTGACAATCTTTTAAACGTGTTGATTTACGTTCCTTATTCGGCGGTGTTATCGCGCTTGGTTCGTTCGGTAAAATGGGCTTGGATTTGGGTGCTGTTGGTGGTGTGTTTTACCAGTTTTTTTGTGGAGGTGATGCAAAATTTTTTACCCAATCGCATCGCGTCCAATCTAGACATTTTGTGCAATGTCGCGGGTGGACTTTTAGGCTTGATTCTTTATCATTTAAATGTTTTAAAGTATCCTGTGCGCTGGATACGCCGTTATCAAGCTGCGCATTTTGTGGATGTCACTTCGGCTGATTATGCAATGATATTGATTTTTCTTTGGTTTTTTGTTCAGACTAATCCCATTTTGCCTTGGCTGGGTTTGGTGTTTTTGCCTGAAGGTGAAATGCCTGTCTTAGCAAACGCGGTTAAATATCCAGCGGTTTATTTTAGTGTGTTGGAAGCCCTTGGGGCTTTTTTTAATTTGTTGAGTATTTTGTTGTTTGTGATGTGTTTTTTAAAAAACAGGGCAGAGCAATTTCGGGCTTTTTTTCTGGTTTTATGCGGTGGCGTGGCGGTTAAATTGGGCGTAGCCTTGAGCTTTTATGGTTTTGGTCACGAATTAAGGCAAGAATGGCTGAGCGACAATGCGAGCGTGGGCGCCTGTTTGGCTGTGTTGATGGCGTGGGCTGTGCGCCGTTTGCCTTTTTATGTTCAGGCCGTATTGGCCGAATGTGCACTGTTTGGGCTGTTTTTTGTGCAAACGCATTGGCCATTTGTCTTGTCTATCAAAGAAACACTCAGTCGCTTTGGGCTTGCGGGCAGTCATTTCGAAACGATATACGCTGGTTTGACGGGCTTGCAGGCGATTTGGCCTTGGTGTGCGGCGTTATGCTTGATGGTTTATAGTCTTCAACGGGCTTTGATTTATTTGGATAGTGAATAAGCCGCTTTGGCTAAAAAGGTTGGCCGCAATGTTTTGAGTGGGGGAATCGCATGACTTTAACGGCTTTAACAAATGATGGCATGAATGCGCCCATTGGGGCGGGCGAAGCGGTCAGCAAAAAATTACACAAATTGGGTTTGCGCCGCCAATTTGATTTGGTGTTGCATATGCCCATTCGTTACGAAGATGAAACGCATTTGTATGCGATTAAAGAGGCTTTTTTGGCGGGGCGAGGGCAAGCCATTTTGCTGGAAGGCGTGGTGACTGTATGTGAAGTCAGCTTTAAGCCGCGCCGTCAGTTGGTTGCTAAAATAGAAGATGAAACTGGTTCGTTGGCGTTAAGGTTTTTGCATTTTTATCCTACTTTGCAAAACCAGTTATTGGTTGGGAAGCGCGTTCGTGTGCTGGGCGAGGTCAAACAAGGCTATTATGGTTTGGAAATGATACACCCAAAATTACGTGAAGTAGATGCCGTCAGCCCTTTGGCACAAAGCCTCACGCCCGTTTATTCAACAGTGAGCGGCTTAACCCAGCCTGTGCTGCGGCGCTTGATTCGTCAAACACTGGAAACGCTGTCGTTGGCAGAAACCGTTCCGACGCAGGCCTTGCAAAAAATGCAGCTGATTTCATTTGCTGAAGCCGTGCAAACCTTGCATTTACCACCTGCTCATTATTCGGTTGCCACGCTCAACCATCAAAATCACCCTGCGTGGCAACGCTTAAAGTTTGATGAGTTGCTGGCTCAACAATTATCGATGCGCATGGCTTACCAAACTCGCCGTCAAGTACACGCGCCCAGTTTGGTCGATGATGGACAATTACGCGCCCAATTGATACAGCAGCTGCCTTTTGAGTTGACTGGCGCTCAACATCGTGTGTTGGTTGATATTTTGAGCGACATGGCTAAAAATGAACCCATGAACCGTTTGGTGCAGGGCGATGTGGGCAGCGGCAAAACAGTGGTGGCGGCATTGGCGGCATTGGCGGCCATTGGTGCGGGGTATCAGGCTGCGTTTATGGCGCCGACCGAATTGTTGGCCGAGCAACATTTTCGCAAATTGGCCGCATGGCTAGCACCCTTAAACATTGAAGTGGCGTGGTTGTCGGGCAGCTTAAGTAAAAAACAAAAAAACCTCATGGCGGAACGCATCGCCAGTGGCGAAGCACGCTTGGCGGTTGGCACGCACGCTTTGTTTCAAGACAGCGTGGTTTTTGAACGCCTAGGTTTGGCAATTATTGACGAACAGCACCGTTTTGGGGTTGCCCAACGCTTGGCTCTGCAAGCCAAAGGCGGTGGCTGTCATCAATTGATGATGACGGCCACGCCCATTCCACGCACCATGGCAATGACGTTTTATGCCGATTTAGATGTCTCTACCATAGACGAATTGCCACCAGGACGCACGCCGATAGTCACCAAGTTGGTCAATGCCGCACGGCGTGATGAAGTCATACAATATGTCAACAAAGCCTGTGAAAAAGGACATCAAGTGTATTGGGTTTGCCCTTTGATTGATGAATCCGAGGCCTTGTTACTGCAAACGGCCATACAAACGCAGCGCGATTTACAAGAAGCTTTACCAAATTGGCGCGTGGGTTTGGTGCACGGCAAGTTAAAAAGTGCCGAAAAAATGGCCGAAATGGCAGCTTTTTTAGCCAACGATATCCAAGTTTTGGTGGCCACCACCGTGATAGAAGTCGGCGTTGATGTACCTAACGCCAGCTTGATGGTGATAGAACACGCCGAACGCATGGGCTTGTCACAATTGCATCAATTGCGTGGCCGAGTGGGGCGCGGTGCAGCCAAAAGTAGTTGTATTTTGTTGTTTCAGTCCCCATTGTCGGACGTCGCCAAACAAAGATTGCGGGTCATTTTTGAAGAGATTGATGGCTTTGAGGTGGCTCGCCAAGATTTATTAATCCGAGGCCCTGGTGAGTTTTTAGGCACGCAACAAAGTGGTGTGCCGATGTTACGTTTTGCGAACTTAGAAGAAGACATTCATTTACTCGAAGGTGCGCAAAGACTAGCCCCTATTATGTTGGCCAGTTTTCCTTCTTTTGCCGAATTGCATATGAATCGCTGGTTATTTGGCCGCGAGCAATTTTTGCATGCTTAAGCATTAAAAATGGCTAAAAAGGGGGCTTGCTTCACCAACAAGTTGGCCACAAGTGACGTACTCTATATAAAACCAGAATTTATGTTAAAATCGTGCCCTTATTTTTTGTTCTCTATTTATAATCAAATCTGATTAATTTTGCATGACAACCCTTACTTATATTGAGTCCTTTTGATGATAGCTCCTTTTTTTAGAAAACTGTTTGGTAGCCGCAACGACCGCTTGCTGAAGCAGTATCAATCGATGGTAAAACAAATTAACGCCCTTGAGCCACAAATCAAAGCCTTGAGCGATAAGGATTTAGCCGCTAAAACAGCTGATTTCAAACAACGCCTAAGTCAAGGCACAAGCTTAGACAGCTTGTTGCCTGAAGCCTTTGCCGTCTGCCGCGAAGCGTCTTTTCGTGTCTTGAATATGCGCCATTTTGACGTGCAGTTATTGGGTGGCATGGCTTTGCATTATGGTCAAATTGCCGAAATGCGCACGGGGGAAGGGAAAACCTTGGTGGCAACGTTGGCCGTGTATTTAAATGCGTTGTCGGGCAACGGTGTGCACGTGATTACGGTGAACGATTATTTGGCCGAACGCGATGCGCGGCAAATGGAAAAACTGTATCAATTTTTAGGCTTAAGCGTGGGCATTAATTTGAGCCAAATGCCTCATGAACTCAAGCAAGCCGCTTATGCGGCTGACATCACTTACGGCACGAATAACGAATTTGGTTTCGATTATTTACGTGACAATATGGTGTTTAGCGTGGGCGAAAAGGTTCAGCGTCAGTTAAATTTTACGGTCATTGATGAAGTGGATTCGATATTAATTGACGAGGCGCGCACGCCGTTGATTATTTCAGGGCCTTCAGAAAACAGCACGGATGTTTATCAAACGGTTGATTTGATTCCAGCCCAATTGCGTCGCCAAACCAGCGAAGAGGGCGAGGGCGATTATTGGGTCGACGAAAAAGGCAACAGCGTTCATTTGTCTGAACAAGGTCATGAAAATGCCGAACGCATCATGCAAGAATTGGGCTTGCTCAAAGAAGGCGACAGCTTGTATTCCTCAGCCAATATTCGCTTGATGCATCATTTGGTCGCTGCTTTGCGTGCACACGTTTTGTTTATTAAAAATCAGCATTATGTGATAGAAGATGGCGAAATTGTTATTGTGGACGAATTTTCTGGGCGCAAAATGCAAGGCCGTCGTTGGTCTGAAGGTTTGCATCAAGCCATAGAAGCCAAAGAAGGCGTGACCATCAATCGAGAAAACCAAACCATGGCCTCGATTACTTTCCAAAATTATTTCCGCTTGTACAATAAACTGTCGGGTATGACGGGCACGGCCGATACGGAAGCCTTTGAGTTTCAATCGATTTATGGCTTGGAAACCGTGGTGATTCCAACCAATCGTCCCATGCAGCGCATCGATCAGCACGATAAAGTGTATCGCACGGCCAAAGAAAAATACGCGGCCATTTTGTTGGACATTCAAGACTGTTTTAAACGCGGCCAACCTGTTTTGGTGGGTACAACCAGCATCGAAAATTCAGAGGTATTGAGTGAATTATTGACCAAGGCTGGCCTACCGCACAATGTGTTGAATGCGAAAGAGCATGAAAGAGAAGCCGAAATTATTGTGCAAGCAGGCCGCCCCAAAGCCATTACCGTGGCCACCAATATGGCGGGTAGGGGGACGGACATCGTGTTGGGCGGTAATCACAAGCCTCGTTTGAATCAAATTGAAGCTGATGCAAGCCTTGCGCCAGCAAAAAAAGCGGAACTCATCGCCTTAACCCAAAAAGCATGGGAAGAACACCACGCCGAAGTGTTGGCAGCAGGTGGTTTGCATATTATCGGGACAGAACGTCATGAATCTCGCCGCGTCGACAATCAATTGCGTGGCCGTTCGGGGCGACAAGGCGATGCGGGTTCTAGTGCGTTTTACTTGTGTTTAGAAGATCCTTTGTTGCGTATTTTTGCGGCTGACCGTGTCAACCGCGTGATGGAAATGTTGAAGTTGCCTGAGGGGGAAGCTATTACCGCACCGATGGTGACACGTTCGATAGAAGGTGCACAGAAAAAAGTAGAAGCCCGTAACTTTGAAGTCCGTAAGCAGTTGTTGGATTACGATGATGTGTCTAATGAGCAGCGCAAAGTCATTTACACGCAAAGAAATGAAATTTTAGAGTCGGAAGATGTGTCGAATTTGGGTGTTAATATGCGGGAGTCTTTGATTAATGACACGGTCGATGCGCATATGCCACCTGACAGTATGGAAGAGCAATGGGATGTTGCGGCTTTGCAAGCCATCGTTGAGGGCGAGTATCGTTTAGCAGCCCCCATCGCGGATTGGATAAAAGCCGACAGAACCTTGGATGGTTCTGGTATCAAAGCTCGGTTGGCCGATTTAAGCGCCGCTGCTTATGCCCAAAAAGAAACGGTGGTTGGGGTTGAAAATATGCGCCATTTTGAAAAAAATCTGTTGCTGAACGTGATGGACACGCATTGGCGCGAACATTTAACCTCTTTGGATCAATTGCGCCAAGGCATCCATTTGCGCGGTTATGCGCAAAAAAATCCCAAGCAAGAGTACAAACGCGAAGCCTTTGAGTTGTTTTCGGATATGCTCGATCGGGTGAAGAAAAATGTGGCAGGCGTGTTAATGACGGTAGAAATTCGCACACCAGATGCGGAGCAAACCCAAACGCAGCTTGAATCAACTGAAGGTGTGGATTTTAGTCACGTAGGGCGCAATGACCCCTGTCCTTGTGGTTCGGGCAAACGTTTTAAAGAATGTCATGGTAAATTGAAGTAAGTCGTTTGATCTGTAAGCCTTGCGGCCAACCTTTTTTCGGGATATTCGTTTGAAAATCGAGAAAAAAGGTTGGCCGCAAGGGTTTTATTGGATGAGCTTTAATAAGGTGAATCAATCACGGAAGTTATTAAATTGTAATGGAAATTCAACAATTTCAGCTTTGATTAAGGCCATGCAACTTTGCAACTCATCGCGTTTTGCACCGGTCACGCGCACACTGTCGCCTTGTATGCTGGCTTGTACTTTGAGTTTGGCTTCTTTGATGACTTTAACGATTTTTTTAGCCAAATCGGTTTCTAAGCCTTCTTGAAAGGTGATGCTAAGTTTGACTTTATTGCCACTGACTTTTTCCAGTTCTTTTTCATCTAAACAGCGTATGTCTACGCCGCGTTTGGCCAATTTATTGAACAAAATCTCTTTGATTTGTTCGATTTGAAAAGGCGAATCGCCGTGCAAGGTCACGGTGTCTTCCACCAATTCTAATCGAGCATCGGTGCCTTTAAAGTCGTAACGGGTGGCCACTTCTTTTTGCGCTTGGTCAACGGCATTGCGCACTTCTACTTTGTCAAATTCTGAAATGATATCAAATGAAGGCATAATAACAGCTCCTTTTTGTGGGTAAATTTTATGGAATAGAAAATCGGAAGGCTCGCAAGGTAAACGAGGGATGAGCGGCAAAAACCGCGCACAATCGATGCGCAATTATACCGCTGTCTGGACGATTTGTTGGCCTCTGTTTTTTATTAACTGGAGCTTGCCCATTTTTTACGTATATTGACCTTTATGGCCTGCTAAACTAAAATCACGGTGCTAAATTTGGCGCAAATGAAGTGGAAAGGCAGAGTATGTATCGAGTTAACCCATTGATCAAAGCGCTATTCATTTTGGTGGTTTGTATGCAGTCGCTTTGCGCTGAAACAGAAAATTGGACTTTGCTCAACAAAATCAACGACAATAGTGCCCTATTTTATGACAGCGAAAGAATCCGTGTTATCCATACGCCAGAAAAACGAGTGTGGGCTTGGATATTACTTAAAAACCAGCAAGATGAAGCGCAATCCAAAGCTCTGGTTTTTTTTGATTGTGCCTTAGAATCGGCGACCATGGTGAATGAGTTTGAATACAATAAACAAGGTGAAGTGGTTTACAGTTGGACGGAATCGGTTGATTTAGATTTAGTCGATGGCAAAATTCCTAGATTTTTTTGCTCGCGTTATCCCTAATTTTTTGACTTTGTACCTAAACCAAAAAACACAAAAGACGACAACTTTGGTCGTCTTTTGTGTTTTGATTGGTCAGGCTCGACAGTTAGAGGGCAACCATTGCAGTGGGAAATTGGAACTTGTATTGTTTTTTGCTAGTTGACCAACGTTAGTCCCTGTGGTGTCTTCAAAGCCACAAACCCATTTGATAGAACCTGCATTGGGGGTTGTGTCCATATATAATGATAAGTAAAGCCCTGATTTTACTTTTTCGTTGTAATTAATGCGTATGGTTGAGACTGGTGGACTTGACAAATTGTATCCCGAGATTGAAATACCATCAACTGAGGTGCCTTGTCCTTGAAATTTAACCGCTGGTGGTAATCCTGCTTCTGTATTATTTTCAGGCACTCGGCCTGTTGTTGTGTAAGTTTCTACGGCGGCCATTTTAGCGGCACCAGCCAATTGCAATCCTTCGGTGACATAAGTCCGTTTGGTGTAATCCCCATACGCAGGTAAAGCGAAGTTGGCTAAAATGGCGATGATGGCCATGACGATCATCAGTTCAATGAGGGTAAATCCGCGCTGTTGTTGCATTTTATAAATCCTTTTTGTTATTTATCAAACCATAAATGGCATAGGTCAACCTCGGCAGTTAGAAGGTAACCATTGTTTGGGGAAATCGGTTGTGGTGTTGTATTCTGCTAGAGTATCAACGTTAGTTCCTGTGGGATCTGCAAATCCACACACCCACCGAATGCTGCCTTGGTTTGGCGTTGTATCCATTGCTAAAGTTAACTGAATGCCTGTTTTGACTTTCTGATTGTAATCAATCAATATACGTAATTGGGGTGGATCTGATCTCATGCCAAGCAAAGCAACAAAGTTAACGGCGTTTCCTTTGATTTGTGCTGCATCAGGTAAACCAGCGTCCCGATTGAATAAAGGGACTTTACCTGTCGTCGTGTAAGTTTCTATGGCTGCTGTTTTAACCGCACTGGCTAATTGCAGCCCTTCGGTGACATAAGCCCGTTTGGTGTAATCCCCATACGCAGGTAAAGCGAAGTTCGCTAAAATGGCGATGATGGCAATGACAATCATCAGTTCAATGAGGGTAAATCCGCGCTGTTTGTTGTTCATAAGATACTTTCTTTTCTTAAAAGTTACCATATGTTAATTTGATTTTTTCAAAAGTGCCAATTTTTTGTAAATTTAAATTAAATCGCAGAGATTTTTTTGTATCTCAAGGCCTTTTGTTGTGGAAGTTTTGTCAAAAATTTAATTCTATTTCTTTGTTTTAAAATAATTTGTTCTTTAAAACTCCTGTTTTTTTATTGTTGTTTTTTTGATTTTACGTTTGGGGGTTGATGTTGTCATTTATGTCACTTTTGGGGTGCTTGGGCACTTTGGTTTTTTGACGGCTTTAGTGGGTAAAAGTCATCTGTTTATTTGCTAAAATGAAATCTTCATGCCATATTTGTCAGGTCTAAGCAAGAAAGGAATGCAAGCAAGATGATGAGCCGTTTTACAAAAAGTTGGACAGTAGGAAAAGGGCGGTCATTACCTTACGGGCGGATGCGGGCTTGGGCGCATGGGCTTTTGTTGGTGGCTTTTTTATTGTTTATGGTGGCGCGGCTCGAACCGTTTGTTTGGTCAGGCTGGCCTTGGTTGAAGGCGTTTGCTGATGCGGCTTTGGTTGGCGCTTTGGCTGATTGGTTTGCGGTGGTGTCTTTGTTTCGTCATCCTTTGGGATTGCCGATTTGGCACACTGCCATCGTGCCGCGCAATCAACACCGCATTGCGGCCAGCTTGGCGCGGTTTGTGCATGACAAAATGGTTAGTCCTGAAACGGTGTTGACGCAATTGCAGTCGTATCAAGCAGGCAAAAAAATGGCGCAGTGGTTGGCTTTAGAAGCCAATCAACACCGCGCGAGTTTGGTTTTACAGCAACATTTGGGTGCTTTGCTTGCCCAATTGCCGCATTTGGCTTGGCAACTGCCGTTGATACAGTTGTTAAAGCGGCAGATAGAAGGACAATCCCAAGCGAGGTTACAACAAGCTTGTCAACGGATGTGGCCAATCTTGCGCGCCTCGGCGCATTACCCGATTTTTTTGCAGGCTTTATTGAATGAAGCGCAAACCTTGTTGAATCATGCCGAACTTGCGCCAAGGTTGGCCGCAGAGTTGCGCACGGTGTTGTTTGAAAAACATCCCACTTTCGCGCGGGTGTTAAGTAGTATGCTCAATACTGAAGAATACAGTTTGGACATGGTTAATTCGCTTAAAAATAAAGGATTGACTGTCTTGTCCGAAATGCAAAATACGTCAAATCACCCGTTGACACTGGCTTTAGAAGCTTGGCTGGCAAAAAACATGACCGCGCTTGCAGGGCAAGAAAGCACGGCGCTGACGCTGAAACAAGGGGTGTTGAATTATTTGGATCAAGCCAGTTTTAGCAGGGTACTGGACGACATTCTGCATCAATCTCAGGCGGCTTTGGCCAGCGAGCAAGGCGCGCGCTTGTTGCAAAATGGACTGCGCCACGTGGCTGACCAATTGCAACATTCGCCTGAATGGCAAGAAAAAATCAGTGCTCAAGTGTGCGTTTGGCTGGCGTATGGATTAGAAGATGGACGAGAGATGTTGAGCACCCACATACAACGCACGCTCCAAAATTGGGACCAAGCCCAATTGATACAGGAATTAGAACAACTATTTGGAGCGGATTTGCAATCCATCCGCATCAACGGCACTTTGGTGGGCGGTTTGTTGGGCTTAGTTTTGCACGCTGTTTAAGATGGTTTTTTGCCTAAACCTTGTGGGCGGGTATCGCGTATAATCGCCATTTTTTAATCACCATAAAACTAGGAGTTTCTGATGAACAGCCGTCCCCCTTTGTTTGTGCAATTGCAATATTTTTTACCGAAACAGCTGTTGAGCCGCTTGGTTGGGCGCTTGGCTGCCAGCCAAAATCCGTGGATTAAACATCAGTTTATCAGCCGTTTTCATCAACATTATCAAATTGATCTATCAATTGCGGCTAACCCAGATTTGTCGAGTTACACCTCATTTAACGACTTTTTTACGCGGGCTTTGAAAGCGGGCACGCGCCCCATAGACGCAAAAGAAACAGCGGTGGTGTCGCCTGCTGATGGCGCGATTTCGCAACTTGGCAAAATCGAAGGCGGCGCGATTTTTCAGGCCAAAGGTCAGTTTTTTTCTTTAGAAAAATTAATCGGCGTGGAAAGCTTGGCTGCACCGTTTATGAATGGCCAATTTGCGACCGTGTATTTGTCGCCCCGAGATTATCATCGCGTGCATATGCCTTATGCAGGGGTGTTGACCGATACGATATACATCCCTGGCGAGTTGTTTTCGGTGAATGCGGTGACTGCGACGCACGTCGATGGGTTGTTTGCGCGTAACGAGCGCTTGGTGTGTTTGTTTGATACCGATCAAGGCCGCATGGCCGTGGTCTTGGTGGGTGCGATGATCGTTGCGGGCATAGAAACCGTGGCCACGGGACGCATTTGCCCGTCTGGCCAAATCGAACACAGGCAGCACCGTTTGCCCTTAGAAAAAGGCGCAGAGTTGGGACGTTTTTATTTGGGCTCGACGGCGGTGGTGTTGTTTGAAAAAGATGCCATGAATTGGTTGCCGACTCAACAAGCAGGCTTGGGTGTGCGCATGGGAGAAATGATGGGTGAAATCATGGGCGAAGTCATCGATAAAGCCATCAATTAAGCACTTTTTTGCTGAAATAACGTTGCGGCCAACCTTTTTTTGAAAAAGGTTGGCCGCAACGGGTTTTAAAAAGTGGTCACGATGATTTTAGTGGGTTTTGGCGCAAATCTGCGGGCGCAGGGTTTCAGCGACTTGTACCGCGCTGTAAGCCGCGCCAGCCAAAATATTATCGGCCAAAATGGTGAGCGTAACGGCTTTGCCTGACGTTCTGACGCGCGTAATCCAAATGCGATCTTGACTGACCACATCGACCAAACTTAAGGCATCGTCTTCGATGCGGCTTAAGCCCAACGTTGTGGCGTGGGTTTTGATGAGGGTTTCGACGCTGTCCAAGCTCAAGGCTGACTCCAGCACCAAATTGACCACCCAAGCATACCCAAAAAAGAGCGGCACCGTCACGCAAGTGGCCAAGACGCTTAAATCAGGTTGCTGGTAAAGCTGGCGCAAGCCATTTTCGATAAGGGCTTCGGTGGGTGTGGGATCGTGGCTAAGGCTTAAGCCGTTTTGTGGCAAAGCATTAAAAGCAATGCGCTGCGGAAAATGCACGGTGTCGAAATCTTGTTGCGCAAACAAGCCGCTGGTTTGGGCGACCAATTCGTCTATGCCTTCTTGGCCTATGCCCGAAACGGCTTGATAACTGGCCACGCCGATGTGTTGTATGTGCAACGTTGGGTTGCTTAAAAAAGGCGACAGTGCCCGCGCCAAGGGGGCTAATTCGCTGGCTGGCACCGTCACAAAGTGGGCGCTGTCAGTGGGCAAACTTAAGGCTGCCGCGTGCGTATTGGGCAAGACCAAGCTGGCGGCGGTGTCGTCACCCAAGACAATCACGTGACAATTGGCGGCCAATAAAGCGGGTTGGTAAGCGGCCAACAGTTGGCTGGACAGGCGTTTAGGGACAGCAAAAAAGACCAAATCCACAGGCGTAAAATCAAAGTCTTCTAAGCTCAATATGTCCAATTCTAAGTTGCCGTAAGGGCTGGTTTCGCCGTGATATTGCGCCAAATCGACGGCGCTGATGCGGCTGATGGGAAAGTCTCTGTCATGCAATAAGGTTAAAACAGAGCGGCCTTCTAGGCTGGTTGCGCCGATGACGGCGATGTGTAAAGGGGTCATGCTGTCTTCCTTTTTGGTGGTGTTTTATGTCGCAAATGGCAGGCATTTTAACATAGATTGCGGTGTCGCTAGAAAACGGAAAAAACAGTACAATACGGCCTTTATTTTTATTCTATTTTTTAAGACGCAAGGGAATTTGCCTGATGAATGCTTTGCACAGCGATGTGATCGTGGTGGGTGGTGGACCCGTTGGCGCGGCGGCGGCTTTGGCTTTGTCACGCGCGGGGCATCGCGTGTTGGTGCTAGAAGCCCGCGAAAAAAATGCCCCCGTGCAAGATGGGCGGAGTTTGGCTTTGTCTTTGCATAGCCTTGATTTTTTAAAGTCTTTGGGTATGTGGCCGCAAAACGATACACCGATTCGGCAAGTTTGCGTTGGGCAAGGCGCTGATTTTACGCTGTTGGATGGCGCAGACATTGGCTTAAACCAATTGGGCGCAACGGTGAATTACGCCGATTTGTTGCACGCCAGCGCGGCGGCTTTAGAAAAAGCAGGCGTGACTGTCCTGTGGGGCGCACGCGTCAGCGATATCCAAAGTTTGAGTCGTTTTAGCGTGGTGACGGTGGCTGAGGGCGAGCAGGGGACAACCGAAGCCAGAACCGCACGATTGGTCATTTTGGCCGATGGCGGCGCGTCTTTGCATCAGCTGCCCGAGCTGCGCCAATTGACGCACGATTATGGCCAGCAAGCTTTGGTCGCTTACATAGAAACCGATACGCCGCATCAAAACTTGGCGCATGAATATTTTAGCGCGGCAGGGCCGATGGCTTTGTTGCCCTATCAACAGGGTTACACCTTGGTTTGGACGCAAGAAAAAACCTTGGCCGAAGCCAGTTTTGGTCGTTCGGAAGCCGAATTTTTGTTGGATTTACAGGCCAATTTACCCGAAAAGGTTGGCCGCATCACTCACGTGAGTGGGCGAGAATTGTGGCCGCTGTGGTTGAAAATGCCCAACAAAGTCTCGGCGCATCGCTTGGTTTTAATCGGTAACGCTGCCCAAACCATGCACCCCATTGCCGCGCAAGGCTTTAATTTGGGCGTGCGCGACGTCATGGATTTGACCCGCTTGTTGGCGCAAGCCCATGACGTGGGCGCGCGGACTGTGTTGCGTCGTTATCAACAAAGCCGCCGTTTTGATAGCCATTTGGTGGTTGGGTTTACGCATTTTTTGGTGCAAATGTTAGAAGGCGCTCCGCGTTATCGTGCGCCCTTAATGCGATTGGCTTTGTTGGTGTTGAATCAACAAAACGCCTTGCGCAATCGATTTACCGAGTACATGGTTTTTGGTAAAAATCGTCCAAAACAAGTCCAACAATTGGCCGAAAAGGAGCTGTAATGTCAACGCAAACGGATTTTGATGTGGTGATAGTGGGTGCTAATTTGGTGGGCGCGAGTTTGGCCTTGAGCCTAAGTCAACAAGGCCGCTGCGTGGCTTTGGTCGATAAAAGCTTGCCGCAGCTTGCCCCAGATGATATTCCCGAGGCCGAGTGGGACAGCCGAATTTATGCCATTAACGCCAGCAATCGGGCTTGGTTACAAAGCCTAAATGCTTGGCCAGATGAGCGTCGTATTGCGCCCGTGTTGGGCATGGATGTGCAGGGTGATGCGGGCGGACGCATACAATTTGATGCGACTGCGGCCAACCTTGAAACCAGCGCTTTGGCTTGGATAGCCGAAAGTCGTGGCTTGTTGGCTGCCGTGTGGCGACAGTTGGCGCAAGCTTCGGTGACTTTCATTGAGGCCACGCCTGAGGCTTTAATTCACGGTGAAGACAGCGCCCAGTTGACTTTAAGCGATGGCCGCCACTTGCAAGCGCGCTTGGTGGTGGGTGCCGATGGCGCAAATTCTTGGGTGAAACACAGTTTGGCCATCAAAAGCAGCATCAAACCTTATGGGCAAAGCGGCGTTGTGGCCAACTTTGCGTGCGAAAAACCGCACCAAAACATCGCCAGACAATGGTTTTTGGGCGACAGTATTTTGGCGTATTTGCCTTTGCCCGATAACCGAATTTCTATCGTATGGTCACATTTTTCGCCCACGCCTTTGTTGGCTTTACCGCCCCAAGCCTTGGCCGATAAAGTGGCTACCGCCAGCCAGTACGCTTTGGGCGCGTTGACGCTCATCACACCAGCGGCGGCTTTTCCGCTGCGCATGATACAGCCGCACGAAGTCATCGCGCCGCGCGTGGTGTTGGTGGGCGACGCGGCTCACACCGTGCATCCATTGGCGGGGCAGGGCGTGAATTTGGGTTTTGCCGATGCCCTGTGTTTGACGCAATTATTAGCCAAACGCCAAGATGTCGGCGAATGGTTGGTGCTGAATCAATACGCGCGCGAGCGCTTGGGGCGCGTTAAAATGATGCAGCACACTTGCGATGCTTTGTTTGAATTATTTCACCAGCCTGCGCGGCCTGTGGTGGTGTTAAGAAATTGGGGCTTGTCTTTGACTAATCGATTACCAGCGCTCAAAATGCACTTGATGCAACGGGCTTTTGAGAGTTAAATTAATGAATAATAATATAAAAAAAATAAAATGGGCTGGCGTTTGGACGGGTGTAGCGCTGGCTTTGGCGCTGGGCTTAAGTGCGTGCGGCAGTTCTACGACCGCACCCATACACGCGGCTAATTCGCCTGCGCCAGCAGGGTATTACCGCGTGAAATCGGGCGATACGTTGTACGCCATTGCGCGGAAACACAAACAAAGCGTGGCTAATTTGCGCACATGGAATGCGCTCAATGCCAACGGCGACATTGCGGCAGGCCAATTGCTAAAAGTTCAGGGATCGGCCATGAAAAAGCCATCACAAAGCACGAGTTCAACCAAAGTCAGCACCCCAAGCAATAGTCCGATGGCGGTGGCGGTGAATCCCCCCAAAAATCTGGTCTTGATTTGGCCAGTACAAGGCACGGTATTGGCCTCGTTTAATGGCACGACGCAAAAAGGTTTAGACATCGGTGGTGCGCTGGGCAGTCCAATCAAAGCGGCTGCCAACGGTGAAGTGATTTATGCAGGCAACGGCGTGCGTGGCTACGGTAACATGGTCATCATCAAGCACGAAGGCGATTTTACGAGCACTTACGCCCACCTCAACCGCGCTTTGGTGGCCGAAGGGCAAAAAGTCAGTCTAGGGCAAGTCATCGCCGAAATGGGTGACACCGCTGCCAACCGTCCCAAACTCTATTTTGAAGTGCGTTATCAAGGCAAAGTCACCAATCCAATCAACTATTTGCCGTGAATAAAATGGCTTGGATGATGGCTTGAGTTAATAAGCTGCGGCCAACCTTTTAACCCTGATTTTTTGGGTTAAAAGGTTGGCCGTAAAGTTGGCTCGCAAGCCTTGTTGGATTGCGTGTGTTTTATGTTAAGATAACGCCTTCTGTTTTTACCATCTTTTCAATTTTTTCAATGAACTTAAGGCGAGCGCGGCATGAATAATTTTTTGTATGGTTTGTTTTTATCGGCTTCCATGATTATGGCCATTGGGGCGCAAAATCTGCACGTCATTCGGCATGGATTGGCGCGCCAACACGTTTTTTGGGTGGCGTTAACGTGTTTTTTGTGTGATTTTTTGTTGATGAGTTTGGGCGTGTTTGTGGTCGGTTCGGTGGGTGCGGTCAATCCCAACATGGCCTTAAGCATCACCATTTTGGCCATGTTGTTTTTGGTGGTTTACGGCGCATTGGCTTTTAAACGCGCGTATCAAGGCGAGGCCACTTTGGTAAGCGACTTGGGGCAAAGCAAACCCATGACGCGTTGGCATGCCATTTTGGTGACTTTGGGCATGAGTTTGCTTAATCCGCACGTTTATTTGGACACCGTGGTCGTGGTCGGTGGCTTGGCCGCCAAACTTTTGTTGACTGAAAAATTCTTTTTTATCGCAGGCGCTTTGGTTGCTTCGTGTACGTGGTTTTTTGGGTTGGCTTATGCTACGCGCCATTTATTGGGATGGCTCAAAACCCCAAAAGCGGGGCGCTATTTTGACTATTTTGTGGCGCTGGTCATGTGGGCTTTGGCGCTGCAATTGGCTTACTTTTTTTATCAAGGCAACCTATTTTAAAGGGTTTTGACTGATTTTTATTCAAAACAGGTATTTGTAGTGGTCAAGTAAATTCGGACACTATTTTAGGGTGTTTTCAGCAAGCGCTGGCGGCAACCCGTTATTAGCCGCATGAGGCCTGTCGTGGTTGTAGTGAGTCATTAAATAAAAGCCCACATCCAC
>JBILQJ010000055.1:0-7492 GCA_044373325.1 Burkholderiales bacterium
CGCCAATTGGCGTCAGGTTGGCCGCAAAAAGAGACAGCGCCTGCACAGCCAAAGCCACCGCATGGCGTTCTTGTTCTGGGTTTTGCACCGCCACAAAATACCCCTCAAGCTGCGTCAAAACAGCGCTGGGGATTTCTATGTTTTTTTCTATTTTGCAACCGTATTGATAACAAATGGGCAAGGTATCGGCAAATGCCAAGGGTGTGATAAAATATAACACCAGCATCAAAATTAGCGGTTTTTGCCCTGCAAACCGCCTAAACAAAGCAAGTAAGTTCTTCATTTCGTGACACTCAAATAAAAAAACAAGGGCAGATTATACGCGCTCTTGCCCAATTCCATACCTAAAATCAACAGGCATACACATGAAAAATCGCATTTTAATCACTGGCCACAGCGGTCAATTGGGCTTAGAGTTGGCCAGCAGCCTCGCTTCTTTAGGCGACATACTCACCCCAAATTCGCAAGAATTTAACTTGAGTCAGCCCGAACAACTGCGCGATTATTTAGACCAACACCGCCCCAATTTTGTCGTCAACGCTGCCGCTTACACCGCCGTGGATGCCGCCGAAACTCATGCCGACTTGGCGTATGCCATCAACGAACAGGCTCCTGCCGTGCTGGCAGCGTGGTGCCAAGCGCATCAAGCGACTTTGGTGCAGTATTCAACCGATTATGTATTCGGCGACACACAAGCCCTGCCTTACGACGAAACCGCCATCACGGGGGCGCTCAATACTTACGGAGCCAGCAAAGCCGCAGGCGAAATGGCCGTCCGCACGGCCCTACCTAACCATTATATTTTTAGAGTCAGTTGGTTATACAGCGCCACAGGCAATAATTTTTTGCGCACCATGCTGCGCTTGGCACAAGAAAGAACTCAATTAAGCATCGTTCACGACCAAATCGGCGCGCCCACGTCCTGTCGTTTGGTGGCCGATGTCACCGCCCACGTGTTGCTTGCCCAAATACGCGGGCAAACCAACCATTTTGGCACGTACCATCTGACCGCCAAAGGCGCTGTGTCTTGGTATGACTTCACCCAATACATCGTCAAAACGGCGATTGAGGCCAACTTGCCCTTGACTTTGACACCCAAAAACATCAAACCCATCCCCAGTTCCGATTACCCAACCCCCGCCCAGCGCCCTCGCTATTCTTGTTTAGATTGCAACAAAATCGAAACCACGTTTGGCTTGACTTTACCCGATTGGCGCTTAGGCGTTCGTCAGGCCACCCATCAATTATTACGCAGCAAACTGTAAATCCTAGCCTTAAAAATGACTTGCGGCCAACCTTTTTACTGAAAAAATCAGCAAAAGGTTGGCCGCAAGTCGATACGGGTCAGTTCACTCAAAACGAAGGTCAGTGTTTTGCCACCGCCACCACCACGCTACCCGCCACCACATCCAACAAAGTAAAATGTTTAGGGTGCACCCAAACCCAAACCATAGGCAAACAGAACACCAAACCCATCAGCCACAAGGCTTTATCGACAGGTAAAAACTGCTCAGCCCCCAAATACATCAACAAAGGCAAAGCCACATACAGCACGCCCCCCCAAAGGCCACGCATCAGCGCTTGTTTGGGCGTTAAAATTTTATAATCCGCACTCAAAATGGCCAAATGCCACGTTCTTGTAGCCAAAGTCTGGCCTGTTTTTTGCCACTGCCAAACAAAATAAACGAACAAAATTAACAAAATAGTGATTTGTATCACATAATTTTTAATCGTGGGATTGGGCAAAATAAACGTCACGGGGGTCAACAAAACCACCACCGCCAACCAAATCGATACGATCATCAAACTTTCGTATAAAAAACTGGCCATCAAGCGCCAAGGCTTGGGCATACCCGTGACTTTAAACGGGGCGCGAACTTCAGCGTTATGCGGCATTTTGTTGCCCCATTTTTTTCTTCCACAAAAAACAGCGCACAAACCCTGGGAAGCCACACACCAAAAATACCGCATAAAACGCCACATAAAACGGCCAATTTTGACTTTGAGCAGGCATATCTTGGGCTTCTAAATAGCGCCCGAACACAATCAAAGCCACGTAATACCCACTCAACTCTAACAAACACCAGCCCAAATGCTTAGAGCTGACGCGAATAAAGCCAAATAACTTAGGCAGAAAAAAAGGTAAGTTGGCAAAAAAAATCATCAACGCAAAAAATAAATAAAACAACATTTTTATCACCCGTTTATTAAAAAATACGATACGAATCAAAATTAAGAGGCGACATTATCCCTTGTTCAAGCCCCAAGGACAAGCCCAATTTATTACGGCACAAACAACAAAAGCACAACACGAGCTTGACCAAGGCAGGCTTTTCGATTATAGTTACGTTTCTGTCCAGTCGGGACGTAGCGCAGCCTGGTAGCGCATCTGCTTTGGGAGCAGAGGGTCGCGAGTTCGAATCCCGCCGTCCCGACCACAGACCAAACACAAAAGCATTCGATATATCATCACAAAATCTTTACCGTACCCGTAGCTCAACTGGATAGAGCACTCCCCTTCTAAGGGAGGGGTTACAGGTTCGATTCCTGTCGGGTGCACCACTTTTCGGTGGTGGATGTAGCTCAGTTGGTAGAGTCCCGGATTGTGATTCCGGTTGTCGTGGGTTCGAGCCCCATCATTCACCCCAATTTCTAATAGAATAAGCCACTTACTTAATTTTGTAAGTGGCTTATTCTATTGAATTTTACTGATTCCGTAATCACGCCAAAACCGTATTTCATCACCCTAAAAAACTTGAGTTGTGTTTTATCTTAAGCGTGGCCTATATGTTAGAATTGAGTCCGTCGGCGCTAGAATCACTCAAAACAAAGCAAATTTTATTTCAACGTACTTTTCAAAACCATTTTATTGATTGGCAACCCAACATGACTAAATACATCTTTGTAACGGGCGGTGTCGTTTCTTCTTTAGGAAAAGGCATAGCAGCGGCTTCCATTGCGGCCATTTTAGAGTCTCGCGGACTCAAAGTGACCATGTTAAAACTGGATCCGTACATTAATGTCGATCCTGGCACCATGAGCCCCACTCAACATGGCGAAGTGTTTGTGACCGATGATGGTGCAGAAACAGACTTGGATTTAGGCCATTACGAGCGCTTCATTAATTCCGTCATGAAAAAGTCCAACAACTTCACGACAGGCCAAATTTACGAAGAAGTGATTGCAAAAGAAAGACGTGGCGATTATTTGGGTGGCACGGTTCAAGTCATTCCGCACATTACTGACGCCATGAAACAACGCATTAAAGTCGGCGCAGGTGATGCCGACGTGGCCATTGTCGAAGTGGGTGGTACGGTTGGTGACATCGAATCTTTGCCTTTTTTAGAGGCCATACGCCAATTGCGCCCCCAATTAGGCCGCAAAAACACTTTGTATGTTCATCTGTCTTATGTGCCGTACATCGCCACGGCGGGTGAAATCAAGACCAAGCCCACGCAACATTCGGTGCGCGAATTGCGTCAAATCGGCATACAGCCCGATATTTTATTGTGCCGCATGGATCGGGTTTTGCCTTATGAAGAAAAACGCAAAATTGCCTTGTTTTGCAATGTCGAAGAAAAAGCCGTGATTGGGTGTTACGATGCCGATTCCATCTACAAAGTGCCTGCAATGCTACACGAACAAGGCATAGACGACATCATTTGTGAGCAATTGTTGCTGGATCATTTGCCGCCTGCCGATTTGTCGGCTTGGCAGCGCATCGTTGAGGCCATCGAAAACCCAGAACACACCGTCAACATTGCCATGGTTGGCAAATACACCGATTTGTTGGAATCTTACAAATCACTGTCCGAAGCCTTAAAACACGCGGGCATACACACCAAAACCCAAGTCAACATTGAATACGTCGATTCTGAAGAACTCGAAAGCATCGGCACCGATTGCTTAAAAGGCAAAGATGCCATTTTGGTGCCAGGTGGATTTGGCGTGCGCGGCGTGGAAGGCAAAATTTTAGCAGTCAAATTTGCGCGTGAAAATAAAGTGCCGTATTTGGGCATTTGTTTGGGCATGCAAATTGCATTGATTGAATACGCGCGTAACCAAGCCGACATGGCTGCGGCCAACTCGACCGAGTTTGATACCGAAACGCCTTACCCCGTGGTGGCTTTGATTGAAGAGTGGGTCAATCACGATGGCAAAATCGAAAGCCGTACTGCAGGCAGTAATTTGGGTGGCACCATGCGTTTGGGCGGCCAACAATTTGACTTGCAACCCGATTCACTGGCCGCGCGCATTTATGGCAAAACGGAAGTCGTGGAGCGTCACCGCCACCGCTACGAAGTCAATAATTACTACGTGCCGCGCCTAGAAAAAGCAGGTTTAATCATCAGCGGACGTTCCAGCGGTCACGAACGTTTGGTCGAAACCATAGAACTGGCCGATCACCCATGGTTCTTTGCTTGCCAAGCGCACCCCGAGTTCACGTCCACGCCAAGAAGAGGGCATCCTTTGTTTACGGCCTACATTCTTGCGGCCTTGGCTCAACAAAAAGCCATACAAAACACTTAAAGACAGCCAATAAACTTGTGGCCAACCTTTTATCCTTGATTTTTTAGGATAAAAGGTTGGCCGCAACATCTACTTAGCATTTTTACTTGAATTGATGATTTGCAATCTGAATTAAGGTTGATAGTGAAAAATCAGCAGTCGAGTAAACGCCTTGCATTTGTTGTAAAAAAGGACGTTCGTTATAAACCTCTTCTGCAACAAAAATAATCGTGTCATGAGAACGTATCGTCTCTGCCTTCCCTTCGTTTAAATCTAAACCTAACGTGATTTCTATAGACACATCAACTTTAGACGTTAATGCGGTTTTAATAAACTGCTTATAGCGTTCACGCAAAGTTTTTTTTGCACCAATACCAAATGTTTTGCCTTCAAGTGTAAAGAAAAAATCATATTCAGTGCTTTTATCTTCTTTGTCATGAGTTTGTGTTTTTATGTCATTCAGTGGAATGCCAATATCAACTAAAGTTTTAAGAATGCGATCTTCATAATTAGACCCAGAACTTGAAGTGATGGATTGATTAATACTTTCATTAAACATCAACATAAAAATTTGGTTAGGTTCTAATCCTTGTCGTTTTAGTTGTTGAGCTTGCTCAGATAAACCCAATAACAAATTTTCTGAAGTTTTGCTTAATAAATTGATTTCGCCAGCCTCTAATTTGCCAAAAAAAATCAAAGCGAGCAGAGCACCATTAACGCGCATGGTGTAAGGTAAAAGCAAAGAGTTTTTGTCATAATTTAAAGACAACAAAGCAAAGTTATCAATTTCATGTGTCTTTGCAATATAACCAGCCTTAGCATCCGCCAAAAGCAAAGGTTTAATTTGATATAACCTCAAAGCAAATAAAAACAGAGTTGTATTTTGCTCATTCAATTGGCCCAATAAATTATCATATTCTCGTAGCTTATCTTCAGATTTAGCAAGTTTATCTCTAAAAATTTCTATTGAATTTAAAGGGTTCGCACTAACTTTTAAAATAGAAATGAGTTCTTGCACTTGACGATCTGTCATTTTTGACTTAACTAAATGCTTCAGAAAAAAATAAAATGTAAGATTAAAGTCAAGTTGTTCCGCTGGAATATGAATTTTACTGGTCATTTTTTCTCTCTTGAAATAAATATTGAGTTAAGGCTATTTGTTGCGCAATGCCGCGTATCACTGGCACTGCGACCGAATTTCCTAGCTGTTTATAAGCTTGAATATCACTATTAGGTAATTGAAAATTTTCGGGAAACCCTTGCAATCGACAGGCTTCTTTGGGGGTTAATTTGCGAGGATTGGCATTGGGTTGAGCTATTAGAATTTCAGAACCATCTTTATAATAACGTGCTGAAATTGTACTGGTATAAACTGAATCCGCATGAAATAAAGAATAGCCAAAACCGTTGCCTTTTTCTAAATGTTCTAGTTTTCTACGTTGATGGCCACTCCACAATTTATCGGATAAAATATATTTCGGGTTTACGTCTCCTTTTTCTAAAATGTCGCCCACTTTTGTTGGAATGCTCAACGGTTCAGGAAAGCGAAAACATTCCATTTTTTTATAATATTCGTTTAAAAACGACACCAAAAAAATCCGCTCTCTATTTTGAGGTAGACCGAAATTTTTCGCATTTAAAATACTAAAGTACGTTGTGTAACCTAATTCAGACAAGGAGTTAAGCACGGTTTTAAAAGTATTGCCTTTGTCATGCCCCTTAAAGCCTTTTACATTTTCTAGTAAAATTATTTTAGGTTTGTGATGTTTTACGATGCGACAAATGTCAAAAAAAAGCGTTCCTCGAGTGTCTTCAAATCCTTTTTTATGGCCTGCATGAGAAAAAGGCTGACATGGAAAACCCGCCAATAACAAATCAAAACTAGGAATTTCGGCCTCATTAATTTGTGTAATGTCACCTTCTGGCTGTTGCCCATAATTTTGCAAATACGTTTGCTGTGCGTATTTATCCCATTCTGATGTGAAAACACATTCTGCTCCTAATTCTGAAAAGGGAATTCTAATCCCACCAATCCCGGCAAAAAGATCAATAAATTTCCAATTTTTCAAATGCAAAACCTGATCCAAAATTAGGCGTTTAATGTTGATTTTATTGTCAAAAAGTTCTATTTGTTTCATTATGCTTTGCCCGTAAAATCATAAGTTGAGTTAAGCAAACATTATAAACCATTGCGGCCAACCTTTTTACTCAAAAACAAGGAAAAAGGTTGGCCGCAAAGTTTTTAATACATTAAAACAAAATTATTGAGTGACTTTTTGTTGCTCTGCCAAATACAACCAAGTTTCCACCACGGTATCGGGGTTCAAGGAAATGGTTTCTATGCCTTCTTCCACCAACCACTGCGCAAAATCAGGGTGATCCGAAGGGCCTTGGCCACAAATGCCAACGTATTTATTGAGTTTGCGGCAGGCGCTGATGGCCAAATGCAACATGGCTTTCACCGCAGGATCGCGTTCGTCAAACGTGCTGGCAATCGGGCCGCCCGAGTCTCTGTCCACGCCCAAAGTCAATTGCGTCATGTCGTTAGAACCAATCGAAAAGCCATCAAAATACTGAAGGAACTGTTCGGCTAACACGGCATTGGTTGGCAATTCACACATCATAATCAAACGCAGGCCATTTTCGCCGCGTTTTAGGCCATTTTGTGCCAATAAATCCACCACCGCAGCGGCTTCTTTTAAGGTGCGTACAAAGGGAATCATGATTTCTACATTCGTTAAGCCCATGACATCGCGGACTTTTTTCATGGCGCGGCATTCTAATTCAAAACAAGCTTGAAACTCTGGCGCAATGTAACGCGCCGCACCGCGAAAGCCCAACATCGGGTTTTCTTCGTGCGGTTCGTAATCTTGTCCGCCAATCAAATTGGCGTATTCGTTTGATTTAAAATCAGACAAACGCACAATGACTTTTTTGGGGTAAAACGCTGCGGCCAACGTTGAAACGCCTTCGGCGATTTTAT
>JBILQJ010000059.1:0-7226 GCA_044373325.1 Burkholderiales bacterium
CCAAATGATAATTAGAAGCCAAATAGGCCGCCACCAATGACAACAGGGTGGTCAATAAAATCAAAAAGACAACCGTTGAGGCATCCAAACCCAGCAAAGGGATTTGAGTTTGAAAGGTTGTGGCAAACGCGGCAAGGTGCGGGCGAATAATATGCAACAAACCCGTCACAAACAAACACGCAAACCCAGCAGCAAACAGCGCCTGCCAAACGGCAAAATACAAAAATGGCTGACGAATAAAGCCGCGCGGCGCACCAATCAAGGCCGCGACCTCAATTTCATTTTGGCGACTTAATACTTGCATGCGGATGGTGTTGTGCGAGACCAATAACAACAACAGGCTAAAATTCAGCGCTAAAAAAACCGTCAAGCCGTGCGCAAAGTCCAAACTGTTGCGCACTTTCTCTATCCAAGCTTGGTCAAACTGCACCGTTTCCACCATAGAAAGCGCCTTTAATTGCGCCGCCAGCGTTTTTAAGCTGGCAGCATCGTAAGCTTTCGGCGTGACCACAAACACATCGGGCAATGGGTTTTCACCCAAAGCCGACATCACGTCGCCCAAATCGCCCCGCGCTTCCAACTGCTTTAAAGCCATCTCTTTGCTGACATACTCTGTTTTTAAAATCAAAGGATTGCTTTTTAAAGCCACTTGTACTTGCTGCATGTCTTCTGGCTCGGCGGTGAGTTCCATAAAAAGACTGATTTGAGGTTCTATGGGCGTTTTACCCAACCAAGCTTCGGCGCTGTTGACCAATAAATACAACAAAATGGGCAAACTCAAGGTCATCGCCAAGGTCACTATGCTTAAAAAACTAGAAAAAGGCTGGCGAAATATCGTTTTTAAGGCATTGAGCGCAATGTAATACTGTCGAATAACGGGCGATTTCATGAGGCAAATTGTCCTTCTTTGAGGCGTATGATGCGGCGACCGTAATTTTCCATCAAGGTTTCATCGTGCGCAGAAATTAAAACCGTGGTGCCAACTTGGTGAAACGATTTAAACAACTCCATAATGTCCAGCGCATAGGATCGGTCAAGGTTGGCCGAGGGTTCGTCGGCAATCAAAATATTGGGACGGGACACCACCGCACGCGCAATACACAACCTCTGCTGTTCACCGCCAGACAAGGTGACGGGCATGCTTTTTTCTCGATTGGGCAAACCCACTTTGTCAAGCGCCGCTTGAACACGGCGACGCGCATCATGGCGATTAAACCCCATGATTTCTAAGGGCAACATCACGTTATCAAACACGGTTCTATCAAACAAGAGTTTATGATCTTGAAACACGATGCCGATGTGTTGACGCACAAACGGCAAATCACGCGCCGTCAATGCCATCATGTCATAGCCATTCACCACGATTTTTCCATGGGTGGCGCGTTCTATGCCGCAAACCAAATTTAAAAGGGTGGACTTTCCTGCGCCAGAATGACCCGCCAAAAAGACCAACTCGCCTTTGTCTATGGTAAAACTTAAATTATTGACCGCCGTAATGCCGCCATCAAAGCGCTTCGTCACTCGATCAAACTGTATCATGCTCATGATTTTCCTCTGTTCTATGCCAGTTTTTATCCCAGCTCAATCAGCAAATAACGCGTCAACAAAGGCTTGCGCTTGAAACGGCTGCAAGTCTTCTAAGCCTTCGCCCACGCCAATAAAATAAATCGGAATGGGGCGTATTTTGGCAATGGCCGCAATCACGCCGCCTTTGGCGGTGCCATCGAGCTTGGTCAAAATCAAACCCGTCAAACCCAGCGCATCGTCAAACGCCAGCACTTGGTTTATGGCATTTTGCCCTGTGTTGGCATCGAGCACCAAAATCACTTCATGCGGGGCATTTGCATCGGCTTTTTGTATGACGCGTTTGACTTTGGCAATTTCGGCCATTAAGTGCAATTGCGTGGGCAAACGGCCTGCCGTATCGGCTAACACCACGTCGATTTGACGGGCGTGCGCGGCTTCTATGGCATCAAAACAAACCGCCGCCGCATCGCCTGATGATTGTGCAATCACCGCAATTTGATTGCGATTGCCCCATTCAATCAATTGTTCTCGAGCAGCAGCTCTAAACGTATCGCCTGCGGCCAACAAGACCGAGCGACCTTCCGCCTGAAAATGGCAGGCCAATTTGCCGATAGAAGTCGTCTTGCCCGCGCCATTCACCCCCGTCATCATCATCACAAAAGGCTTGCTTTGGCTGTTGATGCGGTCACCCAACGACCGTTCTAAAGGCAAAATTAATTCTAACAAACACGTTTTTAAAACCTCGCGCAACTCGCTGGCTTCTTTTAAACCGCGCAAACTCACGCGCTGGCGCACCTCTTCTAGCAAATGATGCGTGGCCGCCACGCCCATGTCTGCCATTAACAACACAGCTTCCAATTCCTCGTACAAAGCCTCATCAATTTTGCCCCCACCAAAAACAGCGGCCAATGATTTTCCAACTTTGTCGCGCGTTTTGGCCAAACCTTCGGTCAAACGAGCTCGCCAAGATTTCTTTTCAACCACCGCTTCCGTTGGTTGCAAAGTCGTTTCCGCAACGAGCGTCGTGGGTTCGAATCCTTCATTCACGGCGGCTTCGACAAGGGGTTCAACTGACTCAACCGATGATACAACGGGCGTTTCAACCACAGATACTTCAACGGCAGCTATTTCAACCTCAGGTGCTTTCTTTTTAAAAAAACCAAACATAGTTATCCTTTATTTTCTCTGTTTTCATGACTAAAAAAGCCTGTCTTTTCAGCGTTAGTCCCAATTACGGCAAAGCCTCTATTGTGCCAGATTCTGGCTCATCTAAATTTTTTGGTAAAAAAGTGCTTTCCAACTGAGCATCGGTTGCGGGTATTTCCATCGGTTTGATGTCTGTTGGTGGCGTTTCCATCGGCGGAATTTGTAGAGTCGGCTCGGGACTTTCGTTAGGTACGGTTGGCGCTTGCGGCACGATGACTTGCGGCGATATTTTCTCTTTCGGCGAAGTTATCGGCGGCATCACGTCAGTAGAAAGCCATTTGACCGAAGTTAGCGTGCCTTTGATTTTGGTTTTGTCGCTGGTGCAAGACAAACAAAAGGGTAGATTAACAGCCAACTTTTGAGCCTGCGCGACGCGTTTTTGGTTCAATTGCACGCCATTTTCAGCTTCATAATTGGACAAAGCCTGTGCATATTGTTTGGCCACGTTGGGTTTCTTTTTATAACCATCGGCCAATTTTAACAACCACAATTGACCCGCCTCATCCGTGTTGAGCAAGGTGGTTTGATAAATCACCGACACGCGTGTTTTTTTTGCCTCGACCAATTTTGCCATCGTCAGCGCATCAGGGCTTTTTAAACGCACACAGCCGTGACTGCGCAAACCCGGTACGCTTTGCGGTGCGCTTGTGCCATGCATGCCCAAGCCCAAGCTGGGGTCGCCAAAACGAATAAAAACTGGCCCTAAAGGATTGTTTGGGCCAGCTGGCACGGTGGTTTTCGGCTCTAAACCTGCTTTTTTCATTTCAGTTTGTATGGACAAAGGCACGTGCCACACGGGATTTTTGGCGATGCCGCCCAACCGATATTCACCCAAAGGCGTTGGGGTACTGATTTTGCCCGCCGCAACGGGGAAAGTTTTCACAAAATCACCGCCCTTATGAAAAAACAAGCGCGTTTGCGGAATGTTCACCACCACGTGCGTACTATCGGGTTCTATCAGCACGTCGGGCTGAAAAAGGTTGGCCGCAACGTGTGTGCTAAACCACATAGAACCGAATACCGTTAAAAGACGCAAATTCATTGTCGTTATCATAATTTAAACCTTTAAAAACAATAGGAAAAAAGTTAGGTGCTTGACCGAAACAAGGCGTTATTGTAGGCTATTTTAAGGTCATGAGTGGGTGATTTTTTTGTTGGCTGTTTTTCGCTGTTATTTTTTCACGTAAAAGGAGCGGTAAATGAAGTCGAATGCAACACGAGAAATTTACATCGGATTGATGTCAGGCACCAGTTTAGACGGCGTGGACGCTTTAGCCATGGCTTGGTCGAGTGAGACGGACTGGGAAATTTTAGGGGAAGCGTTTGTGCCTTATGACGAGGCCATTTCTCTTAAAATTTTGGCTTTACAACACGTGAGCAATGACGAATTGGCCAAAGTTTATTTGCTGGCCAACGAATTGGCTGACATCAATGCCGAAGCCGTCAAGCAAGTCTTGGCCATTGCGCAACTCAAGCCCGAAGACGTGACAGCAATTGGTTGTCACGGCCAAACCTTGCGCCACGCGCCAGAAATGGGCTACACCGTCCAAACGTGCAACTGGGCGCGTTTGGCCGAACTCACCCAAATTGACGTGGTGGGCGACATCCGCCAACGAGACGTGGCCGCTGGCGGGCAGGGCGCGCCCTTGGTGCCTGCGTTTCACGAGGGCATTTTTTCTTCGGCACAAGAAAATCGCGTCATTTTAAACATAGGCGGCATTGCCAACATTACTCGTTTGCAACAAGATTTGCCTGTCATCGGTTTTGACACAGGACCTGGCAATATGTTGATGGATGCTTGGATTTTAGAACACCAAGGCTTACGTTTTGACGACAATGGCGCATGGGCAAAAACAGGCCAAGTCGATGCCGATTTATTCAAACAACTGTATGCCACCGATTATTTTTCTGCGCCCATCCCCAAAAGCACGGGGCGCGATTTATTCCACTTGCCTTGGTTACAAAGCCAATTGGCTATCGTCGAAGCTGCCAAATCGACACCCATTTTAGCCCAAGACGTACAGGCCACTTTGCTGGCTTTAACCGTCGTCAGCATCGTCAATGACATCAAACAATACGCCCCCCAAACCGATGCGGTCTATTTGTGCGGCGGCGGTGCAAAAAGCCAACACTTGCGTGATGAATTGCTGGTGGCTTTGCACGCCTACAACCCAAAAATCCGCATGGCCGACACCATCGCTTTGGGCTTGGCTGAACAACAAGTCGAAGCCGCCGCTTTTGCTTGGTTGGCCAAAAAATGTGTTCACCGTGAAACAGCCAATTTGCCCTTGGTCACAGGTGCAAAAGGGTTGCGAGTTTTAGGCGCAATTTACCCTCGCTAAGTCGTACTTTCGCCTGTTATAACAGCCTCACCCAAACGCTCTTAAACAAGGATTTGGGTGAGTTTTTTTACGAAACAGTTACGGAAAAATTACGGAAAATCCAAGCTCAATTGACTGCTAAAATCACGCGGCTTGCCAGTTAACGGGTCGGTAAACTGGATGCGTTTGGCCAACAATTGCAAAGGCCGACTGAAATCGGTCAAGCCTTCGTGTGCGCCCGTTGTGACACTGGGATACCAATCATCATTTAATATGGGCGCGCCCAAGGCGGCCATGTGGACTCTTAATTGGTGTTTTTTCCCTGTTTTGGGCATCAATTCGTAACGCCCCCACGCGCCACGCGTTTCTAACAAAGTCATCAAGGTTTCCGTGTTGGGCTGGCCGTTTGGGTCTTCTTGCATGGTAAAAAAATGCTGTGGGCTGGGCAGCAAACAACTGGTTTTATGATGCGGCCAACCTTTTTCGGGAAAAACCAAAGGCGCAATGGCCTCGTAAGTTTTGCAAATATCCCGACTGGCAAACAAGGTTTGGTAAGCCGCGCGGTGTTTTTGCTGCAAACAAAACAACATCACGCCGCGTGTTTCTCGATCCAAACGATGAATGGGCGCAATGTCGGTAAATTGCCCATCGCGCCGCAAACGACTCAACACCGTTTCATGCACAAATTGGCCGACAGGCGCGGTGGGTAAAAAGGGCGGCTTGTCCACCACCAACAACACGGCATCTTGATACAAAATGCGCACTTCAAACGGCACAGGCACTTCATCAGGCACTTCGCGGTAATACCACAAATAACCACCCGACTGATAAGGCGTGTCGGCGCGTATAGCAACGCCAGCATCGGTCACCAATTTGCCCAAGGCCAAGCGTTCGGCCAAATCGGCAGGCGACAAAAAAGGAAAGCGCGCCAACAAAAAATCCCACATGGTCGACCAAGTGCCTTGCGTTAAGGCGGTTCGACTGGCGGGCAATCCGTTGAAATCGGGCAAAGGAGAAGAAGGTTTCATGCCCGTATTTTAACACGAAGTTGGCCTAAACCCAGCCACCATGTTCACGCCACAAAAAGTCCCTCGCCATTTTTTTGTGTATATGACTTATAATTGAGCTGGCATAATTTTCATGCTTCAATTTATCTCAATATTTTAATCATTAACGGAGTTAATACCATGACGTTTTTTAATCAAAAAATCCTAGCCGCTGTTTTGGTGAGCAGCACTTTCATGGCCGCGCCTGTTTGGGCAGAACAACATGCTGAAGGCATGGCCGATTACCAACAAAAACAAGAGCAACGCACCAAGCAGTTAAAAGCCAAATTGAAATTAACGCCAGAACAAGAACCTGCGTGGGCGGCATACAAAGCCAAGCCTGAAACGGCCGAAACCAAAACAAATAAAGCCGAACGCAAAGCGCAACGCGAAGCCGAAATGGCTGCCGTTCAAGCCTTGCCCGCACCCGAAAGAGAAGCCAAATTATTGGCCGCCATGCAAAAACATCATGCCGAAGTAGAAGCCCGCTTGCGCACGCATTTGGCTAAAACAGAAGCTTTTTACAAAACATTAACGCCTGCGCAAAAAACCATTTTTGATGCTGAAACTCAACTCAAACGTCAAAATAAAAAATAAAAGTAACATGGCAATCCCATTGCGGCCAACCTTTTAACGTGAAAAACACGCGAAAAAGTTGGCCGTAAACTTTAGTACAAATTTTACTCAGGAACTCACTTAATGACTTTGAAAACCATTTTATGCGGTGCTGGGATTTTTTGGGCGGTTTACCTTTACGTCAGCGCCCAAGAAATCCACCACTCCAAAGGCATTTTAATTAACACCCCTCCTTTGCAATACGCGACCAATGCCAGCCCATTTCAAAGCAAGGGCTACACCATTACGCCCGTTCAATCTTATGAATTGGAAGCGCGCGTTTTATCCAAAAAAAATTATTACTTTGGTCGAGAAGCCGATTTATCACCCTTGGATTTGGCCGTGGGTTGGGGGGAAATGTCGGATGAAGTCAATGTCCAAGCCATACCGTTGAGGCAAACAGGCCGTTTTGCCTTGTGGGGCGGCGGGCCTTTTCCTTTAAGCTATGAAGCCATGAACACACAATTAAGCAATATGCACCTGATTCCAGCCTCTCCTTTATTAGAAAAAC
>JBILQJ010000058.1:0-7262 GCA_044373325.1 Burkholderiales bacterium
AGCGAGGTGGCACCACTCCTTCCCATTCCGAACAGGACAGTGAAACACCTTAGCGCCGATGATAGTGCCCATTACGGGTGTGAAAGTAGGACACCGCCAACCCCATACCAAACGCCCCAGCCTAATCCCTGGGGCGTTTCTCGTTGTGTATCCCATACACGCATACCACGCCATGCCTATCTTGCAATGGCCTTGCCTTCGATGCGCATAACCCGCATAAGTCCAAAAACAACCCCCATGCGGCCAACCTTTTACCCTGAAAACTGGGTAAAAGGTTGGCCGCATGGGGTACAGAGCTTTAAATGTTAGAGAAAAATTGAGTATTCAATTTTTAGTTGGGTGATAGGACTTTTATGGTTAAACCTTTGGTGTTGGCAAAATCCACAAGATCAACGAAGTTTTTAGGTTCGCCTATCATCACTAATTTTGCTTTGAAAGGTACTGTTGTACCAAAATCTTTAATGGCTCTTTTAACGGTTGCCGCCGTTATGTTGTCATAAGATCCTGCTACGCCAATATTTTTGTTCGTGCCTAGCAATTTAACCAAGCCCTCCGATGAAGGTGAAGAGGAGGTCTCTAAATAAGCCACTACCAATGCTTGGGCGATTGGGTTTGTGGGTGGGCTGTCAACATAAAAAAATAGTCTGTGGCGGATTCTGCGGATAAGGTTTTTAAGGCTAAATTGGGTGTCATCGAAACGCTGGCGCAAGCAGATAAACTTAATAAACAGACAAACCCAATTGCATTCAAATAGTTAACTTTCATTTAAATCCTTTTTATTTTAAGGAACAAGAAAAATAGGTGATACAACTCAAACCAGCCAATGCCCGTCTTCAAAAACATTTTGGTGACCAAAAAACACGGCGGTGGTGAGTAAAAATACGTCGATGTGAAAGCGCGTGTCTTTGCGTTTGAATTGTGGTTTGTTGTAACTACCGTGTTTTGCACCCAAAGACAAGTGCACGCCGCAGAGCCGTTCGAACGTGCCGATGTCGCTAACGGTTTGCGTGGGCGTAAAGGCGCGGTTTAAGCCCAAGCCCAATTCGCGCACCCAAACTTCGCCTTCACAAGTCCGTATGCGTGCCAAGACATCATCAAAATGCGGCGTGCTGTTTTCTACCGCCACCACACGACCTTTTTCGATGACCAGCGTGAGCGGCGTTTCGGGGCGGTTGCACAAAAATTGCGTGTCGCCAAACACAAACACGCAAGCGCGGCCATTGAGTTGGGTTAAATCTTGCGCTTCGGTAAACACTTCGCCGATGGGGAATTGGCCGCCCACATTGCGCAGCGCCCGATAATCGCCCACATTGAGTTTGGCCGTTTCTAATGCGCCTTCAAACTGCAATACGGCGTTGTCGCCGCTGTGTATGCGCGTATTGGGTGCATGGTTGATGGCTGTGGCCAACCTTTGCCCTGTTTCGCGATAATAGGTGCTGTCGTAAGCCAAAGACTCAATATAAATCAAGGCTTCTGCGTTTATCATGCGCCCCAAATGGACGTGTTCGATGACTTTTAAGCCCAAATTGAACAATTGCACGCGCAAACGATACGCATCCAAACGAAAGTGCGTGGACTGAATCAAGACCACCAAGCTGCCTGCGGGCAAGGCTTGAAAATCAGCCAAAATGGTGTCGTTGGTCGCGCTCGCAATATCAACCGCGCGCGCGTGGGGCAGAGTCTGTTGATAAGCCGCACTCAAACTGGTTGCTAAAGGCGTTTCGGTGTCAAAGACAATCAGCGTTGCCTCGTTGTCTGGGTGCATGATGGCGTCATTGACAATTTGGGCAATGTGTTGGGTGGCTTTGTACTGAAAGTCGGCGGGAATGGCTGCATAAAAAGGGGCGTTGGTCATAGTAAGCAAGGGTTTTAAGAGTGGGAGAGCCAATCGATGGGCGCATAGCCCGATTGGTGTAAATACGCATTACTTAAGCTGAATGGGCTACTGCCAAAAAAGCCACGGTAAGCCGACAAAGGCGAAGGGTGCGCAGCACTTAACATCAAATGGCGTGACGCGATGCCTGCCGCTTTTTTTTGGGCGCTCGCCCCCCACAAAATAAAAACGGCGGCGCGAGCGTTGAGGCTAACGTGTTCGATGATGGCATCGGTGAGGCTTTGCCAACCTAAATTTTGGTGGCTGCCAGCCTGATTTTTGGCCACGGTCAAACTGCTGTTGAGCAACAATACGCCTTGTTTTGCCCAGTCGGCTAAATCGGGTTGCGCGATGTTTTTATGGCCGAGTCTCTCGCCCAAATCGCGATTCAGTTCTTTATAAATATTGCGCAAACTCGGTGGTGATTTTTGTTGTGGCGGTACCGCAAAAGCCAGCCCCGTGGCCTGGTCATCGCCGTGATAAGGATCTTGCCCCAAAATCACCACGCGCACGGAGTCGGGCGGCGTGTGTTGCAACGCCGCAAAAATGGCAGGCCGAGGCGGAAAAATGACTTCGCCGCTTTGGTGTCTTAGGTTTAATTCATGGTCTATTTTTTGTAAAATTAGTAACAAATCAGGGTGTTGCAACCAAGCCAACCACTTTGGATGCAGATTTTTTAAAGCAGGTTCTAAAAAAGTAAGCGATTGCATCGGTTTCCTCACTTTGAGTTTTTGCGGCCAACCTTCCCCCGATTTTCAATATGAAAACAGGGAAAAGGTTGGCCGCAAACGTTTAACATCAGCCATTACACATCCGCATCGACATCGTTGCCTTTGGCTTCCATCCACGCGCGGCGGCTGGACGCTTCGTTTTTAGACATGAGCATGGTGAACATGGCGCGGGTGTCGCTGGCGCTTTCGGGCGAAATGCGCACGGGCGTGAGCCGCCTTGTGTCGGGGTGCATGGTGGTGTCTTTTAATTGGTCGGGGTTCATCTCGCCCAAGCCTTTAAAACGTGAAATCCGCCACGTGCTTTCTTTCACGCCTTCGCTGCGCAAGCGCTCCATAATGGCGCTCATTTCGCTTTCGTCCAAAGCATACAATTTCCGCGCGGGGCGGTTTTTGCCCAAGGCGTTCACGTCCACGCGATACAAAGGTGGTTGGGCGATGTAAATATGGCCGTGTTCAATCAATTTAGGAAAGTGTTGATAAAACAAGGTCAACAACAATACTTGGATGTGCGAACCGTCCACATCGGCATCGGACAAAATGGCGATTTTGCCGTAACGCAAGCCACTTAAATCAACCGTTTCATCCGCGCCGTGTGGGTCCACGCCAACCGCCACCGCAATGTCGTGAATTTCATTGTTAGAAAACAGTTGGCCACGGTCGGTTTCCCAGCTGTTGAGGACTTTGCCGCGCAAAGGCAAAATGGCTTGGCATTCTTTATCGCGCGCCAATTTGGCCGAACCGCCAGCCGAATCTCCCTCTACCAAAAACAACTCGTTGCGGCTGATGTCTTCACTTTCGCAATCGGTCAGTTTGCCTGGCAAAACGGCCACGCCCGAGCCTTTTTTCTTCTCAATTTTTTTAATCGATTTGAGTCGAGATTGGGCTTGGCGTATCACCAAGTCGGCAATTTTTTTACCAGCATCCACGTGTTGATTCAGCCACAATTCGACAGGATCTCGTGCCACGTTGCTGATTAATTTTAGGGCATCGCGGCTGGTGAGCTTGTCTTTGGTTTGGCCTTGGAATTGGGGGTCGAGTATGCGCGCAGACAACACAAATCGCACGCGGCTCCACACATCTTCGGCCATGATTTTTACGCCTCGGGGCAATAAATTGTGGTGGTCGATGAAGTTTTTTAAGGCTTCAAACACGCCTGCGCGCAAGCCCGCTTCATGCGTGCCACCCAAGGGCGTGGGAATTAAGTTGACGTAACTTTCTCCGCCCGCCGTGCCTTCGTCCAGCCAAGCCATCGCCCATTGCGCGCCTTCACCCAAAGAATACGTGTCGTGCACCGTTTCAATAAAAGCTTCCGCCGAAAACAAAGGTGCAATGGGTTCATCGTCGCCGCACATTTCAGTCAAATAACTGTGCAACCCTTGCGGATAAAACCAATTTTTTTCTGCCCAACCTGTGGCGCTTTCAGTCAACAAAGTCACTTTCACGCCTGGCAACAAAACCGCTTTGGCGCGTAACAAGCGTTCTATTTCTGGCACGCTCAAACGCGGACTTTCAAAATAATGCGCGTCAGGCCAAACCCGCACGCGCGTGCCTGTTGTACGCACGGGGCAATCGGCCACTTTACGCAGCGGCTCGATGACATCGCCGCCCGAAAAGCTGAGTTGATGCACGCCGCCATCGCGTTTGACTTCTATGTCCAACCGAGTCGACAAGGCATTGGTCACCGACACGCCCACGCCGTGCAAACCACCCGAAAACGCATACGCGCCGCCATCTTTTTTGTTGAATTTGCCGCCCGCGTGCAAACGGGTAAACACCAGCTCCACGACAGGCACGCCTTCTTCTGGATGCAAACCGACAGGAATGCCGCGCCCGTCATCGCTGACGGCCAAAGAGCCGTCTAAAAACAAACTCACTTCGATTTTTTTGGCATAACCGCCCAAGGCTTCATCGGCCGCATTGTCGATGACTTCTTGGCAAATGTGCGTGGGATCGGTCGTGCGGGTGTACATGCCAGGGCGTTCTTTGACGGGTTCTAACCCTTTTAAAACGCGGACGGACGATTCATTGTAATGTGATGCACTCATGGAACATTCCACTCTTAACAAAATAAAGGCGCGATTATAACAGACTTATTCATAGACGGATTCGCGCACTAAAAACCCTTGCGGCCAACGTTGAGACGGCCATTTTAGCGAACAAACAACAAGTCTTTATGAATTTTAATCACCACTTTGCGGATGGACAAAGGTGCATCCACGCACACCAAAGGGCGGTGTATGTGCAAAGGCGGTATAAACACAAACCCGCCAGCGGTCAACTGCAGCAGCGATTCGCCCGCCACTTCGTGCTGAAAAAAAGCCAAATCATACTCGGCCAATTGATCTTCTTGCGGGGCTTGCCTGGGGAAAGCAGGACAAACGCCGATGCATTCTTCTCCCGTTAACAACCATTGCACGTCCGCATACGTGGCGTGCATTTCAGGGCGACACAAGTCGTGAGCTTGGGTTGTGTTTTCGTTGAGCCAAAAAAACACGCGCTCGCCGTCTATGTCGTGCCGCCCCGTGGCGTAAGTGCTTAAATCTAGCGCTCGCACCGTTTCTATGGCGGTGACCACCGCCGCAGGCAACAATTGCCGCTGTCTTTCCCAGTCGCTTAAGTGTCCTAAAAACATAATTACTGCCTCCTTTTGAAAAATAAACTACCAAAACAAGCCTTTGCAAGAAAAAACGTGCTTAAGCTTTTTGCGTTATAATTGCTCTCTTTTTTATTTTATCTGATGAGCGCGCCATGTCCAGCCCAACTCGCCCCTTGCTTGCCCCCAATCCATCGCCCAGCAGTTTTGCTTTATACAAACGCGTCCTCAATTATTTGTGGCCGTATTGGCCGATGATGTTGGCTTCTATCGTTTCGATGATTATAGCTGCCACCACCGAACCTGCCTTTGCGGCCTTAATGAAGCCGCTGATAGACGGCGGATTTGCGCAACAGTCTAACACTGTCTTTGGCCTACAAGCCATGGTTTGGGTGCCGCTGTCCATTGTGTTGTTGTTTACCGTGCGTGGCCTAAGCGAATTTGTGAATGCGTACACCACCAGCTGGTTTACGGGGCATTTGGTGCAAACCTTACGCGCTGAAATGTTTCAGAATATGCTCAATTTGCCCGTGGCCTATTACGAAAAAAACAATTCGGGGCGGCTGATTTCGCGCGTCACCAACGACGTGACCCAAGTCACCGCCGCAGGGTTTAATGTGGTCACCATCGTCATCAAAGACGGCATCACCACCTTGGGCTTGGTGGGGACTTTATTTTACATCGATTGGCAGCTGGCTTTGATTTGTTTAACGGTGTTTCCGTTGGTGATTGTGTCGGTCAAACGCATCGCCAAAAAATTGCGCCAACTGTCGCGCAAAGATCAACAAGACATGGCCGACATGACCCAAATTTTAAGTGAATCCATCGATTGCCAACGCGTCATTAAAATCGATGGCGGTGCCGCTTATGAAATGAATCGCTTTCAAAAAACGGCCAACGCCGTGCGCCGCAATGCCGTCAAACAAAGCACCATCAACGCGCTCAACACAGGCACGACCCAGCTCATGATTGCTTGCGCTTTGGCGGCCATTTTGTATTTTGCCGCACACCGCGCCCAACAAGGCAGTTTTACGGCTGGCGATTTTATGTCATTTTTAACGGCCATGTTGCTCATGTTTCCGCCCTTTAAACGCATCGCCAATATTTCGCAAACCTTGCAAAAAGGGTTGGCCGCAGCCGAAAGCGTGTTCGATTTCATTGATTTGCCTGTTGAAAAAGACACAGGCCAACAACGCCCATGCCCCGTGACGGGCCAATTGCAATTTAAAAATGTGACCTTCCAATACGACAGCGCCCAACAACCCGCCTTAAAAAACATCAATTTAACCATCAACGCAGGCAAAACGGTGGCTTTTGTTGGCTCGTCAGGCAGCGGAAAAACCACTTTGGTGAGTTTATTGCCCCGTTTTTACGACTTACAAAGCGGCCAAATTTTGCTGGATAACATCGATTTACACGACTGGTCTTTAAGCCATTTGCGCGACAACGTGGCCTTGGTCAGCCAAGATGTGGTGCTGTTTAACGACACCGTTGCGGCCAACATTGCGTACAGTTTTGACGGCGCGGCTTCCCGCGAGGCGGTGATTGCCGCCGCTCAAGCCGCCCACGCGTATGATTTTATACAGGCCATGCCCAATGGGTTTGATACGCTCATTGGTGAAAATGGCGTGTTGTTATCGGGCGGACAGCGCCAACGCTTGGCGATTGCGCGGGCTTTGTTTAAAAATGCGCCCATTTTAATTTTGGACGAAGCCACCAGCGCGCTGGACACGCAATCCGAACGCTCGGTGCAAGCCGCGCTCGACAATTTAATGCAAAACCGAACCACGCTGATTATTGCGCATCGCTTGTCCACCATAGAAAACGCCGATGAAATTGTGGTCATGCACCAAGGTCAAATCGCCGAACAAGGCAGCCACGCGCAATTAATTCAACAAAATGGCTTGTACACGCAGCTCCACGCTTTGCAATTAAGCGCCCATCAAATCAACACGGAGGCAACATGAACGTGCGGCCAACCTTGCCCTTAACCGTTACGCCACAGCGCATTTTGGTGATTACCTTGCGGTATTTGGGCGATACCGTGTTGACCACGGCGCTGATT
>JBILQJ010000022.1:0-29393 GCA_044373325.1 Burkholderiales bacterium
AATACGAAGTCTCTCTGAAATCGACTCACGCGCCACGCACTGACGTGCATGGCTTGTGTTGAGTTCTACTTTTAAACACTTCGGTTTTGGGGGGTATTACCCATCAAATCCCCTTTTTCGGCTGCCAAGCGGGCGTGGATTTTCAAGGGTTAAGGCGGACATTGTTTGAGCCAAGGTCACTTGGCGAGTCCGACTAACGTTGACCATGCGACAAACTCAAATTTTAAGCATTTTTTCAATGGTTTAAAACAAAAACCAGACCCCCTCCCAGCCTCCCCTTGACAAGTGGGAGGGGCGCAAAGTCCGTACAGTTAAGTGCAGAGCAAGTATCAACCAAGCATTAACTCAGTATTAACTAACAACCAAGCATGAACCAAGCGCAGCCGCTTAAAACCCTTGCGGCCAACCTTTTAACCCTGATTTTGTGGGATAAAAGGTTGGCCGCAAAGTTATTAAAAGTTCAATGCTTAAATTGTCGGTGCTTGTTTGTGAAAGTCTGATACTTGTTGAAATTGATGCGCCACGTTGAGCATACGTGCTTCATCAAAATAATTGCCGATGATTTGCAAACCAATTGGGCGGCCATTGGCGGCGAAGCCAGCTGGGACACTCATGGCAGGCAGGCCAGCCAAATTGGCCGATAACGTGTAAATGTCGGATAAGTACATTTGGACGGGGTCATCATTTTTTTCGCCCAAATTAAAGGCCGCCGTGGGCGCAACGGGCCCCAAAATGAGGTCGCATTGTTCGAAAGCATGGGCAAAATCGTTGGTGACCAAACGGCGGACTTTTTGAGCTTTTAAATAATAAGCATCGTAATAACCGTGGCTTAGCACATAAGAACCCACCAAAATCCGCCGTTTGACTTCCGAGCCAAAGCCTTCGGCGCGGGATTGGCTGTACATGTCGTTTAAGTCAGTGTATTGCGCCGCGCGGTGGCCGTAACGCAAACCGTCAAAACGGCTTAAATTGGTCGAGGCTTCGGCAGGCGCAATCACGTAATAAGCTGGAATCGACAGTTCTGTATTGGGCAAAGTGATGTCGATTAAGGTTGCGCCGAGTTTTTCGAGTTCGGCCAGCGCGGCGTGGATGGTTTTAGCCACGTCTTCGGACAAACCAGCGCCAAAATATTCGCGCGGCAAGCCGATTTTTAAGCCAGTTAAGGGCTGATTGAGGTCACGCGTGTAGTCTTCTTTGGGGCGGTCGACGCTGGTAGAATCGCGTTCGTCAAAGCCCGTGATGACGTTGAGCATGAGGGCGCAATCTTCGGCAGTTTGCGCCATGATGCCGCCTTGGTCTAAAGAAGAGGCGTAAGCCACCATGCCAAAGCGCGACACCGCGCCATAAGTGGGTTTGATGCCTGTGATGCCGCAATGCGACGCAGGCTGACGGATAGAGCCGCCCGTGTCGGTGGCGGTGGCCACAGGCGCAAATCTGGCCGCCACGGCCGCCGCCGATCCACCCGAAGAGCCGCCCGCAATGGCTTGCGTGTCCCAAGGGTTTTTGACCGCGCCATAATACGAATTTTCGTTAGACGACCCCATCGCAAATTCGTCCATGTTGGCACGCCCCAAAGTCACCAAGCCCGCTTGATTGCACAATTGCACCACGTGCGCATCGTAAGGCGAAATGAAATTGTCTAGCATTTTTGAGCCGCAACTGGTTTTCCAGCCTTGTTGGCAAAAAATGTCTTTATGTATCATTGGGATGCCCAATAAAGCACCCGTTTCACCTGCCGCGCGTCTGGCATCGGCGGCTTGAGCCATGGCCAAAGTGCGTTCAGGGTTGACGCTGATTAAGGCGTTGTAAGTCGGATTGTGCTGCGCAATGACTTTTAAATACTCGGTGGCCAACTCGGTGGCGGAAATGGCTTTGTTGTTTAAACTGTGTTGTAAGTTTTTGAGTGTATAATTGGTTAAGTTGTTCATTTTTATATATTTTTTTGCTAAAGATTAGAGAAAGAAAAGGGAATAGCTACGCCAAATGGTCTGGCATATCACGATAATATTGCCAAACATTTTCTATTTAAATTTGATAAACCATTAAGGGCATGTTATTCAAAATGATAGTGATAATTTAGTCGTTCATTTTTATGAGGACCGATAATTATCCAATTGAGAGTAAACCCTTTTCGGGTGAGCATTAATTCTGCGGTATAGAGGTCTTGTCCACATAAGTAAGGTTTGGTTGTTAACCAATTGCCATTATTTACATTCCTTAATTCGACTAAGGAAACTGGTTTTTGGTAGCGTAAATGTGAAATTTGTATAACAAATTCATTGTATTGCCACCAGAATTGGTTATGTGTTTTAAGTTTTTGATGATGGGGAGTTGAGTAATATCCCTGTTCGGTAAATAACCAACCATCCTTATAGGCAGTGACGATGACGTTGCCTGATCCATGACCGCACCAATCTGTTTTGGAATTTTTATCATTGATTGCATTAAAATCAAATTTTTTTATTTTTGATAAACAGAGCCATAACCGTTCATGGATATCTTTCATATCAAACCTTTTCCATGAAATATTAATTGACTAAAAATAACGTGGAGAGATAAAACAAACCGCCCGCTAACAGCATGGTCGAAGGCAAGGTCACTATCCAAGTTAAAAAGATTTTTTTCACAGTACTCATTTGTATGCCGCCGCTGACCACCGCGCCTGCAACTGAGCTGGATAAAACTTGGGTGGTTGACACAGGCAAACCCACAAAGCTGGCCAAGCCCACCGCAATGGCGGTCGTCAACTGCGCGGCCGCACCTTGGGCGTAAGTCATTTCTTTTTTGCCTATGCCTTCGCCCACCGTTTTAACCACGCGTTTCCAGCCCACCATCGTGCCTAAGCCCAAGGCCAAAGCAATGGCGACTATCGTCCAAAATGGCGCATATTCGATGGGTTTGTTGATGTCAGAGCGTAATTTTTTTAGATATTCTTGATCAGAAGGCGTGAGACTGGGCAATTTTTGAATTTTTTTAGCCGTATCATCCAAACACAATAAATCGTTACGGATTGCGATGCGTTGTTGGTCGCTAAGATCTTGATAGCTTTTTGTATGGTTGAGTAGCGCTTGTATGTTTTGCGCTTGTTGGATGCTGTCGGTGTGCGTACAACCTTTGGTTGGTGCTGTGACAGGCGAAGCCGCAATTAAGGCCACTTGATGCTGTTGATAAAAAGCCTCAAAACGTTCGATGGCGGTTTTGGTTTCTTGTATGTCGTAAGGGTTGCTGTTTAAATTCAACACGACTTTGGCGGGTACGATGCCGATTAAAACCAACATGAGCAAGCCCACGCCTTTTTGGCCGTCATTAGAGCCGTGCGCAAAACTCACGCCCATTGCTGATAAAATCAACACCATGCGCGTCCAAAAAGGCGGCTTGGTTTTACCATCGACCACGATGCGCTGGCTGGGCGTTTGGTGTGAATGACTTTTTGGGCGATATTTGAGGAAAATAAAAATCATTAAAGCCGCCACCCCAAAACCAACCAAAGGCGATACAAACAAAGAAATGCCAATGTCGGTGGCTTTTTTCCAATTGACACCGTAACTCCAAGAGTTGTGGAAAATCAAAGAATTGGCAATTCCTACGCCTAAAATCGAGCCAATTAAAGTATGGCTAGACGAGGCGGGTATCCCAAAATACCACGTGCCGATGTTCCAAATAATGGCGGCGGCCAACAAAGAAAAGACCAAAGACAAGCCTAACAATGAGTTGCTGGAAATCAAAACTTCGACAGGCAATAAATGCACAATGGCGTAAGCCACGGCCAAACCGCCTGCAAAAACGCCCACAAAGTTAAATAAACCAGATAAAACAACGGCCATGCGTGGCTTCATGGATTGCGTGTAAATGACGGTTGCAACTGCGTTGGCTGTGTCGTGAAAACCGTTAATAAATTCAAAGGCCAACACAAATAAAACAGAAACAAACAGAACGCTGCCCATGAGCAACGATAAACCAGAAAATAAATCAAACATGAGGCATCTCGATTAGGTTGTAAAACGAAAAACAGCCTCTAAAGGCATTTTTTTATTCAGAATGAAAGGCGAATTTTACCTTTTTTTAGGCCATTGTTGTGTTTTTTTACGGCCAGCCGTGCGTTGCTTCGTGTTTTTTTAAGGTAAAACAAAAGCATTTGTGTTGTTTTGTTGTACGTTGTTTAGGATGAGTTGGCACAATTCTGCGCCGTATTGATGGCGTTTTTTTTCACCCAAGCCTTCTATTTTGGCCAATTCTGCCAAAGTCGTGGGTTGTTTTTCGACCAAAGCGCGTAAGGTGAGGTCGCCAAAAATAATATAAGCTGGCGTGTTGTGTTGATCGGCCATTTTTTTGCGCCAAACGCGTAAGGTTTGCCACAATTGTTCTTGGCGTTCGGTTTTCAGCCAAGCATTGCGCGTGTTGGCCACTTTTTTCTCGGTTGAAAATGGCTTTAATTCTAGGGTTTGCGTGCCTTTTAAGAGCGGGCGGGCAGCATCGGTCAAAAACAAGGCTTGATGATACATCAAAGCCACATCTATGATTTTGAGCGATAACAATTGACGGATGATGGCGCGCCATTGTTTTTCTTTTAAGGCTTGCCCGATACCAAACACTGACAACGTGTGATGCGCGGCGTGATTGACCGCTGGCGTGTTGCGCCCCATTAACACGTCGATGATGTGGCTGGCCGAACAACGTTGGCCACAACGATAAATGGCCGATAAAACCTGTCGCACTTCGTGGGTCATGTCTTGCGTGACGGGCGGATTGACGCAGTTGTCGCAATGTCCGCAAGCTTGGGTGTTTTCGTTAAAATAAGCCAAAATGGCCAAGCGGCGACAAGCCACCGTTTCGCACAAACTGTTCATGGCTTCGAGTTTATGCAATTCGACTTCTTTTTGGGTGGCTTCTTTTTCGCTGGAAACGATGCGCTCCTTCAAAAAGACCAAATCGTTTAGGCCGTAACACAACCAACTGTCTGCGGCCAAGCCATCGCGGCCTGCGCGCCCTGATTCTTGGTAAAAACTTTCTAAGCTTTGGGGCATATCCACGTGCGCCACAAAACGCACGTCGGGCTTGTCTATGCCCATGCCAAACGCCACCGTGGCAACCATAATCAGGTTGTCTTCGCGTAAAAACTGTTCTTGATTGCGTTGGCGTTCTTCGTAAGTCATGCCTGCGTGATAAGGCAAAGCGCGCAGGCCTTCTTGGCACAAAAAAGCCGCAAAATCATCGACACGTTTGCGTGACAAACAATACACAATGCCAGAAGATGCACGATGTTGGTTCTTGATAAAGGCCAATAGCTGCTTTTTGGCGTTGTTTTTTTCTATGATTTGATAAAATAAATTCGGGCGGTCAAAGCTGGCCAAGAAGACTTGAGCCGACTCCAACTGCAAAAAGTGCAAAATGTCTTCGCGCGTTTGTTGGTCGGCGGTCGCGGTGAGCGCCAAGCGTGGGACGCTGGGAAATCGCTGTGCCAAAACACCAAGCTGTTGATATTCTGGCCGAAAATCGTGCCCCCATTGGCTGACGCAATGCGCTTCGTCGATGGCAAACAAGCCCAAATTGGGCAAACTGGCCAAAAAATCCAAAAAGCGCGGGGACAATAAGCGTTCTGGCGATACATACAAAAGTTTGAGTTCGCCTGCTCGGGCGGCCGCAATGATGCGCTGTTGTTCGGCGTAGGGGCTGGCGTTGTTGAGCGTAGCGGCGGCAACGCCCACTTCAAGCAAGGCGGCCACTTGGTTTTGCATGAGCGCAATCAACGGCGAAATCACCACCGTTAAGCCGTCACGCAACAAAGCAGGGATTTGATAACAAAGGCTTTTTCCGCCACCCGTGGGCATTAAGACCAAAGCCGATTTTCCCGACGCAACGTGGGCGACGATGGTGGCTTGTTCGCCTCTGAACTCGGCGTAGCCAAAAGTAGTTTGCAACAAGGATAAGGCGCTGTCATTCATGGTTGAGGCTTTGCATTAAGAGTCATGGCGAGAAATTAAGTGGGCATAAATGTCGGCAAAAGTGCGCATATTCTTTAAAAATAAGCCTTTTTCGGCGATAAGTTGGCGATTGTGTGCAGCGATGCTTTGTCGTTTGGTGTTGTCTTCAGCCAATAATAAAGCCTCGGCGAGCGTTGCGGCCAAATTGTCTGGTAAAAGGTTGGCCGCAATCAAACCGTTTGTTTGGTGCTGCACCCATTCGCGGTTGGCGGGCAAATCGGACAACACGGGCAAACAGCCGTGCGCCATGGCTTCTAGCAGGCTGATGCTGGTGGCGTCGGATTCGGGGACGCTGATAAAAACTCGGCTGTTGGCATACAACTGATTTAAGGTTGGCGCATCGACAAAGCCCGTAAAAGTCACTCGGATTAAGTGACTTTCTGCGGCCAACCTTTTGAGCTGGGGCGTGTCTTCGCCGTTGCCTGCAATGGTGAGCGTCCACGCTGCAAAACGCGGGTCGTTTTCTATGATTTGCCACGCCTGCAAAATGGCGGCGATGCGGTATAGCGGTTTGTGCAATCGGTTGGACAGCGCGTTGCGCGTGGCTAAATCAGGCGCGGAGTTGGGCATGGCGGCAATGCCAAAGTTCAACACTAGACACGGTGGCCGTTGATGGACGGGCAACAAAGCAGCGGCGGAATCGGCCAAATATTGCGCATCGGCGGTGAGTTGGTTGACGTGTGTGAGCGTGTATTTGACCATTTCGCGCATCAATCGGTGGCGCTTAGGCAACAGTAAAATGTCCGACCCCCACAAAGTCAACAAGCGCGGATAAGGCAAACCGCGCGCGGCCAATACCCCAAAAAAAGCCACACTATTGGCTTGATGTAAATGAATAACCGTGGCTTGATTGGGCGAGTTGACCGCGACTTGTTGGATGAATTTCCGCATGGCTTTGATGCTAGAAATGGCATTTTTAAAGGCAAAAGAAGTGATTAACACTTGTCCAAGGTTGGCCGCAAGCGCCTCGGGCGGTGGCGCTTGATTGCTGATGAGATGCACTTGGGCGACGTGCGGCGCAATGCCTTGCAAATAGCGCCAAGTATGCACCGAAGCCGAACCAATAAGAATAAGGTGAATTGCTTTCATGAGCCGTTCATTTTTTCAAAAGAAGAAGGAAGACAGTTGGCATCGTGGCGTTTGACCGTGCGTATTGCCCAAACGGCAAACGTGCAAAAATAAAACAGCATGACCACCGAAACGACCGTTAAAGCAGGCGCCAATTCGTGATGAAAGGCCAACAAGCCCAAAGCCAAGCTGATTAAAAACAACGCGTTACCAACTAAAGAAAAATACAAACTTTGCACTTGTTTTTCTAGCACCAAAGTCAGCGACGACAGGGGCGAAATCACAAATTGCCCGTAAGTGTAAACCGCAAAGGCTTGCGCCAAAGTGCCTGCGCCCGCCCAGTTTGTCCCAAAAACCGCTGTAAACAGCATTTCGCCCCAAAAAAAGATGACCAAAAAAGGCGCGATGCCCAGCGTCATTAACGCCAAACCCATTTTTTTGACGATGAGCCACAAAGGCTGTTCGGCTTGTTTGGCCAACACCAACTCTTTGGTAAACACTTGTCCCATGCTTAAGGCGATGATGCTCACGGGTAATTTCACGATGCGCGACATCAGGCCAAACAGGCCAACGGTGTGCAAATCGGTGTAAGCGCTGATGATGAGCAAGGTGACGGGTTCTTGCAACGATTGGATAAACGCGTTGGGCAGCGTAATCAAAGGAAATTGGCGATAGCGGTTGGCTACCGCGTAAAAGGTTGGCCGCGTTAGGGTTTTGAGGGTAACCATCGAACGTCTGTCGGGCGACAATAAAATAAGGTTGGCCACAACCATAGAAACAGCTGTGCCGCCAATCAACCCAATTAACCCCACTTGCGCATAACCCAAAGCCAATTGAGCCAAGGCCAAGCTGGCCGCAATGCCGATGCGATGCAGACTTAAAATTTTGTAGCGTTGCTGGCGGTTGGACCATTGCACATAAATTTGATTGGTGTTGTACGCCACGGCGATGAACCAAAACCAGCCCAACCAAGGGCGCATCAGGTGCAAATTCGGGTGAGCGTTGGGCAACTGGGCGAGTGCGTACAATATTAAGACCAAAACGCTAGCCATTACCAAGCCCAAACCCCAAGCCAATACCGCTAAATGGCGCGCTTCGTGGTCATTTTTGGGTAATAAAATGGCCAAATCATAACGCCCACTCATCAACACAACGGCATTGCCCAGCCACGCCATAAAAAGCGCATACGCGCCAAACACCAACGGCGTATACAGTTGAGTCAAGACAGGCATGGCCAGCAAAGGAATCAACATGGCCAGCAAACCACCGCCCGCCAAGGTCACTGTGTTTTTGATAAAAGGGTGGCGCTGAAGGCGATGTAAAAAAGTAAAGAGCATGGCGGGCTTCATGGAAAGACGGCGGAAAAGAAGGCGCAAAACAAGGCGTTTATAAACACTGTAAAACCGCCGCAATGATGCGATCTTGCGTGGCCGCGTCTAAAAAAGGATGCATGGGCAAACTCATGACACGGTCGCTGGCGGCTTCCGCTTTGGGAAAGGCCCCTTTTTTTTGTCCCAAATGCGCAAAAGCAGGTTGTAAATGCAAAGGAATCGGATAATGCACCGCCGTTGGGATGCCCAAGGCGTTGAGTTTTTCTTGCATCAAGGCGCGATTATCGACTTCTATGGTGTATTGGCCATAAACGTGGGCATCGCTGTCCCACAGGGTTTTATCGCGTATTGGCGTGCGCACGGCGTGGCCAAGTTGCTCGGTGTAGCGCTGTCCTAGGCGCACCCGTGCCACCACTTCATCGGCAAAATGGGGCAGTTTGGCCAACAAAATGGCGGCTTGCAACGTATCCAAACGGCCATTTAAACCGATCACGGGGTGATGATAACGGCGGTCTTGGCCATGTGCGCGAATTTGGCGCATGGCCAGCGCCAATTGGTCGTCGTTGGTAAACACCGCGCCGCCATCGCCATAACAGCCCAAGGGTTTGGATGGGAAAAAACTGGTGCAGCCTATGGTGCTTAAGCCGCAAGACTTTTTGCCTTGGTAGCCTGCGCCAAAACTTTGCGCCGCATCTTCAATGACGGCCAAACCGTGGCGCTCGGCGATGGCGTTAATGGCTTGTAGATTGGCGCATTGGCCGTACAAACTCACGGGCATAATGGCTTTGGTGCGTGGCGTGATGGCGGCTTCTATTTGATTGGGGTCGAGGTTGTAAGTGTCGGCATCAATGTCCACAAAAACAGGGACTGCGCCCAACAAAGCAATCATTTCACCCGTGGCAATAAAGGTAAACGGCGTGGTAATGACTTCGTCGCCTGCTTGTATGCCCAAAGCCATCATGGCAATTTGCAAAGCCGCCGTGCCATCACAAACACCGATGGCGTGTTTAACGCCGACATAGGCGGCCAAGCTTGCTTCGAGTTCTGCCACTTCTGGCCCCAAAATGTATTGCCCATGATCCAACACTGCGTGGATGCGCGCATCAATTTCGGGTTTTAAGTGGCGGTATTGGGCTTTGAGATCAATAAACGATAAAGGGGATAAAGTAGGGGTCATGATTAAGTTAAGTGTAAGAATAAAAAGAGGTTTAATGTTTTGCTTAAAATCGTTTGGTGGTAAACTCTTACTGTTGCGGCCAACCTTTTGGCAGGCTTTTTTTTTACGTCATTTTATTTTTAAAAGGACAGTCAATTTATGTATATCAGTAAAATTCATATTAAAAATTTTAAAGGGATTAAGGAGTTAACCCTGCATTGCAATAAAGGCTTGAATATTTTGGTGGGTGAAAACAGCGCAGGCAAATCCACGATTATTGAAGCCATTCGTTTGTGGCGTATGGCTTTGGATGAGTTTACTCAAGTTAAAGAGCATAAATTATTTAGCTGCCAATCTAAATTTTTAGATAAACAAAATTTAGAATTTTTACGAATCATGGATTTAAAAGATATTTTTTGCAAGGAGTCGGCTGGTTCTGAAAAAAAAGTCGTAACAATTTGTTTATTCTTTCGCAAGGAAGATGAGAGCGAACGAGCCATTACATTTCGGTTTAAGCAACCAACGCAGGCTAAAGAGAGCTTAAGGCTTGAAATATCGGAGAATAAAAATAAGTTAGAAGAGTTTTTTGGTAACTTTAAATCTTTGCTCTATTTGTTGTATTTATCACCCATTTTTAATTTAGTAAATTCTGAACCCATTTATGAACCCAAGTACTTTCAAAGGTTACAAAGAAAAGGTTTAGGAAACCAAGTTTTAAGAAATATCATACTGGCTTTGAGTGAGAAGGGTAAACTTGATCAATTAAATGAGAGTTTACAAGAGATATTCCCTGATTTAATTCAATTTGAAAAAATAGTTAAAAAGTCTAATTCTAATAAAGATGAATCTAATTCTAAAAAGTCTAATTCTAACTCTAATAAAGATGAATCTAATTCTAATAAAGACGGTCTGCTTGAATTGATAGCGAAGGGCGATCCTGCTGACTTGGGGTCACAAGGCAGTGGCGTGTTGCAAACCATTTACTTATTGGCTTCAATTTATTATTTGGAACGAAAAGATTTGCACATTGCTTTGTTATTAGATGAACCTGATTCACATTTAAATGGCAAAGTTCAAAGAGCTTTGGTGACCGTATTGAGAGATTTGAGCCAAAACGAGAATATGCAAACGTTTATTGTGACGCATAATGAAAAGCTCATTTATAGCGCAGAAAACAATGAATTACTTCATATAGAAAAAAATGAAAGTGATATTAAACCTTTGCCTTCAGAAAATTATCTCAAAACATTAATTGCATTGGATTATTATGACCTAAATAAACATTGGTTAATGGTTGAAGGAGTAACAGACCAAATTATTTTAGATAAGGCATTTCAGGTTTTATATGAAAAACCATTGTTCGGCTATTTCAATGTTAAAGTTGCGAGTGGTGCAAAAAACTTAAATGGTTTACTTGGTAAATGTATTGAAAGCAGTGAATTCATACAAGATAAAACTCGTACAGTGATTGGTTTGTTTGATGGTGATAGAGAAGGCATCGGCCAGTGCGATGGTGTAAAACAAACAGAAAATGTTAAGTGTTTAATTTTGCCTATGCCTGAACATAGAGAAAATTTCAAAGGCCACTTAGAAATAGAACATTATTTCTCAGATAATTTTGTCGAAACAAATCAGTTGAAAGGCGAGCCTGTTGCGGTAGATAGTCAAGTCTATCGTCCAAAGAAATTAAAAGTTTGTGAGTTGGAAAAAGCATTAGATTTTCTTGATGCACAATTTTTTGAGCCTTTTCGTTTGATTTTTGAAGCCATTGCAGAAAAATCCAACAACCAAGAATTTAATGAAATTGTTTGTCGGAATTCATCCAAGCAAGCCGTTGCTTGAAAAAATATTAAAATAAACACCCAAAAAGGTTGGCCGCAAGTATTTTAAAACCTTGCGGCCAACCTTTTTTGGCTTTTTAATCGCGTGCTGGGACAAAAAGCGCTGGCTTAGTCTTGCCCATTGCGAGCTTTCAGCAAATCGCGAATTTCTGTCAATAACAGTTCTTCTTGCGTGGGCGGCGTAGGTTCGGCGGGCGCGGCCGCTTCGTCACGTTTGAGTTTGTTGATGACCTTGACCAACAAAAAGACAGCCACCGCCACAATCAAAAAATTGACCATTGCATTGATAAACAGTCCGTAATTCAACAGCACCGCAGGCTTGTCACCAACCGCCTCTTTTAACGTAATGGCCAACGTGCTGAAATCCATGCCGCCAATTATAACGCCGATGGGCGGCATAATCACGTCGCTGACCAAAGAACTGACGATTTTGCCAAAGGCTGTACCGATGATGATACCAACCGCCAAATCAATCATGTTGCCTTTGACGGCGAATTGTTTAAATTCTTCGATGATTTTCATGATGCTCTCCTTAAAAATGGGTGATTTATTGCATTGGGGGATTTTTTAAGTTTAGTACATCTTGCATATCAAACAAGCCCGATTTTTGCTGTGCTAGCCACAAAGCCGCGCGGATTGCACCTTGGGCAAAGGTGTTTCGGCTGCTGGCTTTGTGGGTGATTTCTAAGCGTTCGCCGATGCCCGCAAATAAAACGGTGTGATCGCCCACGATGTCACCACCGCGCACGGTAGAAAATCCGATGCTTTGCGCGTCGCGTATGCCCGTGTCGCCTTCTCGGCTATACACCGCCACGTCTTTGAGATTTTTGCCCAACGCTTTGGCGACGGCTTCGCCCATGGCCAAGGCCGTGCCTGACGGCGCATCAATTTTGTTGCGATGATGCGCCTCGGTGATTTCAATGTCGTAACCTGTGTTGAGTACCCGCGCCGCCATTTCGAGCAAACACAAAGACAGCGTCACGCCCACGCTGTAGTTGGCCGCAAACACAATCGGCAGTGTTAGGCTGGCTTGTGTGATGAGTGCTTTTTCGGCGGCACTAAACCCTGTTGTGCCGATAATGAGGCCAACCTTGTGCGCTTGGCAGGCTTGTATATGGCGCAAAGTGCCTTCGGGGCGAGTAAAGTCGATTAAAATGTCGCTGGCCGCCAAGGCGTTGTCTAGGTCGGTTTGGATTAAAACGCCTGTCTTGATGCCACAAAACAAGCCAGCGTCTTGTCCCAAAAATCCTGAATCGGCTTGATCGACAGCCGCCGCTAAAACGGTGTTGGGTGTGTTTAAGACGCTTTCAATTAACACGCGTCCCATGCGCCCAGAAGCGCCAACAATGGCGATGCGTAAAGGGGAAGTCCCATTTGAGGAAATAGAGTTCATAAGTCAATTAACGCGCTAACGGTTTGTTGATGAGATTGCTGTCGATTGGAGTTTCGGCAGGGTTTAGGCCTTGGGGGGCATTAAGCGCATCGGCCGCATTGGGTGTGATTTGTAAAGGCTGGGCTTTGTTAAATTCGGCGGGTTCTGGCGTGGCGGTCACAGCTTGCTCTCCCGACTTAATGTCTGTGTGCTTTTCGACCCGAGTGACCGTGTCATTGGCAAAATACACGGTTAAAGCCATTTTTTCTTTGTCCTTAAAGCGTTCTGTTAAGGTATAAACATAATCCCAGCGGTTGACATGAAAACTGTCGGCCAATAAAGGCGTGCCTAAAATGGAACGCACTTGAGCGCGGGTGAGGCCAACGGTGACGCGTTCAACGGCTTCGGCCTCTATGATATTGCCTTGCTGTACCGTCATGCGGTAAGGCGTAAAGTAATTGCACGCCGTTAAGTTTAAGCAAAGCAAGCCTATCAATCCTGTTTTTATCAAAGAAATATTCATTGCGTGAGACCCTTAGAAAAGTGATAAAATATTTGGCATTCTAACACTTCAAACGCAAAATAGGCAAAATCGACATGAGTAATGTAAATCATTTAAAAGAAAATGGCTTAAAAGTGACTGGCCCCAGATTACGCATTTTGCAATTGTTTGAGCAAGCAGAAGTGCGGCATTTAAGCGCAGAAGAAATTCATCAGCGCATACAAGCCGAAGAATCCAGCATCGGCTTGGCGACCGTGTATCGCGTGTTGACTCAATTTGAAGAGGCGGGCTTGTTGATACGCCACCACTTTGAATCGGGCAAAGCCGTGTACGAACTCAAAGAAACAGGGCATCACGATCATATGCTGTGCGTGACTTGCGGCAAAGTCATCGAGTTTTTTTGCCCAGAATTGGAAGCTTTGCAAGAAAAAATTGCCGCCGATTATGGGTTTCATATCCAAGAGCATCGCTTGTGTCTTTTTGGGCGTTGCGTCGATTGCGCACACACGGGAACGTCCTCGCCAGCGTGAATTTGGGTGGATTTTGTTATCAACCAACATTCATCTCATCAACTTGTTAAGCCCGTTTAAATGCCCATGAAGCCATCCCCTGACAATGTGACAGAAATGCAGCCGATCGCCACCAGTGCAGCGCCGAAACAGGTGACAATAAAAAATAAGAAAACACGCTGGTTCGTGCGTTTTTTCTTATTTTTTATTGTCACCTTGTGCTGCTTGCTGGTTTGGATTTTGTCCACAACGGCAGGCTTGCGCTGGGCGGTTAATGGGCTAGAACGGCTGACTTTAGGCACGTTTCATCTTGAAAAAATAGACGGCTCGGTGCTGGGTGGTTTGCATTTGCAGCATTTGACCGTGGACACAAAAGACATCGCCTTGTCGATAGATGACATCCGCATTGCCATTCGTCCATGGGCGTTGCTGCGCGCGGAAGTCGTTTTGCCCAAAGTACAAGTCGGTGTGGCGCGGTTGATTACAAAAAAAACGCCGCCCACGCCGCATCAATCGCCCCCCGATTTCATCGGCATTCCTTGGGTGAGTTTGGTGGCTGACAGCGTGGAAGTGGCACGTTTTGAGATGCCGACCTCTGGTTTTTGGTTGGCTGATTTTAAAGGGCGTTATGCTTATCAACAGGCGGCGCATCAGGTGACCGTGACCGCCATTCAACTGCCTTGGGGGCGTGCCACGGGGCAAGCCAGCTTAGGCGGACAGAGTCCTTTTCCTTTGACGGGCAAGGTGTCGGGTTCTGGCGTGATAGAAGGGTATGAGATGCAGGCCACGGTTGGCGCGGCAGGGTCGTTGACCGAAATGGATTTATCGGCTCAAGTGTCGGCAGGCAAAGTGCAACTGCGCGCTAAGAGCCATTTGCGTGTGTTTCAGCCTTTGGTTTTTAATAAATTGGGCAATACCAGCATACAAGTCAGCGGATTTAACCCGCAAACGTTATTGCCCAGCTTGCCTCAAGCCTTGATTGATTTGTCGATAGAAAGTCATGGTTCAAACGACACTATGGTGGGCGGTTTTGCTGTGGTGAATCATCAGGCTGGTGCTTGGTTTGACAACCAAATCCCAGCGTCGTTAATAACGGGAGAATTTAGCACGTCGGGCAAGGACATGATTTTGAAAAATACGATGCTAATCTTGCCCGAAGGCGGTTCGGTGGGCGTGGCGGGCGATTTTAATGGTGAGACGTTCGATACTCGCTTGCAACTGAAAAACATCGTACCTAAGCTGTTTGCGGCTGGCGCCCCGAAGACCCCTGTGTCAGGTACGGTCCGCTTGTCGGGCGAAAAATGGCAGCCTGTTTTTAAAGCCCAATTGACAACGAAGCAGGCCAATCTTGATGCAGAAGTGATTTGGCACCGTCAAGAACCCACGCATTTCAGCCTAAAATCGGTGGCGTTGAAGTCGGGTTCTGGCTTGTTGTTGGCCTCTGGCGTTATTGATTTAGAACAAGAAATTTATGATTTAAAAGGAAAGTTGACGCAGCTCAATCCGAATGCCTTGCACGAGCAAGCCCCCGTTGGCGCGTTAAATGGAACTTTTGACGTGGTGGGCGATTTTGCCGAGAAAAAAGCAGGTCGTGCGCGGGTGACTTTTTTGCCCAGCGTGTTGAGCGCCTTGCCTTTGGTGGGCAATTTGGAGGCGGCTTGGTCGCCCACGCGCTTGGACAATTTATTGGCCAATTTACAAGTGGGGCAAAATCGCTTGCAAGCGCAAGGGGCATGGGGCAAAAAAGGCGATGCCTTGAATTGGGTTTTGAATGCGGACAATTTGGCCAATTTTGGCATGGGTTGGGCTGGACAAATGAAGGGCAAAGGGCAAGTGTCCGGCACGCCGACCGTGCCGATTTTTACGCTGGACTTGGCCGCCGAGAATTTGATGCTCGCTGGCGTGAAAGCGCGAACGTTAAAAGCGGAAGGCCAATTAAGCGGCGCAAGTGCTGCGCCTTTTGTGTTAACCGTAACGGGTGCTGGCTTGCAATCGGGCGACGTTCAGTTGGACACTTTGTCTTTGATAGGCAAAGGCACGCGTTTGGCGCACACGCTGACTTTGGCTGCGCCTGTGGTCGTGAACAATAAAACCTATGCGGCCAACCTTGCGCTGGCAGGTGGTTGGACGGCGGCAGGCGCTTGGCAAGGCAAAATCAATGAATTGAGTTTGCTGGGGGCAGGCGGCCTACGCTTAAACAATACGCCCAGCTTAACGGTTCAAGGCCAAAACGTAAGCGTGGGGGCGGCCAATTTGAGCGCTTTGCAAGGCACAGTGCAGTGGCAACAATTGGCTTGGCAAGCAGGGCGTGGGCTAACCAGTACGGGCAGCGCAACGGGCTTGGATGTCACCGATTGGGTGCCTAAAACGCTGAAGCAAAATTTGATTTTTGGCGCGAATTGGCAGCTAAACGGCCTAAGCGGAGGTTGGCCGCAAGGGACTTTTAGCGTGAGACGCGAAGCAGGCGATGTGTGGTTAAACAGCAAACAAAGCACGAATATTCAAGCCGCATCGGTGGACGGTGTATTGCAAAACGGCATGGCCAAACTCTCGGTGTTATTGAATACGCAATGGGCGGAAGCGCAAGGCTTGGTAAACGTTGGCTTGACGGGCGCATCGCCCAGCCTAACAGGTAAATTGAACGCCCGCGTGGCCGATTTGTCAGCTTTAAGAGGCTTTTTAAGCGGCGGTGTGGCCATTGCTGGCGCAGTCAATGCCGACCTGACTTTGGGTGGTTATGTTTCCAAACCCTTGATTAACGGCGTAATTTCTGGTGATAACTTGATGTTTTTAGAAAGAAAATCAGGCTTTCGGTTAGAAAACGGCCAGTTGCTGGCCAGCATTGCTGGGCAAAATTTGACGTTGACGCGCTTAAGTTTTGGCAAAACCGATGCCTTAATCATGAAAGGCGGATTATCTTACGCGGGTGGTACGCCCGAGGGAAGCTTTGTTTTAACAGCCAAAAAATTCACCCCCATAGACAAAAAAGGGCGGCGGATTACGCTATCGGGCAGCAGTTTGTTTGAAGTATCTGGCGGCGAGGCACAAAAAATGGCTTTGTCTGGCGATTTTGTGGTCGACAGAGCGCGCTTGGATATGCCCAAATTAGGAACAGCCACTTTGGGTGATGATGTGCAAGTGGTGGGGCGGCAGCAAGCCGAAGTGGAGACCAAAATTCCATTTTCTATGCGCATGAATTTGGATTTAGGCGACGACACAAGATTCACAGGGTTTGGTTTGAAAACTGACTTGAAAGGAAAAATTGCCATTTTGTCCGAACCCAATTCGCCACCAACGGCCGAAGGAAAAATTTATACTGACAATGGGCGCTTCAAAGCTTATGGCCAGGATTTGGATATCGCCAAAGGGGAAGTTGTTTTTAAAGGCAATATCAGCAATCCGTATTTGTTTATTCAGGCTTTAAAACGGCGTTCGGCGGTCAATTCTGGCGTGGAAATTTCGGGCTATGCCCAAAGCAAGTTGGACATTAATTTGACGGCCAGCGAATCACTTTCCGAACGCGATAAATTGGGTTGGTTGGTGTTGGGGCGCGCGCCCACCGATGATGCAGGGGATAATTTGGCGTTGGCGGTGGCGGCGGGTTCGGCTTTGGTGGGGCGCGTGGATGACAGCATCAGTTTGACGAACAAATTGGGCATCGATTGGGGCGTGAATGGCGTGGCCGAAAAAAACAACCTCAACGGCACAGTCAGCCCAGCCGAGCAAGTTGTCTCGTTTGGCAAACAGCTCTCCAATGAATTGTATTTGGGTTATGAAGTTGGAATTACCACTTCAAATCAGGCGCTTAAAGGGATTTATCAATTTAACCCCAGCTTTTCGGTGATTTTAAAAGCGGGTACGCCATACTCTTCTGCGGAAGGCCGTTATACCAAACGGTTTGATTGATGTAACAACGCCTTTGCGGCCAACCTTTTACGTGATTTTAAGAGTAAAAATCGCGTAAAAGGTTGGCCGCAAAGGTTTAGGTTTGGTTTTAAAAGTTCTTTGACAGGTCGTGGCGTTACGGGGCTTCGACTTGAAAGACTTGGCGCAAATAGGCCAAAAAAGTGTCATCTGTACACATGGTTTTGCCAGCTGCATCCGATAATTTGGCCACCGATTGGCCGTTGCAATGCGTCATTTTAATGACGATTTGCAAGGCTTCCAAACCCATATCATTGGTCAAGTTGGTGCCAACGCCAAAGGCAACGGGAATTTTGTGGCTAAAATAATGATACAAACTCAAGACTTTATCGATGTCTAAGCCATCGCTGAAGGTTAACATTTTGGTACTGGGGTCTATGCGCAAGGTTTCGTAATGCGCAATGGCTTTGTCGCCCCACACATACGGATCGCCGCTATCGTGGCGCAAACCATCAAATAGTTTAGCGAAATACAAATCAAAATCGGTTAAAAAAGCGTCCATGCTGATGACATCGGTCAACGCCACGCCCAAATCGCCGCGATATTCTTGCACCCAAGCTTCTAAAGCGGCTTTTTGAAAATCGCGCAATCGCACGCCTAAGGCTTGAAAAGATTGAAGAAATTCATGCGCCATCGTGCCGATAGGCACCAGCTGGAGTTGCCAAGCCAAATACACATTGCTGGTGCCTTTAAAAAAGTCGGGCAAGTCACTGGCCAACCGTTCTACCACGTAACGATGCCATTCTCGGCTGAAACGGCGACGCGTGCCAAAATCAGAAATACGCAGCGGATAACGAGCTAAGCTTTTATTTTCATTCGCAAAGTTTTTTAAACGCTGAATTTTATTGTCTAAGCGCCGCTCGCCTTCGGCCAAGGTTGCAGGCAGGTTGGGGCTGTGTCTAAAATACACTTCATTGATAATGGCCAACACAAAAATTTCGAAAAACATGGCCTGAATCACGGGGCCTTCAATGTTGATGATGAGTTGTTTGTCGGCCACTTGTACATCAATAAAGCGCCGTTTTAATTTGAACAGCTCCAAATAATCCACAAAATCGCTTTTAATAAAACGTAAACTGCGCAAATACGCCAGCTCTTCAACTGAAAAACTGAGTTGGCATAAGGCATCAATTTCTTCTTTTATTTCATTGATGTATAAAGATAAAGGCCGTTCTGGGCGATTGCGACAACGAAATTGGTATTGACCATGCGCCGCAGGAAATTGGTGCAAGACGGTTTGCAACATCGTGAATTTATATAAATCGGTGTCGAGTAAAGACTGAATGATGGCTGGTTTTTTCATAGAAAAAGCGCGGTGGCGTGTCCTAAAAAGAGAAAAAGGTTGGCCACAAAAGGTTGGCCACGTTGAACTGCTAAAGTGAAATCAGTATTTTAAGGCGCTGGTAAGTGCTTGGGGAGCAGCAACCACATTTTTCCCTCTTGTTTCATTTTGCCCGCCATACTGTCGGCTCTGTCCCCCAAACCCCAAAAGAAATCGGCGCGTGGCACGCCTAAAATCGCGCTGCCTGTGTCTTGCGCAACCATCAAGCGGTTGAGCGGCTCTGTGCTAGAAGGCATGGTGGTTGACAATAAAACAGGTGCGCCCAAAGTGACGTAATGTCTATCGACCGCTATGCTGTATTCTGGGGTGAGTGCCACGCCCAAAGCCCCAATGGGGCCTGTATTTTCATCGGTTTTTTGGGCAAAGAAAATATAGGACGGGTTGACGTTGAAGGTGCTTTGCGCACGACTGGGATTTTGTTTTATCCAGTTTTGTATGCCTTGCTTGGACGCTTGGTGGCTTTTGAGTTCGCCATTTTTGATGAGCCAAGTGCCTATGGATTGATAAGGGTAACCATTTTTGTCGGCAAAACCAAAAGGCAACCGTCTGCCATCAGGCAACAAAACGCGCCCCGAGCCTTGTATGTGCATAAAAAACAAATCGGTGGCATCTTCAGCATAAGCCAAAATGGGCGCATCACCTTTGCCTGCTTCAATCTCGGCGCGGGTGTAATATGGCACCAATTCGTTACCGCTCAAACGTCCTTTGATGACGTTGACGTTATTGGGTAAATGAAAGCTGGCCACATTGGCCACATAATTGCCTGCTGGATTGGCGGTTAATTGCTTGCCGTTGACAGAAAAACGTACCGTGGCATTGCCGCGTTCGGCGGCAGGTATGGCCAAGGTGTATAAATCGCGCGGCACGCCCCGAATCGGGTATTGCGCCGCATAACTTTTGGTTAGCGAACCGTTGATAACAGGTTCGTAATAACCCGTCACCATGCCGACCGATTTGCCTGCTTTTTGTAAAGGCCACAAATTAAACTGAGTTTCAAAATAGCGTTGTACGGCCGCCGCATCGTTGGGGTTGACTTGTTTGCCAGCCAAACAGACGGCTTGCCAATCGCTCTGTTTTTCGAGGACAGCGCAACTTTTCAAAAAGGCTTGTAAACTTTGGTTTTTGTCGGCACGTTGCCAAGTAGCCGATTCATTAAAGTTTTTGCCCACCAAGCCCGAAGTCGGTGTCGATGGCGGCGTGTGACTTGGGCAGGCCGTTAACAGCGCGACAGCCATTAAAGCGGTGTATTTTTTAAAGCGAGGCGAAACAAAAAAGGGAAGGCGCACAGAATTTCCTTTGTTATGATGGTCTGGATAATGCAATTGAATTTGAGTAAATTTGAATAAAATGACAACGGAAAACAAACGCATTATAAAGGCAAATGTCACGGTTTGGGGCGAGAGTCTTGCGGCCAACCTTGAAAAAATCGCCATCATACCCGTGTTTTTTGCTATTTTGCGCCCGCGTTAACTGATAAAATGCGCGGCTTGTTTAGGCGATATTTTGCGCTATTTTGTGATGTGCAATAAAAAATAGAATGGAACACGATGATCGGTTTTTTTGATTCAGGCTTGGGCGGTTTATCGGTTTGGCGGGCTTGGGTGAGCTTGTGTCCCAATGTGCCGACGGTTTACGTGGCCGATCAAGCCCATTGCCCTTATGGCGAACGCTCGGTGGATTTTATTGTGACCAGAGCCGAAAAGTTGACTCAGTTTTTGGCACAGCAAGGGGTGGAAACGATAGTGATTGCTTGTAATACCGCCACCAGCGCGGCTGGCGCAGTGTTGCGTAGCGCCCATCCCAATCTAAATATTGTGGGCATGGAACCTGCGTTAAAGCCTGCCATGTTGGCCACAAAAACGCGTCACATCGGCGTATTGGCCACGGCGGCGACTTTGGCTGGCACGAAATTTCAGCACTTGCTTGAGCGCTTAGATCCTTCTGTCTCGGTGACGACTTTGGCGGGCGAAGGCTGGGTGGCGTGTGTTGAAAATGGCGACATCGGTAATCCAGCGGCGCAGGCTGTTGTCGCGCGGGTATTGGCCAACTTGTCGGCTACTGATATCGATCAATGGGTTTTGGGGTGCACGCATTATCCTTTTTTGGCTAACGAGATACAAAAAAACCTGTCGGCTCAAATGACTTGCCCCGTGACGTTGATAGACCCTGCGCCTGCGGTGTGCCGCCAAGCCGCTGTGCTGGCAGGTTGGCCGCAGGCGCATCCAGTCAATAAAGCCACCTCACCCGTTATGCGGCCAACCTTGCACCAGTTTTATACCACCGCGTCCAGTACGCAACCCTTACAAAATTTTGTTGAAAAAATCACCGACATCGAGCCAGCCGAGTGCACTTTTTTTTCGGTAAAAATAAACTAACTTTTTTAATAGGAACGATTTTAAGGAAAAGCGATGAAAAATATCTCTTATGCAGGCATTTTGTGTGGTGTGGTGTTGGGTTTCGGGCAAATGGCTCATGCCAATCCATCTGTGCAAACGCAATTATTGAATGCGCAGCAACGTTATGAAAAAGCCCAAAACGACACCTTTAAAAGCCAAACGATTTTAGAAGAGGCCAAAACCAAGCAACAAGCGGCCGCGCAGCGGTTGTCGGCGGCTCAAAACGAGTTGGCACTTGCTGACCAAAGTTTAGCCGCAGCCGATAAAGACGCACAAGCCAAAACCGCGCAACAAGCCGAAGCCTTGGCCGCACTCAAAGAAGCGTGGAAAAATCAAGAGTCCGTTGCGCCGTAATTTTTTATTTTGACAAGCTTTAACAAGAGGATAAGCGTTTATGAACACCCCGCTGAATATCGTTATTTTGGCCGCAGGCCAAGGCAAGCGCATGTATTCGAGCTTGCCCAAAGTGTTGCACCCGATTGCTGGCTTAAGTATGCTGCGCCGCGTCATCGATACGGCCAAAACACTCAATCCGCAAAAACTCATCGTGGTTTATGGGCATGGCGGCGTAGCCGTTCGCGCGGCAATACCCGATGAGGACTTGATTTGGGCAGAACAAAGCCAGCAATTGGGCACAGGTCACGCCTTAAAAATGGCTTTGCCTTTTTTAGATGCCCAAGGCAAAACTTTGGTTTTATATGGCGATGTGCCGCTGACTTTGGCCAGCACCTTGGCCGATTTTGTTGCGGCGGCTGGAACAGAGATGGGCGTTTTGACGGATGTGTTGGCTAATCCGACAGGGTACGGGCGCATCAAACGTAACCCCCAAGGACAAGCCGTGGCCATTGTTGAACACAAAGATTGTACGGCCGAAGAGTTATTGATTGCCGAAATCAACACGGGCATGATGGTGTTGCCCAATGCCCATTTGCCGACTTGGTTGGCGGCTTTGGGCAATCAAAACGCGCAAGCCGAATATTACTTAACCGATGTATTGGCCTTGGCGGTCGCCGATGACGTCGCGGTGAATACCTTGCAAGTACCCAATAGCTGGGAGGCCGAAGGCGTGAATAACAAAGTGCAATTGGCGGCTTTGGAGCGCATTTATCAAGCCAACGTGGCGCGGGCTTTGTTAAGTGCTGGCGTGACTTTGTTTGATGCCCATCGCTTGGACGTGCGCGGTACGTTGACGCACGGACAAGACGTGGTGATAGATGTGAATTGCGTGTTTGAAGGCCGCGTGCATTTGGGCGATGGCGTGCAAATTGGTGCCAATTGTGTCATCAAAAATTGTGTACTGGGCGCAGGCACGGTGGTGCAAGCCTTTAGCCACTTGGACGGAGCGACCGTGGGCGAACAAGTCGCCATCGGCCCGTTTGCGCGCTTGCGACCCGAAACGGTGTTGGCCAATCAAGTTCACGTGGGCAATTTTGTCGAAATCAAAAAAAGCAGCGTGGGCGAGGGCAGTAAAGTTAATCATTTGACTTACCTCGGCGATGCCAGCGTTGGCCATCACACCAATATTGGCGCGGGTTCGGTGACGTGTAATTATGACGGCGCGAATAAATTTGTGACCACCATAGGCGATAACGTGTTTGTGGGGTCTGGGACGTTGATGGTTGCGCCCGTGACGCTGGAAGATGGCGCGACCATAGGCGCAGGTACGGTGTTGACCAAAAAAGCGCCAGCTGGACTGTTGACGGTAGGCCGCGCGCCTGTGTTGAGTCGGGTTTGGACGCGCCCCATCAAAAAATAAGGGGCAGGGTTTGCGGCCAACCTTTTTGGCGAGTGGTTTGCGCAAAAAGGTTGGCCGCAGCGTTGATTAATCGGTTTATCAGACAGAGTAAAAGGTATGTCCAACTTGAGTTTACATCTAGAAAACCTCGCCTGCCCCATGCCGCTTTTGAAAACAAAAAAAGCTTTGGCAACGTTGGCCGCAGGCGAAACCGTTGAAGTCTACGCCACCGATGCAGGTGTGCCGCAAGATTTTGCTTTGTTTTGCCAAAAAACAGGGCATCAATTACTGACTTTAGATACGCTAGAATCGGGCGTGTTTTATGTGTTAATCCAAAAAAAATCCGATTGAAAATGATATAAAGCCATGAATAAAAATATGAATTTGACTGATTTTGATTTTGTATTGCCCGAGGCCTTGATTGCCCAACATCCGCCCTTAGAGCGTGGCTTGAGTCGATTGTTGGCGGTGACCGAGCAGGGCTTATTGGATGAAGACATGAGCCAGTTTGTGGCGCATTTGCGTCCCAATGACGTGTTGATTTTTAATGACACCAAAGTCATGAAAGCGCGTTTGTTTGGGCGCAAAGACAGCGGCGGAAAAATTGAACTCTTGGTCGAACGCGTGGTGAATACCAATACGGTTTGGGCGCATTTAAAATCCAGCCGTTCGCCCGTGACGGGCAGCGTGGTTCACTTGGCGGACGATCGTTATTCGGCCACGGTATTGGGGCGCGAAGGTGAGTTTTTTGTGTTGCAGTTTGAAAACTTAGGCGAGCATCAAACGGTGTATGACGTATTGGAAAGCGCAGGACAATTGCCTTTGCCGCCTTACATTGTGCGTCCTAAAGGCGACAATAATGCCGAAGATGATGCGCGTTATCAAACGGTTTATGCCCGTGAAATGGGCGCGGTGGCTGCGCCAACGGCAGGCCTGCATTTTACCCAAGCCATGTTGGCCGACTTCGCGGCGCGTGGCGTGCGCGTGGGCTTTGTGACGTTGCACGTGGGCGCAGGCACGTTTCAGCCCGTGCGCGCCGACAGCATCGCCGAACACGTGATGCACAGCGAAGTGTACGACATCCCAGCGGCCACGGCGACCTTGGTGGCTGAAGCCAAAGCCGCAGGGCATCGCGTCATCGCCATAGGTACGACGTCGGTACGCGCCTTAGAATCGGCGACCCAAACCGATGGCAGTTTGCGCGTGGGACGGCAAGAAACCGCCATTTTCATTACCCCCGGTTATCAATTTAAAACGGTCAGCGCCTTATTGACCAACTTTCATTTGCCCAAATCCACTTTGTTGATGTTGGTGTCAGCCATCATCGGCGTGGACGGGATGCAACGCGCTTATGCGCACGCGATTGAACAGCGCTACCGTTTTTTCAGTTATGGCGATGCGATGTGGTTGCCCGTCACCAATTTAGGAGCGCCTTCATGAAAATTGCCGTATTGACCCAGCGTTTGGTTTTGGGCGATGTATTGGGGAACGCGCGCGCCATTGTGGCCGCCGCCGAGCTGGCCAAATCCGCTGGCGCTGATGTGTTGCTTACGCCAGAATTGGCTTTGACGGGCGGTTTGCCTGAAGATGCTTTGTTGTCGCCTGATTTTTTTCGGCTGGTGCATCAAGGCTTGGACGAAATTTTAGAGCTGGACGACATTACCGTCGTCGTGGGGCACCCCGTGCGACAAGGCGCGGAATGTTTTAATGCCGCCACGGTGTATCGTGACGGCAATCGCTTGGCGCATTATCAAAAAATGACCTTAAATAACAGCGGCATTCAGGACGAGTGTCGCTATTTTACGCCTGGTGCTGCGCCTGCGGTGTTTGAGCAAAATGGCATCGCCATTGGGTTGTTAATGGGCGAAGATTTAACCGCACCCGAACCCGCCGCCGAAGCGCAAGACGCAGGTTCGGCTTTGTTGCTGGTGTTGAGCGCCGCTCCGTTTATGTTAGAAACCACGGCGGAACGCGCAAGGTTGGCCGCATACCGCGTGGAAGAAACGGCTTGCCCGTTGATTTACGCCAACGCGTGTGGCGGCGTGGGCGAATTGGTTTACGATGGCGCGAGTTTTGCGCTGAACCAACACGGCCAAATCATGGCGCAAGCGCCTGTGCTGGATTTGGCTTTACCAAGCTTGGCCGCGCCTTTTTTATGGGTGGATTACGCCGATGGCGACATTCAGGCTGGCGTTTGTGCGCCTGTGTTGAGCGATTTGGTGGCGGTGTCGCAAGCCTTGATTTTAGGCATACGCGATTTTGCCTGTGCTCAAGGCCTTAGCCGAGCCGTGATGGTGGCCGATGGACAAGTCAAAACAGCTTTGGTATTGGCCTTGGCCAAGGCCGCTTTGGGCGCGGAAAACGTGACGCAAGTGGCTTCTTCTACCGCGCAAACCACGGTGCATGAGGCTTATGTTGCGGCCTTGGGCGAGGCCGCGCCCAGTTTGGAAGCGGTTCAAGTTGAACTGGTTGGCCGCATCGCGCGCGCCAGCGGCTGTTTGTTTTTGGATGCGCGTAGCAAAACCGATATGATATTCAATCGCGGTTTGTCGCCTTTGGATTTGGTGGGCGTTTACGCGCCCCTCAAAGACATTTATGACAGCGCCATCGCCCATTTAATGGCGCAACTGGGTTTGAGCTGTGAGGCCGTTAATGCAGAGCAACACGCGAAAACCGAGCAAACGGACGTGATGTTGCACGCTTTGTTAGAACACGCCAGCTTGGACGAATTAAAACGCGCAGCTTATGCGCAGGCCGATATTTTGGCTTTGCAACAAGCGCTGGCCTTATGCGATGCACGTGCGGCAAGGCTACCATTGGGCTTGGCGTTGAGTACGGCGGCGTTGGGGCGCGCGCGGCGTATGCCTGCCGTGCCGCTTGTTGCTGGCCGTTAAGAAGCCAGCATGAAGACCGCCAAAATTTTAGCCGACATTTACACGCAGGGCGGTCAATCGCGCTTGGCCGACTCAAAAAGGTTGGCCGCATGGCGGTTGGGGCAAGTCGAACAGTATTTGGTCTTTTGCGCCGACCCTGCGCAATTGGCCGATTTGCCCGAATGCGTGGACTTGCCCAGTTGGCAAATCGGCGTTTATCGCTTGGTTGCGCCAGTTGGATTGGGGCGCTTGACTTTATTTTTGGGCGACACTGCGCCAGCGCTGGCTGGCTTGTTGGTTTCAGTTGATGCGTGGTTTTTGGCGGCAGAACCCAGCGTCTTGGTGGCCGAACTCATGGCCAAGCGCACAAGGCGGCAAAACACGGCGCACAATAATCCGCGTGGCCGTGTGGTGCTTGAGCCCAACGCCGCGTTGTGGCCAACCTTGCGCCCTTATTTTGCGGACAATGGCGAGTTAAAAGCCGATTATCGCCCCCAATTTGGCCACCGCGTTCGGCCTTTAGACGGCTGGATACCTGCTTGGCTTGATATGGCGCAGCCTTTTTCGGCCTCAACAAAAGTCGATGCCCATAAAAAAATCATCGTCATCGGGGCAGGTATTGCAGGCGCAAGCACCGCCGCTGCTTTGGCCGAACGGGGTTTTGCTGTCACGGTTCTGGAGGCCAAAAACGAAGCCGCGCAAGGCGCATCGGGCAACCCACAAGGGATGTTGTACGTGCAACTGTCGCCCAGCTTAAACTTACAAACCCAGCTGTTATTAAGCGCTTTGCCTTGGGCCTTGCGACAAATCAAGCGTTATTTGGGTGCAGCCGATGGTGACAATTGGCAAGCGTGTCCGCTCAAAGCGAATTTTACAACAGACAAAGAAAAACACGCGTGGACGGCGTGTTTGTCGGACAACTCTCCTCATTTGTTTCAATCCCAATTTTGCCAATTACAAGCTGATGGCTTGTTGTTTTTAAACAGCGCGTGGGTGCATCCGCCTGCGTGGGTTCGGCGCTTGTTGGCACATGAACGCATCACGGTGCATTATGGCGCGGCGGCGACCGATTTGACTTGGTCGCCAGTATCCCAACGCTGGACGGTGAAATTGGCCAATGGCACAACCCACAGCGCCAGCGCAGTGGTGGTTGCCAATGCCGAAGCCGCGCAGAGCTTTAGCCAAACGCGAGACTTGCCCCTACAGCCCATGCGCGGACAAATTAACGAAGTCTTGGCCACGCCCGACAGTTTGCAACAAGCCACCATTTTGTGCGGCCACAGTTATATTGCGCCTGCGCGGTTGGGGCGACATACGCTGGGTGCCAGTTTTACGCCGCACGACTCCGATAAGCAAGTGCGCGCCGAAGACACTGCGGCCAACCTTTTGGCCTTAAAACAGTTGAATGCGGCATGGTTTCATCAAATCAACGGAGAGCATTTGCCAGCGCACACCGTGGCTGGCCGAGCCAGTTTGCGGGCGGTCACGCCCGATTATTTGCCTTTGGTGGGCGGCGTTGCCAGAACGAAAGAATGGTTAAGCGCCTATGCCAAATGGGGGCAAGATGGTAAATTGCGCTTGACGGACGCGCCGCCGATGTGGCCAAATTTGTACATCAACGCAGGCCACGGCACGCGCGGTTTGGTGACGGCACCGTGGGCGGCCGAGTGTTTGGCCGATGTCATGGAAGGCAAAGCGGTGGCCGCCAATCAAACGGTATTTGCCGCCATTCATCCGCAACGTTTTTTACTGCGGCGTTTGGTGAAGGGGCTGTAATTTTTCTATTAAAATTAAAGCATTAAATTTAGGCGTTGTTTTCGGGGGGTGGGTTAAACTGCCCTAATGTAGCAGTGATTTTTTTAAAAGGAATTTTTTTTATGGAAATTAAAGTCTCTAGTTTAATGAAACTTGAATCGGTTAATGATTACAAAGTTTCCTTTGGCCGTTTGAATAAGGAGGGTGAAAATCCCCTTGAAGATTTTGCTCGAGATGGCGGGGCGTGGAAAAATTTTAAGCTATGGAAGGGCGATCGGAATGATTACCCTCGACGCTATGTGTTCGTGTTAATGAAATACCCTAAAAAAGAGGCTTGGTTGTTTGGTGGTATTTTTGAAGTACTTAAACACCATTCTGAACGCACTCAGACTAGAGATGCTTACGACCTTAAGCCAGTTGATGATTATAAAGAGTACATTGGTCGTTTATTGATTACGTACCCAGGTCCTGGAACTCAAGGTACCGCATTTAATTTAGAAAATTACTTTGGTGATTTTGTTGTTTCTGAAATATTCGACAGGCCTTACACTGGGGAAGCGTTTTGTGGTTACGAAAACATCGCACACCCTTTTAGGGACTTGGAAAATATTTTTAAACAACAAAAGCAAGATTGGCAATCGGCGCTGAAAAATGTTAAAGGTGTTTACCTTATTGTTGACAAAAAAGAGGGTAAAAAATACGTTGGATCGGCTTATGGTGCATCTGGTCTTTGGGATCGTTGGGCTAACTATATGGAGACAGGTCACGGTGGGAATGCTGAATTAACCAAATTGATTACGGAGCAAGGCCTAGATTATGCACGAAATCATTTTCAATTTTCTATCCTTGAATACCGTGCCATGAAAACAGATGATAAAGTGATTATTGATAGAGAGAACTATTGGAAACAGGCATTGTTGTCGAGAGATTTTGGTTATAACTCGAATTAGTTTGAGCGATAAATAAAAGGTTCTAATGCTCATCTTTTGGGAGAGTATTAGAACCAACATTTTTACTGTTTTATTTCATTCGTGCGTGGCTTTACATCTGTTTTTTATAATGGCAATTTTTGTTGAAAGGATTTGTATGCAAGTCGTTACCCGTATTGGAAAACTTGACATAATAAAATTGAATATCTTGGGTTTCTTCGACATAAGGCGACCAAGTAGTATCACAATCATTGGTCCATCTATTATGTTTTTTTCGATGGTCTATTATTATGGTTGGCCAAAAAATTTCTATGCTTTTATTTATTATGCTGTAATTTCTTTTATTTACGCTTTATTTTACTTTAGAACCTTGAATATCGTATTTGCGATGATACGGCTTTTATTTATGTCATCGAAAAATAGCATACTAGCGGAACATACCTATACACTTCTCCCTGAAGGTTTTAGTGAAAAAACGACTATTGGTGAAAGTGTTTTAAAGTGGCATGCCGTAAGGCGTGTGAAAAAAATCGGTTCTTATTTAGAGATTGAAATGGATTCGTTTTCGACTTGTTTCATACGGTAATACCCCCCAAAACCGAAGTGTTTAAAAGTAGAACTCAACACAAGCCATGCACGTCAGTGCGTGGCGCGTGAGTCGATTTCAGAGAGACTTCGT
>JBILQJ010000003.1:0-77010 GCA_044373325.1 Burkholderiales bacterium
CTGTTCTGTGACCAATCGAACCGCATCTAATTTAAATTCTCTTGTGTAGGTTTTACGTCCCATTTTTCACCTCGTTGAGTTAATCTTTCAACCTAATTAGGTGTCCTTGTTTATTAGACCACAACAACCATCGCCTATTTGCCTTTGGGGACGGCCACCACGCTCAATTACACCTCTTCCCTCTTTTTTTCTTTGCTCTGTGTTTGGCGTTTAAAATCACGCCTCACGGCTTCTCAGTGGTTGGGCGTTGGGGGCGGATTGTTTGGGATAGTGCTGCTGTTGCAACCCAGCTTTACAGCGGGTACAGGATTTGCCGCTTTACTGGGCTTGATTAGCGGTATGTTGGCAGGTTTGGCCATTTTTGAAGTCAATCAACTGGGTAAAAAGGGGAAGACTCTGCCCGTGTGGTGTTTTGGTTTTTTTTCACTTGCACCCTGATTAACGGGGTGTTTATTATCGTAACCAAAGGCTTCACGCCCGTGTCTTGGCAAACCGTGAGTCCTTTGCTGCTCATCGGCCTGACGGGTTTATTGGGGCAATTGACCATGACTCAAGCTTACCAAAAAGGGCAAGCTTTTTTAGTGTCCAGCTTGGCGTATTTAACGGTGGTGTTTTCTTTGTTATTGGGTGTTATTTTTTTGGGCGATGCCTTGGGCTGGCTAGACATATTGGCCATGCTTTTAATTATTGCCTGTGGCGTGTTTTCTGGCCGTCCGTAACCGTTTTTTTGTTTTATGCTGTTCAATACACTTTTATTGATACGGTTTTCTTTACTCACCAGAAAAAGGAGCTTAATTCATGCAAATCACTTTAACACGCCCCGACGATTGGCATTTACACGTGCGAGATGGCGCCGCTTTGGCGGCCGTTTTGCCTCACACCGCACAAGAAATGGGGCGAGCCGTGATGATGCCCAATTTAAAACCGCCTGTAGACAACACAGCGGCTGCTTTGGCTTATCGCCAACGCATCATGGCGGCCTTACCGCCCAACAGCCAATTTGAACCATTGATGACTTTGTATTTAACGCCCAACTTAAGCCCCGATGAAATTATCAAAGCCAAACAAGCTGGCATTGTGGCGGTCAAATTGTACCCTGCTGGCGCGACCACCAATTCTGAAGCAGGCATTAAAAGTTTAGAAGCCAGTTTGCCCACTTTACAAAAAATGGCGGAAGTGGGCTTACCTTTGTTGGTGCATGGCGAAGTCACCGATGCAGACATTGATATTTTTGACCGCGAAGCGGTTTTCATTGAGCGCGTCCTGCGTCCTTTAATGACTCAACTGCCCACCTTAAAAATTGTGTTAGAACACATTACCACGCGTGAGGCGGTTGATTTTGTGATGACCGCGCCCGACACCGTGGCTGCCACCATCACCGCGCATCATTTATTGATGAATCGCAATGCGATATTTACTGGCGGCATTCGTCCGCATCATTATTGTTTGCCCGTTTTAAAACGTGAACAACATCGATTGGCTTTGTTAAGCGCGGCCAGCAGCGGATCGCCGAAATTCTTTTTAGGCACAGACAGCGCGCCTCACGCGCAGCACACCAAAGAAGCCGCTTGTGGCTGCGCAGGCATCTACACCGCTTTTGCGGCCTTGCCTTTGTACGCCATGGCATTTGAATCGGTGCAAGCCTTAGACAAATTAGAAGCCTTCGCCAGCCATTTTGGCCCCGATTTTTATGGCTTGCCCCGAAACACCAGCCGCATCACCTTACTTAAAAAAGAGTGGCAAGTCCCAGCCAGTTATCCTTATGTTGGCGGGGCGGACATTGTCCCTTTGTACGCAGGCGAAACGCTGTCTTGGCAAGTCTTAGCATGATGTTGCGGCCAACCTTTACGCTCTTTTTAGGGGGAAAAAGGTTGGCCGCAAGGTTTATCTGTTTTTTCACTGTTAATTAACAACTTTTTAGGATTTTTATGTCTTTCTTTACTTGTTTTTTAGGCATGGCCGCACGCTCTCATTTTCGTTTAAACAAACTAAAAACACAGGCCGAAAATCAAGGCTTGCCGCCCGTACAACTCAGCGCCCATTTTATTTATTATGTCGCGCACCAAGCGCCGCTCAGCGTATCGACAAGCACCCAATTGGCCAATTTATTCACGGCCAAAGCCGCCACAACGGTCACGGCCGATTTTACGGTATTGCCGCGTTTAGGCACAATTTCGCCGTGGTCTTCTAAAGCCACAGACATTGTTGGTTTGTGTGGTTTAGACGACATAGAGCGCGTCGAACGCGGGGTGGTTTTTTCTATCCAAAAGACAGCGGAAACGGCCGATTTATCGCCCCAACAGTTGGCCGCCTATCAGCAATTATTGCACGACAGAATGACCGAAACTTTGGTGACAGGCTGGGCGCATCCTGACTTGGTTTTTACACAACATACGCCCCAGCCCTTGACCGAAATCGATATATTACAAGGCGGCATGGCGGCTTTGTCTGCGGCCAACCTTGCATACGGATTTGCCTTGTCTGACGATGAAATGGCTTATTTGCTTGAACAATTTACGTTATTGGGGCGCAATCCCAGCGATGTAGAATTGATGATGTTTGCGCAAGCCAATTCAGAGCATTGTCGCCACAAAATTTTTAATGCTGATTTTATCATCGATGGAAAACCCCAGCCCAACACCTTGTTTGGCATGATTAAAGCCACGCATCAAGCCGCGCCAGACGGCACTTTGGTGGCTTACAAAGACAATGCGTCGGTGATTGCTGGCCACATCATAGGCCGTTATTACCCCAATGCGGCAGGCGATTATCAGTATCATGTAGAAGACACCGCCGTACTCATGAAAGTGGAAACTCATAATCATCCGACCGCCATTGCGCCTTTTTCGGGCGCGGCCACGGGCGCAGGCGGCGAAATCCGCGATGAAGGCGCAACGGGGCGCGGCTCTAAACCCAAAGTGGGCTTGACAGGTTTTACCGTGTCGAACTTGCACTTGCCCAATTTCATACAGCCTTGGGAAAACCCTGCACAAGAAGACAAGCCTGCGCATTTGGCGCATGCTTTAGACATTATGATAGAAGGCCCTTTGGGGGGGGCTGCCTTTAACAATGAATTTGGCCGTGCCAATTTGACGGGCTATTTCCGCACCTTTGATGCCGTGTTTCAGGGCGAGCGTCGCGGTTATCTCAAACCCATCATGATTGCTGGTGGTTTGGGCAACATTGCGGCCAACGCCACCCAAAAAGCCGCCGTGCCAGCCGGTTCTTTATTGATACAACTCGGCGGGCCTGCTTTTTTAATCGGCTTGGGCGGCGGCGCAGCGTCTAGCATGGACACAGGCGCAAACGATGCCGAATTGGATTTTAACTCTGTTCAACGCGGCAATCCCGAAATGGAACGCCGTTGCCAAGAAGTCATAGACGGTTGCTGGCAACAAGGCCAAGACAACCCAATTTTGTTTATTCATGACGTGGGCGCAGGTGGTTTGTCGAATGCCTTTCCTGAATTGGTCAACGATGCTGGGCGCGGCGCAATTTTTGATTTACGTGCCATCCACAACGAAGAATTGGGCATGAGCCCCATGCAAATTTGGTCTAACGAGTCTCAAGAACGTTATGTGTTGGCCATACCGCCCGCGCGATTGGCTGATTTTACTGCTTTGTGCGCGCGCGAACGTTGCCCTTTTGCTATTGTGGGCGTGGCGGACGACACGCAACATTTGCAGGTAAAAGATGCCGTTTTTGATAACAAACCTGTCGATATGCCTTTGTCGGTGTTATTGGGCAAACCGCCAAAAATGACGCGCCAAGTAACACGCGTGGCGCACGAAACCGTTGCCTTTGACTGCCAAGACAAATCCATCACCGAAACGGCTTATCGTTTATTGCGTTTGCCTACCGTGGCGTCTAAACAATTTTTACTCACCATCGCCGACCGCACCGTGGGCGGCATGACCGCGCGTGACCAGTTTGTTGGGCCTTGGCAAGTCCCCGTTGCGGACGTGGCGGTGACGACCACAGGCTATCTAACCTTAAAAGGCGAAGCCATGGCCATGGGCGAACGACCTATCCTTGCTTTGTTTGACGCGCCTGCATCGGGGCGCATGGCTTTGGGTGAAGCCATCACCAACTTGGCTGCGGCCAACGTTGGCCGCATACAAAACATCAAATTATCGGCCAATTGGATGGCCGCCGCAGGCCACACTGGCGAAGAAGCCAAACTTTACGACACCGTCGAAGCGGTATCCGTGCTATCACAAGCCTTAGGCGTGAGCATCCCCGTGGGCAAAGATTCTTTGTCGATGAAAACGGTTTGGGCTGACCCTGCTGCGCCCGACCACAAAAAATCGGTGACTGCGCCTTTGTCTGTCGTGATGACGGCATTTGCCACGGTAGACAATGCCCGTTTAACGCTCACGCCACAATTGCGAGCCGTCCCCGACAGTCGCTTGATTGCGATTGATTTGGGCGCAGGCCAAAACCGTTTGGGCGGCAGTGCGGCAGGCCAAGTTTGGCAACACTACACAGGCACGCCGCCCGATTTGGACTCTCCACAACAGTTTGCGGCCTTTTTTGAGTTGGTGCAAAACTTGATGGCCGAAGGCAAATTGTTGGCGTATCACGATCGCAGCGATGGCGGCTTGTTTGCCACGTTGGCTGAAATGTGTTTTGCAGGGCAAGTGGGCATACACGTTGATTTGGGCGCACTCGCCACGCACACGCCACAGCCTGATGCTTTGCACGCGCAGTGCTTTGCGCAATTGTTTAACGAAGAGTTGGGCGCCGTCATTCAAGTGGCCAACGATGATGCGGCCAACGTTGTGGCACGATTGCAAGCCGTTGGCCTTTGGGCGGCGGATATAGGCCAAATTCAACTCAATGACCGCGTGTTCATCCAGCACAAAGGCGTGACTTTATTAGACGAATCGCGTGTCGAGTTGCACAAGGCGTGGCATGAAACCAGTTTTCACCTACAAAGCCAACGCGACAACCCAGCCGATGCGCAAAGTGAATGGGCGACGATGTTTACAGGCCAGCCGCGCGGCTTGTACGCTGAATTGAGTTTTGACATTCCACAAGCGCCCAGCGTTGTCACGACGCGTCCACGCGTGGCCATTTTGCGCGAACAAGGCGTTAACAGCCACGTTGAAATGGCGGCAGCCTTTGATTTGGCAGGCTTTCAGCCCGTTGATGTCCACATGAGCGACATCTTGGCAGGTCGCCAAGACTTAAGCCAAATGCAAGGCTTGGTGGCTTGTGGTGGCTTCAGTTATGGCGATGTGTTGGGCGCGGGGCAAGGTTGGGCGAACACCATATTACTCAATCCGCGCGCGCGTGCCGTTTTTGAAGGCTTTTTTGCACGCCCCGACACCTTTAGTTTGGGCGTGTGCAACGGTTGCCAAATGATTGCGCACTTAAAAGCCTTAATCCCCGGTGCGGCACATTGGCCTAAATTCACGCGCAACACGTCCGAAAGTTACGAAGCGCGGCTGGTGATGGTGGGCGTACAAAACAGCCCGTCTGTTTTATTGGCAGGCATGGCGGGCAGCCAATTGCCCATCGTCATCAGCCACGGCGAAGGCTGCGCCGAATTTGACCAAGCGCAACATCAACAAGACAGCTTGTCCACCATTGCGCTGCAATACATAGACGACGCAGGCTTGCCCACACAAACCTACCCCACCAACCCCAACGGTTCGCCACTGGGCATTGCTGGCCTAAGCAGTCTGGATGGCCGCGCCACCTTAATGATGCCGCACCCCGAACGTGTCTTCAGAACCGTGCAAAACTCTTGGCACCCCGAACAATGGGGCGAAAACGGCGCATGGTTCAAACTGTTCACCAACGCACGCAATTTTGTGAAGTAAACCACTGTTTTTAGAAAAAAAAGGTTGGCCTCAAGCAATAAATGTACTTGCGGCCAACCTCACTGTAAGTTTTGATTTTTTATCCTGTATTTTTATTGACTAAAAGGACGGAGTATATGAAAAATAGCTTAATAATTTTGATGTTATTATCAGGTATAACCTATGCTAATGAACATATAAAAATTGAAGCAATTAATGAAGTCGCATCCGATTCTAGCAAAAAAGATTATGTTAATCGTGAATATTGTTTGTCTCAATTAATTGGAACGTATGATGTTGACCTTGGAGATAATGAAAAATTAAAAATTAAAAATTAAAATTAATAAAGATGAGAATAATTTATTATCTAGTATTTTTTACAAAGATGATAATTTATTTGAAAACTCAAACCTTATATATATTCATAAATCTGAAATTGAAAATGACAGATTCAAGTCAACATTTAATTTTTTTGAATTTGATTCTGTTAAAAATATGTGTTTTATTGGCAAATCAAAAAATGGATTAGAGCACTTTTACTACATCGATATGTCTCAATCATCAAAAGATGAGATAAATAAGTTACATAATTATCTAAAGACAAAGTTCAGTAATAAATACTCTCTTGATGACATAAAAAATATGCGATATTTTTTTGTTTTAGAAGGTGATTTATTAACACCAATTTATATGATTTTTCCTGCACAAAAAATTTAAGCTAAATCCATGTCTTTTGACCTTGCGGCCAACCTTTTTCCCGATTTTCAACAAGAAAACAAGGGAAAAGGTTGGCCGCAAAAGGCTTACGTCACCAAATTTTTATAAATTCACAAAATTTTTCAACAATTGCGCGCCTGCCGCACTGGAGCGTTCGGGGTGAAACTGCACGCCCATAAAATTATCGCGAGCGATGGCGGCGCTAAACGCTGCGCCATGTTCGCACGTGGCGATGGTGAAATCGCCCACAGGCACGGCGTAAGAATGCACATAATAAAAATATTCGCCGTTTTTGATGTTGTTAAACAAGGGATGACTGGCGTCAAAAAAGGTTTCATTCCAGCCCATGTGCGGCACACGTATGTCAGCGCTGGTGACCAATTTTTTGCATTCGGTCGCTATCAAGCCCAAGCAATCGACCGCGCCCTCTTCTGATCGTTTGGTCAACAATTGCATCCCCAAACAAATGCCCAACACAGGCTGCGTGGCTACTGCCAATAAGTCAATTAAGCCTCTTTCAGTCAAAGCTCGCATGGCGGCTTCAGTCGTGCCAACGCCTGGAAAAATCAATTTATCGGCACGACGGATGTCCTCTGCCAAATGAGACACTTTAGCCTGCACACCCATTTTTTCAAAGGCGCAACGCACCGAACCCAAATTGGCGCACCCTGTATCTAAAATCAATACGTTTGTTTTGTTCATGTAGGGGCTTCCTCGCCTTATAAAAATAAATTTTGTGGCCAACTTTTTCTTGTGTATAAAAAAGTTGACCACAAGGATTTAAAGACTGCTTGAAATTAGCCTAACAAATGCGCAATGGCGGCGCGTTCTTCTTCTAATTCGGTCAAAGTAACTGTCATGCGTTCGCGGCTGAATTCGTCAATTTCTAAGCCTTGTACGATGCTGTATTCGCCGTTGGCGCACGTCACAGGGAAACCGTACATCACGCCTTCGGGGATGCCGTAAGATCCGTCTGAAGGAATGCCCATCGTCACCCATTCGCCTTGCGTGCCCAAAGCCCAGTCGCGCATATGGTCGATGGCCGCATTGGCCGCAGAAGCCGCAGAAGACAAGCCACGCGCCTCAATAATAGCCGCGCCACGTTTGCCCACAGTCGGCAAAAATACGTCGCGATTCCATGCTTCATCGTTGATTAAGGTTTTAGCCGCTTGGCCGTTTAAGGTGGCAAAACGATAATCGGCGTACATGGTGGGCGAATGGTTGCCCCAAACGGCCAATTGGCGAATGCTAGAAACTGGCAAGCCCGTTTTGCTGGCCAATTGCGAAGCCGCGCGGTTGTGATCCAAACGCAACATGGCCGTGAAGTTTTTAGCGGGCAAATTTTTGGCCGATTTCATAGCGATGTAAGCGTTGGTATTGGCGGGATTGCCCACCACCAACACGCGCACGTTGCGGCTGGCAACGGCATCTAAGGCCTGCCCTTGAACGGTGAAAATTTTGGCATTTTCTTGTAATAATTCAGCACGTTCCATGCCAGGGCCGCGCGGACGAGCGCCGACCAACAAAGCGTAATCCACGTCTTTAAAAGCCACCAAAGGATCGCAAGTGCCAACCATGCTGTGCAACAAAGGGAAGGCACAATCGTCCAATTCCATCATCACGCCACGCAAAGCCGACAAAGCTTTTTCGTTATCAATTTCAAGCAATTGCAAAATTACAGGTTGGTCTTTGCCTAGCATTTCTCCGCTGGCAATGCGAAACAACAAACTATAAGAAATTTGGCCTGCTGCGCCTGTCACGGCAACACGAACGGGGGCTTTTAAAGCTGAAGCTTGCATGAACTTCTCCTAACGAAAAAATCAAAGGGTTGATGAAAAATAACCACGAAAGTTTAGCATAAAACCAGCGCTTTTGTGCAGCGCACTTAAAGCTTTTTTCTACATCAAGCAAAAACCTTTGTGGCCAACCTTTTACCCGAATATTTCAGGGAAAAAGGTTGGCCGCAAGGGTTTTTGGGTATTATGGATGATAGGTTTCAATCAAAGGCCAAATTTTAGGGCATTTTTGAGCGCATTTATTTGCCCAAAGCCGTTCCTTCACGGCGATTGTCGGCTGCGCCCACGTAACCCGAGGCCGTTTTAACGATTAAAGAGGTGCCACTGGTCATCTCCACTTCGTTGATTTCGTGTCCCATGCTTTTGAGTTTGGTGAGTGTGGCTTCATTTTTTAGCAACGTTGAGCCTTTTTCTATGTCAGTTTTTGCGCCATTGCGACTGCCGTAATGCGGATAATTGACCGCCTCTTGCGGTGACATTTGCCAATCAATGAGATTGACCAAAGTTTGCGTGACGTAGCCTATGATGCGCGACCCACCGGGCGAACCGACAATGATTTTTAAATTGCCTTTTTCATCAAAAACCATCGTGGGCGACATGGACGAACGCGGTCTTTTCAACGGCTCAACCCGATTCGCAACCCATGCGCCGTCTTGCGTGTTGGGCGCAAAATCAAAGTCAGTTAATTGATTGTTAAGCAAAAAGCCACGCACCATTTGGCGGCTGCCAAATCCATCTTCTATGGTGGTGGTCATCGAAATGGCGCGGCCTTTAGCATCGACAATCACCATGTGGCTGGTTGAGGTCAATTCGGGGCTTAAGCCTTCGACCCACGCTTGATTTGCACCTTGTGGCAAGCCTGCTGGCGCAGTTACCATGGACTTGTTTTCATCTATCAAGGCCGAACGGGCGGCCAAATAACTTGGCGCAATTAAGCCTTGCGTTGGAACGGCCACAAAATCAGGGTCACCTAAATATTTGCCCCGATCGGCAAACGCCAAGCGCTCACTTTCTGCAATCAAATGAATGGCTTCAGCGGAATCGGGTTTGAAGTCAGACAAAGGAAAGCGTTCTAATTGCTTTAAGGTTTGTATCACCGCAATGCCGCCCGAACTGGGTGCGCCCGCGCCACAGACTTGATGGGCACGATACGAACCGCACACCGCCTCGCGGATTTTAGGATAGGTGCGGTATTTGAGCATGTCTTCTTTGCTTAAATATCCAGGATTGGTGGGGTGATTTTGAACCTTGGCCACAATGGCGTCGGCAATGTCGCCTTCATAAAAAGCGCTCACGCCTTCTTTCGAAATTCTGGTCAGCACTTGGGCATAATCTGGATTGACTAAAAGCGTGCCAACCGCTTTGGCTGTTTTGCCATCGGCTTCATAAAAATAAGCACGCGCGGCATCGTCTTTCGCCAAATAAGCATCGGCTTGAATTAAGGTATGCAAGCGCGGCGAAATGGCAAAGCCTTGCTTGGCCAAGGCAATGGCGGGCTGAAACAACGTTGCCCAAGGTAACTTGCCTTCACGTTTATGCGCCACAGCCAACATGCTCAACACATTGGGCACACCCACCGAACGCCCACCAATAACGGCCTCATAAAAAGGCAGTTCTATTTTTTTGCCATTGCTGACGGTTTGAAACAAATCAGGTTTTACCGCCGCAGGCGCAACTTCACGCCCATCATAATAACGCAGCGCTTTGCCATCAAAAGACAACAAAAAAGCCCCGCCCGCAATGCCTGACGATTGAGGTTCAACCAACCCCAAAACTAATTGAGCCGCAATGGCCGCATCCACAGCCGAGCCGCCCTTTTTTAGCATTTTATCGGCCGCTTGAGTGGCCAAAGGGTTGGCCGTGACCGACAGATAGCGTTTAGCTTGTTTGCTCACCGCCAAAGTTAAGCCGCTGCTTTTTTCGGGCGCACCTGTGTCAACGGCATACTCAAGCGCCCATAAAGGTGTCTGCCCCAACACGCCAAACAACACACTCAACATCGTCACACGCAAACCAGTTTTCTTAGATAAAACAGACATTGCCCACTCCTTTGAACGTTAGAAAAAAAGGGATAAACCCAAACCAAACACAGCAACTTCAACCGCCGTACTACAAAAAAGACACGCCATCAGCAAAAGGGCTTAAACCCCAACGATGAGCCAAACTTTGCCCCACATCGGCAAAGCCATGCCGCACGCCCAAACTGCCAACCGCAACACTCGCGCCCGCCACCAAAACTGGCACGTGTTCTCGCGTATGCTCGGTGCCTGGCCAAGTCGGGTCGCAACCGTGGTCCGCTGACAAAATCAACACATCATCGGGGCCTAAGGCGGCCAACATATCGGGCAGACGCGCATCAAACTCTTCTAAGGCCGCCGCATAGCCCGCCACGTTGCGTCTGTGCCCAAAGCTTTGATCAAATTCGACAAAATTGGTCATCACCAAACTGTTGTCGGGCAAAGTCGCCCATGCGGATAAGGTCGCGTCCCACAAAGCCTTATGCCCTGTGGCTTTATAAGCTTGTGTGATGCCGCTGCCTGCAAAAATATCCGAAATTTTACCAACAGAAACGACTTCGCCACCCGCTAGTGCGACTTTGTCTAACAGCGTTGGCGCTGGCGGTTGAACGGCGTAATCATGTCGATTGCCTGTGCGTTTGTAGTTGGCCGCATTGCTCCCGATAAAGGGGCGAGCAATCACTCGGCAAATTTGATATTTTTGCACTTCTTCATAAGCGATTTCGCACAAACGATATAAATTATCCAAGCCAAAACTGTCTTCGTGTACCGCAATTTGAAAAACAGAATCGGCTGACGTATAAAAAATGGGTTTGCCTGTGGCTTGATGTTCTTCACCTAACCGCGCGATGATTTCTGTGCCTGACGCATGGCAATTGCCCAACCAACCAGGCAAGCCAGCGCGTTCAACCAAAATATCTAACAGCTCGGGCGGAAAGGAATCAGTTTTTTTGGGAAAATAGCCCCAATCGAAACGCACAGGCACGCCCATCAATTCCCAATGCCCCGATGGGGTGTCTTTACCCGAAGAGACTTCATACGCCGCGCCATAAGCGGCCATGACCTCAGGCTGAGCACTCAAGCCCGCGACTGGCTGTCCCGTGGCCAATTGACTGGCCAAGCCCAAGCCCATTTTTTCAAGGTTGGGAATGTGCAGCGCGCCCGAACGCGGCTGGTTTTCATTTTCATAATATCGACCATCGGCGCGCCCAGCCAAGCACTCGACCGCTATGCTGCCCAAAGTATTAGCGCCCACATCGCCAAAAGCCGCCGCATCAGGCGCTGCGCCTATGCCCAAAGAATCCAAAATTAAAATTGCAACTCGCATGGTGACTCCTTTTCTTTTTCGTTAATTTTAATAACTAATTTTCAATAACCTTGCGCATCCAACGACACGCCTTGCTGCAAGGTCAGCAGCAAACTACCCAGCAAACTGGATGCACCAAAACGCCAAGTGGCTGCGCTGACCCAATTTTCGCCCAGAATGGCATCAGCCAAAGCCAAATAATCGGCCGCCTCTTGCGCCGATCGCACCCCGCCTGCGGCTTTAAATCCCACCGCTTTACCGCTGTTTTTGATGGTGTTTAGCATGATTTCGGCGGCGGCCAACGTGGCATTAACGGGGACTTTACCCGTTGAAGTTTTAATAAAGTTCGCCCCTGCTTCTATGCTGATTTCGCTGGCTTGTTGTATCAAAGCTGGCGTTTTTAATTCGCCACTTTCGATGATGACTTTTAACAAAACAGACTTGTCCAAAGCCGCGCGGCAAGCGCTCACTAACTCCAACCCAATCGCGGCATTGCCTGCCATTAAGGCTTGGTACGGAAAAACCACATCAATCTCATCTGCGCCCAAAGCCGCCGCCTCAAGGCATTGTTGCACCGCTTGCGCCACATCGGCGGCTCCGTGCGGAAAATTGGCCACCGTTGCAATTTTGACGTTGGTTAGGTTCAACTCGGCCAATTGCTGTTTGGCCACCGCAATAAAGCGCGGATACACACACAAAGCCGCTGGCGAGCCAAAGGGCGTTTGCGCGGCGGTGGCCAAAGCGAGTATGTCTGCGGCGGTGTCGGTGTCATTTAAAGACGTTAAATCCATCAAACGCAAAGCTCTTAATCCGTTGACTTGTAAAGCATTTTGTTCTAACTCTGGCATCATTCAATCCTTTCTTTGTTAAGTCATTGCGGCCAACCTTTTTTTAGTTTTTTGCATAAAAAGGTTGGCCGCAAGTTGATGTTTCAAATGTTATGCTTGCAATCTAGGCTTCCAACAAGGCTTAACCCAAAAATAAACCTGCCATGGTTGCGCTCATCAAATTGGCCAACGAAGAGGCCAAAACCACGCGCAACCCCATTTTAGCGACTTCAGAGCGGCGCTCGGGCGCAATCACGGTAAAACTGCCCAGCATGATGCCCACCGATGAGAAGTTGGCAAAACCGCATAAAGCAAACGAAATAATCACCAACGTTGTGGGTTGTAAAGCCGTTAAACCTGCCGCATTCAAGGCGGCGGCATCTTTTAAATACGGTGAAAAATTCACGTAAGCCACAAATTCATTTAACAATAATTTTTGTCCAATAAAATCGCCAGCCACCGCAGCGTCTGCCCAAGGAATGCCAATTAACCAAGCAAAAGGTGCTAAGGCATGCCCCATCAAAAAGTTCAAATTCCATTCAGGATGGCCAAACAAACCCATGATACTGCCAATCAAGCCATTACACAGCGCAATCAAAGCGATAAAAGCAATCAGCATCGCGCCCACACTCAAGGCGATTTGCAAACCAATCGACGCGCCAGATGCGGCAGCTTCGATGACATTGGCAGGCTTTTTCTCTTCAAATTGCAAATCTTTAAACGTAAAGTCAACCTCTTCCGTTGTGGGGCACATGATTTTGGCAAATAACAAGCCTGCAGGGACGCTCATGGCGCAAGCGGCTAATAAATACTCCATTTTAACCCCCAAGCCTGCATAACCTGCCAAAACCGACCCCGCCACCGCCGCCATGCCGCTGGTCATGATGCAAAATAAATGTGGGCCTTTGAGTTGGTTTAAAAAAGGGCGTAAGGCTGGAATGACTTCGCTGCCACCCAAAAAAATGTTGGCCACGGCATTAAATGATTCCACTTTGCTCACGCCGATGAGTTTTTGCATGAGGGTGCCCAAAATGCGTATCACCCAGCCCATAATGCCTAAATAATACAAAACCGACATCAAAGACGTGACAAAAATAATGGCAGGCAACACCTGAAAAGCAAACACAAAAGCGCCATCACCGCCAAACGCCTTACCCATGCGCCCAAAATCCACCAAACTCCCAAATAAAAACTGTCCACCTGCGCGGCCATAACCCAACACCAAATTCACCGCATTGGCCGCCATTTCTAAGGCGTTTCGGCCTTTATCCCAAAACAAAATCAAAGCGCCTATGCCCAATTGCGTCAAAAATGCCGCGCCAACCACGCGCAACTGTATCGCCGATCGGTTCATCGAAAAAATATAAGCCACCAACAACAAACTGCCCATGCCCATCAGGCCACGCAAAAGATCCATTGTGAATTATCCTTTTGAAGGGTTAAATAAAAAGTAACAAGCAAGCTGTTTAAAACCAGCGCATTTTAGCACACCTTGCGCACTCGGTTTTCAGTCGCGCTTGAGGTGGCCAACTCCATCAAAGCCATCACTTTAATGGCGCTGTCTGCGGTAACAGGATTGGCCGCGCCGTGCAAAAGGTTGGCTGCAATCCCTGCATAATACGCACCATAATCACCAAACTGTACAGCGAAGGTTTGCGTCAAAACCGTTTCGGGCGCATTAGCATTTTCCAAGCTCAATTCACTGATTTCTGTCTCTGGCTCTGTTGCCGTGCTCACGCCCCACAAGCCATTTTTGAGTTGATTTTCTTGCAAATCCAAGCCCCATTTGACCCAGCTGCCTTGTTTGCCATGCACCGTAAATCTGGGCGCTGGGGCTGCGGCCAAGGTGCTGGCGTGCAAAATAACTCGCGCCGTTTTGTAATATAAAATGACCTCAAAATAATCAACGGCCACGCCATCGGTTCTTAAAATCGCCAAATCGGCAAAAATGGCCTGCGGCATACCCAATAATTCGATGGCCTGATCCAATAAATGCGGGCCCAAATCATACCAAAGCCCTGCGCCTGCCTGAGCTTGTTCGCGCCAACGGGGTCTAACTTGTGGCCTAAATCGGTCAAAATGTGAACGTATCGACACAATATCGCCCAAAGTTTGCTCGCGTACCAGTGTTTGCAAAGTTAAAAAATCCCCGTCCCAGCGCCGATTGTGAAACACGGACAACGTCAAGTTGGCCGCAATGGCTTGTTGATTCAAGCCTTCAGCTTCTGCCAAGGTCAACGTAAACGGCTTGTCGACTACCACGTGTTTGCCTGCGGCCAAAGCCGCTTGCGCCAAAGCATAATGCGTGTCGTTGGGCGTTGCAATGACCACCAAATCTATGCTGTCGTCTAACCACAAAGCCTCAACATCCGCCAAAATCCGCACCGAGGCAGGCCATTTTTTCTGATCCGCCAAAATTTTTTCGCCCTGACGGCTGATGATGACACTCAATTCTAAATTTTTACAAGCCAAAATCAATGGTGCATGAAACGTTTGGCCTGCGTAACCGTAACCAATCAAGGCCACTTGTATGACTTGGGCATTCATCAGAAAAACTCCTCAAAAAGAAAAAAAGGTTGGCCACAATGAACGCCCCTAAAACCAATTTGGCCAAATCCACGCCAAACCGTGATAGCAAACAATGGCAAAAACCGCCGCCAAAATGTCGTCTATCATCACGCCAAAGCCGCCTTTGACTCGCGCGTCCAGCCATGCAATGGGTTGCGGTTTGATAATGTCAAAAATCCTAAATAAAACAAAACCTAAAGCATAGCCTAAAGCTGAATCTCGCACAAAATAACACACCAAAAACATGGCCACGATTTCATCCCAAACAATCGCGCCGTGATCGCTGACGCCCAAGGCTTGCCCTGTTTTGGTGCAACACCACACGCCGATGCCAAACAAAACGACACAAACGATGCCCCAAAGGACGGCGCTTTGTGGCACAAATCCCAAGCTTTTAAGCCCTAAAAACAAAGCCAAGCCCATCAAGCTGCCCCACGTTCCTGGCGCGGGTTTTAACAAGCCAGACCCAAAACCGAAAGAGACACTATGCGCCCAGTGGCTGAACATCAATCGCAAACTGGGTTGGGTGGTCGCGGCCACCATGTGTTTGTTGTTACGTTTTATCATATAAAAATCAAAAGCCTCAATAAAATATTAAGCCAATATTAAGCGTTTAAGGGGCTTTAAAATGGTCAAAACCGCGTTCCGCCATAAAAAAAGGTTGGCCGCAATGCCGCAATTGCAAGCCTTGCTCGGCGGTGATGTGGCCAACCTTGCTTAAGCGGATATTGAGCGCTAGCGCCAAGTCCGCCAAGGCCGCGCGTTGCTGGGCTGGCGCGGTAAAACACAATTCGTAATCATCGCCGCCTGCGGCCACGTAGCGATAATAATCTTTAAAATCCGCGCCTAACACGCTGTTTTCGGCCACAGGCAAAGCGTCTAAATTGACCACCGCGCCGCAAGCCGAAGCTTGCAAAATATGCCCTAAATCCGCCAACAGCCCATCTGAAATGTCCAGCGCCGCATGGGCAATGCCTTGCAAAGCCATGCCCAAAGCGACCCGGGGCGTGGGTTGATGCAATTTAGCCAAACACAAAGCCTGCGCTGGCGCGTCCAAAGCCCAAGGCAAAGTCTGCGTCAAATGCGCCAAAGCCATCGCGGCCAACCCCAGCTCTCCGCTCACCCAAATGTCGTCGCCCACTTGGGCTTGATCGCGGCGCAGCGCTTGGCCTTGCGGCGCATCACCCAGCACCGTCACCGACACCGTCAACGGCCCAGCCGTGGTATCGCCGCCAATTAACATCACGCCATGTTCTGCGGCCAAGGTTTGAAAGCCCGCCAAAAAATCAGCCAGCCAAACGGGATTCAATTCAGGCAAAGCCACCGACAACAGAACCCAGCGCGGCTTTGCACCCATGGCGGCCATGTCCGACAAATTCACCGCCAAGGCTTTATGACCTAAATTTTGCGGCGCAACGTCGGCAAAAAAATGCCGCCCTGCCACCAACATATCACTGGAAAGATGTATATCGCGCCCCGCCGTTGGCCGAATAATCGCCGCATCGTCGCCTATGCCCAAAATCAATTGCGGCGAAGTTTGCGCTTTAGGGAGCATTTGTTGAATGAATTCAAATTCGCCCATGTTTTTTGGCGCTTGCGTCATGCCTCGTCCTCGCTGTTAACGCCTACTTCCAAGGCTCGTTTTTTGCACCACGCTTGCAAATTGGCCAACATCAACAAATCGGCTGGTTTTGCGCCCAAACACGCGGTGGCGATGTCTTGTAAAATTTGCGGCAAAGCCTTAGCCCACAAGCTTGTGCAATGCGCTTGCCATTTGTTTTTTTGCGTCTCATTCAATAAATCTGGCTGATTTTTGGCGGCATAAAATAAAGCCAAATCCGCCATGCGCGCATCGCTAAACGGCGGCAAACTGGACAAAGTCCGCAAACGCAAACCATGAGCTTTTTGTTTGTCCGCGTTAGGCAAAAAGCCAGCATATAAAGCCGTTTCAGCAGGTTCTTCTTCCAATTTTTCAGCAAAAGATGCCGTTCTATCAAACACTTTTGCCCACAGTGGCGCTAAATTGGGCAACTCATACGCCGCTTGGGCGTGTTGTGCCACACGGTCTAAATCCACGCCCAATTGAGCCGCGCGTTCGGGCGACAACACTTTAAAATTTTTCACCACAAACGGCGCTTGATTGATGTGTATGGTTTTAATGGGCAAGCGCGTCACGCCTTCGGGCAACTCGTCTTGGCGCGTAAACATCCTTAAACGCACCTCTTCTGCGCTTAAATTCCGCAAAATATCAGGATTTTCGTTTAAATCCCACACGATGATTTCGTTGGTGTTGGTGGGGTGTTGCGCCAAAGGATAAACCGCTCGCAAATAGCCTTTGCTCGCGCCAAACATACCCGAAGCGTGTAATACAGGCGCAGGTTTTAGGAGGGTAAGCTGTTCATAAACCGCTGATTTTTTGCGTAAATTCAAATAAAACTCAAACAATTTGGGTTCTTTTTCTTGGATGAGTTTGGCCACGGCGATGGTGGCTTCCACATCGGACAAGGCATCGTGGGCTTTTTCGTGACTTAACCCGTTGGCCGCGCTTAAATCGGTCAATTTTAGGCTAACCGTGCCATCTTCTTTGTAAATCCAGTTGAGCGCGTGCAGTTTGAGGGCGTAAACCGCGCGCACCAAAGGCAAAATGTCCCAACGGGCGCAGTCGTTTTTCCATTCGTGATCGTAAGGTTCTAACAAATTGCGCCACAACAAAAACCGCGTGACTTCGCTGTCAAATTTTAGGCTGTTGTAGCCCACGCCTATCGTGCCTGCACGGGCAAATTCGGCTTGTATCCGCGCGGCAAATTCGGCTTCGGGCAAGCCTTTATCGTCGCATTCTTGCGGCAAAATGCCCGTCACCAAACACGCGCCCACTTGCGGCACGGTGTCCAAAGCCGTTTGGCAATACCACATTATGGGGTCGCCGATGGGCTTAAAATTGAGGTCGGTGCGTATGGCGGCAAATTGCGCAGGCCTGTCGCTGCGCGGATTCACGCCAAAGGTTTCGTAGTCATACCATAAAAAAGTTGGGGTCGCCATATTCAGTTAACCATGCTCATCAAAAAGTCAAAAAAAAGTTAAAAGGTTGGCCGCAGGCATTGATGCTTAGGCCGCAAATATTGACGGCTTAGACCCCACCCTAGCCCTCCCCTTGTTAAGGGGAGGGAACGCGCTCGCCCATGCGCCATCGTAAATCCACGCGCCAGCATTTGAAACGACATCATTTGAAGGATCATCGCTAGAATTAGCACGGGTTTTGCTCCTCCCCCTTGTCAAGGGGGAGGCTGGGTGGGGGTCGGGGTTTACGCTTTCAAAAATTCGTATTCGTAAACTTTGGGTTGCAGCTTTGCGGCCAACCTTGACAACGCCAAGCGCAACTCGGCGATGTGTGCGCTGTAAATCGCGTCGCTGCTTTTGGGGTTCATGCGGCCTTTATCGTTACGGCCTTGAAAATGTTCGCGTATGTCGTACAAACTCGCGTTCACATTCACATCTTGCTGCGCGTGATAATACGTCCAGAGCGCACGGCCAGCATCAAATACGGCGGTGGCTTCCGCGCTAAACACCAAGGCCATGGTGCGTGGTGTGGCGAGGTCGTGCAAATCTTGCGCCGCGTCATCGGCTGGCAGTTTGCCTTTGATAAAATCGGTCATAAAATGGCTGGCAAATTTGGCCTGCGCGTTCACTTCTTGTTCGGTGAATGGTATCCAGTGGTTGATGCCAAAAGAAGTAGAAATATTATTGCTAAACAAAGTCCAAGCCAAACAGTCATTTTGAAATTCAAAATCGGTTTGCCAGCCTTCATTTGGGAATAAAAATTGGTCACGGTCATTTAACCAATCTGCGCTAATAATATGACGTAAGGCATAATAAATCGAAGATTCTTTTAAATTTGTTTTTGTTACTTGCCAATTATGATTTGAAGCAGGAACTTTCATAAAAGGTTTACCAAAACGAACTAATCGTTGATTTTGGAAATCACTTCCAACTCCTATGATTGTTGCAATAGATTCCGCATTAGATTTTCTAAAAGTTTTTACCCAATCATTTATGAATTTAACATTGTCATAAGCCCAAATATTTTTGTATCCAAAAAAATTTCCTTTTTTATCATATACATCAGATTTTATAAATGTAAATTTTTCTTTGAATTTAGTATCCCAAATATAAAAAGCTATTGGAAATTGGCCAGTTACATTATCAAATGTTTCTGCTGGCGTTAAAAATATTTTCTCCAATTTGGCATGAAAAAAATTACGCAAATCTAGATATCTAGGTGCTTGCAAGTTTTTTAATTTTGAAAAATTTGCAATGATGGATTGTGGAATTTCACAATAAATTCTAGTTAGGAATTGTACGTACATTTCACGCTTGGTATAACCCATTAAATCTGAATACTTTTTGTGTATTTCAGAAATCGCAACACCAGTTCTACCTTCTCCCTGTCTATTATCAGCCTCCGCATACGGCGGATTGATATAAATCACCAGTTTTTTGCGTTTTTCGGGGTCGTTGATGATGTCTTGCAGGCTTTGCGGCAACTTCGTGAAATCATCATTCAAAAAGTCAAATTGAAACACGTGATTTTTGAGCAAATGCGCCCCGTCTTCTATGCGTTGGTGCATCACGTTCACATCGGCTTGGTCTAAGGTGCTGGCATAAATGTTGTATTTATTGGTCAAGCCCGCCAACAAATTGCCCGTGCCTGCCGCGCAATCCCAAATGGTGTAATCGTCTTGCCAGCTTGCACCCAAATAATTGGTCAAATATTTTTGGGACAATTCCACCCAAATTCGTGGCGTAAAAAAAGCGCCTTTGCGTTCGCGTATGTCTTGCGGCACCAACAAATCGCGGCGCTCGATGATGTAATCTTGAAATTCTTTCAGCGGTGGACGCTTGTAAACGCGCCAAAATTGTTGATACGTTTCTTTTTCTTTAATCGAAATCGTGGCATCAAACATGGCTTTCATGTTTTCTTTGGCAATTTTGTAGCCCGAATTTTGAAAAATCACAAACAAATTGTCGCGAATAGAAACATCGTCCGCCATGTTTTTGGTGTCGTAATCCTCCACAAACAAATCAGCCAAATAAAAATCGCTGTCCACAATGTTGGCTTTTTTAAGGTCGTCCCAATTCACATCAATAATCGGTTTGACCACGTCCAACCAACGCAAATAAATCGGCAAAAAATTGTTTTTATCGATTTTAATTTTGCTGCTGCTCGTGGCGTTGGCGATGTTGTTTTTTATAAAAAATTGCAGCGCTTTGGCATCAACTTCATAATCAAACACAAACGCTTTTTGTTTTAACAAACTTTCGATGCGAGCTTTGATGAGCTGAAATTCTTTGGTGTCGTGATTGCTGGGCGTGACATTCCAATTAAAATCATTCATGAAAAAAATGTCTTGGATGTTGATGTACTCAACAAACGCGATTTTTTTAAAATCAAACGCGCCCAAAAACGGCGGCGGCAACGTTTTGTCAAACGTGCGCGCCTTGCCTATCGTCAAAATCAACTGCACAAACATCGCCGCAAGGTCAAAATCGCCCGTTTTGGCCTCCGCCCACAACAAAGGCGCGCGCTCAAACAGCGTCTCTTGCTTAGAAAAAACCGTAAAATCAATGTTGCCCAAAATTTCAGTCGTATCAAACGCCGAAAACCAATCCGCCGCCACTTTGTTTTTAAGTTCTTCTTCGCGCATACTTTTGTATTTCATGGTCATCACTTTCTGATTGATTGTTTTTAGGTATTTTTAGGTAAAAGGTTGGCCGCAACGGTTTTTTGCTTGCGGCCAACCTTTTTAAGCTTTTTAACCTTTTGCAGGCGCAGCCAGCAAATAGTTTTGCATCAAGTCCCGTAAAGTCATCCACGGATTGCCCGATTCTGCGCCTTTGATTTGGCGATCGATTTGGGCGCAACATTGCAAAGCGGGCATTAAGTTTTTAGCGCCTATGCGTTTGAGGGCGGCAGGAAACAACGTTTGTTTATCGCCCCATAAGCGCAAGTCGCGCTCCAGTTCTTGGCGACTTTTGCCTTGTTTTAGGCCTGCGGCCAACTTGATTAAGGTGCGGATATCTTCGGCCAAAGACCAAATCAACAACACGGGCGTTTCGCCTTCGGCTTCCAAGCCTGCCAACATTCGCTCTATACGCGCCCTGTCGCCCGACATCCACGCTTCTGACAATTTAAACACATCAAATCGCGCGACATTGGTCACGGCGCGTTCGATGGCCGCCAAATCCAGCTGGCCTTGGGGTTCTAAAATGGCCAATTTATCGACTTCTTGCTTGGCGGCCAAGACGTTGCCTTCCACCAAATTCACAAAAAAATCTGACGCTTCCGCCGATAAACTTTGCCCTTGCAAAGCCAACCTTGCGGCCAACCATGCCGGCATTTTGTCGCGCGTAATGGCTTTATTTTCGATACAAATGCCCACTTTGTCTAAGGCTAAAAACCACTTACTGCCCAATTGAGTTTTGTCCAATTTGGGCAAAATCACCAAAATAACCGTGTCAGGCGGCAAATCTGCGGCAAACCTTTGCAAGGCTTCACCGCCTTCTGTACCCGGTTTGCCGCTGGGGATGCGAATTTCTAGCCATTTTAAGCTCGAAAACAAAGAGCCGCTGCTGGCGGCATCTCGCAACAAAGACCAGTCAAAGTGGGTTTCAACCGCCAACACTTCGCGCTCGTCATAGCCCAAATTTTTTGCCGTGGCGCGCAACAAATCGCTGGCTTCTAGCGTGAGCAACATCTCTTCGCCATGCAAAACGTACAAAGGCGCGAGGCCTTTTTTGAGGTGACTGGGCAATGCCTCGGCTTTGATGCTGGCCATTATGGCGTTCCTTTTAGCGATTCTGTTTTCGGTTGATACCCTGTTTGGCTGGTCGATGGCGCAAATTTTAAGCGGGCAAATTTTTGGATGACTTGTTCAGCGGCTTCGCGGCGCAAATCGTCCCACAAGCGTTTTTCTTCTTCTTGTTTGCCTAAAATTTCAGCATCTGAATAGCCCATGCTGCGCGTCAAAGTCACTTGTATGACCTGCGCAGAATCGCGTGCCGCATTTTGCGCTTCGGCCACCACGGTTAAGGTCAACAAATATTCACTGACTTTGCCTGCGCGATTGACGGTTAAAATGTCTTTTCTTGGGCTTTCGCTCACCACGCTCAAGCGCCCGTCGGCTTCAGAAAAAGCAGCGGCCAAAATTTGTTTGTCCCGTATCAACAAGCGTTGAATTTCATCAAATAAAACGCCAGTACCCTCAACATAAAGCCGATTAAACGGCAAAGCGCCCAGAGGCGTGTTGTAACCGCGCAAATGAAAACCACAGCCTGCCACCAATCCAACCAATAAAAAAACAGCCAAATTTTTCAAAATGGCCGCACGGCTCACACGAAAATTAAAACGAAAAAACATACACTTTCCTTTGCAGTCAGGGGTTGTAAAAATAATCTTTATTGGCGCATCGATTTGTGCGCGTTGATTTGTCTTGAGGCCAATTTTAGCTACAGTCTTTTTTTTAAATCGTGGCATAATACGGCCTTTGAAAATTGTCTACATTCCACGAAATTAAACTGCTCACGAAAAAGAACGCCTTATGAAAATTGCCACTTGGAACGTCAACTCACTCAAAGTCAGACTGCCCCACGTTTTAGCTTGGCTAAGCGAAAATCCCATCGATATTTTATGCTTGCAAGAGCTCAAACAAGATCAAGCCAGTTTTCCCTTAGAAGCCATCCAAGCGCAAGGCTATCAAGCCATTTGGCTGGGACAAAAAACCTATAATGGCGTGGCCATTTTGGTCAAAGATGGGCATTCTATCACAGATGTGATTGAAAATTTACCCAGCTATCCCGATGAACAAAAACGCGTTTTAACCGCAACAATTGCAGGTTTACGCGTCATTTGTGCGTATTTTGTCAACGGAGAATCGTTGGAATCGCCCAAATATGCCTACAAATTAACGTGGCTGGAACACATGGAAACCCACGTCAAAACCGAAAGCCTCGCCCATGAAAAACTGGTTTTATTGGGGGATTTTAACATTGCGCCCGACGACAGAGATGTCCCAAATCCAGACGATTGGCTAGACAAAACCTTGTGTTCCGCCCCCGAAAGAGCCGCCTTTTTCCGCTTAATCGAACTCGGCTTATCCGACAGTTTTCGCTTGTTTCACCAAGACAGCAAACTGTACACTTGGTGGGATTATCGCATGATGAATTTTAGACGAAACAATGGTTTACGCATCGACCACATCCTCATCAGTGCGGCCTTAAAACCCTTGGCGCTGGCCTGCGAAATCGACAAAGCGCCCAGAAAATGGGAACGCCCCAGCGATCATGCGCCCGTCATTTTGACCTTGCAATAAAACCAAGGTGGTTATGCTTGCGGCCAACCTTTTTGGCCGATTTGTTTTGCTTTGCTTGCTTTTTTTCCTTTTTATTAAAGTGGTTTAACTATGTGGCTCACACGCGTCAGTATTAATAATCCGTATTTTGCCGCCGTACTCATGTTTTTGATTACGGTGATGGGGCTGTTTGCTTGGAAAAAATTACCTTTAGAAGAATTGCCTGATGTCAGCTTTCCGATTGCGGTTGTGTCGACCGCTTACATAGGCGCATCGCCACAATCGGTAGAAACCGAAGTCACACGGCCGCTTGAAGAGTCTATCAACACCATCAGCGGCATTAAAAATTTACGCTCTTATTCTTTAGAAGGCATTTCCACCATCGTGGTTGAGTTTGAGTTGAGCGTCGATGAACGCGTGGCTTTGCAAGATGTGCGCGATCGCGTTTCTGCCGCCCAAGCCGATTTTAAAGACGAAGTCAGCACGCCGTCGGTCAGCACACGCAACCCTGATGACGAACCCATTTTGTCTTTTGCCTTTACCGCCCCCGAATTAAGCCCACGCGAACTCACCAACTGGGTCAATAACACGGTCAAAAAACGCCTTCAAATGCTAGAAGGCGTGGGCGAAGTGTTGGTTTATGGCGGCGTTACCCGCGAAGTGCGCGTCGATCTACAAGCCGAAGCCTTGAAAAGCTTTGGTTTATCCACCCAAACCATCGCCCAAAAAATTAAAACCGCCAATCAAGATTACCCCGCAGGGCAACTCACCATCAATGAAAAAGATTACGCCTTGCGCGTGGTGGGCAAACTCGCGACCATTAAAGAGTTGGGCGATGTCATTGTGGCCACGCGTAATACCCGCCCGATTACCTTAAAAGAAGTCGCCACCTTAAGTGACAGCCAATCCGATGCCAAAACCGTGGCCTTATTAAATGGCAAAACAGCCGTTGGCGTAGAGATACGCGCCATACGTGGCGGCAATATCGTCAAAACCGTTGAAAATCTAAAAACCAACCTCAACAAAATGCAGGCCGACTTCCCCAAATCAGTGACTTACGAAATCACGTTAGATCGAGGTGAAAAAGTCGAACGTTCAGTCCAAAATGTACAAAATACCCTCATTGAAGGGGCAGTTTTAACCGTTTTGATTGTGTTTCTGTTTTTAGGCAGCTGGCGCAGCACTGTCATCACAGGGCTGACCTTGCCCATTTCCATTATCGGTACTTTTTTTGCCTTAGAATACATGGGCTTTACACTTAATGTCATGACTTTAATGGCGCTGTCTTTGTCAGTGGGCTTGCTCATAGACGATGCGATTGTGGTGCGTGAAAACATTGTCCGCCACAAAGCCATGGGCAAAACCCATTATCAAGCGGCTTTAGATGGCACCAACGAAATTGGTTTGGCCGTCACCGCCACCACGCTCACCATTGTGGCTGTCTTCTTACCCGTGGGCATGATGCCTGGCATCATCGGCCAATTTTTCCATCAATTTGGCTTGGCCGTGGTCGTGGCGGTGCTCATTTCTTTGGCCGTCAGTTTTTCATTAGACCCGATGCTGTCTTCTATTTGGCACGATCCACATCAACATGGGGACAAACACAAAGGCCCTTTCGGGCCTATCTTGGACTGGTTTGAAACCTCACTCGACCGTCTCGCAAATCATTATGTTTTTCTCATAAAATGGGCTTTGTTGCACCGCTTGTGGGTCATCGGCATCACAACCTTGGTCACCGTGGGCAGCTTTAGTTTGCCTGTTTTGGGTTTGGTGGGCGGAGAATTTATTCCTGCCGCCGACACAGGCAAAATTCAAGTCCGTCTAGAAACCAGCGATGGCGCTTCTTTGGCTTATACCGAAGCCCAAGCGCAACGGGTTGCGGCCAGCCTGCACGATTTACCGCATTTAATTAGCACGCAAATCAGCGTGGGCAGTGGCTCACGCGGCAGCAAAAACAAAGCCACCTTATTGTTAAATGTTGGTAAAGCCGATACGCGCGCCATGCACATCAACCCACTCATGGCAGAAGTTCGAAAGCGCGTAATGACAGTACCATCGGTCAGCATCAAAGGCATTTCGATTGCCGATCAGGGCGGGCCCAGCGCTGGCAAACCCATCAGCGTGAGCCTAAGAGGCAATGACCTTGCGGCACTCACCAGTGCGTCTAATCTGTTGTTAGATAAAATCAGTCAAATAGAAGGCGTGCGCGACATGGAGTCAAGTTTAACGGCCACCACGCCCTCTTTTGACATTAAAATCAACCGCGAAGCGGCCATGAATTTAGGGGTGGATTTGTCGATACTCGGCAGCAGCATAGAAACCTTGCTATCTGGGCAAAACGTGGGTTTGTGGGAAGCTTCAGATGGTGAATCTTACGACATTCGAGTCCAAATCCCGAAAAGTGAACGCACTTTAAACACCTTAAATCAACTCACTATTCCAGGGAAAAGCGATGACAATGGCGTAGCGGCCATGATACCTTTGTCCAACATTGCCAGCATTACGCCCAGCAGTTCGCCACGCCAAATCAATCGCACCAATTTATTACGTGACATTTCTTTGACTGGCAACATCGAAGGTCGCAACAAAGCCGCTGTTTTTAAAGACATACAAGCGCTATTAGAAGCCACAACTCTGCCCGAAGGCATCATCAAAGTGCAAGAAGGCGACAATCAAAACATGAAAGAATCTGGCGATTACGCTTTGCAAGCCTTGATGTTGGGTGTGTTGTTGATTTATTTCATCTTAACGGCACAATTTCGCAGCTTTACCTTGCCCGTTACCATTATGATGGCCTTACCATTGAGTTTTGTCGGCGTTTTTGCGGGCTTGGCCATCGGTGGCTCTACCCTTAATATGTTTAGCGTCATCGGTATTATTATGTTGATGGGCTTGGCCACCAAAAACGGGATTTTGTTGGTCGATTACATCAATCAATGTCGCAGCGAAGGCTTGAGCCGATACGATGCCATCATCGAGGGCGGACGAGTGCGCTTACGCCCCATTTTAATGACCAGTTTGGCCATGATTATTGGTATGTTGCCCATGGCTTTTGCCACAGGGGACGGCAGCGAAACCCAGCGCCCAATGGCGCAAGCAATTATTGGGGGCTTGATTACCTCCACTTTGCTGACTTTGGTGGTTGTGCCTGTGATTTACACTTACATGGACAGTTTTAGAATGCTTTTACATCGCCTCATCGGTTCAGGAAAATACACACCAACCGCTGACACTCAATCCCAATAATACTCATAATAAAATTAACCCTCTCTACAATAAAAAGGAATGTTGTATGCCACTTTCAATCACCCATCCATTTAACTTTGTTTTTTTTGGTAGCACTGGCGACTTGGCTACTCGAAAATTATGGCCTGCGCTGTTTCGCTTGCATGCGGCAGGACAATTACACGCCGAAGGTCGATTCATTTGTTTGACTCGCGACGCAACGGTTGCGGCCAACTTTGCGGCATGGTTAACGCAAAACATCGACAAAGTCGTCGATACCGCCGCGCCAGAATGGCCTTCTTTTTTAGCTCGCCTAAGCGCCGTCAAACTCGATGCCAACAGCGCGGAAGATTTTCAAGCCTTAGCGCACTTGGTGGGTGAACCCGCGCAGCGCGCCACGGTTTGTTATTTTTCAACTTCTCCTCATTTTTTTGAAGCCATCACCAAAAACTTGGCTCAAGTCGGCTTAAATCACCCCAACGTTCGACTTGTGGTTGAAAAACCGTTAGGCATAGATGCCGAATCTTCACGCCAAATCAATGCGACTTTGGCCCAATACTTTAGCGAAACCCAGTTGTACCGCATCGATCATTATTTGGGCAAAGAAGCCGTCCAAAACTTGCTGGCTTTGCGCTTTGGCAATCCATTATTTGAACCCTTGTGGCGCAATACTTGGGTGGACTCGGTACAAATCACCGTTGCCGAAACCTTGGGCATAGAAAAACGAGGCGATTTTTATGATGGGGTCGGTGCCTTGCGCGACATGGTACAAAATCACTTGTTACAATTATTGTGTATCGTCGCCATGGAACCGCCTTCTAATTTGGGCGCGGATGCCGTGCGAGACGAAAAACACAAAATCTTAAAATCGTTGCGCCCTTTAACCCCCGACACTTTGGCACAAGTCGTGCGTGGACAATATCAAGCTAACTCTAAGCTCACGCCAGCGGCGGTTGGGTATTTACAAGAAGCAGGCATTCCAGAAGACAGCCACACAGAAACTTTTGTGGCCATGACTGCCGACATCGACAACTGGCGTTGGGCTGGCGTGCCTTTTTACTTAAGAACGGGCAAAAGGTTGGCCACAGCCAAAGCCGAAATTGTGATTAAATTTAAAGATGTGCCACATCAGTTGTTTTCGACTTCCACACATTTGGCCAATAAAATGGTCATTACTTTGCAACCCGAAGAAAGCGTGCGCTTGTATTTTCAAGCCAAAGTCCCAGGAGATGACATGCGTTTAGCGCCCGTCTTCTTAAACTTAGATTTTAATGAAATGTTTAAAATGCGCCGCGCGACCGCTTATGAACGTTTATTACTAGAAAGCATACGCGGCAATCAAACCCTTTTTGTGCGCAAAGATGAAGTGGCCGCCGCTTGGGCTTACATTACGCCCTTGTTAGAACATTGGCAGGCTGAAAATAGCCAACCTGCTCCGTATGTGGCGGGTTCTTGGGGGCCTGAAGCTGCCGAAGCCCTGTTAAAAAATAAGCAAGATGCGTGGCATGATTAATAAGATTCCATAAAAGGACCGTGTAATGTGGCAAGAAATTGGCATTAGCCTAAGCTTAGGACTGAAAGATAGCTTCAAAAGCCGTTATTTTTTGATGCTGCTTTTGTTATGGCTCACTTTGTTTTGTGTTTGGGCTGGTGTCTATTTTGCCTTTGCTCCCCAGATTGCAGCCATGGTCAAAACCATCATAGAACAAAGCTTGGCGTGGTTAAATTGGTCATTGCCCTCCTTTTTGACGACCGTCTTTTGGGCTTTTGGTCATGTGACTGCGGTATTGCTGGTGATTTTGGCGATTTTTATCAGTTTACGGCTTTTAATCGAACTGATTTTAATGCCCGTGTTACAGCGAGCGATTTTGCCTGCTTACCCCCAATTATCCAATCGCTACGCCTCGCCCAGTTTGCTTAAAACCCTCTGTTTTTTGTTGGGGCATTACGCCAAATTTTTGATTTTGGTGGTAGGCTGTCTTTTTATTCCTTTTGTGGGGCATTTTTTAGTGCTATGGATTAGCGCGTATTACACCAGCACCGCTTTGGTGCGTGATGCACTGGACGGTGTCGCCAATTTTGACAGCCAAACCCAGTTGATACGCCGTGCAAAATGGCCGCTTACCTTCATCGGCCTTGCGTGTTTGTTTTTGACGTTTATTCCGTTCATCGGTTTATTTGCGCCGTTGATTTTGGGAGCGAGCATTACCCATTTTTGCTTACGCAATGTTTTTACCCCCGAACAACAAAGGCAATTTCATCAAGGCAAAATCGCTGCCAAGACCTTACAATCATGAATCCTGTTCAAAAAATTCAATACATTGCGTTAGTGCCTGCGGCAGGCGTGGGCGCGCGCGTGGGTGGCAATTGCCCCAAACAATATTTGCCTGTTTGTGGCCAAGCTTTGCTCAAACACACGCTAAAAACCTTATTGGCTCACCCAGCCATTAATCACGTGGCTTTAATTTTATCGCCTGATGACGCTTATTTTCAGCCCGAAGACTATGCCGATTTAGGCGATTTTATGGTGTTGCGTGTGGGCGGCGCGACCCGAACGCTCAGCGTCACAGCAGGATTAAAAGCTTTGTCTGACAAGCTAACGCTGGCCGATGGCGATGCCATTTTGGTGCATGATGCCGCCCGCCCTTGTTTATCCAACGCCGCATTAAGCCGTTTAATAGATACTTTGCACCCCAATTTTGCCGCCTATCCACAGCCCAATGCGGGGGGCTTATTGGCTTTGCCCGTACCAGATACTTTGAAACTAGGCGATGCCAGCCAATTGGTGAGGCACACGCAAAGCCGCGACCATTTGTATTTAGCGCAAACGCCGCAACTGTTTCCATACGCCGTTTTACTGCAAGCCCTCATCCAAAACCAACACAATCCCAACATCACCGACGAATCCTCGGCCATAGAAACCTTGGGCTATGCGCCGCGCCTTATCGAAGGCGAAAGCCGTAATTTTAAAGTCACTTACCCCAGCGATTTATGGCTGGCTGAGCTCATTTTAAGCCAGCCATCTTAAGCACCTTTTACCTTAATCTTGCGGCCAACCTTTTTCCTGATTTCGGAAAAAAAGGTTGGCCGCAAGATTGAAAGTCGCAAAACATCACTAAAAAGTTGCCCACATTTTCTGTGGATAAGTCTGTTGGTAAGCTTGGGATGTTTAGAATATTTGCCATAAAAACAAAGCGTGTTGTAGTGGTGCTTAAAAAAACAAGCGGAATTGTACGCCTTTGATTAAAAACAACTTTATATGAAAGACTTGTTTTTATGACATAAAACAAGCCCTTGGGCTGCTTGCAAACGTGCGCAAAAAAATTGGGGATAAAAGTCAAGCGAAAACTTGATTTTTATCCCCAGTTTTTTATTAAGATGATTTTTAAGGTTGCGGCCAACCTTTTCCCTGCTATGTCGTCAAAAACACGAAAAAGGTTGGCCACAACGCCTTGTTAAATTTTTTTGATGGGAATACTGGATAATTTGCTGGCGTAATCTTTAGGCTTGGCCGCTATCAACAACGCGACCTGACGCGCCATGAGTTGATATTTTTGGGCAAAGATTGTTGGCATCGTTTGAGCCACGGTTGGGCAGCCGTCATCAATATCCGAGCGAATTTGCAAGGCCAAAGGCATTTCAGCCAATATATTCAAACCCAGCTGTGCCGCCATTTTTTGTGCGCCACCTGTGCCAAAAATAGCTTCTTCATGCTGGCAAGCGCTGCAAATGTGCGTAGACATATTTTCAACCATGCCCAGAATGGGTAAATCGACTTTTTCAAACATGGCCACCCCTTTGCGCACGTCAGCCAAAGCCAAGTCTTGTGGCGTGGTCACCATCACCACGCCCGTCACGGGGACTTTTTGCGACAAAGTCAATTGAATGTCACCCGTTCCCGGAGGCATATCCACCACCAAATAATCCAATTCTCCCCAGCCTGTATCAGAAATCAATTGATTAAAGGCTTGGCTGGCCATAGGCCCGCGCCAAATCATGGCTTTTTCATCGCTCACCAACAAGCCTATCGACATGACTTTTAAGCCATATTTTTCGAGTGGAATGAATTTTTTGTCCGCCGTCACTATCGGCGTAACCCCTTGCAAACCCAACATTAACGGCACAGACGGTCCATAAATATCGGCATCTAACAAACCAACTTTCGCCCCACCCTTCACCAAAGCCAAGGCCAAATTGACGGCGGTGGTCGATTTACCCACGCCGCCTTTGGCTGAAGCCACCGCAATGATGTTTTTTATGTTAGCCAACCGTGCAACGCCCACTTTCACCGCGTGCGCGGCAATGGCATGAACCACCGTTAAAGTCAGTTGATGGTCAGGCAAGCATGAAGCCAATTGTTGTAAAACAGAAGCCCGCAAGGCTTGTTCACCCAATTCACCTTCTGCCTCGCACAAATAAGGCAAAGTCAGCGTTAAATGCCAGTGGTTACCGCTGCCTTCAGCCGAAAAATGAGCAGCCCCCAAAGCAGGGTGATGCGGCAGAACCAATTTTTGGCAGGCTTCTTGTATGTTTTGTTGCGAAATCACAAAAATTCCTCTCTTTTTTCAAAGGTGTTTTTAACTAAAATGACGCAAGATTCGCTCAACCTCAGCCATCTCACAATACTGCGCATAATACCGTAGTATTTTACTCGGACTTAAACGGGAATGCCAGATTAAAAACACCCGCTCAATTTAAAATAAAATAAAGCCATAAATTATGGTGCATCGCAAGGTGAAAAAAATTCTAAGTTAGCGTATGATGCTGGCTTTTGTTTACTGACCCTTATCAAATCTTTAGCAAACTCTTAGCGTATCCTTACCCAACAAATTAACAGCTCATCTTTTTATAATGGAGAATTCGCCCATGGCAAACCTACATATCGACCAAGATGTCGACCCAATTGAAACCCAAGAGTGGACGGATGCGGTTGAATCCATTCTAAAAAATGAAGGCGCAGAGCGTGCCCATTTCATTTTAGAGCAAATGGTTGAGCGGGTTCGCCGTCGCGGTGGACACTTGCCATTTAATAGCACCACCTCTTACGAAAACACCATACCCGTTCATCAACAACAGCCCTTGCCTGGCAATAATGAAATAGAACAACGCATCCGCCGCATCACGCGTTGGAATGCAATGGCCATGGTTTTGCGTGCAGGAAAAAAAGATTTGGATTTGGGGGGACATTTGGCCAGCTTTATGTCTGCGGTCGTTTTGTATGACATTGGTTTTAACCATTTTTGGAAAGGCCAAACGGCTGATCGCGATGGAGATTTGGTTTACACTCAAGGTCACTGCGCGCCTGGTATGTATTCGCGTGCCTTTTTAGAAGGTCGCCTCACTGAAGCGCAATTAGACAATTTCCGTCAAGAAGTCGATGGTCAAGGCGTTTCTTCTTACCCCCATCCTTGGTTAATGCCTGATTTTTGGCAATTTCCAACTGTTTCTATGGGTTTAGGGCCTTTAATGGCCATTTATCAAGCGCGTTTCTTAAAATATTTAGAAAGCCGTGGCTTGGCGCGTACCCCTGGGCGCAAAGTTTGGTGTTTCTGTGGCGATGGCGAAATGGATGAACCTGAATCTTTAGGTGCCATCAGCATGGCTTCCCGCGAAGGGCTAGACAATTTGATTTTTGTCATTAACTGCAACTTGCAACGCCTTGATGGTCCTGTGCGTGGCAACAGCAAAATCGTGCAAGAATTAGAAGGCGATTTCCGTGGGTCAGGTTGGAACGTCCTTAAAGTCTTATGGGGCAGCCAATGGGATAAATTGTTGGAAAAAGATCATGGCGGACATTTACGCCGTGCCATGAACGAATGTGTGGATGGCGACTTCCAAACCTTCAAATCTAAAGATGGCGCTTATGTGCGTAAACATTTCTTTGGACGTTCGCCAGAATTGTTGGCCATGGTGGCTGATATGACAGATGAGGCCATTTGGGAACTGAATCGTGGCGGGCATGATCCAGAAAAAGTCTACGCGGCTTATTATGAGTCGGTTAACAATAACAATGGCTTGCCAACTGTTATTTTGGCTCAAACTGTCAAAGGGCGTGGAATGGGCTCGGCTGGCGAAGCGAAAAATACAGCGCATCAATCCAAAAAAATGCCTTTGGAAAATTTACGCTACTTCCGCGATCACTACAACATTCCTGTTTCTGATGCAGATTTGGAGTCAGTTCCATACGTTAAGTTTTCAGAAGACAGCATAGAATACAAACACATACAAACCTGTCGTGCTGCTTTGGGTGGTTTTGTTCCGCAACGTGTACCAGTTACCACGCCATTGGCCATTCCCGAATTAAACGCATTTGATGCACAATTAACCGATTCTGGTGAGCGAGAATTCTCAACCACCATGGCCATGGTTCGTATGTTGGGCACTCTATTAAAAGACAAAAACATCGGCCAACGCATTGTGCCGATAGTGCCTGATGAATCTCGAACCTTTGGTATGGAAGGCATGTTCCGTCAGTATGGTATTTGGGCTTCTAAAGGGCAAATCTACACGCCTCAAGATGCTGACCAACTGATGTTTTACAAAGAAGCCAAAGATGGGCAAATGCTGCAAGAAGGCATCAATGAGCCTGGCGCCATGTCTTCTTGGATTGCTGCGGCGACCAGCTATGCCAACAACGGCATCGCGATGATTCCTTTTTACATTTATTATTCTATGTTTGGTTTCCAACGAACGGGCGATTTGGCTTGGGCGGCAGGTGACTTACGCGCCCGTGGCTTTATTATTGGTGGTACGGCGGGCAGAACTACATTGAATGGCGAAGGTTTGCAACATGAAGATGGTCACAGCCACATACAAGCAGGCTTAATCCCCAACTGTATTTCTTACGATCCAACATATGCTTACGAATTGGCGGTGATTGTTCAAGACGGTTTACGCCGTATGTACGACCAGCAAGAAGATGTCTTCTATTACTTAACCGTCATGAATGAAAACTACCAACACCCAGCAATGCCAGTGGGGGCGGAAGCTGATATTCTTAAGGGAATGTACTTACTCCGCGAAGCAAATTCTGACGCAACATTAAAAGTCAATTTATTGGGCTCAGGCACCATTTTGCGCGAAGTGATTGCGGGTGCAGAATTATTAAAAGCTGATTTTGGGATTGATGCCGACATTTGGAGTGCGACTTCTCTTAACTTGTTGCGCAGAGAAGGCATGGAAGTGGCGCGCTGGAATATGTTACATCCGCTAGAAACCCCAAAACTGTCGTTTGTTGAACAGCAATTGACTCGTCACGCAGTGAACGGTGAAGTCGCCCCTGTGATTGCTGCAACCGATTACATCCGCGCATACGCCGATCAAATTCGTGAATACGTCCCCGCTCGTTACAATGTGTTAGGCACTGATGGGTTTGGGCGTTCAGACAGCCGTGAGAACTTACGCCGTTTCTTTGAAGTCAATCGCCATTACGTGGTCATTGCTGCCTTGTCGGCTTTAGCGCAAGAAGGCAAAATAGAACACAGCGTTGTCGCATCAGCCATAGAAAAATATGGGATTGATGTCAACAAATCTCCAAGCTGGTTAGTATAAAAACCTTGGCCGCAAGACAAAATTCTAATGCAAAAATAAAATATTTTGATTTTTTGTCTTGCGCTTGTCTTCATTATTTTCATCAAAAAGGAATCCATTTATGTCCTTAGTTGACATTAAAGTCCCCGATATTGGCGGTCATGCCAATGTTGATGTGATTGAGCTTTGCGTTCAAGTTGGTCAAACCGTAGCCAAAGATGACAGTCTATTTACCTTAGAAACGGATAAAGCCACCATGGATGTGCCTGCCGAACAAGCAGGTGTTGTGGCGGAATGGTTTATTAAAGTGGGCAGTAAAATTTCTGAAGGGGACGTGGTTGGCCGCATGCAATTGGCCGAAGGCGTGGTCGCTGCCACGCCAACCGAAGTCATGACTCAACAGACCGCACCATTAGTAACTGAAGCCCCATTGGCCACAAGCACGGCAACAAGTACGGCTCTTTTGAATGTACTGGTGCCTGACATTGGTGGGCACGATCAAGTTGATGTCATCGAAGTCAGTGTTAAAGTTGGTGACGTGATTCAAATAGACCAAACCTTGATGACGCTAGAAACTGATAAAGCCACCATGGACGTACCTGCCACAGCGGCAGGCCGTGTGGTAGAAGTTTTAGTGAGCGTTGGCGGCAAAGTCAGCCAAGGCGATGTCATTGTTGTAATTGAAGGTGCAGCATCCAACACAACGGCTGCGCCTGTTGCGCCAGTAGCCGTTGCAGCGCCGAGTCCAGCACCTCAAGCAAATGTTCAAGCACCTACCAAAATTCAAACACCTGCGCCATTAGTGGCTCAAACTGCCATCAATGAAGTGGCTTTTGCACAGGCTCACGCTGGTCCCGCAGCGCGTAAATTGGCGCGTGAATTGGGCGTTGATTTAAGCAAAGTTCAAGGTTCTGGTCGCAAAGGACGCATCACGGAATCAGACATCAAAGGCTTTGTGAAAACAGCGATGCTCGCACCCACCCCCGTAGCGGCTGTTGGCACGGCGACTGGTTCAGGCTTGGATTTATTACCGTGGCCCAAAGTGGATTTTGCCAAATTCGGCCCAGTCACTCGCCTTACGCGCACCAAAATTCAAAAAATATCAGGCGCGAATTTACACCGAAATTGGGTGGTCATTCCACACGTTACTTTCAATGACGAGGCCGATATTACCGACATGGATGCGTTCCGTGTCACGCTCAACAAAGAATGGGAAAAAGCTGGTGTGAAAGTTTCCCCACTCGCCTTTATGATTAAAGCGGCGGCTGAAACCCTCAAAGCCTTTCCGACCTTTAACAGCTCTTTAGATGGCGATGATTTGGTCTTAAAATCTTATTATCACATTGGCTTTGCAGCCGACACCCCCAATGGTTTGGTTGTCCCTGTGATTAAAGATGCCGACAAAAAAGGGTTGAAAGAAATCTGTGTTGAACTTTCAACTTTATCGGCTTTGGCCCGGGAAGGTAAACTCAAGCCAACCGATATGCAAGGCGCAACCTTTACTTTATCAAGTTTAGGTGGCATCGGTGGCACCAGCTTCACGCCCATCATCAATGCCCCTGAAGTGGCCATTTTAGGCATTTGTAAAGGCAACATGAAACCCGTCTGGAATGGCAAAGAATTCAGCCCTCGTCTCATGTGCCCCTTGTCTTTAAGTTTTGATCATCGCGTCATCGACGGCGCAGCGGCCGCACGCTTTACCGTCCATTTCGGTAAATTGTTAAGTGACGTACGTCGTTTGATTTTATAATTTTCAATCATAAACCTAACCCTTTGCGGCCAACCTTTTGCCTGACTATTTCAGAGAAAAGGTTGGCCGCAAAGGTTGATGTCTCCCAAAAATAACAGGTACTCGTTACATAAAAAATCAGTGGCCAACTTCTTAACCCTCTATTTAGGATAAAAAGTTGGCCACTTAACTAATTAAGTTTTTTAAAACAGAGCAAAACTATTCACTTAAAAGCCCATTTGAGATTACTAAAAAACACATTTGAAAATGGCACAAACGTCACATCAAGCGTTAAATTTTTATAAGCCATACTGGCCATAGGCGAAAGCGCAGGAAATGGCGTGTAATGCGCAATGTCTTCTCTGGCTAAAATAAAGGCCGTATAGCCCATGCCCACTCTAAAATCTTCGTTGGTTGGTCGCCACAGCGCTTGCCAAACATAACCCACTTGCCAACTTGGATAATGATGCGAATCTTGGTAACCCATGGCGTACAAACCTTCATAATTGCCGCTGCTGTTTATGCGACCTTTACCCAAACCAAACCCTGGAGGGGTTTCTTCATAGCTGTCGATTTGTTCTGACGTATAAGAGTTGCGCATATGATAAGTCGAAATGGGGACGATGACTTCCCAATTTCCTTGCTGATAAGTGTCATCCACGTGACGCCAAGCCGCATCATACCAACTGACTTCGGGTTCGTCCGCTTCAATCGATGCGACCGAAGTCACGGTTGACGCTGGCATTTCAGCCTCGCCGCCCGTTACTTCAGCATAAGCCAACCCATTGCACTCCAAAGCAAGCAAAATAAAAAGAGGAATCCGTTTCATTTATTTTTTTAAACTGGCGACAAATTGATCGAATAAATAGGCCACGTCTTCGGGGCCAGGACTGGCTTCTGGGTGACCTTGAAAACCGAAAGCGGGCTTATCGGTTAAAGCAATCCCTTGAACCGTTTGGTCAAACAAGCTCCGATGCGTCACACGCACATTGGCTGGCAAACTGGCTTCATCGACCTGAAAACCATGATTTTGGCTGGTAATAATGACTTTATTCAGCCCTAAATCTTGAACAGGGTGATTGGCACCATGATGCCCAAATTTCATTTTGCTGGTTTTTGCGCCTGCCGCCAAACCCAATAACTGATGCCCCAGACAAATCCCAAACAAAGGCATATTGACCGCCAATAAAGCTTGAATCGCGGTGATTGCATAATCGCAAGGCTCGGGGTCGCCTGGGCCATTTGACAAAAACACACCATCAGGATTCAGCGCCAGCACGGCTTCGGCCGTGGTTTTGGCTGGCACAACGGTTAAACGGCAACCACGTTCGGCCAACATTCTTAAAATATTGTGTTTAACCCCAAAATCATAAACCACCACATGAAAAGGCAGCGTGGTTTGTTGGGTATGCCCTAATCCTAAACGCCATTCTTTTTCTGTCCAAGAATAAGGTTGGCCGCAAGTCACCACTTGCGCTAAATCTTTGCCCGCCATACTGCCAAAGCTTTGTGCGGCAGCCAACGCGGCAGCCTCGGTAGCCGATTCACCGACCAAAATACACCCACTTTGAGCACCTTTTTCGCGCAACAATCGCGTCAATTGGCGGGTGTCTATGTCAGCAATGGCCACAACCCCATTGTCTTTTAAATAATCAGACAAAGACGAAGTGCTGCGAAAATTGCTGTGCAACAAGGGCAAATCGCGAATAATCAAGCCTGAAACACTGACTTTTTTTGATTCTGTGTCTTCTGCATTTACCCCCACATTGCCGATGTGGGGGTAAGTCAACGTCACCATTTGATGCGTGTAAGAAGCGTCAGTTAAAATTTCTTGGTAACCTGTCATCGCGGTATTAAAAACCACTTCACCGACGGCCTGACCTTCTGCTCCGATAGAAATCCCTTTAAAAACCGTACCATCAGCTAAAACCAGTAATGCGGGAATTTGGGGTATCTTCGTCATAAAATAAACCTTTTGAATTGTTTTAAGTTTTTTTTGGGGGGGGTGGAGGTGAAAATAAAACGTGCAAAAATCGAGGCGATTAGACCATAGCCTTCTCGCCCCGACTCAAAAATTAAGCCACGAATCTTAACCCGTATACACAGATAAAGCAAGCGCCTTAACGTCCAAACACAGCGGCGCTCAACGCCTTAAAAGGCTTAAACAGCATGGATTTAAAGCCAAATTTAACCCATTGATAACGGACACCAACTTCGTCATCTGGGCAGACGATGATGAGCTCACTCAATTCGCCGTTTTGTAAAGCCTTGACAGCAGGCAGAAACCAATCTTGCTCCAAACTTTGCCATGCGGCCAACCATGCGTTTAAATCTTTATAAATAAGCGCTTGATTTAAAGTCTCTTGTCTGACGACCCAATGCGGTATTTTATCTTGAGTTAACGCCAGTGTAGGCTGTGTGCTGGCCGCCAAAAACGCTTCAAACGTTCGTACAGTCGAGTCATCCAGCAAAATGGCTGGTGATTTTTCCAAGGCCACCTCGTTGCTTGGTGGCACCCACAGCCAACAACTGTCTATTCTGAATGGCCTACCTGCGTTGCCAGCCCATTGATAACAAAGCATTTGCATTTCACTTTGGATGCGAGTCCAAAAAAAATCTTCACTGGGTTTGGGTAAATGCACGCTAAAATCTTGACCTTCAATATCCAAAAAGGGCTTACCCGATGGCAAGGTTTGGCTTGAACTGAAGCCCAAAAGCAAGCCGTTTTCAACCTCAAATGCAAGTCCATCCTCTAGAAAATGGGCATTAAATACCGCAGCCAAAGCCTCTAACTCAGGCACACTCACCTCGGGCAAACCATAAATTGTGACCGAAGTGCCGTCTAAACGTAATGCAATCGGCGTTGCATAAAATGCATTTTGCTTTAAAATAGGCGCGCTCACATAGCACCCCAAGGCTGCGCTCTTGCTCAACTGAAACGAGCTTCTCACGCTCTTTTTTTGTATGAGTCGCCAAGCAGGTAACGCCAACGAGTGCAATAAATCTAAATCAGTGGCCGACATTGGCCAATGTGCACCGCTCAATAACAGAGTCAAACGCATAAAAACTTCCTAGTTAAGTTGTGATTCAATGAATGAAGTACAGACACTTTTTCTGTCTTTTTAATTTTTTAGCATGGGAAACAACATGAAATTTTTAATCACCAACGATGATGGCTATCAATCTCAAGGATTAGCAACGTTGGCCGCAGTATTGGCTGATTTTGGCGAAGTCACCGTGGTCGCGCCCATGCTCGATCAAAGTGGCAAAAGCCAAGCCGTTACCTTAGATCGTCCTTTGAGTTTATACCAAGCCAGCAATGGCTTTTATTACTTAAACGGCACACCAGCCGATTGTGTACACGTTGCTTTAACCAACTTACTGACCTCGCCCCCCGACATGGTTATTTCTGGCATTAACCACGGGGCAAACTTGGGCGATGATACCTTATATTCAGGCACCGTTGGCGCAGCAACTGAAGGCTTTTTGCGCAACATTCCTGCGTTGGCCATTTCTTTATGCAACAAGCACAGCATACATTGGGACACGGCCGCTTGGGGGGTCCGTCAATTTTTAGAACAGCACGGCGAACAGTTGCGTCAAAATCCTTTATTGCTCAACATCAACATTCCTGATTTACCGATTGCTGACGTCAAAGGCATGAAAACCGCACACTTAGGACGACGCGGGCCAGCCTTGGCGGCCACAGAAATTCGTTCACCCAGCGGCCAACCTTTGTATTGGATTGGTGGCTTAGGTGAGGCCAACCTTGAGATGGGCTCTGATTTTTTAGCCATCAAAGAAGGCTACATCGCCATCACTCCTTTAACTGTAGACCTGACCGCGCATGCTCAACTCAATCAAGTTCAATCATGGCTAACCCTTTAAGCAAAAATACCGCCGCCAACGGCATGACTTCCCAAAGAACGCGCGCCCGCATGGTAGATCGATTGTACGATAAAGGCATACGCAACGAACGCGTATTGGACGCAATGTTTACGGTGCCTCGTCACCTTTTTGTCGATGAGATTTTAATCAATCGCGCTTATGACGACATTGCTTTACCAATCGGATTTGGGCAAACCATTTCGCAACCCTACACCGTGGCCAGAATGAGCGAACTGCTGATTAACCAAACGGAAGCCTCTCAAAAAATACTAGAAATCGGCACGGGCTGCGGTTATCAAACGGCCATTTTATTGCAAATGGGGCTGGACGTTTACTCCATCGAACGCCTCAAAGCTTTGCACGAAAAAGCCAAAATGAACTTGCGATCCTGCCAATTGCATCAAGCAAAATTGATTCATGGCGATGGCCATTTAGGCTTGAGTCAGGCTGCACCCTTTGATGGCATTTTGGCCACGGCGGCGGCTCAAATTTTACCAGAAACCTTGCTCACTCAACTCAAAACAACGGGGCGATTGGTGTTACCCATGGGCAATCAAGATGAACAATATTTATATTTACTTGAACCTTTAAGCAAAGGCGTTTTCAGAAAAACAAAGCTCGACTCTGTGTTTTTTGTGCCCTTATTAAACGGAAAAAGTTAACCCCATTTCTCGACTTCAATTAACGCTGGCTTGACAAAATTAACGTTTGCTGTGCAATATAAGGTATGATTCTGTCTTGGTAGTCTATTTTTTTATTTTAGCAAATTTTATTTTTTATTATTTATCTACAAAAAAGAGTCCTCATGAGCCCATTTTATCCTCATTTTTCCAAACAAAATTTCCGCCCTATACTCCAAATTTTGGGCTTGAGCGTTTTTTTAAGTGTATCGGCTTGTAGCTTTAATCAAGAATCAGCCCCCATCCAAACGGGTGAAACATCTACTGTTCCTCGTCAAGAAGACGGGGTCAACACGGGCAATACCACGCCAACCAATCCACCCGCATACAATGCAAGCAATGGCCAAACCTATACAGTCAAACAAAGTGAAGGCCTGTATCGTATCGGGGTAAACTTAGGCATTTATTATAAAGATTTGGCACGCTGGAACAACATCCCAGAACCCTATTCATTAGAAGTTGGACAAGTATTACGCCTAACGCCCCCCAATAACGACAGCACTTATACGCCGCCCGCCGTCGCTCAACCCAATTCTGGCGCAACCACCAGCAATCCCTCTCCTAGCACGCCCAGCTCGTCTTCTGCGGCTAAAAAAACGACCAATTGGTTGTGGCCAACCGCAGGCAGTGTCACCAAGGGCTTTTCTGCCAGCACCAAAGGCATCGATATTGCTGGCACTATGGGGCAAAGTGTGATTGCTGTTGAAGATGGCGTGGTGGCTTACAGTGGCGCGGGCATTCGCGGATACGGCAATTTAATCATCATACGTCACGATAAAACTTACTTAACCGCCTATGCGCACAACCGAAAACTATTGGTCAAAGAAAATCAATCGGTCAAAAAAGGGCAGCTCATTGCTGAAATGGGCAACAGCGACACCGACAAACCCAAACTGCATTTTGAAGTCCGTGAGTACGGCAAACCCGTTGATCCTATGCCGTATTTAAAAAAGTAACAAAAATACAACCCTTTGATTTAATACGATAGATGACTTCTCTCATTTACTTAGGACTGATTTATGAGCTCAACATTCGATGCGATTGACGCATCAATTCATTTAGACGCTGAATTGACAAATTCTGGCATACTCTCCAGTAAGGCAGACGAGTTTGATGAAGCTTCTGTTTGCCCCGACGATCATGTTTCTGAAAAAATAGAGGACGAGTCGAACGAGTTTTCAAGCTCCACTGATGTGACTCAAATTTACTTAAATGCCATCGGCATACACCGTTTGCTTAAAGCCGACGAAGAGCTTGAGTTGACCTTAAAAGTCAAACAAGGCGACTTGGTGGCTCGCCAAAAAATGATAGAATGCAATTTGCGTTTGGTCATTAATATTGCCAAGCGTTACATCAATCGAGGGTTGCCTTTATTAGATTTAATTGAAGAGGGTAACTTAGGTTTGATGCATGCTTTAAGTAAATTTGAGCCTGATCGCGGTTTTCGTTTTTCAACTTACGCCACTTGGTGGGTTAGGCAAAATATAGAACGTGCCATTATGAATCAGTCTCGCACGGTACGCTTGCCTGTTCATGTCATCAAAGAATTAAATATCTATTTACGCATTGCGCGCGCCATAGAATCTGAAACGGGTGAAGACGCGAACGTCCAAGACATTGCCGCTCGTGCAGGCAAGCCCATTGAAGAAGTACGCGCCATTTTGTTACTCAACGAACACACCGTTTCTCTCGACACGCCTTTGGATATCGACCCATCTTTATCAATGTCCGACTCAATGGAAGATGAATCCAACATGAGTATGGAAGGCGCGCTCTTACAAACGCAAGTAGAAACCATGGTGTTTGATTGGGTGAATGAGCTGACAGAAAAACAACGTTACGTCATCCAACGTCGTTTTGGTTTAAATGACTGTGAAATTGTGACTCTGGAAGAATTAGCCAAAGACATGGGCATTACGCGAGAACGGGTGCGCCAAATTCAGTTAGAAGGACTTGCTCAATTACGGCGCATCGTTCGAGCCAAAAAAATTGAAAAAAACATGGTGTTATCTGAAGAAGAACGTTAATTTTTTGACTGTTTTAAATCGACCTTAAATCAATGATGCGGCCAACCTTTTCCCTAGTTTTTTGGGGGTTAAAAGGTTGGCCGCATTGTGTTAAAATGCGCCTTTTTCATGATGAAAGATTTTTATGGATATTCAAGCCCCTTTTGATTTTAATCGTCGATTTGGTGGCATAGGGCGATTGTACGGAACAGAAGTTTTAAAGGATTTTCGGCAACGCCACATTGCCGTGGTTGGGGTTGGTGGAGTTGGTTCTTGGGCGGTTGAAGCCTTGGCGCGCAGCGGCATAGGTCAAATTACTTTAATTGATTTTGATCAAGTTGCCGAATCGAACACCAACCGACAACTGCCAGCCATAGACCCTTTTTATGGGGAGGCTAAAGTCAGCGTGCTGGCCGAGCGCATTTTACAAATCAATCCCTCTTGTCAAGTTCATGTCATCGAAGCCTTTGTTGACGAAGAGAATTTAGCGCAACTGATTACCCAAGACTTAGACGGCGTGATTGATGCCATTGATCAAGTCAAAATCAAAACGCTGATGGCTGTGCATTGCCTAAAACTCAACATTCCTTTGGTGGTTTCTGGCAGCGCAGGTGGCAAATGTGATCCGACTCAACTGACGCAAGCCGATTTATCAGCGGTCACACACGATCCCCTTTTGGCCAATATGCGTTACGATTTACGTCGCCGCCACGGTCTGCCTCGCGAAGGCAAAAAAATGCGCATCGCTTGCATTTATTCGACAGAAGCCATCATTAAACCCATCAAACCCACACAAGATGCTGGGCAAAGCGCCCCCCAAGGACTTTCTTGCAGTGGCTATGGTGCCAGCATGATGGTCACGGCCAGCTTTGGATTGGCCGCCACAGCTTATTTACTCAACCGCTTATCCCTGTCCAAACCAGCCACTTCTTAAAAGGTTTTGTGCCGCCCTCATGCTTACTTTTCACTCGCCATCGATGGGTGAGGCTTTTTGGTCTACACAAGCGCTTGATTGGACTGCTGAACAAACGCGCCTCATTACCCATACACAATCTTTAACGGTTTATTTGCAGCAAACTCAATTGCCCGTGCGCGTACAAGTCTTGTATTCAGGCGCTGGCACAATGACCGCCTCCGAACAGGCCGCAAGCCAGTGGCCAGATAAGCAAGCCATTTTTATTCGAGAAGTGCTGTTACGGCTCAACGAAATGCCCGTCATTCTGGCGCGTAGCATTTGCCAACTGCCTCTCGCTCACGCAAATCACACTGACCCCAACCATTTTTGGCTTAACTTACTCAATCGAGGCAATCACCCCTTGGGCTTAAATTTATTTCATCCCCAAGGCCAAATACAAGCCTGCACCTTGCATTACGCGCAATTTATGCCCCAATTTTACGCCCACGCCGCACAAAGTTTTCTGACACAAAGTCCATTACCTGCCCGTTGCCGCTTTTTTGAACACCAAAGCAGTCATTTATTGGTGACTGAATTTTTTTTACCTGAACTGTTTCCCTTTTTTCTCAATCAGTCTACGAATTTGCCCTAATTATTATGTTTAATATGTTTAAAAATTGGAAAAAGCGTGGTTCAGTCTACGCCAAATTAATGCGTTTAGATCGCCCTATCGGCACTTTATTGCTACTGTGGCCAACCTTATGGGCCTTGGTCTTAGGCGCAAATGGCCTGCCCCCTTGGCGCACTTTACTGATTTTTATGCTGGGTACCTTGCTGATGCGTTCGGCGGGTTGCGTCATCAATGATTATGCCGACAGACACATCGATGGTCACGTCCAGCGCACCAAAGAACGCCCTTTTGCACAAGGCAGTGTAAAGCCCAACGAAGCCCTGTATTTGGCGGCCAGTTTGGCTTTGATGGCTTTTTCGTTGACTTTTTATTTGCCCGTTGCTGCGCTGTTTTGGAGCATACCCGCCGTTGTGATTGCCGCCATTTATCCGTACACCAAGCGATTTTTTCCTTTGCCGCAAGCGGTGTTAGGCGTGGCATTTTCTTTTGGGATGCCCATGGCTTTTGCGGCTTTAGAACAGCCCTTAGACGCGCGCTTATGGTTGATTTTTGCGGCCAACTTGTGTTGGGTCATCGCTTACGACACGATTTATGCTTTGGTGGACAAGCCCGACGATTTAAAGTTAGGCATACGCACTTCGGCCATTACGTTTGGGCAGCACGTCCAATCCGCCATTTTGATGTTTCATGGTTTGTTTTTGGGTTTGATGTTAACGCTGGGCGTGTTGGGTGCGTTCCGTTGGCCTTATTGGTTGAGCTTATTTTTAGTCGCCACCCTCATCGCCAAACAACTTCAAGACATTAAAAGCGACAATCCTCAATTGTGTTTTCAGGCTTTTTTACACAACAATCGCATTGGCTGTATTGTCTTTTTAGGCCTAATTGGCCATTATTTACTATAAATTTTTACTGTAAACTGGTACAAACAATTTGCGGCCAACCTTTTTCTGTTTTTTAACAAAAAAGGTTGGCCGCAACTGTTTTAATTTCAGTGGATACTATTGTTATTTTTCAGAAAAAGAGACGCGACTGCCGACTCTTAAGCCCGCCAAATTACTGCTCAAATAACGCTCACCAACCGCCAAACCTTGGTGAATGACGGCAAAAGCTTCTTCACCGACATCAAACGCCAACTCAACGGGACGCGCCACCAATTGCTGGTTTTTATCGATGACCATGACCGAATACGTGGCCAAATTGGGGTCTTTGCGTAAGGCCGACACGGGCACGACCACGGCTTTTTCGTAATGGTTGGTGACGATAGAACCTTGCACAAACTCCCCCGATTTTAAGCTTTGATCTTGGTTGTCTATGTGGATATAAATGGCAAAACTGCGGGTATTGGGATCGGCCACAGGGTTGATTCTGGCGATGCGCCCCGTGTATCGCCGAGCATCTGCTTTATCCACAGTGGCCGCCGTAGCAAAAGACACCAAACCTCCGACCTGAACGCGGCCAATGTTTTGAGCAGACAAAGTACTGACCGCTTCCAGTTCGGTCAAATCTGCCACCGCAAATAAAGCTTTATTCGGCGTAATCAAATCACCTTCATGCACAAAACTGCGGTAGACAACGCCAGTAATCGGCGCACGAACTTGTGCATCATCGCGGCTTTTTTTAGACAAACCCAACTGCGCCATTTGCGATTGGTAAGTGGCGAGGCTCGAACGATAATCGTTTTCATATTCAGCCAAAGCAATGTCAGAAATAAAACCTTTTTCAAATAAAATCCGATACTTATCGCGTTTTGTTTTAGCCAACTCCACCCGAGATTTTTGAGTATCCACATTGGCTTGTTGCGCCTGATATTGCGCCACAACGTCCGTGCTTTCTATCATGGCCAGTACTTGGCCTTTTTTGACCATTTCGCCTTCACGCACCAAAACTTGGCGCACAACGCCACCAATTTCCGCACCAACTTGACCATCTTTTATGGCACGAATATTGGCTGAAAAGGGCAAAACTCTATCGTAATTTTGCAAGGCAACGCTGGCATAATCTGCCTTAGACAGTACCATCGCCACCGCATTGGCCGCTTGAGTCGCCGATGTTGACGGGGGCATTTTCGGGCTGCCTTGTTGATTTTTATAAACAAGTCCAGCCGCCACAATACAAAGCCCTGCAATGCCCCATTTCCAGTGTTTTTTGAGTTTACTGCTGGCCACATCAGGCCTAGACTTATTCATAGGCATTAAGGGTTCCGTAGTCATCTAAAATGTCCTGTTCCATTTTTTGTAAATCTGCCCGTTCATCTGGCGTAATAAAGTTGTCGCGACCTGCGGCCAACCTTGCACGTTGTAAATCAGCTAAATCCTCTTTCAGTTTCACGTGATTTTTGGCACTTTTTCGAGTGTATTCCTCTTTCAAGTCCAACTCATCTTGACGAAGTTCAGCTTGATCACCGGGTGAAAAAAGCCCGCTGGCCACCATTTCACGTCTTTTTTGGCGAATTTTTTCCTCATCTTCAGTCAATTGTTTTTGTTGTTTTTTAGACAAATACGGATATGGATTGTGTTTACCGCTGGGTTCACGCCGTAAAAAATGCTCAAACTCTTCAGGCACACCGTTTCTAGCCACTTGTTTATCCTCGTTTTCAAGCAAGATTTTGAGCTGGGTTTGCACCGTATTCAAATCGGCTTTACGCGTGGCATAAACCGCTTTCACGTAGTTTTCTAAGCTGGGTTTGAGCTGGGTTAATTCGCCATCAGTCAACTCGCCCGACAGCATGCCCGCCCGCAATGATTTAGTAGTGGGCGTTGGCAAATAAGCCAGCGCGTGCACCAAGCTGGTACTGCCTAACAATAATAAAATTGCTGATAATTTTTTCATCATGCCCCCGATAAATGTGTCAATAATTCGGCTTGGTGTTCAGCCACTAATGCGCTCGTTAATTCAAAAATATCGCCGTCCATGATGCTGTCCAACTTATATAAAGTCAGGTTGATGCGGTGGTCGGTCAAGCGCCCTTGCGGATAATTATACGTGCGTATGCGTTCGCTTCTGTCACCCGAACCCACCAAATTTTTTCTTTGCGTGGCCTCGGCTTGTTGTTGGCGTTGACGTTCGGCATCGTTGATGCGTGCGGCCAACACTGCCAGCGCTTTGGCTTTGTTTTTATGTTGAGAACGGTCATCTTGGCATTCTGCCACGATACCCGTAGGCAAATGCGTCACCCGCACAGCAGAATCGGTTTTATTAATGTGCTGGCCACCTGCACCACTGGCGCGGTAGGTATCAATTCTTAATTCGGCAGGATTGAGCACCACGTCTGATAACTCATGGGCTTCGGGCAAAATGGCCACCGTACAAGCCGATGTGTGGATACGCCCTTGCGTTTCGGTGGCTGGCACGCGTTGAACGCGATGCGCGCCTGATTCAAATTTTAATTTAGAATAAACATTATCACCAATTAAGCGCACGATGACTTCGCGGTAACCGCCCAAATCGGACATGGATTCTGACACGATTTCAACTTGCCAACGATTGCGTTCGGCAAAACGCGTGTACATTCGCAACAAATCGGCCGCAAACAAAGCCGCCTCATCGCCGCCCGTGCCCGCACGAATTTCTAAAAAGACATTTTTGTCATCATCGACATCTTTTGGCAGCAACAAGGTTTGTAATTGCGTCACCAACTCATTTTGTCGGGCTTGCGTTGCTTCTATTTCAAGCGCAGCAAAGGCTTTTAAATCGGCATCGGCCAACATCTCGGTCGCCGCGCGCAAATCGGCGGCGCATTGTTGATAGTCACGAAAGCTTGCCACAACGGGCATTAATTCAACGTATTCTTTGTTGAGTTTTGTGTACAAAGCCAAATTGGCCGTTGCTTCCTCGGCGTTGAGCAAATGGCTGACTTCCTCTAAACGATCGGCCAATTGTTCCAACTTCATTAAAATAGAGGGTTTCATAATCTTCAATAAAATAAAATACTATCGATGCGGCCAACCTTAAAACACACAAAAGGTTGGCCGCAAAAGGTTGGACGACTTTTAAGCTTTTAAGCAAGCCTATTACACGCCTTGTTTTAAACTGGCCGCAATAAAGCCATCTAAATCCCCGTCCATCACGCCTTTGATGTTGCCGACTTCGTAAGAGGTGCGCAAGTCTTTAATCCTTGATTGATCAAAAACATACGAACGGATTTGATGCCCCCAACCCACATCTGACTTGCTGTCTTCCAGTGCTTGCTTGGATTCGTTGCGTTTTTTCAATTCCAGTTCATACAATTTTGCTCGCAACATTTTCATGGCTTCTGCCCGATTTTTATGTTGCGATCTGTCATTTTGACATTGCACCACCACGCCCGTTGGGTTGTGTGTAATGCGAACCGCCGAATCGGTTTTATTAATGTGCTGCCCCCCTGCCCCTTGCGCACGATAAGTATCGGTGCGCAAATCGGCAGGATTGATGTCGATTTCAAAACTGTCATCGACTTCTGGCGAAATAAAAACCGATGAAAATGACGTATGGCGGCGGTTATTGGAATCGAAAGGTGAACAACGAACCAAGCGATGCACGCCCGTTTCTGTACGCAACAAACCATACGCATAATCGCCTGAAATTTTTAAAGTGGCGCTGTTAATGCCCGCAATATCGCCAAACGATTCTTCTAAAATTTCTACCGTAAAGCCTTTGCGTTCGGCATAGCGGACGTACATCCGATACAACATGCCTGCCCAATCTTCGGCTTCTGTGCCGCCTGCGCCCGCTTGAATTTCTAAAAAGCAATTGTTCGGATCCATGGGGTCGTTAAACATACGTCTGAACTCTAAATCAGCCAACTGCGTTTCTATCAAGCTCAAGTCGTCTTGGACTGCGGCCAACGTGTCCGCGTCATTTTCTTCTCGGCCCATCTCAAACAAGTCTGCGCCGTCAGTCAACATGGCATTCAATTTGTCTAAGACCAACACCACATCTTCTAAACTTTTTTTCTCTTTGGCCAAACTTTGCGCGTTTTCGGGGTTATCCCAAACCGAGGCATCTTCCAGCAAACGAGACACTTCTTCTAAGCGATCTTTTTTGCCAGCGTAGTCAAAGATACCCCCGAATGCCTGTCAAACGAACCTCTAAATCACTCATTTGAGCCAACATTTGATTTAATACTTCTGCTTCAAACATGATGAACCTTTCCATAACAAAAACAATAAAACGCGCATTTTACGCGATTTTGTCAACTGATGCGCACTTTGTCTCTCAAATTCAAGCGACACACTTTAACAGGCCTCGCCAACGGCTGGCCCCTGTCGATAATTTTCAGCGCCCATTTGGGTCAAATTGGCCACGCGTTGCTGTTTTTCTGCCCAAACGCCTTCTTGCAAACGCGCTTGCCAAGTTGCCGTCTCACCAGCGCCCATCATGCGGTTTAAGCGATGCGCCAATTCAGGCGCCAATTCTCGCGACCAATTGGCCAACAATTCATCGGCCACTTGCGGTTGATTGCACACCAACACCATATCGCACCCTGCGTCCAGCGCCAAATTGGCTCGCACCGTCACATTGCCTTGGCTGACCGCGCCTTCCATACTCAAATCATCTGAAAAAACAACGCCATCAAAGTGTAATTGTTCGCGCAAGATGGTTTTCAACCAAACGGGCGAAAACCCAGCGGGGCGCTCGGCATCCACATCAGGATAAACCACATGAGCGGGCATGATGGCCGTCATGCCTTGTTTGATCAAAGCCACAAACGGCTGTAAATCATGAGTGTCCAATTCGGCTCGACTGCGCGTGTCAACGGGCAGCTCTTTGTGGCTGTCACCTGCGACAAAACCATGCCCTGGAAAATGCTTGCCGCACGTTCCCATGCCACCCAAATGCAAGCCTTTTTGCAAAGCGCTCGCCAAGGCAATCACGACTTGCGGTTCAGCGTGAAAGCTGCGATTCCCAATCACCGCACAGCGTTGCCATTCCATGTCCAAAACAGGCGTAAAACTCAAATCAACGCCACAAGCACGAAGTTCGGCAGCCAACACAAACCCCGTGTCCTCCGCCAGTTTTAAAGCGACTACTGGATCTTTATCATACAAATCACCCAAGCTGCGCATGGCAGGCAAGGCCGTAAATTCAGGCAAAAACCGCTGGACGCGGCCGCCTTCATGATCAACCGCAATCAACAAAGGAGGATGGCGCAAGGCTTTAATTTGCTGAGTCAAAGCCACCAATTGCGCCCGACTTTCGTAATTTCGACGAAACAAAATCACGCCCCCAACCGCAGGGTGAGACAAACGCAAAGCTTCTTCTTGCGTCATTTCTAAAGCTAGCACATCTAACATCACAGGCCCCAACGGCAATTCTAGCGCTGTAACATCCTTGTTTTTGTTATTCATATTTATATCCCTTCTTTAAAAAATGATTAAAAAATGAGTTTGGTGCATCCATTTAACTAATTCACCACTAATAAATCAATACAAATCAGGCAAAAAATAGACTTTCAAGCTTTGCGGCCAACCTTTTTGCCTTGGATTGAGCAGGGCTTGCGGTTGAATTTTAGGGCATTTCGCTTATTTTTCATCAGTATTTTCTATCAGCGCTTGCCATTCGTGAGTCACAAAACGTAATCGTATCGCTTCGCGACTTAAATCCACACGGCGCGGATAGTTAGCCCCAAACCCAGTTGCATTCGGCTGGTCATCTGCATAAAAATCAATCACCCAACCTGCTTGTATGATGCCTTTTTCTTGAGGTTCAGCCTTGCTATTTGGGGCTGCTTGCCCACGCAACCACCAAGACAATTGTGCCAAAGGCAAGGGAAAGCCCAATAAATTTTGGGTCAAACTGTCGACATCATCCGCTCTATACACCTCTGAGCCTGCCCTTAAAATCACGCCCGAAACGTTGCGTTCGATTTGCGCAACCGTATTGCCCAACGGCGTAGTAATATCAACCTCATCATTGGGTGGCGCATGCTTCCACCGAAAATTAGCGCTTAAATTGCGATTATCTTGCAACACAGACAAGCGCCCTGATGCATTAAATGGCGTGTCAGATAGTTCTACACTGGGTTTGGCCACATAGGGCTGTTCGGGTAAAACGCAGCCCGTTAAAACAAACAACAGACCGAACAGAAACTTTGTTGGCCATTTGGTTTGAGCGACATTGGGGCTTAAAAGTTCAGCCATACAATAAAATTTCCTTAGGTTCAATCGGGTTAACTTGGTTAAAAAGGGCGGTATGTTTTTTTGTCGCTAGACCAACATTTGCTCATAATCAACAGAACGCGCATAATAGAGCCTTTAACTCAACTTGTCGATTACGTTCATGTCTAGACTGACTTTGCCTGCCATTGAGCAGCCTATTTTTTATGCCGACATCCCCGTGCGCACCACCGATATGAATTACGGGGCGCATTTAGCCAACGACAAAATCCTCACTTTAGCGCACGAAATTCGCGTGGCTTTTTTGACTCGGCATGGCTTTAGCGAAAAAAATGTCGCAGGATGCGGTATCATCATGACCGATGCCGCCATTGTTTACAAAAGCCAAGCCGTTGCAGGTGATGTGCTGTCAGTGACTTTGGCGCTCAATGATGTTAATCGTTACGGCTTTGATTTGCAGTACGAATTCAAGCAAGCCAACGGCCTTTTGGTTGCCCAAGTCAAAACGGGTATCGTATTTTTTGATTACACCCAACAAAAAATCTCTTCTATTCCAGCTGGCGTATTAGACACTTTGCAGTGCGGCCAACCTTTTTAAGTAAATTGTCATCCATCTGCATCTTTTTATTCTTTTTTATACACTCTTTTTTACTCTAACCCAAGGATAGCCAACATGACCCCGTATGCCATCAATTCACCCCAAGCCTTAGCGCGTCTCATTACTTTATTTATGTTGGCCGATGGCGAAATCAGCGACAACGAACTGGATACACTGGAAAAACTGGATGTTTTTACACTCATCGGACTGGACCGCAAGGGTTTTACGCAAGTTTTCAAAACCTATTTTGATGACATTTCAGCCGAAATGGAAAACGATGGTGCGGTTCATTTGGTGGACAGCGCCCGTTTTGAACTGCTTTTAAATGATGTAACCGACCATAATAAACGCTTGCTGCTGTGTATTTTGGCACTGGATTTAACCAAGTCCGATCACGACATCAACGAAGTCGAAATGACTTTGTTGCGTCAAATGATGAGCCGCTGGCAGGTGTCTTTAGATGAAGTTGAAGCCAGCTTAAAAGCCATTTAAATGATGCCAGACTCCGCCAGCCCAATGCCTGAACAGGCCGTGTCTTGGGAAAGTTTGATACTCAGCTTTGATCAAAGCCTGGCTTTGGCAGGAAAAAGTCCGCATACACGCTTGGCTTATCGCCGAGATTTGGCGATTTTACAACATCTTTACCCAGAAAAATCTCCGCTGGCTTTGAAGAGCATTGATATCCGCACTGCGGTTGTCAATGAAAACAGTCACCAAAAAGAAGCCAGCAGCATACGCCGAGCCTTAAGCGCTTGGCGGCAATTTTTTGATTTTTTAATTGAAAAATACGCCTTAATTAACAATCCTTGTTTGGGCGTAAAAGCCCCTAAAGGACACAAATCCGTCCCTAAAGCCTTGGGCGTTGAAGTGACTCAATATTTGCTCAATCACGTGCCTGAATACGGCCTGTCTGCTTTATTAATTCGAGATCAAGCCATGTTTGAATTACTGTATTCATCGGGCTTACGTGCCAACGAATTATTAAACCTCAACATCAGCGACCTTGATTTAAGTCAGGCTTGGGTTAGGGTTTTGGGCAAAGGTGGTAAAACCCGTAACACGCCTTTGGGGCGCGTCGCCATTATGGCATTACAAGCTTGGATAGACATACGCCCACAACTTTCCAGCAATAACCCAGCCTTGTTTTTATCCATACACGGCAAACGGTTGAGCGCCATACAAATGGCCAACCGTTTGAAAGATTGGGCAAAACAAGCCAACTTAGCCGCACACGTCCACCCGCATATGTTGCGCCATTCTTGTGCCAGCCATCTTTTGCAATCTTCTGGCGATTTGCGTGGCGTACAAACCTTGCTGGGGCATAAGAGCATTAAAAGCACCCAAATTTATACCCGCTTAGATTACCTACATTTAGCAGCGGTATACGATGCTTTTCATCCCCGCGCGTTGACTCAAAAAAAGAAACTCTAACGACTTTTATGAGCGGCTTTTATCAGCTTGCGGCCAACCTTTTTGCTGTATTTATACAAGATCAAACCACATCATGACTTTTCACGATTATTTTTTTTCACCATTCCTTGAATTCAGTTTTATGCGACGGGCTTTGGTGGCCATTTTTGCGTTGGCTTTAGGGGGCGGTTCCATCGGTTTACTGTTGGTCATGCGGCGCATGAGTTTGCTGGGTGATGCCATGAGCCACGCCGTTTTGCCTGGCGCAGCCATCGGCTATATGTTGGGTGGTTTGAGCTTACCTTTTATGAGTTTGGGCGGCTTTATTGCAGGGCTTTTAGTGGCTTTATGCGCCGCATTGGCTACCCGTTACACCGATGTCAAAGAAGATGCCAGTTTTGCCGCTTTTTATTTGATTTCATTGTCTAGCGGGGTTTTATTGGTGTCCATTAGCGGAAGCAGCGTAGATTTAATGCACATTTTATTTGGCTCGGTGTTGGGCGTGGATAACGCGGCTTTATTTTTGGTCGCCAGCGTTGCCAGCGTCACCGTGTTGGCTTTGGCCTTTTTTTATCGCTTATTGCTGGTCGAAGCCGTTGACCCGCTGTTTTTACGCGCCATTGGTGCCAAAGTACAAACAGGGCATTTGCTGTTTTTAACCTTGGTTGTGCTCAATTTGGTAGCAGGCTTTCAAGCCTTAGGCACCTTAATGTCAGTCGGCTTGATGATGCTTCCGCCGATTATTGCGCGTTTGTGGGTCAAAACCTTAGAAAAAATGCTTTTACTTTCGGTCATTTTGGCCGCAAGCAGTGGCTACGGCGGTTTGTTGCTGTCTTATCATCACGATTTACCTTCAGGCCCCGCCATTATTTTACTGCTCGGCTTTTTTTATGTCATTTCCTTATTTGTCGCACCCGTTGGCGGAGTACTTTTCAAATATTTAAAAGGTAAGCACTATCGAACTTCCTAACAAAATGTTTGTAGCCAACCTTCTCCAAACTATTGTATCTGAAAATAAAATATATAAAAATTGGCGATTACCATAAAAAATCCCATCAAATAATTTGGTACGAAATCGTCCCAACAGGGCTCAAACTGCTTGACTTAATCTGCGTTTTCTATATAATCGCACACCTTAATTCCTCGATAGCTCAGTCGGTAGAGCGCCGGACTGTTAATCCGTAGGTCCCTGGTTCGAGCCCAGGTCGAGGAGCCAAGTATCAACAACAAAAAACGACAGCCTACGCTGTCGTTTTTGCCTATTGTTCCTTTTCTAGTCAGAACAAAGAAAGTCATGCTCATGCCTTTACCTTTATACCCTTGGCAAACTGCAGATTGGCAGCGCATTTCTAACGAGTTTTATCGTTTGCCAAATGCTTGGCTTTTGACTGGATTGGCAGGCATAGGCAAAAGCGCCTTCGCTCACGCTTTAATGCAAACCTTACTTTGTTCTCATCTTGATGAGCAACATCGTGCCTGCGGTGTCTGCTCGTCTTGCCGATTTGTTAAAGACGGCAATCATCCCGACACTCGAATTTTAACCCCAGACCAAGTCGAAGAAGTCGGTAAAGAGGCTAAAACCGCCACCAAAAAATTGGCTCAAATTAAAATTGAGGCGGTTCGAGAATTAATCCAATTCACTCAACTGTCCACGCATCAAACCTCAAAAAACAGTTTAGCGCAAAGAGTGGTTATCATACAATCGGCCGAAACACTCAACACCAACGCAGCCAATGCCCTACTCAAAATTTTAGAAGAACCACCCGCGCAAACGATATTTATTTTAATGACGGCCATGCCACAAAAGCTGTTGCCCACCATAAAAAGTCGCTGTCGCCATTTTTTGCTGACCCCACCTGCAGCAGAAACAACACTTTTTTGGCTAAAAACACAAGAAATTGACAACATTGAGCGTGAATTCTACTACAATGGGAATGTACCTTTATTTACAATCGACAGCAAACTAATCGCGGCTCGTGAACAATTCATAACAGGTTTAGGCAATCCAACCTTAAGCACCATGCTGTCTATTGCGGATTTGGCCGACAAACAAAAAATATTTTTAGAAACACCCTTACTTTGGGTAAGCAAATGGTGCCATGATTTGCGCTTATACAAACAAGCTAAAAGCATACGCTATCACACCACCCAAACATCAACAATACAGCACTTATGCGAAAAATTGAATTTAAATAAACTCAATGAACTAGAAGCACAATTGAACCACCTTGCGCATTACGGCCAGCATACTTTAAACGTTAAGCTGCAATTGGAAGCACTCCTAATTGCCTATATTCAAATTTTTAATCATCGATAAGTTATTAATTTGACTAACCCTATTATTTTAAATCAAAGAAACCATCATGCAAATCGAACTTAACCCCAGCAGCAGCCCAAGCCGCAACAACATTTTGCAACTGAATTTACGCGACAAAAATGCTTTGCGAGCCTTGTATATGCCTTTTTTAAGAAACGGCGGGATTTTTATTCCTACCGAAAGCCCTTATAAATTAGGGGATGAAATTTACGTTTTATTGACGCTGACCGAAGAAAACAACCGCATTCCGTTGCAAGGACAAGTGGTTTGGATTACGCCCAGAGGGATGCAAGGCAATCGCACCCAAGGGGTAGGCATTAAATTTTATGAAACGGAAGCTGGGCAACAAGCACGCCGTACCCTAGAAACTTGGTTAGGGGCTTTATTAAGTATCCGCAAACCCACTCGCACCATTTAATTGAATGGATTCATTGCTCAATAGACTGAGTTGAATGAGTTGTCGTAAAAAACCGCTTAAGTTCGCTTAGGCGGTTTTTTTAAGCCCAGCTCGGCCAATTCGCCTGACAAATTTTCCCGATAGCCCCGCTTTTGACGTAAAATAAGGCCTTATTTTTCTACCTTACTGACTTGAGTTTCATAGCATCCGTGAACCAATTAACCCTCGATTTTATTACGCTACCGCCCTATCGCTTTGATTATTTTGTCACTGGCAAAAATCAAGCCGTTTTAACGGCCCTCATGCATAGGCCACTCAATCAAACCGATCAGTTGAGTCTACTCGATGAACATGATCGCTTTATTTATTTATGGGGCGAAGCTTACGTCGGAAAAAGTCATTTATTACAAGCTTGGTTGCACTATCAACGCACCCATGCACCACACGCAGTGTGCGTGTATTGGGATGCGACGCGCTACTACCAAAAAGAACAACTCGAACTGGCTTTAGCAGCTGATTTTGTGGCCATCGATCACATAGACAATCTCACAGAAGAGGCTCAAATTGCGGTTTTCGCACTCTATAATCATTTTAAAAATCAAGGGATTGGCGAGTTGTTAATGGCGGGACGTTTACCGCCTGCCCAACAAACGCATTTGCGTGATGATTTAAGAACGCGCATGAGTTGGGGTTTGGTTTGGCCTGTTTTAGGCTTATCTGACGAAGACAAACAAACGGCTTTGCAAATCCAAGCGCGAGCAAGAGGCTTAACAATTTCACCAGAAGTATTTGAATATATTATAAAAAATAGCGATCGAGATTTGCATCATTTATCCGCCATGCTGGCTTTACTAGATGAATATTCTTTAGAGCAAAAACGAGCGCTGACCCTGCCTTTTGTCAAATCCATTTTAAAGGACTTATCATGAACGCCACTCCCCCTCAAATCCACCCCAGCGCCATTGTTGATGAAGGGGCAAGCCTAGGCGTAGGCTGTAAAATATGGCATTGGACTCACATTTGTGCTGGTGCTGAAATTGGCAATCACTGTTCTTTTGGGCAAAATGTTTATGTTGGCAATGCCGTCAAGGTTGGCCACAACGTCAAAGTACAAAATAACGTGTCCATTTATGATGCGGTGACTTTAGAAGACGATGTTTTTTGTGGGCCTTCTATGGTTTTTACGAATGTCAACAATCCACGCAGCGCCATTTCACGAAAAAATGAATATCGTCCAACGCTGGTCAAAAAAGGTGCAACCATAGGTGCAAATGCGACGATTGTTTGTGGTAACACCATCGGTGAATACGCTTTTATTGGCGCGGGTGCGGTCATCACAAGTGATGTCCAACCTTATGCTATTATGGTTGGCACCCCCGCTTATCGTTTGGGTTGGATGTGTTCTTGCGGCGGTAAAATCAGCAACGAAATCGGCGAACAACCGTGTTTGTCGTGTGGCAAAGTTTATGACGTGGGCGGCAATCACTGCACGCCAGTCTAAAATCGTTTTATAACGCCCAAATGCCATCACGAAATTTTAGAGTGATGGCGCTTTTATTGACAAAAATATCTAAGAAAGTTTGACTCATGACCCATCCAGATTTAACCGTACCACACACCGATGAAAACCACATTATGGCGGAACGTCGCCAAAAATTGGCGCAATTACGTAGCGAGGGCATCGCTTACCCCAATGATTTTCGACGCACCCATTTTGCCGCCGATTTACAAGCGGACTATGGCCAAGTCGAACCCGAAAGCTTAAAAGCGCAAGCTATAGAAGTCGCCATTGTTGGCCGCATGATGCTAAAACGCGTAATGGGAAAAGCCAGTTTTGCTACCTTGCAAGACAGCAGTGGCCGTTTGCAAGTGTATATTGCGGGGGGCGCCATCGGCGAAACGCTTTATAATGGGTTTAAACATTGGGATTTAGGCGATATTGTGGCGGCCACGGGTACTTTGTTTATCACCAAAACGGGCGAATTGTCTGTGCACGCCACGCACCTGCGATTGCTGACGAAAAGTGTGCGTCCTTTGCCTGAAAAATTTCATGGCATCGCCGATCAAGAGGTCAAATATCGCCAGCGCTATCTTGATTTAACCATGGATAGAACGTCAACCGAACGCTTTATCAAGCGCTCACAAATTGTGCAATCGGTGCGCGACACTTTGGTGGATTTAAAGTATTTAGAAGTTGAAACGCCCATGATGCACACCATACCGGGTGGCGCATCCGCTCAACCTTTTTTAACGCATCACAATGCGCTGGATATGCCCTTATATTTACGCATTTCGCCCGAGCTTTACCTCAAACGCTTAATGGTGGGCGGCTTAGAACGGGTGTTTGAAATCAACCGCAGTTTTCGTAATGAAGGCATGAGCACCAGACACAATCCAGAATTTACCATGATGGAATGTTACGAAGCTTATGCCGATTACCACGACATGATGAATTTGACCGAACGCATCATGCAAGCCGCCGCACTCAAAGTCTGCGGCAGTTTGCAAATTGAATACCAAGGCAAAATGGTTGATTTAAGTCATTTTACGCGCATGACCATGAATCAAGCCGTACAAGCCTTTAACCCTGATTATACCGACGCGCAGCTGAATGATGCCGCTTGGTTAAATGAAGCCATCAAACGCCATGGCGAAAAACCGTTGGGGGCAGACGCGCCTGTGGGCAGTTTGCAATTGGCTTTGTTTGAAGCCGCCGCTGAAGCCCAAATTTGGCACCCAACTTTTATTGTTGATTACCCTATCGAAGTCTCGCCTTTGGCTCGCGCATCCGACACCAAAGCGGGCTTGACCGAACGGTTTGAATTATTTTGTACGGGTCGAGAATTGGCCAATGGCTATTCGGAACTCAACGATGCCGACGATCAAGCCCAGCGCTTTTTGTCGCAAGCCGCTCAAAAAGATGCAGGCGATGACGAAGCCATGTTTTACGATGCCGATTACATCAAAACCTTGGAATACGGCATGCCACCAACGGGCGGATTGGGCATCGGCATCGATCGTTTGGTGATGCTATTGACCGATGCGGCGTCAATACGCGATGTGATTTTATTCCCGCAAATGCGCGCAGAATAAAGCAGCAAAACCATGCAAAATGCTTGCGGCCAACCTTTTATCCAAAAACGGAGGAAAAAGGTTGGCCACAAGCGTTTTTTAAAAATTAGACTAATCAATTATCTTTACTACAATGGCCTGATTTGGCCATTTTAAGCCTAGAAATGTGTTTTTTTCCTTGCTCATCCGTCACTAGTTCTAAATCTGCTCCACCTACAAAGGCACCCATTTTGATGACTTGCCGAACGAAATAGTTTTTACCAGTGTCCATCATTAACTCAAGTGAGTTTGAAGAAAACTCAGACTCGGTCTCAATTTTATGGCGCTTTCCGCCATCAACTTCTGTATAAAAAAATACCTTATTTGCAGTCTCACCCAAACACTTTCCATCAACCCAAACATCTTTTTTTAACGATTTACCACCAAAACTGTTGCGATAAACATACAAACCCGCTTTACCTTGACTCGGTTTATTAAAGTCTTTGGCCTCCAGAGACTCTTGTTGTGGAGCCATTTTGACAGAAGCACAGCCAGAAACAATCAATGTGCTAGCAAAAATAACAACAGAAAATATTTTCATAATTACCACTCCTAGATTTATCTAAATTAAAGATAACATTATAACATAGTAAAAAATTTAAAATATCATCTGGTCACAAGGATTTTGTTACTCAACGCAACCGTTAAGACGATTTTTGTACTGGCGGGGTGACGCTTACGTTTTATGCCGCCTCAGACGTCATCCAATTAGAAATAAACACAATCGCCAGCCACGTCGCGCTCATGCCAACGGCCAAACTTAAGCCCAAATTATGCAAAGCGGGCGTGCTGGACAGCGTGAGCGTGCCCAGCGACAAAATCGTACTCCATGCGCTCAAACACACTGTCATCCATAAGTTTTGTTGCTCTTTTGCATGTTCAACCAAGAAAATGCCGTAATCAACGCCCATGCCCAAAATGAGCAGCAGCGGCAAAACAGTAAACAATTGCAGCGGAATGTGTAGTAGCCCAAGCAGCGCCACAGTCAATACGCTTGCCAGTGCAGGCGCAGCCAGTACCCACAAAGATTTACGTCGATAGCGGGGCCACAGACATGCCGCAACCACCAAATACGCCAGCGCGAGCATCCACAGCATTTTGTTACGATACAACTGCATGATTTGATTGTAATTCTCAACTTGGTCAATCCACAGCACGGTTGGCTGATTTTTTGCGAGTGAGGCAAAGGCCTGTTTGTTTTTCTCTGTCACCTCGCCCGTAAGAGAGACCACGCTTGCCCAGCGCCCGTCGGCTTGTTGACCCAGCCATTGGTTTTTGAGTGTACCTGAGAATGGTTGCGCCAACCATGAATCCATACTGATTTGGCTGGATGTGACGGCGGGAATGTCCATGCCAATTTTGGGCGCAATCGCAGCGACTTTGTCTGTAACCAATGTTAGGTTTGCTTGCTGGCGCAAGATGGACGGCACCCATTCTGAAATGGCGCGGTAGTGGAATGTTTGACCTTCGGCGTTGAGCGCATCCAGTTGGTCGCGCAAAGCCTCTTCTGACTCAAGCAATGCCTGCTCGTTGTTGGCAGTGACTAAAAAATACTGCGTATTTGACTCACCCAATAATTTACCCGCTTTGACTTGCTCTTGCATCAGCCAATTGGGTGAGTTTTGAAAAGCGCGTAAGTCGTCTTTAAAACTCGTGCGGCTCAAGCCAAAAATCACCAATATGAGCAGCAGCACCGTGCTGATTTTGTGGTACATGATAGGCAGTTTGGCTTGTTTTAGACGCAGCCACCATTTTGGAAACATGCGGTTAAATGCCGACTCGGGCGGTAACTTTTGGAACACATACGGAAACAAAAGCATGACGGTCAACCATGAACCAATCAGCCCAACCACGGAAAAAAACGCCAGCTGGCGCAACCCGGGAAATGGCGGAATCGCCAAGCACGCGTAAGTAAATACAGTAGTGAGTAGTGCAAAAAACAGACCTATCCACAAATGGCGGCGCACGTTCCACACAGAGCTGGTGACTTCTTTTTGGCGAAATGCCAAGAAATGCAAGCCGTAATCTTGTGCCACGCCCGTCAAGCTCACACCAAACACCAACGTGATTAAATGCACCTGCCCAAAAGCCCAATAGGTCAATACAAACGCCATGCCCAAACCTATAGCCAAACTCAGCGCAATCATAAACACGGCTTTTAGGCTGCGAAATGCCAACGCGATGAGCAGCACAATTCCAATCATTGAAAGCGTACCAAACATGCTGACCTCATGCTTTGCTTGTTCTGTTGCGGCGGAGGCGTGCAGGGGAATACCTGCGGCAATAATTTGCACGCTCGAGTCAATATGGACTGCGGCAGCTTTTGCATTGTTATAGGTTTGAATCAGTGGGGTTTTATCATGTAAATCAAAGCCAGATTGCACGGTTTGATACACCAATGCGTCGTAGATTTGGCCATTGCTACTCACTTGCAATTGGCCATTGTCATTTGGCGTGAGTTTGGTTTTGCCCAGTTGCGCGAGCAGCCATGTTTGCAAGTTGCCCAGTGGATCGTCCGATACGGATAAGCCGATTGAAACAGGGCGTATGGCGTTGCTGATGATTTGGCTTTGCCATTGCTCGTTCGTTTGTGAGGTGATTTTGTTGCGCTGTTCAAAGGTTAACATGAGCGCTTGATGCGGCTGATAATACGTAAGAAAGTCTTGTAAGCCCGACTGGTTCAAAGCGGCCACGGGCTGAATTTGTGTATTTTGGCGCAACTGTTCAGTGACTGCGGCTTTGGCTTGCTCGCGCGTGGCATGATTTTTGGCGCTGACCAAAAAAACAATTTTGTCCGACACAGATTTTGATTGTCGTTCGTTGGCGATTTGCACCAAAGCCCAGTCGTGTGGCGCGATTTTTGCAAATTCGCGCGGTAAAAGCTGCAGCGGGTCGCGGTTGATACCGTTAAGCAACGCGCCACGCGCCAGGATGGCGTATACGAGCAAGCCTAAAACCAGCGTTAAGAACAAGCCGCTGGCAATTAAGCTGATTTTGGATGCGCGTTTGTGTGTGGTTGGAGTCATTGTGGTTGCCAAGCGTTTAAATTATTGGAGCTCATGGCGCCAAATCAAGGGCGGGCATGAATGCCCGCCCTACATGTTTGAACTTGTTTGTACCGAGTACTTTACTGGAAAAGATACTGAAGATGACGTTGAAAATAATGTTTAAAACGACACGCTCGCAGGGCTAATGGCTTGGGTTTGGCTAAACGTAATCACGCTTTGATCACCGTTGGCCTCGCTGATGCGCACGGACTGAACATAACGCGCGCCGCTTACTTGGATTTGCATAATGACTTGCTTCATATTCGGGCTATTTGGAATCAAATTCAGATTCCATGCGCCTTTGCTTTGCGCGCTGCCTGTAATATTAAAATACTGTTCCAGTACGCCAAAGTTACCCGTCAAAACGCTTGAAAAAATGGTGTTGATGGTTTTCGTACTCGGACCATTGTCAATATTGGTGTTGGTGCCGCCGCGATTTTCAACCATGCCGTTAGGCGTGATTTTGAGCGTGGACGCGCTGGGGCTTTCAGTAATCCACAGCATGCCTTTGTTGTTCACTGCAACCAATTTACCCGTTGAAACCATGCTGGTGCGAAAGCCGCGAATCTGTTTGACCTGTCTAAACTGCGCTTGCAAGCCTTCTGTGCGGTTCAGACTGCTCGATACGGTTTGTAATAATTGTTGCGTGCTTTGGGCGTAACTGGGCGCGGCCGCGCACAAGGCCAGTACTGCGATGGACGTCAATAATTTACGGTACGTTTTAAATGTAATACTCATGACGGATAATTTTCTTTGGTTAAATTGTAATGCCTTGATTTTGAATGCACGCATTAATTTTTTGCAGCAGCACGTCTGGGGATTGATAACACATTTCAAAATTACAAATTGCCACCGCAACTTGCGTGGTGTACGCCCGATGCAGCACGCGCATAGTTTGAGCGTCTTTGATTTCGTAGTTGATTTTTAAACGATTTTCCCACTCGGTAATCGCACAGGCCACAATCACGGATTGCGCGTACGCAATCGGGCGAATGTATTTAAGGCGCATGTCCACAACAGGCCACGCGTAGCCCGAGGCTTGCATTTGTGGGTAATCATAATCAATGGTTTGCAACAGTGCGCACCGTGCAACTTCTAAATATTTGACGTAATTGCCATGCCAAACAATATTCATCGGGTCAAGGTCGTGAAACTGTGGCTGAATCACAGTTTCTGTGTAGGCAGGAAATTGAGATAAGTTCTTAATCTTCATTTGTACGCCCGCCAAAAATCGAAAAAATTAAACCACTCCAAAGGGTATTTGTGGCAGGCCTGCGCCAAGCGGTGCGCGTATTGTTGCGCATAACCTTGCAATGCGGCGGCGCGATTTTGGCGCGGCAGCTCTATTTTGTCGGCCAATACCTCGTATTCCACCGTGTAACCAAGTGCATTTTTGCAGCAAAACATCAACAAAATGGGACAATTAAACATAAATGCCAACAAATATCCTCCTGTTGGAAAATACGCGGTTTGTCCCAAAAACTCACACGGCACCGCGTGTTTGCCGTCATCCGACACTGGCACCCTATCGCCAGCCACCGCAATAATTTCGCCATTTGCCACTTTTTCGGACAATTTAATAGATAGCGCTGGATCAAACTGCGAGGTTTCAATTAAATTGAAGGTGGTGTTTGGATTGAGTTTTTTTAAAATCGTCATAAATGATTGGCTATTTTTGGTGTGCGTGAGGACGTTTAGCGGGCGATTGCTTAATTTGGCAATGGTGCGCGCCACTTCTACTGTGCCAAGATGTGATGTGAGTATTAAAAAGCCTTGTTTTTTGTCGAGCAATTGCGTGGCCAACTCACGGTTGTAAATAGCAGCCACAGGCGCTTTAAAGTCAGGTGTATTGGCCAATAGTTTATCCAATAAACCATCTGCAAAATGCACGAAATGGCGAAAAGAAGTGCGCAGATTTGGCTTTACAACGCTGCCACTGATCTGCATGCGCTGCAAATACGTGAGCGAAGCGCGCCGAGCACTGGCGCTGGTTATAAAATAAAAACCCACCACGGGGTACATAAACAACTTAAATGGCCATGCGCCCAGTAAGCGGTACACATGCAACAGCCATAAAATGCCGCTGGCAAATGTTCTTTCTCCGATCGTGGCCCAATGGCGAGTTGGCTGGCGCATAACGTTCCATTTCTTTAAGTGAGACCTTTGCACAACAAATTAAAAATCTACTTTGTTGTGAATCGACAAAACTTATTGGGGAAGCCCGAACAAGTTTTAGGTAAAAAACATGAAAAAATCCCAATTGCCCGTCATTTTGCAGCTTCCAAAAATAGAGGCTGTTGAATTGGCTGGTTATGCAAAGCCCTCTAAGTGAGATTTCGCGGCGAGCGCGAGCGGTTGGCATTATAACCTACTGAAGGCTTGATTTACAGTTGGTTGCGTCTGCGCACTTGTTTTGTCTTGTTGATGCCTAAGGCAAGGAAGCTGTTGTATACCCATTCGGAGCATTGTTTAGACAGCATTTCATTGGTTTTAAGATCCATCTTGAGTCAAGGTAGCCAGAAATCGTGGCTTTTTTGCCGCTTTAAGCCCCCACAATCACGTCTTTTAACGCATCGTTTGCGTGTTGCCCGTCAAATCAACTTTGTCGCTGGCAAAGTAAAATTTCACCATGCCATCTTCAATCACAGCGTTCGCTTGTGCGTCAGGAATTGCGGCCATTTTATTAGTGTATGCCGCTTCAGTATTTGTGGTGCTCGTTGCGTGTGCTTTGGTGTCCGTTGTGCTTGAACCACTGTTCATGCCCCCACTAAATACAAAAACCAACAATCGTGCTGATGATGAAACCAACAATAATACCCAAGGCAAAGCGTTGTTCGTCGTCTTGATGTTATGCTGCCATGCTATTTTCTCCAATAGAGGTTAAAAACTAAGCAAACTATACGTGAGTTTGAGGCAAAAAAAACTCATATTAAACATGACTAAACGCAGCATGATTTAGGCATCAAATTTTGGTTTGTCAGAAAAAAAACGACGCAATAACTTGGGTAGGCGCGGCAACATGCAAAAAAACAACCGCGTGTGCATGAGACTGATGTACACATTGTCACGCACCGATAAAAAATGCGACACGCCATCGGCGGGGTAATGAACTTGCGTGGGCACATTGATTATTGACACCCCCGCCCAGTCTCCGCGCACAAGCAGTTCGGTTTCAAAACTCATTCGCGGGTACATGTTGTAACGCTCGATTATCGGCAACAACGGCGCGAGCGGGTACACGCGAAAGCCACACATCGAGTCTTTAATCCGCAACGAAACCGTGTTAATCCACACCCAAATGTGGGTCAAATAACGCGCGTATAAACGGTGTTTGGGCACGGTTGCATCATAAATAGGGCAACCGCAAATAATGGTTGCAGGATGCGCCTGAGCCAAACGGATAAAATGCGCAATATCGCCCAGCGCGTGCTGCCCATCTGCATCGACTTGCAACACATGTGTAAAACCAAGCGATGTGGCTGTGCGAAAACCTGTTTGAATACCAGCGCCTTTGCCCTGATTGTGTGCATGCGCCACCAGTTGCACGCGGGCTTGCATCAAACTTTGTAACACCTCAGAACACGCCGCATCACTGCCGTCATTGATTAAAATAATCGGTAAATCTGTGGTGCTTAAAATACACGCTACCGTCTGCCCAATGGTTGCGCCGTGGTTAAACACAGGAATAATAATCGCAGGGTTAAATGAAATCGTCATGCATCGCTCCAAATCAACGTGCCAGAAGCGTGTGTACCTAAATCAGAGGTGTAGCTAAAATCCACTTTTTGATTGTTTAATGTGAGCTGTAATCTGACTTGCGCGGCAGGCGAAATAATCTTTTTGAACTTCAGTTTTTTAAGTTCAATCGTAAGTGGTGTATCGGGCAGTTGCGCGCCAAAAAAAAGCTGGCTGTAGCGTTGCGCCCACTCAATTTGCACCACACCTGGTAAAATCGCTTGCTCCGCAAAATGTCCTTGAAAATATTGCAAATCAACGGGAATGACAAGGTCTAATTGTGCGCATGCCTCGTCAATTATTTGGCTGACAATCTGCGGCAAGGTACAGATTTCAGGAGCATTTAATAACTGCAATAACGTTTTTTGTTCCACCTTGCCTTGGCTGTTTAGCGGCATCTGAGCCACAAAACGCCAGCGTTTGGGAATGGCAATGCGCTCGATGGTATTTTTGAGCGACAGTTTGAATTCATCAATCAATGCACGCCGCCCTATGCTTGCCAAACGTGTTGCGCCAGCCGCATTTAAACACAACACAGCGCCCAGCGTGGTGCGTGCAAACTCAAGCACAGCAATCTGCGCATCGTCAATCAATTCATGGTTTTGCAGCAAGACTTCAACCTGTGTGAGCGAAATGCGCTTTTCTTCAATTTTGACCAAACGGTCTGTGCGCCCGCGTAACGCAAACTTGCCACACGAATCAATGCACGCCAAATCCGAGGTAACAAACATCGGTTCATCGACATCTAAGTAGTCACTGCGCACGCACAGTTGTTGCACCTCATCAACTAAAACCTGCACTGATGGCAACGGCGCAAACAGCGCATCAGCTTGTCTATACGCCACCGCACCTGTTTCGGTACTGCCATAAATTTCAATCGGCGTACAATCCCACAATGCAGCAATCTGCGCACTATCCGCTGTTTTCAAAACCCCACCTGCAGAAAAGACAACCTGCGGGCGTGGCAAATCTGACCAATCAGATTCATCACTTGCGCGGCTTAAAAACGCAGGGCTGCTAATCAATGTGTACGGCGCATGCGGCAACGCAAGCAGATTTTCTGGGTAGTTGAGCAAGCGGTTAGAAATGGCGCATCGTCCAACGAGTGGTAGCAACAATCGAAAAATAAAACCATAAAAATGCTGGTGCGAGACGCTCGCATATACGGGATGCGTGGCGAGTTGCGCGCCAAACTGTTGTTGCAAAACCCGCACTTCTGTTAATAATTGCCGCATGGTTTTAGCAATCGGGCACGGTTTGCCCGTTGAACCAGATGTAAAGAAAAACGTGCGCACCGTCGGGGCAATATAGTACGCCGTCAACGTGGGCACGCACAGTTGAATGTCCGCCGTAGACAATTGACTCAGCGCAAAATCGCCCGCAAACGCCACGTCGTATTCGTGTAATGACGCAACGGTTGTGGGTAACGCATCACTGGGCAAATAAACATGTTTGCCCGCTTGCCAGGCACCCAATAATGCCACCAAAAATACGCCCGTATCCAAGCAATACAACGCCCAAGTCGGCTCAGGGCGCGCGGCAAACGCCACGCGCCACGCCTCGATGGACAGGCGCAATTCATCCCACGTCACATCGCGCTCGGGGTTGCTCAGCGCAACGCGGGTGTCGCTTTGGTTTAAAAGATGATTGAATGATTCAAGAGTGTGCATGAGTACGACGACGGTATTGGCGGTAAAGCCATTCAACCGCAAACAAGGCGGCAGTTAATAAATAAGCAATCAAGCCGTTGTACAACGCCCAAATTTTCGCGTCGCCGTACAACGTCGTAGCAATTGCCAGTGCGCCATTGACGATAAAAAAGCCGCACCACAAAATAGTTACTTTGCGGGTATATGCAACTGCGTGTGGTGGTAAATTAGGTTCGGTCAGGCGCGCCAGCCGTTCAATGGCAGTTTGCGGCGTAGCCAAACTGCGGGCAAAAAATACCAAAAAAATCAAATTTACAATCGCGGGATACCACAGTAATAATGCGTCGTTGTTGAAAATGTAGGTCACCAACACCAACAGCGCGCCGCCCGCCAACCACCATCGCCCAGCCGGCGTTTGAAAACCCAGTAAATAGGCGCGAATAAAAATCACGCCAAACAATACCAGACTCATTTGCATGGGCGAATAATATTGCCGCCCAAAATACAGGGCAAACGGATATGTCGCCGTGATAATCGCAAAGATGACTTTGAGCAATAACTTCACCATTTATTTGGCGGACTCAAGCGCGGTAATCACATCGCCAATGGTGCGCACGGATTTAAACATTTCGGGCTCAACTTTTTTGCCTGTGATTTTGCGCATTTTGATGATTAAATCAACCGCATCAATGCTGTCAATGTCAAGATCTTCATACAAGCGCGCTTCAAGCGTGATTTTGTCGGCAGGAATATCAAATAACTCTTGCAAAGTTTTGGAAATAGTAGGAAATAAATCTTGGTTGTTCATAGGAGTCTTTTCGGGTTTAAATCGTGCGTGTGTCATGAACCATTTGCGCCAGCGTGCTGATGCTGGCGAAGTGTTTTTGGGTGTCTTCAGATTTGGCGGAGATTTGCACACCGTATTTTTTTTGCAGTGCAACGCCCAGTTCGAGCGCATCAATCGAGTCCAAGCCCAAGCCTTCGATAAACAAAGGTGCTTGCGTGTCAATCTCGGCGGGCGCGATATCCTCAAGCATGAGGGTGTCAATAATCAGTTGTTTGAGTTCTAATTCGAGTTCTGACATGGTTGATTTTCTCTAAAATAATGTGTTAATTGCTTGGTTAATAAACGGGCAGACAGCCCTTCGGTGGGTGATAGCGCGCTCGCAATAAAAAAATCATTTTGCACATCAAATGTAAAGTGCATTTTTTTAGGGGGCATCTTGTACCATTTGTGCGACTTTGATAAGCTCGAAGGTGTGCATGAAATAAAAATCGGAGTTGGGTTGATATTGCCACGCACCGCGATGTTTGACGCGCCGCGCTTAAGGGTGACAGGTTGCCCCACAATGGTGCGTGTGCCTTCGGGAAACACAATCAAATTACTGCCATTTTGAATCCGCTCAATACACTGTTTGACCAAGCCGTCCGCATCATCAGAGCGGTTTGGAATATAACGCGCCGTGCGGGTTGCACCAAACATAAACGGGTTATTAAACAAACTTGCTTTGACAATGCAATCGGCCTGATTGATAAACGCGACCAAAAAAACCACATCAAGTAACGTCGGGTGATTGGGAATAATCAACAAGCCATTGCGCTGATTTATTTTGTCAAAGCCCGACACATCGTAAGTGAGGATACCAAAAAACCGCATAAAGCCAATAAAAATACGGAACGTGCGCTGTATGAGGCTGCGCGCTAGTTTTTGGCGACGCGCTAAGTTTGGGATGATAAGGAAACAAGGAAACACCAGCAAACCCAATATCAAGCCGCCCATGCCAAACAGCGCAAAGCTCAATGCCGTAAAAGCAAATCGCCAATGGTAATTGAAACGAGTTAAGATAAATGCGACCATTGCCACTCCACGCCGCCCACTACATAATTCAATGCAGATTGTTGATTCAGTACAAATGCCAAAAACGCCAAATCGTTGGACAAGGGTTCATTTGTATCGGTTTGATGCGCTGTTTGCCAATTAAGCCCGTATTGATTGCCGCGCGTGATTTTAAGTGCAAACGCATACGGTGCATGGCGGGGCTGATTGAGCGCGTGATACATCTCGGGCATCATGTCGTCATACACCACCAGCACCACTTGCTCATATTCAACCAAATGGTTTAACGCCTCGATCATCGCCGCGCCAATGCGGTTTTGCCCCGCCGCCAATGAGGTAATTGGCTGTGTATTGTTTTGTAAAATACTCACGCCTCCGGCCACCGCATTGTGTACAGACAACGCAAAATTGCTCGATGACAGTGGCTCATGCATTGCCAATTGTTGAAGTAATTTTACCGTGCGATCAAGGTCTCCATGACGCGCACAAAAAATTTGCGGCAAATGTGCACTGTTCTCAATTGCCTGCGTCACCACATACGCCATGCGGCTTAAGCGATTCATACGGCGTCGTTGCATGGCAGGAATTTCGGGAACATCAGGCGTGCCATCCACATTGGGTAAATAGGGTGACTTTGCCCACGCCAGCCAAGCGGCGGGTGTCGTTAAACCAGGTGCCCAAGCGGCGGTTTGTGCAATCGAAAAATTCATGAGTTTATCCAAAATAAGTCTTATGCACCATACTTCGCGACGGCGCATATGTGTTGCGCCGTGGTTAAATGCGTGATGCAAATGCCATCCGCCGTGCGCCACTGTGTGTTGTTTATTTCAATCAATGATTCAGTGCGCAATGTTGCACCCGTTAGGCCTGTGCCGCGCAGTTTGCCCACAGCTTCTTTTGCGCACCACAGCTGATAAAACGCGGCTAATGGCTGTACTTGTGCGTGCCACCAATTCAATTCAGCCTTCGTGGCAATATACGTCACCAAATCAGCCAAATTGTTTAAACACGCACGCGGGCGAAGCTCTTCAATGTCGACACCCAACTCACCCGCGTGGTTCAAGCCAGCCAAAACCATGGTGCTGCTGTGGCTAATGCTCACGCCAGCCGCACATAGTTCTCCGTGCAAAAACGCTTTCGGTGCACCTGTTGGACTGGGCAAAATACACCAGTCTAAAAAAGAACCGCCCATGTCTTGCATGAGCAGGTTTTTAAGCACCCAGCGACCCGCGATAAAATTGTGTTGTTGCTTGATGTTGGTGCGACAGCTCAATAAATCACGCTCAGACGCAGTCAAAAAATTCACGCCATGCGCGGCATTGACCACGTCATTGATGCTCAAAATGGGCGTAAATAGTGCAGGCATGTTTAACCCCAACGTTTAAAAATCAGCGAGGTATTGATGCCACCAAACGCGAAGTTATTGCTCATCATGTATTCAATGTTCGCGTTACGCATGCCTTGTTGCAAAAATCCCAGCGCAGGCAAACGTTTGTCAATATCGGTTAAATTGATAGTAGGTGCAAACCAACCCTCGCGCATCATCAAAATTGAAATCATTGCCTCGAGGGAGCCGCACGCGCCCAGCGTATGTCCCATATAGCTTTTAAGCGAGCTGATTGGTACGTCACGCTCAAACACCGACCACGTCGCTTGTGATTCGGCAATATCGCCTTGTTCTGTCGCAGTACCGTGCGCGTTGACGTAGCCAATTTGAGCCGCACCAATCTGCGCATCTTTGAGCGACAAATGTAACGCTTGTGCCATGGTTTCGGTTTGTGGGTGCGTGACGTGTTTGCCATCGCTATTTGTACCAAAACCAACCAGTTCAGCATATATGTTTGCGCCACGCGCGATTGCGTGTTCGTACTCTTCTAAAATCAACGTGCACGCGCCTTCGCCCAAGACCAAGCCGTCACGCTTGCTGTCAAACGGGCGCGGCGATAAATGCGGAAATTTATTTTGGGTGCTGGTGGCAAATAAGGTGTCAAAAATCGCCGCTTGCGTCACGTCCAGTTCTTCTGCGCCGCCCGCAACCATTGCAATTTGACGACCTGAGGTAATCGCTTCATACGCGTAACCCACGCCTTGACTGCCAGACGTACAGGCGCTGGACGTGGTAATAATCCGCCCTGTGATGCCAAAAAACACGCCAATATTGACCGCAGCCGAGTGACTCATCATGCGGATATACGTGGTGGCATTGATGCCCTCGACTTTTTTGTCAATGCGCATTTGCCCAAAATCGCTGATTGCGTTGGGAGAACCTGATGATGAGCCATATGAAATTCCAACCTCGCCTGACTTCAGCCATTCATCGCCCAAAAGCCCCGCATCTTGTAGCGCCAATTCAGACGCGCGCACAGCCATGAGCGCCACACGCCCCATGCCGCGCGTGGATTTTCGGTTGTAATGCGCGGGCAAATCAAACGCGGCGGCAGGTGCACCGATGCGGGTATTCAGGTCACTGTATTCTGCCCACGAATCTATAAATTGCACCGCATTGGTTTGTTGTTGCAGGTGCGCCAATATGGTCGCCCAATCATTACCGATGGGGCTAATGCCAGCCATACCTGTGACGACGACACGTTTCATTAGCACATCCCTCCATTGACGCAAATCACTTGGCGCGTTATATAAGCCGCTTCGTCAGACATTAAAAAATTCACTACGCCAGCGACTTCCGCAGGCGTACCCATGCGCTGAACGGGGATGATTTTGAGTGCTTCCTCTAGCACGTGTGGCTCTATCATGTCTGTATCAATCAAGCCAGGAGCGACGCAATTGACGGTGATTCTGCGTTTGGCAAGCTCTACAGCCAATGCCTTGGTCGCGCCAATAATCCCGGCTTTCGCCGCGCTGTAATTTACTTGACCACGATTGCCCGTTACGCCTGATACCGATGAAATCGTCACGATGCGCCCCGCTTGACGGGTTTGTATCATGGGCATGGTGAGCGGGCGCAAAATATTATAAAAGCCATTGAGGTTGGTTTGAATCACACTGTCCCATTCCGCATCGGTCATGGCAGGAAACGCCGTATCCTGTGCAATTCCTGCGTTACACACCACGCCATAATAACAACCGTATTGTTCGATATCGGCCTCAAGCAAGGTTTGAACCGTGGCGCGGTCGGCAATATCAAATGCCAAATAGCGCGCAGGAACGCCTTGCGCCGTAAAATCATCGCACAACGCTTGCAACGCGCCCGCGTGTCGTCCGTGCAACACAACTGCATAGCCAGAAGCCGCCAAACGCTTTGCAATGCCTAAGCCAATGCCGCGCGATGAGCCTGTAATGAGGATGGTTTTGGTGGTCATATCAATATCGCTTTAAAACAAAAAATGGGGCAAAAATTAATGGTTGGGTTGAAAAACAGTCAGCGACGCGCGGGCAACAATTCTGCCGTCGCGCTCAATCGAACAGTCAAACGAGCTCATGCCGTCGGCTGATTGGAGTAAACACGCCACCTCAATCGTCAACACATCACCCACACTAAAAAACGCACAGTCCGATTGATAATGGCGCGTACCCAATAACATGCCGACAGGGCTGAGCATTGAGCCATGTCTGTTGTTGTAACCCGACCAAGCCGCCGCGGATTGCGCCATGTACTCAATCCCCACCAGTACACTGATGCGCTGTTGTGCATCCAAAAATAAACTCTCTTGCGTAATGGTTATACGCGTTGTGGCAGTTTGCTCATCACACGCGATGATGTCGTCAATCAATGCCATCGGCAAATCATGCGGCATGTACGGGCGGGCGCAAGTGGGTAGCATTAAAGCACCTCAATATTATTAAAAACAGCCATCATTCCCGCGCAAACTAGAGTCCATGCATCGTGTAATGCACGATTTGGCTGATTGAATGATGGACGACGGCACAAACGCGTTGCGTTTGCTCTGGATTCCGACCTGCGGGAATGATGGGAAAAATTGTATCTGCCGCATCATCAAACCCGCGCAAAAATCAAGCTGGCATTGCTACCGCCAAAACCAAATGAATTGCTCAACGCATAACGAGCATGTGCGCGGGTGGCATCGGTGACAAAGCGCAATTCAGGTAAACGCGAGTCTCGCACGCCATCCCACACGTGCGCTGGCAAACGTTGGTTTTGAGCAGTCAAGGTCAAGTAACAAAACGCAGCCTCAATCGCACCTGCCGCGCCCAATGTATGCCCCGTGAGCGACTTGGTTGAGCCAGTCCAAGGTTGACTTGGGAATACGCGCGATACCGCTGCGGCTTCCATCGCGTCATTTTGCGCCGTTGCCGTGCCATGCAGATTGATGTAATCAATTTGCGATGCATCCAAACCTGCTTTATGCAACGCTTGCGACATACTGGCAAACGCGCCGTTGCCATCGGGTTGCGGCGCAGACATGTGGTGCGCATCCGCGCTCTCGCCCCAACCGCACAACTCAACCGCGCTGGGCGTGCGACTCAAAATAAATAACGCACACGCCTCGCCCAAATGAATGCCGCTGCGATTGGCGGAAAATGGCAATGAGCGCGCGGCAGAAATCGCCTCCAGCGACATAAAACCATTCACCGTGAGCCGTGACAACGCATCCGAGCCGCCAACCAAAACCACATCGCACAAACCTGCCTGTATCAAGCGTGCGCCACTGATAAATGCTTTCGCGCTTGATGAGCAAGCGGTTGAAATCGTATACGCAGGGCCAGAAGTCTGTAACAAATACTTTAAATACAGTGCAGGCGAACCGTATTCTTGTTGCTCGTATAAGTAGCCCGCAGGCAGCGCCTGTGTGGCATGCAATTTCGCCAAAGCCAATTCGCCTTGCTCAATTCCTGAATTGCTCGAACCCATCACAATCCCAATGCGGGTGGGCGCGCAACTCGCAGTTGCGGCGTGCCAGCTCTCTTTTATTGCCTGAAATGTTTGGTACATCAAGCCATTATTGCGACTGTGAAAAGCGAGCGGTGTGTCGGCTGGCAGGGCGCACGTTGAAGGCGCCCCGCTTAAATACAGTGGTTTACCCACAGAATATTGCTCAGACATACCGCCAAAATCAGTCGCATTCGGCGTAAATAAATGCGCCGCAATCGCCGTCATGCCATTGCCCAGCGAGCAAATGGCGTTTAAGTCTTGAATATAAATTGGAGCAGATGTGGTCATTGAACGGCGCGCGAGACGATGGTCATGCGGTAGTTAATTTGGGTATTGGTAAAAATGGCCGTTTGCCCGTCAAGCTCAGGTTGACTGTATTCAATCGTACTGATTAAAGTATCGTTCAACCACAGTGCACGCTGATTACTGGACTCAACCAGGCGATAACCCTTAGGTAGTTGCGCCGTAATACTCGCTGTAGACCAAAACGCCAACTGAATGCTCGACAAAATCTGTTCGGGCTTGATTTGCTCAGGCACATGTGGGGTTTTGGTGACGTTTAAATTCTGCCCATTATCACTCATTGTGACCACGCGTTGTCCAAACTTCATCAATGCCACGTTGATTTGTTGTGGGTTAATTTCGATTAAACCGTCGAGCTGGTGCGTCGCACCGCTGTACTCAACCGTAATTTGTTGGATCAAGCTGATTGAGCGGTTAAATGAGGCGGGCGATAAACGCAGTGCCAGTGGTGCGATTTGTGCCGTCGCATTTTGCGAAGGCACAACAGGCCCGTGTTGACACGCGGTTAAAACAACCGTGGTGCACGCAATAAAAAAATAATTTAATCGACGCATAAAGCCTTTAGGGTAGTTAACCGTTGCTTGGCTTTAGCAACCAACGGGTTATTTTTGTCCCACGCATAACCCGCCAAAATCGACGAAATCATCATCTGAATGTCATCATTGTAGTCGCGCTCGTTAAATATAATCGCTTGAAAGTCGCCCTGATACCATGCCTCAACATAGGTACGGAATGTGTCCACGCCAAAGCGCAAGGTTTCTTCAAAATCCACTGTCCAATTGACCGCTTCGCCCGCGTAGTGCTTGTTGATGCAGTTCGCAGCCAAACTCGCGGACTTCACCGCAATCGTAATGCCCGATGAGAATACCGGATCTAAAAACTCACCCGCATTGCCCAGCAGCGCGTAGCCATCGCCCACCAATGATTTGACGTTAGCAGAGTAGCCAGTAATTGTTTGTACGGGAATTGGATAATCAGCGTTTTGTAATAATGTGGCAAGTGACGGCGTTTGCGCAACCAGTTCAGCGAGTTGCTCAGCAGGCGTTCCAGCGTATTGCGCAAAAAAGTCACGCTCGGCGACTACGCCTAATGAGCAGCGCCCATTTGAAAATGGAATCAACCAAAACCACACATCCATAAAATCAGGATGCACTGTAATCAAAATTTTGTTGCGATCAAACAATGCAGGGCTAATATTGTCATTGACGTGCGTAAAAATCGCTTGGCGTACAGGGAAGTTTGACGGCACTTCCAAATCAAGTAAGTGCGGCAATACGCGCGCAAAGCCACTGGCGTCTAACACAAAATCCGCCTCAACCGTATATTCGGTTTGACTGGTTAAATCACGGACGCGCACGGTATTCGTTTTGCTCTGAGCGTTATATTCAATACTCAAAACCTCTTGCTTAAACTGTACATCAGCGCCTTGACGCAGTGCTTCGTTGACCAAAATTTGGTCAAAACTGGCTCGGTCAACTTGATAGGTAGTACCCCAGCCTGCGCTGAATTTTTTGCGAAAATCAAATGCGAGGAACTTATCGCGCCACGCAAATTGCGCACCATTTTTGTGCTGAAAGCCCTGCTCAATGACGGCTTTGAGCATACCAGCTTCTTCGATATACGCCATGCTTTGCGGCAATAAACTCTCGCCAATCGAAAAACGTGGGAAAGTGGTGCGCTCCAAAATCATTACACGGCGTTCATGGTTTTGACGCAAAATGCCTGCGGCAACAGTACCAGAGGGACCTGCGCCAATAATAAGTACTTCTGTTTTAACTATTTTCATTATTGTGTAATCGTGGCTAAAAGCCACCTAAAAATAAAACGCAATTATAAACCTTAGGTCACGCTTTGGGTAGCAAATTTTTCACATGGCGACATAAGCTAACACTAAATCTTGCGGCCAACCTTTTTCCCGAATATTTCAGGAAAAAGGTTGGCCGCAAGGGTTATTCAAATCAAACATTAAGACGATTTTTGTACTGGCGTAGAGCCAATTTTGCGTTCGGTTTCTTGATTGTTTTCATCCACAAAAAGAGCGATGGGTTGATGCGTCAGACGCTCTTCTTCGCTGTAACTGGCAAAAGTCGCAATAATCAATAAATCGCCCACCGCCGCGCGGCGAGCCGCCGACCCGTTGACAGAAATGATGCCTGAACCGCGTTCTGCGCGTATGGCATAAGTCGCGAAACGCTCGCCATTGGTAACATTCCAAACTTCGATCTCTTCGTTTTCAACGATGTCAGCGGCCTCTAAAAGATTTTCATCTATGGCGCAAGAGCCGATATAATGCAGCTCGGAATGCGTGGTGGTCACGCGATGTAACTTCGATTTCAATAAACGACGTTGCATGATTTTTTCCCTAAAAACAAACTCAATAAAAGTGACTCGAAAATTGGGCTGGATTTAACCATATTCCGCCCATTTTAGCAAGTCAAAAAAATCACAGCAATAATTTTTTATTTTTTAATAACAAAGGATTAATCATGAAATGGTTCTTTTTTTCAGTCATGGGATTCAGCCTTTACACTCAAGCATGGGCAAATACCGAACATTGCCCTAACGCCATCACCCAATTAGAATTGACGCAGTGCGCCACTGATTTTTATAAAACAGAAGACGCGCAAATGAATGAGGCTTATTTGGCTTTAAAAAATCGGTTAAACACCCAAAACCCAGTCCAACAACAATT
>JBILQJ010000057.1:0-7275 GCA_044373325.1 Burkholderiales bacterium
CTCGCTTTTCGTGATGCCGATTGTGAATTGAGGGCTAAAATTTACGAAGGGGGCAGCCTGCGTCAAATGGCCGTTCAGCTGTGTTTAGGCCAAAGAACCCAAGAACGGCGGCTGGCGCTTCAAACATTATTTGAGGAAATCAATCGTTAAATTTGACAAAAAAACCCTTGCGGCCAACCTTTTTTCCAGTTTTCGTGTTGAAAATTGAGGAAAAGGTTGGCCGCAAGGGACTTGTCGCAAAAAACAATAAAAAAAACGCAACATTTTCATGTTGCGCCCAATCTACAAAGGAGAAAGATAGATGTTTAGCAGACCAACAAGATTTGCAAAAAATTTATCTGTACGCAGTGTACCTAAAATGTTGGCTAACTGTCAATATATTTATCATTAAAGTTTTTATTTGATGTATATATGTTTTTTATTTTACATACAAGCCAGCCATAAAACGACCAAATCAGCCGCTTTATCAAAAGCTAAAACGACAAGCTTGTTAACCTTAAGTTCAAAGATTAACAAGCTTGTCGTTTTAAGTTACTTTATGCTCAGATTTAGTTTTGATATTCAAACAAAGTCACGACATTTTTCACGCCTGCCGTTCGGCTGGCGATGTCAGCGGCCATACCCCCTTGTTCTTTAGTGACCAAACCCATCAAATACACCACGTTGCGTTCTGTCAAAATTTTAATTTTGCCATCACTTAAACCTTTGGTTAACGTCATATTTGAACGAACTTTAGATGTAATCAAGCTGTCATTGCTGCGCACGGTGTAATCACTATTTGGCATCACGTCTACATAGTTGTAAACTTTTTTAACGCCTGCTGTGCCGCGAACCAACCATTCAACTTTAGATTTCTCTTCTGAAGTTGGGGCCTCCCCTGTGATTAAAGCCACTTTATTGTAACTCACCACGTTGACATGAGCTGGCGTTTTGGATTTTTGTAAGGTCAAAATGACTTTGTTTTCTAAAGCTTCGTCATCGAACTGAGTCCCTGCGCTTCTTGAATCGCTAAGCACCGCAGCACCAACCGCAGCACCGCCTACGGCCAAAGCAACACAGCCGCTCAAGGTCACTGTCATGGTTAAGCCAACCACCATCACTAGCGTTTTTTGATGTTTTTTCATCCATTTCATTCTTTATTCTCCTTCGCCCAATAAAAGGCTGTCTACCGCGTCACACAAGGCGTGTATCATCAATAAATGCACTTCTTGTATGCGTGCGGTTCTGGTTGTCGCGACATTCAAATGCAAATCGTCCATGTTGAGCAAGCGCCCAATTTCGCCGCCATCTTTGCCTGTCAGCGCCACCACCACCATGCCTCTTTCATGCGCGGCGTGTATGGCTTGTATGACATTTTCTGAATTACCTGACGTCGAAATGGCCAGCAAAATGTCGCCCGCTTGGCCGATGGCGCGGACTTGTTTTGAAAAAATCACATCAAAATCATAATCATTGGCAATGGCGGTTAAAATAGAAGTATCTGTGGACAAGGAAATGGCCGCCAATCCCGGCCGTTCTTTTTCGAAGCGGCCAACCATTTCGGCGGCAAAATGCTGGGCATCCGCTGCCGAGCCGCCATTGCCGCAGGCCAGCACTTTGCCTTCTTCCATAAAACATTGCAACAGACGTTCGGCCACCAACGCCACCGCAGGCGCAAGATCGTCCATGACGGCCTGTTTAACGGCGATGCTGTCTAAAAAATGTTGTTTTACTCGATTGGATAATTGGGTCATGATCGGTCACCGATAGTCAGTTTTTATATTTTAAGAAGTCAAACAAATAGGGCTTGAGTTCTAAAAATCAAGCCATAACGGTGCATTTTACGTTAAAATAGCCCCTTTTATTTTTCCTCTGCATTTTCAATTCTTTTTATTGCTTGTTTTTATGCGACCTCTACCGTCTTTTTTTGTTGGACTTTTGTGCCTAGGTTTATTCTATTCTAGTTCAGTTTTTGCAGGGGCGCAGCGCGAAGAAACCCTTGCGGCCAACGTTGCATCGGCCATGACGCGCAGCGTCACAGATTTTAAAGAGCCATATTTGGTATTTCAATCTCCCGCCGAAGGCCAACGTTGGTTATCGGCTATGAGTGCCCGCTTGGCCAAGCGCATACCCGATACTTGGGCACGCGAACGGTTGCTGACGCAAATTCAATACGAAGCCAGTCGAGCGGGCTTGGATCCTCAAATGGTTTTGGGGTTAATACAAGTTGAAAGTAATTTTCGCCCTTATGCCATCAGTTCGGTTGGCGCAAAAGGCTTGATGCAAGTCATGCCTTTTTGGGTCAACAATATCGGCACGGGCGAGCATAATTTATTTGATGTTAGAACCAATTTGCGTTATGGCTGCACCATTTTGCGCCATTATTTAGACCGAGAAAATGGCAATTTATTTTTGGCTTTAGGTCGTTACAATGGCAGCCGAGGCAAAGCCACTTACCCCGATGCCGTGATGCAAGCTTGGCGCAACAATTGGACTTGGTAAGTGTTGATTGATTGCTTATTGGTTTAATATGCCGCTGATTAGAATTGGGGAAGACGATAATTTTTATGATGGAAATACCCGCTAAAACAAAACAAAACCGTCTTCTATCTCCTCACTTAATCGCCCTTTTGGCTTCTTTTTGTATACATGGGCTGATTTTCGCACTGGTTTATCGTTCAACCGTACCGACTTTGGGCAACGCCGCCCAACTCAGCCCAAGTAATCTGTTGCAAAAGTCACCTTTACGCCTTGAAATTGCTTTAGCGCCCAACTTACCAACCGCGCCTAAAAACAAAGCAACACAAACGACACTTACCACGATGGCCACGCCGTCTAAACCCATACGACCAAGCACAAGCAAGCTTGCCAAAAAAGACAACATCGCGCCCAGTCCTGCGCCACAATCAGCAGACAATTTGACTCTCAACACTACGCCGATGCAGGACAAGACCGCTTCAGCCCAAGAAGCAAGAGTAATGTTTAGCACGGCCAGCTATCAATTGGGTGCGGCCGCAACGCCCAAGCCCATTTATCCTGAAGAGTCGATTTTGTACGGGGAATCGGGTGTGGTGCTTTTACAGTTAGAAATCAATGCGCAAGGTAAAGTCAGCGGTATGCAACTGGGGCGTAGCAGCGGCTTCAAACGCTTAGACAAAGCCGCGATGAACAGCGTCAAACATTGGACTTTCACCCCTGCTTTACGCAATCAAATCGCGGTCGATAGCCAAAAACAAGTGGCCATTCGCTTTGAACTCATCGACAACGCGGCGGTCATTCGGTAATGGGCTGCAAAAAATCGGCGTGAGGCTTTGCGGCCAACCTTTTATACTTTAAATCTTTGTTATTAATAGAAATACGCGACATGAAAATCACGATACTTGCGGTTGGCACCAAAATGCCTGCTTGGGTCAATTTGGCTTATGCCGATTACCAAAAACGCTTAGGGCGAGACCTAATCTTGCAGTTAATCGAAATTCGCCCCGAAAAACGCGGCGGCGGTGTGGATGCCGCAAAAGGCATGGCGGCTGAAGAAGCGCGAATTTTAGCCGCCATTCCGCCTCGAAATCAGGTGGTGATTTTAGATGAACACGGCGAAAACTGGACATCAATGCAGCTGGCCAAAGTCCTAGAAAAATGGCAAGACGCATCAGAAGACGTTTGCTTTGTGATTGGCGGTGCAGATGGCATGACGGCGGCAGTCAAAAACCGAGCCGATAAAAAAATTCAGTTATCGGCTATGACCTTGCCGCACGGCATGGTGCGCGTTTTATTGGCCGAGCAATTATATCGAGCTTATGCCATTTTAAATGGCCACCCTTATCATCGCGAATAAGTTTATCGCACAGAAAACCAAGCAAGGCCAAACTCAAAAAAGGTTGGCCGAAAGTTTATTCATCATCGTTTTACATCGATTTTATCCATTTTATTTTTAAGGAATCTCCCTTTATGCAAGGCTCTGTTTTTATTATTGTTGCCCCGTCTGGCGCAGGAAAAACCTCATTGGTTGCTGAATTGTTAAAACAAAATACACACATACAGCTTTCTGTTTCGCACACCACACGCGCGCCACGCACGGGCGAGCAACAGGGTGTGCATTATCATTTTACTGACGTGGCACAATTTGAACAAAAAATTGCGGCAGCCGACTTTTTAGAATATGCCAACGTTTACGGACATTATTACGGCACCAGCAAATCGACCGTGCAAGCCATACTCAATCAAGGTTTTGATGTCTTACTCGAAATTGATTGGCAAGGCTTTGAATTGGTTAAAGCGCAATGCCCCGATGCCGTGAGTATTTTTATTGCCCCACCCTCTTTGGCCGAATTAAAACGGCGTTTAGAAGGTCGAGGCACAGACAGCGCGGAAGTGGTTGCAAAGCGCATGAGCCAAGCACAATTGGAGCTGGATAAAATGGCGCAATATGATTACATCGTGGTCAACGAAGATTTTGCGGTGGCCAGCCAACAATTATTATTACTGACCCAAGCGGCGAACTTACGAACCGTCATTCAATTAGAAGGCACAAGGCAACGTTTTTTATCTTAAAATACGACCTTTCAACCATTATTATTATTTAAACATCACATTTCACTCAAAATTAAGGAGCAAACCATGGCAGGACATTCAAAATGGGCCAACATCCAACATCGTAAAGGCCGCCAAGATGCGCGGCGTGGCCAAATTTTTACCAAGCTCATCAAAGAAATCACGGTGGCCGCACGCATGGGTGGCGGTGACGTGGCGTTAAATCCGCGCTTACGCTTGGCCATAGACAAAGCCTTTGATGCCAATATGCCCAAGGACAACGTACAACGCGCCATTGATCGCGGTACGGGCAACTTAGAAGGCGTTGAATACTTAGAATGTCGTTATGAAGGCTACGGCTTGGGCGGCGCGGCGGTGTTGGTCGATTGCTTAACCGACAACAAAACGCGTACCGTGGCCGATGTGCGCCATGCTTTTTCTAAGTTTGGCGGCAATTTGGGCACAGATGGCAGCGTTGCTTTTCAATTTACGCATTGCGGTTATTTGATTTTTTCTCCTGAAGTGGACGAAGAAAAGTTATTGGAAGCGGCGTTAGAATTGGGTGCGGAAGATGTCATCACGCACGAAGATGGTTCTAAAGAAGTAGTGACTGGACCTTACGAATGGCGACAAATCAAAGATGCTTTGGCTGCCCAAGGCTTTGCTTCTGATATCGGCGAAGTCACCATGCGTCCCGCCAACGACATTGAATTAAGTGGCGAAGATGCCGTTAAAATGCAGCGCTTAATCGACGCTTTAGAAGATTTGGATGATGTACAAACGGTGTACACTTCAGCCAGTTTAGCCGAATAATTCACGTTACCAGACCCTTTACCTTTTTATAAAATAGGAAAATCCACCATGACAGACAAAACCCCACGCCACGTTACTTTATTAATTTTAGGTTCTGGCCCCGCAGGTTACAGCGCCGCCGTCTACGCCGCGCGCGCCAATTTACAACCCGTTATGATTACGGGCATGGCGCAAGGCGGCCAACTCATGACCACGACAGACGTGGACAATTGGCCAGCCGATGACAAAGGCGTTGAAGGCCCAGAACTCATGGCGCGTTTTCAAGCACACGCCGAACGTTTTGGCACAGAAATCATTTTTGACCAAATCCACACCGCGCATTTGACCGAAAAACCCATGCGTTTAGAAGGCGATGCGGGCATTTATACTTGCGATGCCTTGATTATTTCGACAGGTGCTTCGGCCAAATATTTGGGCTTGCCTTCCGAAGAAACGTTTGCGGGGCGCGGCGTTTCGGCTTGTGCCACTTGCGATGGTTTCTTTTATAAAAAACAAGCCGTTGCCGTGGTTGGTGGCGGTAATACAGCGGTTGAAGAAGCCATGTATTTGGCCAATATTGCCAGCCATGTGACCTTGATACATCGACGCGACACCTTCCGAGCCGAAAAAATCATGGTGGACAAATTGATGAAAAAAGTGGAAGAAGGCAAAATTACTTTACAACTCAATGCCCAAACAGAAGAAATTGTGGGTGACGCATCAGGCGTGACGGGCGTGAAAGTGAAATTGGCCGATGACTCGACCAAAATCATTCCTGTGACTGGCGTTTTCATCGCCATCGGCCACAAACCCAACACGGACATCTTTAAAGGCCAATTGGACATGGACGAAACGGGTTATTTAATCACCAAAGGTGGCCGCGATGGCAATGCGCAAGCCACAAATATTGCTGGCGTTTTTGCCGCAGGCGACGTACAAGACCCGATTTATAGCCAAGCTGTGACTTCTGCGGCCTCGGGTTGTCAAGCGGCTTTGGATGCTGAAAAATACCTAGATCATTAATTTTAAAGGTGCACTTATCATGAAAGAACCAGCCACGCATTTTGGATTTCAAACGGTAGCCGAATCAGAAAAAGCGAAAAAAGTGGCGGAAGTTTTTCATTCCGTCGCTCAAAAATACGACCTCATGAATGACCTTATGTCGGGCGGTTTGCATCGGGTTTGGAAGCACTTCACGCTCAATGCTGCGGGCGTGCGCCAAGGCGATAAAGTCTTGGATATTGCTGGCGGCACAGGCGATTTGGCGCGAGGCTGGGCAAAACGTGTCGGGGCAACGGGGGAAGTTTGGCTCACCGACATCAACCCGTCAATGTTGACCGTTGGCCGCGACCGCTTGCTCAATGAAGGGCGTATTTTGCCCGTTGCCTTGGCCGATGCCGAAAAACTGCCTTTTCCTGACAATTATTTTAATGTGGTTTCAGTGGCGTTTGGTTTGCGCAACATGACGCACAAAGACGTGGCTTTACAAGAAATGCACCGCGTTTTAAAACCGGGTGGCAAATTATTAGTGCTGGAGTTTTCAAAAGTCGCCCGACCCTTAGCACCAATTTATGATGTGTATTCGTTCAAAATTTTGCCGTTAATGGGAAAACTCGTGGCACAAGATGCTGAAAGTTATCAATATTTGGCAGAATCCATCCGCATGCACCCCGACCAAGAAACGCTCAAAAGCTTGATAGAAAGCGTGGGTTTTATCAAAGTGGATTACAACAATTTATCCGCTGGCACGGTAGCCTTGCACAAAGGCTATAAAATGCCTTAACGGTATCCAGCGCTATAAAGCCTTGCGGCCAACCTTTTTTCCTTGTTTTTTGGATAAAAGGTTGGCCGCAAGGCTCAAGCAAGAAAGGAACTTATGAAGAGCAATGACTTTTTAAAAGCCAGTATTTACAGTGCTATTTTTACTAATGTGACTGACAATTTGATGGCTGTTTATGCAAAACACATTAGGGA
>JBILQJ010000023.1:0-28150 GCA_044373325.1 Burkholderiales bacterium
CGCTGGGCGGCAAAACCCCCTTCCAAATACGAAGTCTCTCTGAAATCGACTCACGCGCCACGCACTGACGTGCATGGCTTGTGTTGAGTTCTACTTTTAAACACTTCGGTTTTGGGGGGTATTACCTCATCTACCTGTCTCAAGATAAAACTTATCCCATCTTTTTTCTTATTCTTTATATTCAATTCTTCAAATAAAACATTATAAAAAACAGTGCTATGCGTCGCAATAACAAATTTAAGCGGAGATGAACTTCCATTGATTAATACAGCTAAATCACAAGCCATTTGAATCAAATGATTATCATCTAAAGAACTGACAGGGTCATCAATAAAAATATACTCCAAATCATTATAATCGGGAGTCTCACGATCTTCAGGTTTTTGATTAAGAACAGAAATTATTTGAGACAGCAGCGTGTAAAAAATATTCCATATAAAGCTACTTTCTTCACCCTTGGATATTTTCAGATGGTCAAAATGTTCATCATTGCCCCGTTTTAACGAAAAAACAACTTCAGTACATGCTTCATTAAAACGGGGTGTTAATTTATTTCTGATGTAACGCTGAAAGTTGGTCACGATATTTTGATCTTGGCCTTGGTCTTTCAATATCCAATCAGTAAACGAATTGGGCTGGATTTTCAATTTGCATGAATCGTTATCCCAATAAAATAAATCTTCCGTAAAAGCGTTGTAATAAATGATTTTATGCCTCGTTTTAAAATCATCTTCTTGAATTTGAAATAATTCTTTAAACGCACGCGACAATCGTGTTTTACCTGTTCCATTAAACGCATAAATTAATTGAACTTTACTCGCATTATTTTTCAACTGACCAGCAATATCATCAAGAGATTGAGTACTCATTTATATGCCTTCCGAAAAGTTAGGATTTTGTGTCTATAAAATCAAATGAAATTCTAAGCTGAAGCGGCACCTTGCGGCCAACCTTTTTTCCGAAAAAACAGCGAAAAAAGGTTGGCCGCAAAGGTTTTAAGGCCTTTGGTCGCGTTGTTAAAGACAAAAGCAAATTAATACAAAATCACGCTGCCGCTGACTTGGGCGGTGACTTTGCCTGTGCCTTGCACAACGGGCATTTCATCGCTGACCATACCTTTGGCCGATTGCGCTCTGCCGTAAAAATGGGGGGCGTTGTCGCCTTCGTTCAGTTCGGACGCGTTAACATTTAAAGTGTGGACGCGCCAATTTTTGCCTAAATTTTGCGCAATCAAGGCCGCTTTTTCTTTAAAGCTGGTCAACGCCCTTTGGATGGCTTCGTTTTGCGCGGCTTTGTGCGCTTCGGCGGACGGAAAATGTACGATGTCACTCACGGTCAAGCCTTGTTCTTGCAGTTGCGCCAACAAAGTCGACAAAGTCACCGCGTCAGTGCTGGTGAGGGTCAAGCCTGAAGTCAACACCCAAAAGCGCCCTTCTTCGCGCCATTCGCTGTCCACGCGCCCCGTTTGCACTTGCGTGCTGGGCGTGGCTTTGGCCAATTCAACGGCTTTTTTTATCGTCACGTTGATTTCTTTGGCCAATTCCGCCGCATTTTTGCCTTGGCGCGTCACGCGAAGCTCGACTTTGCTGCGATTGTTCTCCAAAGTCACCGCCGATTGCGCCGACAAAGACACTTGCGGCGGTTCTTGCGCTGGCGGTGCAGCCAGCACCAAACAAGCCATCAAAACAGCCATCAGGCACACAATCCAACGGCTGAACTTCACTGTAAATTGAAACATCACTTTTCCTTTATATAAAAAATTAAAAATAAACAACGGGATTTTTTGCAAAAAAAGGGACTCCGTAAGCTTGAATTTGAATAATGGATTTAAGAATTGAGTTTATCACATCGTCAGCATTTATCGAACTCGCCCGACTGGCTGTTGTGATCTAATAAACAAACTGCGGCCAACTTTTTTCCTCAATACAAAACGGAAAAAAGGTTGGCCGCAAGGGTAAAGCGCGCTCAATCTAATCAGGCAAGGGATGAACTAGGGTTCGGATGGTGCTTCTGGACAAATCGATGAAATCACTGATGAGGGTTAAGCTGCTGTCTATCGGGTAAGCCACGTTGGCACCCAATCGAATCGACGTTTGCCGAAACCCTTTAAGCAAAGGGCGTCGATTAAATTGTTCACTGTTTAATGCAGCTTGAAGGTAAGGAGGGGTGATAGAGCGCACGGCTGCCACGTTGTTTTCTGGGATTAAAGTCCCATCGTATTTCCAATCCGCATTGATTAAACCGACGGTATTCACTAACACGAACCGACTCAAAGTATTGGCACTAATGCCTGCATAATGTAAGGCGTACCACGTAAAGTCCACGCAATTATTATTCCAACGGTAATGCATATTAAAGCCATGTTTGGCTGGATCTTGGCCAAAAGCGTTGAGTTTTTGGTACTGTTCTGCAGAAATTTCGATGGTGCGAGCGTAATAAGGGGCGTGGTAATCATCAAGATCGTTGGTTTGCACCGCACCTGGCCCATCGATTGCGCCATGCTTTTTGGGGGCAAACCCCCAACTTTTTGTTAAAGTTGCACCCTCCTCGCCTACGCTCAATGTTTCCAAAGTCTTCGCATCATGCACGCGCGTCACATAATACAAATGCCCAGGGATAGAACTTTGGCCTTGAGGCTGTGTGACTAATAATGGGGTTCCAGGCAACGCCACATAAACGGTGACACTGTATTTTTTTTCTATGTGCTCAACATCGGGCGCGGCGGATGATTGTGATAATAACACCTCTACCTTCACCGCCTGCACGTTTTGAATTGCTTCGGCAACACAAAAATGACTCAAAATAACAAAGGACACAATGACAATCGCGTTACGCATAATCTTCCTAAAAAATTTTGATGGTAACCAAGTGGTTAAAGTTAAGCGCCAAATTGTAAGTGTTAACCTTAAATTCGTCAAAAAATGTTATAAAAAGATTGACACGCTAAAACGTGAAGCCTAAACTCAAAAAAATGCAGATTTTTTTAATTTGTTGCGAAAGTGACTGTTATGAAAAAAGATTTTCTTGGATTTTCTTTGACTGAAACCTTAGCGGTGTTGGCAGTTTCGGCCACGCTCATGGCGATAGCCGTACCGAATTTGACGATTTTTTTGGCCAAAGCCAGATTAGAGGCCGAAACGCATTTGGTGTTGCACACGCTTTTTTTAGCGCGTAGCGAAGCCATCCGTCAAGCCTCGCCTGTTTATGTCTGCCCGATTAATGTGAAGCAAAATTTAGATATTCAAGGCTGCGCCGCTAAGACAACGAAATTGGATGATGCTTGGCACAATGGATTGTTAATTTACGCCGATAACCAAACGGGAAAACGAGCGGTTTATGATAGCAAAGAGTCTGTCGGGCAATTCATTTTTCATGACAGAGCCAGCTTACCTTTGCTGCATATGAAGATCAACGTGCGTCAATTTCATTTTGATTATTCAGGGCATTTGGTTGATTTTCCTGACAAGACAATTACCTTAAACCATGTCTCTGTCGATATTTGTAACAAGGTTAAAATTAACGCCTTGGGCTATGCCAGTTTAGTGTGTACAGGAACAAAAAACGATTGTGTTTGCGTTTGATGCCTCAAATTAAAGGATAAAACATGGACTGCCGTGGTTTGACATTGATTGAATTATTGCTTGTTTCTTTCATAATGGGCTTAATGATGAGTCTTTCAGGCATGTTCTATCAAGCGCAAGTTAACAAAGCCTATTACACAAAAACGGCGGCTGCTTTGGCCACTAATGCCCAATATTTACATAATAAAAAACGGCAAACTTATCGATTTAAACTCAATGATACCACTTGGCCTATGCTGCCTTTAAAGACCGTTGGTCAAGGGAAGTGGCTCTATAAAATTGCGTTTAGCACCATACCACGCAATACAGATGAAGATCGGTTCGTCCTTCGTGCCGAACGTGTTTACCCGTCAACGCCCGACAAAAAAGAATACATCGATTTGAATCAAGATGGCGAAACAAAAGTCTGCCAGTTTGAAAAAAATAAAGAAACCTGCTTTTTATTGCGCTGAAACAATGAAAATGCGATGTCGGTCATTAATAGAAATGACTTTGAAGCCTTTGCGGCCAACCTTTTATCCCTAAAACTGGGGAAAAAGGTTGGCCGCAAAGGGTTTTTTGAGCAGTTAAGCGCTTGGGAATGTTAGCGTTTAAAACCATCCCAAATTTTCATAAGCCGTTTGTAAGAAACAGGATACGGCGTTTTGAGTTCTTGGGCAAACAAACCCACGCGCAGCTCTTCAATTTGCCAGCGAAACGCCTCGATGTCGGGATTGGGGCTGGCGCGGTCGCGGTCTTCGGTCATGCGCTTTTCCCACAATTGCCACAACTCACGGACTTCGGCGGCGCGTGTGCCGTCTCGTTGCGGGTTGGCCGCGTGTTTTTCCATGCGCAGGCGCATGGCTTTTAAATAGCGCGGCAAAGAAGGCAAAATGGCCCACGGTGTTTTTGCTAAAAACCCATCGTAAATCAAATGGTTGAGTTGATTTTTTAAGTCATTCGCTAGACGGTGTTTTTCTATTAAAGGGGTGAGCGTTTGATATTCCGCCGCGATTTGGCTTAGGTAACTTTGCACGGCTTGGTTGACCGCAGGCAGGCGTGTGCGCGCGCGTTTGACTTGCTCGGTAAAGGCTTTTTCTGTCATGGGCAAGCCGTCTTCACCGATGAAAGCCCGATCGCAAATGGCTGCCGTTGCATCGGCCAGCAGTTGGTCCGAGTGCATCAAGTGCCGAAAAATCAAGGCTTGCTGGGTGAATTGCGGCCAACCTTTGGCCAGATTTTTCATGTGATCTTTGAGCTGCCATTGCATCAAACAAATCACGCCCAGCCGATGCGATGCACGCGCCACGGGTTCGGTGTCAAACAGACGGATGGCCACCGCCGCCTTGCCTGATTTGGTTTCTAAGGCCAAGGCAGGATAGCCCGTCAATTGTTGTTTGCCTCGGGCAAATTGAATCGAGGTAGGTAATTCGCCAAAATCCCAAGCCAACACGTCGTCGCGTTCGATGTCGAGCGAGGCATCTCGGAAAGTGAGTTGCGCGGCCATACCCAGCTGTTTTTGCAGCGCCAATAAATCACGTCCCATGCCCAATTCTTGTTTGGCATCGTCCAGCACGCGCAAATTCATGGTGCAATGTTCGGGCAAATCGGCCAACTGAAAATCCGTTTCGCTCACCACCACGCCGCCCGTGTGTCGCCGCATAAAAGTCGTTAATTGCGGCAATAACGGCGCTTGCGTGTTGATGTCGCTGGACAAAAAAGCGGTGATAAAGTCGGGCACAGGCACAAAATGTCGCCGCAAGGTTTTGGGCAAGCTTTTGATGATGAATTGTAGTTTTTCGCGCACCATGCCAGGCACCAACCAATCCAATTGACCTTGGTTTAGGCGATTGAGCACCGCCAAAGGCAAATCGACCGTCACGCCATCCAAAGGGTGGCGCGGTTCAAAACGGTAGCGCAATTTGAGTTTACCTTCTTCAACCAGCAACCATTCTGGAAATTGTTCTTCGGTGATGTGCGTGGCGGTGTGGCGCATCAAATCTTCTTTGCTGATAAAAAGATGGCGCGGCGTTTCTTGTTCTATGGCGACGCGCCAAGCGTTAAAGCTGGCCGCATCGGTGACGGGTTTTAAGGGGTTTTTAGGCGGCGCTGTCGGCTGGCGTTGTAGCTTTTCTTTGTAAAAATCAAACAGCGCTTCGGGTTCTATCAACACGTCTTGACGGCGCGATTTGTGTTCTAACTTTTCGATGTTACTGATGAGTTGTTGATTGTGTTGAAAAAATGGCGCATTAAAAACGTAATCGCCTTCCACCAAAGCCGCGCGTATGAAGAGTTCTTGCGCTTCATCAGGCGCAATGCGCCCGTAGGACACGTTGCGGCGCGGAATGAGGGTTAAGCCGTACAAGGTCACGCGTTCGCTGGCAATGACTTCGCCCCGCGCCGCGTCCCAATGCGGGTCTAAATAATGATATTTTAAAAGATGCGGCACGAGGGTTTCTAGCCATTGCGGTTCGACTTTGGCCACGCAGCGCGCGTACAATTTGCTGGTTTCGGTTAATTCGGCAGCCACCAACCATTTGGGCTTGCTTTTTTTGAGGCCGCTGCTGGGCGCAATAAAAAAGTTGCTGCCCCGTGCGCCCGTGTAATGATCGGCTTCTGGGGCTTTCATGCCAATATTGCCCACCAAGCCCGTTAATAAGGCTTTGTGTATGTTTTCATAATGGCGTTGCTGATTTTGTTGCTGCTGTTTGACCGACAAATGGGTGGCCTCACGCGCTTGCGCCACAAAATCAGCGGGCTTAGTGCCAAACAATTCGGTGACAATTTGCGTGAGTTGCGCGTGCATTTCTCGCCATTCGCGCAAACGAATGTGCGATAAAAAGTGCGTATGACAAAGGGTAATCAATTGTTTATTGGTTTGTTTTTTCTCTAAATTGTTTTGGAAAAATTGCCAAATATTCAAATAACTCAAAAAATCAGAAGCGGCATCATTAAACGGGGCATGGGCTTGTTCGGCGGCTTGGCGTTTGTCAAAAGGCCGTTCACGCGGATCTTGTATCGACAAGGCCGACGAAATGATGAGCAATTCGGACAAACATCCCAAATCGCGCCCTGCCAATAACATGCGGCCAACCTTGGGGTCTATGGGCAAGCGCGACAACTCACGCCCCGTTTGCGTTAAGGTTTCGCTGTCGGTGACGGCGCCAAGTTCGTGCAAAATTTGAAAGCCATCGGCAATCAAACGCCCTGATGGGGCTTCTAAAAAAGGAAAATCGGCCACGCGCCCTAAATTGAGCGCCGCCATGCGTAAAATCACGGCCGCCAAGTTGGAACGCGTGATTTCAGGATCGGTAAACACGCTGCGGCCATTAAAATCGTCTTGGGCATACAAACGCACGCACACGCCAGATTGCACCCGCCCACAGCGGCCAGAGCGTTGATTGGCCGACGCTTGGCTGATTTTTTCGATGAGCAGTTGCTCCACTTTGGCGCGGGGTGAATAGCGTTTCATGCGCACCAAACCCGTGTCGATGACGTATTTAATGCCAGGTACGGTCAACGATGTTTCGGCCACATTGGTGGCCAAAATCACGCGTCGCCCCAAACCGTCTGGCCTAAAAATGCGGTGTTGTTCTTCGTTGGACAGCCTTGCAAACAAAGGCAAAACTTGCACGTGAGCCAAAGCCGCGCCGCGTAAAGCATCAGCGGTATCACGGATTTCGCGCTCACCTGGCAAAAACACCAAAATGTCGCCATTGGGGCCTTCTAAAGTCAATTCGCGCACCGCGTCCACGATGGCGGCTTCCATTTCTATTTCGCGCTCGTCGTCTTCTTGTTCTTTGAGCGGCCGATAGCGAATTTCCACGGGATAGGTTCGCCCCGAAATGTCGATGACGGGCGCAGGCACGCCAGCGGCATTGCAAAAATGTTGCGCAAAACGGTCAGAATCAATGGTCGCAGACGTGATAATCACTTTTAAATCGGGGCGGCGGGGCAAAATTTGTTTGAGATAACCCAGCAAAAAATCGATGTTAAGACTGCGTTCGTGCGCTTCGTCGATGATAATCGTATCGTATTGATTTAAATAACGATCATTTTGCGTTTCGGCCAGCAAAATGCCGTCCGTCATGAGTTTGATGTAACTGCTGGGCGCGGTGTGATCGGTAAAACGCACCTTAAAACCCACCGCTTCGCCGATGGTGCTGTTCAATTCTTCGGCGATGCGAGTGGCCACCGACCTTGCGGCCAACCTTCTGGGTTGCGTGTGGCCGATTAAGCCCGCTACGCCGCGCCCTAAAGTCAAACACAATTTGGGCAATTGCGTGGTTTTGCCCGACCCCGTTTCGCCGCAAATCACGACCACTTGATGCGCCAAAATGGCGGCTTTCAAGTCGTCGTGACGCTGATTGACAGGCAAAGCCTCGTCATATTGGGGCTGGGGCAATGCGGCCAACCTTGCGGCGCGTTGGGTTTGCGACTGGCTCACCATGCGCTGGATGTCGGCGACGATTTTGTCCGTGTTTTTGTTTTGCGTGCGTAAGTTTTTGAACTCTCGGATTTTGCGTTGTATGATATGGCGATCGCGATTGAGTAAGGTATTGAAATCAATCGCGTTAAAATTGGCAACAGAAACAGGCGGATTCATGGCAAGCACTCACAATAAGCAATAAAAAGAAAAACGGCATTATACCGTAACCACAGCGATTATGATTTCGGCAAATAACTGCGTTATAATGCGCCCATTATTTAACCACTTTAAAGGAATGGCTATATGTCTACATTCACCGTTTGTGCCTTGTATAAGTTTGTGAAATTGCCTCAATTTGAGGCATTACGTTTGCCTTTGATTGACGTGATGGAAAGCCACGGCGTGCGCGGCACTTTGTTGTTGGCCGATGAAGGCATCAACGGCACCATTGCTGGCACAGCCGCAGGCATTGAGGCCGTGTTGGCTTGGTTGAGTGCCCAGCCTGCTTTGGGCGATTTGGTGTGTAAATATTCTTACTGCGAAGCCATGCCGTTTAATCGCAGCAAAGTCAAATTAAAAAAAGAAATTGTCACGATGGGCGTAGAAGGCGTGGATCCGTTAAAAGTGGTCGGCACGTATGTCAAACCGCAAGATTGGAACGCCTTGATTAGCGATCCTGACGTGGTTTTGGTGGACACGCGCAACGATTATGAATACCAAATCGGCACATTTAAGGGCGCATTAAACCCAAATACCGAAACCTTCCGCGAGTTTCCCGCCTACGTTGCGGCCAACCTTGACCCAGCCAAACACAAAAAAGTCGCCATGTTTTGCACGGGCGGTATCCGCTGCGAAAAATCCACCGCTTATTTAAAAGAACAAGGGTTTGAAGCGGTTTATCATTTGGAAGGCGGCATTTTAAAATATTTAGAAGATGTCCCCGCCGACAACAGCTTGTGGGAAGGTGAATGTTTTGTGTTTGATGAACGCGTGGCCGTCAATCACGACTTACAAAAAGGTCAATACGATCAATGCCATGCCTGCCGTTACCCGATTACCGAAGCCGATAAATTGTCGCCCCATTACGCGCACGGCGTGAGTTGCCCACGTTGTTATGACAAAGTCAGCGCCGAAAAAAAAGCCAGTTTGCAAGAACGGGAAAAACAAATCGAATTGGCGCGTGAACGCGGCGAAACCCATTTGGGCGGCGATGCCAAAAAAGAAGCTGCCCAGCGCCGAGCCCAAAAACAAGCCAAAAAAGCCGCCGACCGAGCGTCGCATCTTGCGGCAAAAAAACCTTAACTGTCGTTTGAGTTAACCCTTGCGGCCAACCTTTTTCCCTATTTTTTGGGAAAAAGGTTGGCCGCAAGTTTATCCCCATAAAACACCCAAAACCCAGTTTTAAAAGTGGATATAAGTCTTTGAATTTTCATTCATACCGTGACATAAAAAACGATATCCACTATAATTCACCCCTTTTTTTGGTAATGGATTTTATATAATGACCGCCCCCTCAACTGACCAAGCAAATAACAACAAAATGAATAACGCCCCCAAGCCCTTAGACAAATACAAAAAATATTGGGCCAAACGGTTTGGCACAGCGCCTTTTTTACCCATGAGCCGCGCCGAAATGGACGAGCTGGGTTGGGACAGCTGCGACATTATTATTGTGACGGGCGATGCTTACATCGATCATCCGAGTTTCGGCATGGCTTTGGTGGGGCGTTTGCTTGAAAACCAAGGATTTAGAGTCGGCATCATCGCCCAGCCCGATTGGCAAGATCCTGAAGCCTTTCGCACGCTCGGCCAGCCCAATTTGTTTTTTGGCGTGACAGCAGGCAACATGGACTCCATGATTAACCGCTACACCGCCGACAAAAAACCGCGTTCTGACGATGCTTACACGCCACACGCGGCGGCCAACAAGCGCCCCGATCGCGCCGTGTCGCAATATGCGCAGCGCTGTCGCCAAGCGTTTCCCGGCGTGGGCGTGATGATAGGCAGCATAGAAGCCAGTTTGCGCCGCATTGCGCATTTTGATTATTGGAGCGAAAATGTCCGCCCATCGGTATTAATCAGCAGCAAAGCCGACATTTTGCTGTACGGCAATGCCGAACGCGCTTTGGTTGAAATTGCCCACCGCGTGGCTGCTGGCGAAAAACTCAACCAAATTCGCAATGTGCGCGGCACGGCGTTTTTGGCCAATCACGGTTGGTTGCCCGATGCGTCTTGGCAAACACAAGAAGAAACCACCGTGCCAGACGTGATTGCCGCCGCACCCGTGCGCGGTGCCGTATCGTTTGCGCCAGCCACCAATCCGTATCAAATGAAAGACAAATCGGCCAATATGTTGCACCCCACGCACCAAGCGGCAGAACGGTTTTCCGTTAAAAATCAGGCTGATGCCCACGGCGATCTGCCTGCGAGCGTGTCGGTTTCAGACTGCGCCACGTCTCAAGCTCAAACCATTTCGATCAACCAAATTGGCCGCATGGTGCGTGACGAAGACAGCGCCCTCAAACGCGACGAAAAACAACACGCCGCGCGCGCGCGCAAAGCCAAAACCGTGGTGCGCTTGCCTGCGTTTGACGTGGTGCAATACGACCCTGTTTTGTACGCCCACGCCAGCCGCGTGTTGCACGTGGAGTCCAACCCCGGCAACGCGCGCGCGTTGGTGCAACAACATGGCGAACGCGATGTTTGGCTCAATCCGCCGCCCATTCCCTTGGAAATGGCCGAAATGGATTACGTGTTTGATTTGCCTTACGCCCGCAATCCACACCCCAGTTACGGCGATGCGCACATTCCTGCTTGGGAAATGATTAAATTTTCGGTCAACATCATGCGCGGCTGTTTTGGCGGCTGCACGTTCTGTTCGATTACCGAACACGAAGGCCGCATCATACAAAGCCGTTCGGAAGACAGTATTTTGAAAGAACTAGAAGCCATACGCGACAAAACTCGCGGCTTTACAGGGCAAATTTCAGACCTAGGTGGCCCCACCGCCAATATGTATCGCATGGCTTGCAAAGACGAAAAAATCGAACACGCTTGCCGCCGTTTGTCTTGCGTTTATCCCGATATTTGCGAAAACCTCAACACTGACCACACGCCGCTCATCAGTTTGTATCGCAAAGCACGAGCGCTCAACGGCATCAAAAAAATCAATATCCAATCGGGTTTGCGTTACGATTTGGCGGTGCGGTCGCCCGAATACATCAAAGAATTGGTGCAACATCACGTGGGCGGCTATTTAAAAATCGCGCCTGAACACACCGAAGAAGGCCCGTTATCAAAAATGATGAAGCCGCGCGTCAAAGCCTTTGACCGCTTTAAAGAACTGTTTGAACAAGCCAGCCGTGAAGTCGGCAAAGAGCAATATCTCATTCCCTATTTTATTGCCGCCCACCCTGGTACCAGCGATGAAGACATGATGAATTTGGCTTTATGGTTAAAAAACAACAGTTTCCGCCTAGATCAAGTCCAAGCCTTTGTGCCCACCCCCATGGCGATGGCCACCACCATGTGGCACACGCGGCGCAATCCGCTCAAACGCGTGGCGCGAACTTCCGAAAAAGTGGACGTGGTGCGCGAAGCCGCTCGCCGCCGTTTGCACAAAGCCTTTTTGCGCTACCACGATCCAGACAACTGGCCGATGTTACGCGAGGCCTTAGTCAACATGGGGCGCAGCGATTTAATCGGCTATCAAAAACACTGTTTAATCCCAACCAATCAACCCGTTGGTTATGTCTCAAAACACGGCAAAACCACAGGCGCGCGCCAAGCCCCCAACGCCAAACGCGCCACAGCGCCAGCCGTGCCAACAAAGCCAGCCAGCAAAAAAAATCACAAACGCCCGTGATTGAGGCTTGGCATTAAAAATGGCAGTTGATTTGCAAAGCCTTGCGGCCAACCTTTTTCCCTTGATTTTCAACACGAAAATACGGAAAAAGGTTGGCCGCAAGGCTTTAAGTTATTACGTTTAATTATTACTTGGATCTTGTAGGTTTTTTAAGTTTTTTAGCGAGCCTAGCGATTTCATCAAGATCAACTTGCGCACTGGCATCACCTTGTTCGGCAGCTTTGGTGTACCAACGCGCTGCCTCGGCATAATTTTGTTTAACGCCTTCACCATGTTTATACATAAAGCCCAGACGCTTTTGCGCATCGGGAATGCCTCCTTCGGCGGCTTTGGTGTACCAGCGTATGGCTTCAGCATAATTTTGCTTAACACCTACGCCTTCTTGATACATATAGCCCAGCTTGTTTTGCGCAGCGGCATCGTCTTGTTCGGCGGCTTTTTCAAACAAAGGAAGCGCAACGGCATAATTCCCTACGTAATATGCCGCTTCACCATCTTCATAATCCCCAGCCCACAGAGCGCTGGAAACCGCCAAAGCTAAAATCAATACTTTCTTTTTCATTGCATTCCCCTTTAAAATTGACAGGCATTATCCATTTTTTAACGCAGCTTAATCAAGAGAAATATCATGTTAACGCAATCTTGCGGCCAACCTTTTTCCCGATTTTCGTTTTCAAAATCAAGAAAAAGGTTGGCCGCAAGTCCTATAAAAGCATTATTGGTGTTCTAATACAAATTGCCGTTTTTGGCTGGCGCTCATTTTTTTGATGGCGTGTTCGGCCTGCAAAGCCAAAGATTTTGTGTCAAATTCTATGGTCAACGCAATACCAATGGGGCGGTGCATGCGCGTATAACGTGCACCTTTGCCTGCCAAATGCAGCGCATAACGTTTGTCCAAATTGTTGGTGATGCCTGTATACAAACTGCCGTTGTCGCAATGCAACAAATAAACCAGCCACATGATGCCGCCTCCGTCTTTTTACCGCAAAATCCCCTCAAAAAGGTTGGCCACAAACCCTTTTATAACAAGGAAGTCGCCGCACAAGGCAAAGACGTGACTTCACGCGTGTTTAAATTTAAGGCGCTTAAACTGCCGCCCCACAAACATCCCGTATCGAGCGCCACTATGTCATCGGCTTGATGCAAACCCAAGGCCGACCAATGCCCCACAATCAAGGTGCGGTCGGTGTGGCGGCGATTGGGGGCTTTAAACCACGGTTGCAAAAACAGCGGCATATCGGCCACCGCGCCTTTGTAAGCCAAAGCCAACTCGCCTGACCGCGTCAAAGCACGCATACGCGTCATCACGTTCACGGTCAAACGCATTTTGTCCATGCCTTGCAACTCGTCCGACCAGCGTGTGGGCGTGTTGCCAAACAAGTCACGAATAAACGTGGGAAAAGCGCGTGCATCTTGCAAAGCCGCCGATACTTCTGCGGCCAACTGCCCTGCCAACGCCAAATCCCATTCGGGCAACAAACCCGCGTGCACCATGGCATAAGGCTGTTGTTCTGGCGTTTGCCCCAAATGGAATAAAGGTTGCGCGCGCAAAAAACTCATCAAACTGGCTTTGTCGGGCGCGGCCAAAATGGCTTGCGTGGTGTCGCCACGCTTGAGCGTACTGGCGCCTGCATCCACGGCAATCAAATGCAAATCGTGATTGCCCAATATCATTTGCGTGCAATCGGCGTGTTGTTGCACCCAGCGCAACATGGCCAACGAATCTGCACCGCGATTGACCACATCACCCGCCAGCCACAAAGTATCTTTGCCTGCGTTAAAGTCTATTAACGTTAATAATTCTAAAAAAGAGCTGTAACAGCCCTGTATATCGCCGATTGCGTAAGTACTCATCGTGTTGTTTTCTTCCTGATTTTGAGCGGCGTGTTGGCCTCTGAATGTCCAGAGATGGGCGAAAAAAGGTCTTATCATGGCCTAAAGTTGGTAAAAAATCAACCGCACGCAAACCCTGTTTTTAAGGTAAAATACCGCCCACGTATTTTGCTTTGTTACGTTAACGTAAACTTCAGAATGCGCGGTTAACGAGTCGTAAAAAGGCCACCCTTTCATGCGCTCGTTTTTTGCTTTGATTTGATTCGCTCTCTTTTCTTTAAATTTTTTTAAATCCTTCGATAGGACATAATGCCATGAATTTACATGAATATCAGGCCAAAAATTTACTCGCCCAATACGGTTTGCCCGTACAACAAGGCGTTTTGGCTACAACTCCTGAAGAAGCTGCGGCCGCTTACGATCAACTAGGCGGCAAATTTGCCGTGGTTAAAGCCCAAGTTCACGCAGGTGGACGCGGCAAATCAGGCGGCGTGGTTGTCGTCAAATCGCGCGAAGAAGCGGCCGCCGAAGCTCGCCGCCTCATCGGCACCAATTTAGTCACTTACCAAACCGACGCGGCTGGCCAACCTGTCAACTCCGTTTTGATTTGTGAAGACATGTATCCCGTTCAACGTGAATTGTACTTTGGTGCAGTCGTTGATCGCAGCAGCCAACGCGTGGTCTTTATGGTTTCAACCGAAGGCGGCGTAGAAATTGAAAAAGTAGCTGAAGAAACACCAGAAAAAATCATTAAAATTGAAGTCGATCCGCTGGTGGGTTTACAAGCCTATCAAGCCCGCGAAGCCGCTTTTGATTTGGGCTTAGAAGGCAAACAAATCAACGCTTTTTCTAACATGATGTTAGGCGCTTATAAAGCCTTCATGGAAAACGATTTCGCCTTGTTCGAAGTCAATCCTCTGGCTGTGCGTGAAAATGGCGATTTGGCTTGCGTTGATGGCAAAATCGGCATCGATTCTAACGCTTTGTATCGCTTGCCTGCCATTTTGGCCATGCGCGACAAATCACAAGAAAACGAACGCGAAGTGAAAGCCTCTGAATTCGACTTAAATTACGTGGCCTTAGAAGGCAACATCGGTTGCATGGTCAACGGCGCAGGCTTGGCCATGGCGACTATGGACATCATTAAACTCAAAGGTGGCCAACCTGCCAACTTCTTGGATGTGGGCGGTGGCGCAACCAAAGAAAAAGTTATCGAAGCCTTCAAATTGATTTTGGCCGATACCTCGGTTAAAGGCGTGTTGATTAATATTTTTGGCGGTATCGTGCGCTGCGACATGATTGCAGAAGCCGTCATTGCCGCCGTCAAAGAAGTGTCTGTGACCGTGCCAGTTGTCGTTCGCCTCGAAGGCAATAACGCCGAATTGGGCAGCAAAGTCCTAGACGAATCAGGCTTGAAATTGATTTCAGCCCAAGGCTTAAATGATGCCGCCGAAAAAATTGTTGCTGCTGTTAAAGCCGCCTAAACCCACCGCACGGAGAATTTAAAATGAGCGTTTTAGTCAATAAAAATACCAAAGTGCTGGTTCAAGGCTTTACTGGTAAAAACGGTACTTTTCACGCAGAACAAGCGTTAAAATGTGGCACAAAAGTCGTTGGTGGCGTTACCCCTGGTAAAGGCGGTAGCACGCACCTAGACTTACCCGTTTTCAACACCATGAAAGATGCCATGCGCGAAACTCAGGCCGATGCGTCTGTGATTTACGTGCCCGCAGCGTTTGCCAAAGATTCGATTTTAGAAGCCATCAACGCAGGCGTGCAATTGATAGTGTGCATCACCGAAGGCGTGCCAACGTTGGATATGCTTTATGTTAAACGCGCGGTAGACGAAGCAGGCATCCGCCTTATCGGCCCTAACTGCCCTGGCATCATCACACCCGGCGAATGTAAAATCGGCATCATGCCTTGGCACATCCACCAACCCGGCCGCATCGGTATCGTGTCGCGTTCAGGCACGTTGACTTATGAAGCCGTCGCACAAACGACAGCCTTAAATCTTGGCCAATCGACTTGTATCGGCATTGGTGGCGACCCTATTCCGGGTTTAAGCCACATCGACGCCTTAAAATTGTTCCAAGACGACAAAGATACCGATGCCATCATTATGATCGGTGAAATTGGCGGTTCGGCCGAAGAAGAAGCGGCAGAATTTGCCAAAGCTTACGTGACCAAACCCATCGTGGGCTACATTGCTGGCGTGACCGCACCCAAAGGCAAACGCATGGGACACGCAGGCGCGATTATTTCTGGCGGCAAAGGCACAGCCGAAGAAAAATTCAAAGCCTTCGAACAAGCTGGCATTGCTTACACGCGCAGCCCAGCCGAACTTGGCTCTACCATGTTAGAACTGCTCAAATCAAAAGGCATGGCGTAATTTGTCAGCCTGATTTTTGTTGCATGATTTAAACCCTTTGCGGCCAACCTTTTTTCTCGAAATATGTAGAAAAAAGATTGGCCGCAAAGTCTTTTCATCTTTTATGCCAACTTACTCATGCTCGTTCAAGGGTAATGCGCTAGTTTTCGTCAGGCTGCGCCCAAGCGAGGTAAGTCTCGCGTAGTTCTGGGTGAGCCGCCAAATAAGGCGCGTCCATGTCACGCGTATCGCCCACTATTTTGGCTGGACTGCCCTTTAAAATAGAAAAGTCAGGATACTCGCCCGCTTGCACATAAGAATACGCGCCGACCAAACAGCCTTTGCCTAAGCTCACCCCCGGCATCAAAACGCTGTGCGGGCCAATAAAACAATAAGCCCCTATGCAGCTGGGCGCTTTGCCATAAGCGACAGGGTCATGCACGCCCAAAAAAGCATCACCATATAAGCGCAGCGCAATGTGGCTAGAATGCGTCGCCACGACAACATGGCTGCTGATTTGCACGCCTGTTTTGATGCTTAAGCCACCCGATGCGTCAATAAAGCCAAAATGACCAATGTAAACATTGTCTTCTATGTGCAAATGCTGACGACTGTCAAGATGCGTCATATTACTCAACCGCGTGCGTGGTAAATACTGCCCATCTGCACGGTGAAATCCCACCAACATCGTCGGTTGCACGGGCTGATTCAACCAATAAATAATTTTTCTTTTGATTTTATTCAATAAATTCATTATTTTTTAAGCCAGAAATAACCGACGCTAGTATGCGAACTGACCTAGGCTAACGATTTGTTGCGGCCAACCTTTTTAAAAAAATAAGTAACCGTGAGATGAAGTCGCTTTGATTGAAAAATCCGCGCCACCCAAAAAAATACCTAAGATAAAAATCTTAGGTATTTTTCGACAAAAACTGGCGGAGGGAGGGGGATTCGAACCCCCGATAGGTTTAACCCTATACACGCTTTCCAAGCGTGCGGTTTCAGCCACTCACCCATCTCTCCGTGCCTTTTAAAACAAGGGCGCATTCTAAACGCAAAAGCTAAATTTGTCCAGCTTGCTAAAAAAAAGGGGTTCAGGCAAAAAAGGTTGGCCGCAATCCCAGACCTATCGTCTAGGCCGAAAAACCAGCAGGTCTTGGTAATAAGCCAAATTGACTGTTTGCCCAACGCTAGGCCAGCCTAACACGGGCAAAGGCAAGTAAACAGGCAATACCGTGGCCGAGAGAAATTGCTCCGCCAAATGCGCATCTAACCATTTTTTTTGCGCACAAGGCGAATCTAAAAAATAACTGTCTGGCGCAAAAACAACCCAACAATGCGCCGTAATGCCTTTGTAAGGCACGAGCAATTTTTCTAACAACGCATGACCAACCACATGCAATTGCAGATGAGTTTGACAATATACTCGGTTCGTCCAAAGCGCCGCCACCCAATCATGAGCCTGCCACAAGTCATGCCATGCTTGGGCTTCGGCTGTTTCGGGCAACACAACAATCGCCCCATTTTCGTCCATTAAGGTCATTTTGTCGCGCCAAGCCCCGCGAGTGTTCGTCGAACCCATACGTACAATTTCTGCGGCCTGACGACAATTCAAAGCAGCTTTCAACTTTGGCCAAGAAAACCACATCATCGCATTCAAAGCATCATGCGCATTGGTACGCGTTGGCACTTGCCCCGTTTGGGCAATAAAATGCTCATACGCCAGCCCTTCGGGCAAGCAATTTTGAGGCACGAATTGCAAGGGCAAGCCATGCGCGTTACGCATAGTTAAGGCGCAGCTTTGCTCATTTAAGAAAGCCCAAGCCTCCTCTAAGGTATTTTGCCCCAATAAATTGGTTAAAAAAAGTTGTTCCTCAGAACGACAAAAGGCAGTGAGCTTCGCCGATTCAAACCCGAAAATAGACACGAGTCACCTCCAAGATTGATGTGCTGGCTTATTGCAAGGTTGGTTTTTGAGTGGGTGACGGGGCGAGCATTTCGTCAGGCGAAAAAATTAACGCGACATCCGCCTCATCAAACACATAACGTTCATGGCAAAAATCACACGAAATGGCGACGCTGCCTTGTTCGGCGATAATGCCATCAACATCATTTTTACCCAACATTTTCAACATAGCACCCACCCGTTCTGCGCTGCAAGAACACGCAAAATAAATCGATGCCGCTGGAAATAAACGTACCGTTTCTTCATGAAATAAACGGTGCAAAATGGCGGTGGGGTTTAAAGTTTGCAATTCTTCTGTTTTCAACGTTTGCGCCAAAACCAAAGCATTTGCCCAAGCACTGGCATCACCCTGCCCTTCGGGTAAGCGCTGCAATAAAAATCCAGTGGCTTCCTCATCGCTGGCGCTCAACTGCAAATGTGTCTCCAATTGCTCGGATTGTTTCATGTAATGCATCAAACAAGCCGCAACACTGTCGCCCACTAAAGGTACCACGCCTTGCCACGCTTCTCCTTGCGCTGGGTCTAAAGTCATCACAAAACGCGCTCCATCGCCCAATAGCGCGTGCAAACCTTCGGGCAAAGCCTTATCAGCTTGCCATTTGGCGGTTGCCCGAAAAGTATGATCCGAGTTGGCCTCAATCACAACCAACTGTAAAGCACCTTGCCCTTGAATTTGCAACACCAAAGTCCCTTGAAACTTCAAATTAGAAATCAAAAGGTTGGCCGCAGCCGCTAATTCGCCCATCACCTTTTTTATCGGTAAAGGATAGTCTCGGCGCACCAAAACCTCGCGCCAAGATGCCTTTAACTGTACAAAAGCACCTCGCACTGGCGCAGTGTTAAATAAAAACCGTTGCACCTGATCCCATACTGGTGCGCTGTCCAAACTTGATTCTGTCACATTTTCCATAATTTCCTCCTTAACACTCTCGTCAAAAAATCATACAAAAGCGCAACCCTTGGGCTGCGCTTTTGTATTAACCTGATACATCATCCGTGATGAATCAATGTTGATGCCCGTGCTCACCGTGAACATGGCCATGTTGCAACTCTTCTTGCGTTGCCGCTCTGACATCGGTGACAGTGCCTTCAAAACGCAACGTCATGCCAGCAAAAGGATGATTCGCATCTATCGTTGCATGGCCTGCATCAATGGCCGTAACGCGGAACAACAACACATCACCACTGTCTTCATCATCTGCTTCGAAAACCATACCGACTTCCACTTCTTCAGGAAAAACTTCCAAAGGTTCAACGCGGATAAACGTTTCATCTATCTCACCAAAAGCATCATCTGGTGTTAAAGTCACAACAATCTTATCCCCTTGTTTCTTATCGTGTAAAGCTTCTTCCACGACAGGGAAAATGCCATCATATCCGCCATGTAAGTAGGCAATCGGTTCTTCTGTTTCATCTAATAAAACGTTATTACTATCATACATTTTATAATGCAACGTAATCACGGTGTCTTTAACAGCATTCATCATTTCATTCCTTATTAAACAATCTAAAAATAAAGCCCAAATCAGGGCAGTTAACCCACCTAAAAAACCAATAAAAACGAATTGTACCTTATTTCTCGCCAAACCGCTGAGCATTTCACACCCTAAAAATTTTTAAGAATGTAAGTTGCGGTAAATTTAAATTCATGGGATAATACGCGTCAAATTTAGAAAATTGGCCTAAATCCTCTTTTAGTTCTTATTTATAAAAGACATATTAGACAATTAGAATCAATTTGACATCCTATCATTCTCACGCATATTTCAAGGTATTTACTCTCATGAAAAAATCATTATTAGTTACTTCTTTGTTCGCTGTTATCGCTCTTACTGCTTGTGGCGAAAACAAGCCTGCTGGAGAGCCTGCTGGAGTTGTGGTTGCTGCTTCTGACGTTGTTGCTTCTGCTGGAGCCGTTGCTTCTGAAGTTGCCAATTTGGCTTCTGACGTTGTGATGCAAGCTTCTGAAGCGGTTGCTTCTGTACCTGCTGCTTCTGCACCTGAAGCATCTAAATAATTTTTAATTGTTTAGTTTGGCAAATAAAAAACACCACCTCACTTTTGAGGTGGTGTTTTTACACCAAAACTCATAGATTAAAAACTAAACTTTAAAATTTCGCCCTCTTTTTATGCCTATTCAAATTTTGCATAAAATAGACCACCTCTTTCATTACCCATTCATCGAGTTTAAAAATATGATCTCTGATATAAAAAAAGTCGCCGACGATAAAATGCAAAAATCGCTAGATGCCTTTAAAAATAAATTGGCTAAAGTTCGCACAGGGCGCGCTCATTCTGGCTTGCTCGATAGCGTTATGGTTGATTATTACGGCAGCGATGTTCAAATTGGACAAGTGGCCAACGTTGGTCTGGCTGACTCTAGAACTTTATTAGTACAACCTTTTGAAAAAAGCATGGCCGGAAAAATAGAAAAAGCCATTCGGGATTCTGACTTGGGACTGAATCCTTCTTCCGTTGGAGAAAGTATACGCGTTCCTATGCCCATGCTGACTGAAGAACGCAGAAAAGACCTCATTAAAGTCGTCAGATCAGAAGCGGAAGAAGCGCGTGTTTCAATTCGAAATGTTCGCCGAGATGCCAATAATGACTTCAAAAAAGGATTAAAAGATAAAACCCTGACCGAAGACGATATCAAGCGTGGCGAAAATGAGACCCAAAAACTAACGGATAAATACATTTTAGAGTTAGATAAGCTATTAGCAGATAAAGAAAAAGAATTACTGTCTGTATAAAAAAATCCCTAAATCCAGCTCTATTTCCAAGACTGAGTTTAGGGCTTTTGGCATAAAAAATCGAATTAAATCTAATCGCATCAATCGCTAAAACACAAAAACCACCCGAAGGTGGTTTTTGTGTTTTAGCGATTGATAAACAAATAACTGACTGTATACCAAAGATTAACGTTTTGAGAATTGTTTTGCACGACGAGCTTTGCGCAAACCAACTTTTTTACGTTCTACTTCACGAGCATCACGAGTAACAAAACCAGCAGCAGAAAGTGCAGGTTTCATTGCCAAATCAAAATCAATCAATGCACGAGTAACACCATGACGAATTGCACCAGATTGACCTGTTTCGCCACCACCACATACATTAACCAAAATATCAAACGATTGAAGGTTATCAGTCAACTCTAAAGGCTGACGAACCACCATACGTCCTGTTTCACGAGCAAAATATTCGTCTAAAGGCTTACCGTTAACAACGATTTTACCTTGACCTTTTTGCATAAAAACACGAGCGACCGAACTTTTACGGCGGCCTGTACCATAGTAATATTTACCGTTCATCTTGTTGCCTTAATTAAAATTCCAACACTTTAGGCATTTGAGCCGAGTGAGGATGTTCTTGACCTGCGTACACTTTGAGTTTTTTAATCATAGCGTAGCCTAAAGGACCTTTGGGCAACATTCCTTTGACTGCTTTTTCTAAAACACGTTCAGGGAACTTGTTTTGAAATTCAGTAAAGGTACGTGTATATAAGCCACCAGGGTAACCCGAATGACGATGGTATTTTTTGTCCAAAGCTTTGTTACCAGTCACGCGTAATTTTTCTGCGTTAATGACAACAATAAAATCACCTGTATCTACGTGTGGTGTAAATTCAGGCTTGTGTTTTCCGCGTAAGCGGCGAGCAACTTCTGATGCTACGCGACCTAATACTTTATCAGTCGCATCCACCACAAACCAGTCGCGCTTAACTTCAAGCGGTTTAGCTGAAAAAGTTTTCATGGCATTATCCAAAAAGTGAATCTTGTAAACCTTGGATATTACGGGATACAAGCCCGTTTGTCAACAGGATTAGCGCTTAAATTTAAGTATACGCAAGCTTTTGGGCTCCCGAATAATTAATAACGCAACAAGATTGCACCCCATGCAAAACCGCCTCCTATGCCTTCTAAGAGCAAAACTTGGCCGCGTTGCACTTGGCCGCGACGAATAGCAACATCCAGCGCCAAAGGAATAGAAGCTGCCGAGGTGTTTCCATGCGTTGCTAAGGTCAAGACCACTTTATCCATCGATAAATTCAAATGTTTGGCTGTCGATTCAATAATCCGCACATTCGCCTGATGAGGTATTAACCAATCCACTTCAGAAGGCGAAACGCCAGCTTCTTTTAAAGTAGAAGAAGCGATACTCGACAAAGCCTGAACGGCAAATTTAAAAACGCCTGGCCCATCCATCTCGATGTAAGGTGATCCAGATAACGCCCCTCGTTCAAAATGAGCAGGGACTTTCAATAAATGCTGCTGACGACCATCTGCGGCCAACTTGGCATGAATAATGCCAGATCCAGCAGCACTATCGGCGGGCACAGACTCTAAAATAACAGCACCAGCCCCATCACCAAACAAAACACACGTATTTCTATCTTGCCAATTCACAATATTTGATAGTTTTTCAGAACCAATAACCAAAGCGCGAGTAGCCAAACCTGCCTGCAAGTAAGCATGAGCGGTGGTCAACGCATACATAAACCCAGCACAAACGGCTTGCACATCAAATGCGGCTCCCGTCGGAATACCCAAACCCTGTTGCACCAAGCAAGCCGTGCTTGGGAAAACCATATCGGATGTCGTTGTGGCGACAATCACCAAATCAATGTCTTCGGGCTTCAAGTTAGCCAATGACAAAGCCGATTGCCCCGCCGCAATTGCCATGCTGCTGGTCGTTTCTTCTGATGATGCAATGTGGCGGGACTGAATCCCTGTCCTAGACTCAATCCACTCTGCGGTTGTTTCGACTGACTGCATCAATTCTTCATTTGTAACGCTGCGTACAGGTAAGTAATGGCCTGTCGCTCTTATCCGGGATACTTTCATTTCAATGATTTCCTTGTACTAAAAAAATAAGGCTTTGATAAGGCATGGCTGGATTTTACAACAAAAAATACTAAGATTGTGGCCAACCTTTTATTGGAAGGTTGGCCACAATCTCTAGTTTTTACTATCATGCTAGCGATGCATCATTCAAGTCAACTGTTTCTAAGGCGCTCATTTGAATGGCCACATGCTCTTCGATATGACCAATTACATTCGCTTTTGCCTGTAAATAGGCTTCCACCAAAGCAAATTCAAAACCAACCGCATCTGTGCCGCCATGACTTTTAATCACAACGCCACGCAAACCTAACAAAGAAGCCCCGTTATAACGACGGGTGTCAAAGTGACTTTTAAATCGCTTTAAAACTGGCAATGCCACCAAAGCAGCCAGTTTGGCATACCAATTACGCGAAAATTCATCTTTTATCGTACCACCCAACATTTTCGCCAAACCTTCGCTGGCTTTTAGCGCAATGTTTCCAACAAAACCATCGCACACCACCACGTCGGTCGTACCTTTAAAAATGTCATCGCCTTCTACGTTACCATAAAAATTCAAATCGGTTTTTTTGAGTAATAAAGCGGTCTTTTTGACCATTTCATTCCCTTTAATTTCTTCTTCGCCGACATTCAACAAACCAACTTTTGGGTTTTCTCGGCCATACAAACGACAAACCAATTCAGAACCCATAATGGCAAATTGCACCAATTGCTCAGGAGAGCAATCAACATTAGCCCCCAAATCTAGCACGCAGGTTGGTTGCTTACTACTGGGCAACATTTTGGCAATGGCTGGGCGATCGATGCCTTGTATGGTTTTTAAAACAAATTTAGCCGTTGCCATCAAAGCACCAGTATTACCAGCAGAAACAATAGCTTGCGCTTGACCTTCTTTCACCAAATTAATGGCCAATCGCATAGAGGAATCTTTTTTATTTTTCATTGCAGATTGAGGTGCTTCATCCATGTCAACCACTTGGCTAGCATGATGAATCCGCAACCTGTCATGTTGCACATGTCCTAATTTATCTAATTCAGCTTGAATCGCAACCTGATTACCCACCAAAATAACAGAACAATCCGCATGGGTTTTTAAAAACCGAAGGGCGGCAGGTACCGTCACAGTCAATCCAATATCGCCACCCATTGCATCAATGGAAAGGGTTAAAGACATAGTTACTTCCTTGCTTTCATTCTTTTAAAAACGTAAAAAAAGCAACCCTCCCTTTATTCTCTATGGTCCATAAAGCATTTTAAGGGAGGGCTACTGTCATTTAGCAATTTGATGTTTAGTCTTTAGCTTTTAATACACGTTTACCGTTATAAAAACCATTTGGGCTAATGTGATGAGGGCGGTGAATTTCACCAGTTTGTTTGTCTTGACTTAATGCTGGTGAAGTCAAAGCATCGTGAGAACGACGCATACCGCGACAAGAAGGGGTTTTTTTATTCTGTTGAACAGCCATGGTAAGACTCCTGTAGATAAATATAAATAAGTTAACTGTTTTTTAACGTTGATAAAACCGCAAAAGGATTTGGCTTGTCTTTATTGAGCGTTGCCAAAATGTCGTTTGGACAAACCTCATGTTTAGGCGACATCGGCAAAGCCATTAAAATTTCATCTTCAATAAAAGCAAGCAAATCAAAGTCTTCAACCAACAGTACGCCGTCAATTTCTGGGTTAATTTGTTCAGCTGCCTCTAATGCGGCCTCATCTTTAAAAAACGTCAACATTGCATTGATTTCTAAATCATGCGCAATCAAACCCAAACATCGTTGGCAAACCAACGATGTAGACAACGATAAGGTCAAAGCCAAGGTTGGCCGCAACATACCATCTTTAGCACCTTGGACGTGATAATGAATCACACCTTCTGTACTAAAAAGTGAACTGGTGACCCGAGTATCTAACTCTTTAACCAACAGTTGACCAGTTCGTTCGCGGGCAGACATCGCATAATTTAGCGGTTGAATAAAAAGGGGAGTTGACATAACCCAGCATCATACTCGTTCGAACGAGCTTTTGTCAATCAAAATTAAGGGTTAAGTCAATTGGAAAGGTATGCAAAAAGGCAGGGGCTTCTATCCAAATTAATTTTATGCAACCTTATGCAACCAGGGGCCAGCGAGGTTTTATTGTAAAGCTATCGGTTTTACTGGCATTCTGTGCTTTTAATGCACCGACCAAAGCAATCATAGCGCCATTATCGGTACAAAATTCTAAAGGTGGATAAAAAACGTCTATTTTTTTGTTCCTCGCCAACAGATTAAAAGCCACTCGAAGTTGTTTATTCGCACCAACCCCACCTGCAACGACCAAAGATTTAAAACTGGTTTGATTTAATGCCTTTTTACATTTAGCCACCAGCACTTCAACCACGGCGGCTTGAAACGCACAACAAATGTCATTTCTCGTCTGCTCATCCACTTCAGGGTGGTGGCTAAGATGGTGCTGAACCGCTGTTAAAACGGCAGTCTTTAAACCAGAAAAACTCATATCAAGGTTGGCCGCATGCAGCATGGGTCTCGGGAAAGTAAAGCGATCTGGGTGTCCGTACTCTGCCAAACGAGAAAGCTCCGCTCCTCCTGGATAAGGAATACCCAATAATTTAGCTGTTTTATCAAAGGCTTCACCCACTGCATCATCTAAGGTTTCACCCAAAATTTCGTAGTTATCTAAGGCATGAACGGCCATAATTTGAGTATGTCCGCCTGAGACTAACAAAGCCAAAAAAGGAAATGCTGGTTTGGTTTCGGCCAAGAGTGGTGACAACAAATGCCCTTCTAAATGATGTACGGGCAAAGTAGGAATGTTTAAAGCAAAACCCAATGCGTGCGCAAGACTGGCTCCAACCAACAAAGCCCCCCCCAAACCAGGCCCTTGGGTGTAGGCTATCGTCTCAATTTCGTTGAGTTGCTTGCCCGATTCCTGTAAACACGCCTCTAACAAAGGAAGTATGCGACGAATGTGGTCACGGCTGGCCAATTCAGGCACCACCCCGCCATATAAAGCATGCAGCTTAATTTGGCTGTGTAATTGATGATTCAACAAACCCAATTCTGTGTCATATAAAGCAATCCCCGTTTCATCACACGAGGACTCTATCCCTAAAATTAACATTTGTTTATCTCTCTATTTTGTATGTTGCCATCGAATGAGACATCATAATCAAGCCCTCAAAAAAACACAAGCCCGCACGAAAAGCGCAGGCTTGTGTTTTTTAATTTAAATCAAAATAAAGTTTATAAATTATTTAGATTAGAATGAGTGGACAACGTTAACGCCTAAAGACTGAACTGGGTCGATTTTAACTGAGTCAAACTCACCATCAAAACCAAGGGTTTTTGATTTGGTATCAAGGTAACCAAATTGAGTGCCAATCACAGTGCGTTTAGATAAACTGTAATCAACACCAATAATTGCTTGGTTATAAGTTAGGGAACCATGTTCTTGACCGCCATAAGAGCTGGTTTGATCGCCGTAAGCGTATGAAAATTTAGGTTTCCATGCACCGATTTCATAAGCAACCGTTAACGCATACTGATCATAAGTGCGTTCAGCGTCAAAATATGCATCGTTTTCCGCTTGGTTGTTACGATAGCCCAAACCTAACAATAAACCATCAGCCTGATAAACACCCTCTACAGAGTGGTCAATCGCATCAACGTAATACAAACTAGTGTTATCTTGGTAGCCATAAGTCAACAACCAAGGACCCGTAGCAAATTTCAAGCCTACGTTAACAAGGCGATTCGCTTGGTCAACACCATCAGTTGTAGTGATAATATTACCTGCTTGCGCTTCTTCTTGGCCGTATTGAACAAAGCCAGTGAAGCCACTTAAGTCTGGCGTCGTGTAACGAACTGCGTGATCGTAACGTCTGGCGTTGTTAGTGAAGGCAGCCAAACCAAGAGTACCTTGACCATAAGTCCAAACGTCAATCACACCTTGATGTTGGTTAGCAAAGTTACTCAAACGTCCCAATTGCAAAGTACCGAAATCGTTTGATTGCAAGCCCACAAAAGAATCGCGTAATTTACCAAAAGAAGAACCAGTTGCAACGCCGTTACCATCGGTTGAACCTGTCATGGTCAACGCCGTTTCAATTTGCCAAATGGCATTTAAATTGCTTGATAATGCTTCGGTGCCTTTAAAACCAATGCGTGAACCCACGTCATCGATATTGGTACGAGTTACATCTTCTTTTTTGCTTTCATACATAGAGGTTTCAACAGCCATTTTAACTTTACCGTAAAGGGTAACGTCAGCCATTGCGGCCAAAGGAAGTGCTGCCAAAGTTACTGCAAGTACTGTTTTTTTCATGCTCTGCTCTCCTGAAGGAAAAGTTAATTAGTAGAGTTTACCAATTAAAAGGGATAAAAACGGTTGTTAATGAAAAGCTATAAAAAACACCCCTTTTTAAATTATGGGTTGGCTGGATTATACCGTTAAATTTAAACTTGTCACCACTATTTTTTATAAAAATAGGCTTTTTTATAAAAAAAACAGAAGATAAATTTCCTTTCTTAACTTCAAGACCTCACCCTTTTAAAGCATAACTCGACCAGAAAAACCAGACAATGATAGAAAAAAATCTTTTTTATTCAATCTTCTACCACCTTCCATCTGCAATTCAATGACCTGCAAAACACCCAAGCCTGTTGAAACAAAGAGCCCTTCCTCTGTGATGTTTAAAATTTCACCAATCATCGCATTGTTCGGCTTATGAATGGCTTTTGCCGCCCAAATTTTGACAACTTTGCCCTCTAATTTCGTGTGACAAACCGGCGTTGGGTTAAATGCTCTGACTTTTTTTGCAATGATTTCAGCAGGTTCTTGCCAATTGATTGCAGCCTCTTGCTTTGTTAATTTTTTCGCATACGTTGCCCCTTCGGCGGGTTGAGCGATGGGCGTTAAGTCTGCATAACGTTGTAAAGCTTCCACGATGCTGTTTGCGCCTAATTGGGCTAGTTTTTCATGTAACTCGAAAGCGTTCATTTCTGGTGTAATCGGCAACGCCTTTGTTAATAACATGGCTCCTGTATCTAATCCTGCATCCATTTGCATAATCGTAATACCTGTTTGGGTATCACCCGCTAATAAAGCGCGTTGTATCGGTGCGGCACCACGCCATCTGGGCAATAACGATGCGTGGATATTTAAACAACCCAACCTAGGCAAATCGAGGACGCACTGGGGTAAAATCAAGCCATAAGCCGCAACAACCATCATGTCGGCCTCGCAATCGGCCACCAAAGCTTGTGCCTCTGGGCTTTTAAAA
>JBILQJ010000061.1:0-6802 GCA_044373325.1 Burkholderiales bacterium
ATTATGGCAAGTATTAAAGAAATTATCCAATTTACTTTCTTAGATGCCCTATCGCCTTTTTTTATTAATGATTGGTAAGCTGTTTGATTAAAGATGTAATAATCGTTGAGTTCCATTCGCATTTTGATGCTAAAATTATTCATAGTTTAAAATGTTCTTTGTTGTGGTAAAATAATATCATTTATAGCTTCTACTTCAATTTCTTTTAAAGCGCCATCTGTTATTTTATACTTTTCAAGCAATATTGTGCTGTACTCTTTTATGTTGTCTTTATCATTGAGCTTGAAATACATTTTATATATTTCTATAAATTTTTCTTTTAGAAGAAAGGAATAGGGTTCCAAAGAAGAAGGTAACTTTACATCTTTTTCAAAATTAATTTGATATATCAAACATCCTATTGCTTCACGGTATTTTTTTAAGTAAATCAATGCAATTCTTTTTTTTATAATTGCACCGTAATAAATCATCGTTAGCCCTCTAGCTTTAACACTAGAAATGTCAATAGGTATGTGATTCATCATATTATTGCATATTTTTACAACTGCTTCATAGTCTTTCTCTTTTAAGTATAGTTCTATTAATTTTTCTTCAAAAAATGTATATTTTGGGTTAATTTTATAAGATCTTAAATAGTTTTCTAAAGCAAGTTCAGTATTGTTGAGTTTTGAATAAATATCGCCAATTAACTCATAGCTTTCTTTGTGGTTTACATCTAAGACTAGTGTTTCTATAGCATAAGTCAGAGCCGTATCGGTATTCCAACTTTCAAAATATGTAACTGCTAATAGATAACAATATGTAGCATTTGTTGGAAATTCATTTTTTATTTGATGCAAAATTGCTAAAGCTTTAGCAAATTCGCCATATTCACGGTTGTGTTTGGCTTCGCCCAATAATTTTTTTAATTCTTTATTGTCCATATATCCGCTTATTAATGAATTGATTCTAATGGCATAAAAAAATCCCGTCTACAAAGAGACGGGATTTTTTGATATTGGTCGGTGAGAGAGGATTCGAACCTCCGACCCCTTGCACCCCATGCAAGTGCGCTACCGGACTGCGCCACACACCGAAAACTGACTTTTTACTGCTGACCTTGATTAAGGAAGGCGAATTGTACTGAAATCACCCTACTTTGTCCAGCGCTTTGTTTATTTAAATTGAGCCAAAAAGCGCAAATCATTTTCAAAAAATTGGCGTAAGTCATGCACACCATAACGCAACATGGCAAAGCGATCGATGCCTATGCCAAACGCAAAGCCCGTGTAGGCTTCTGGATCTATGCCAACATTCGTCAACACATTAGGATGCACCATGCCACAACCGCCGACTTCTAGCCAGCCTTTTTCGCCCAAAACATCAATTTCGGCAGAAGGTTCGGTAAAGGGGAAAAAAGAAGGCCTAAAACGTACTTGCAAGTCTTCTCTTTCGAAAAAATGACGCAAAAAATCGGTGATGGTGGCTTTTAAATCGGCAAAACTCACGCCCTCTTCTATCCATAAGCCTTCCATTTGGTGAAACATGGGCGAATGCGTCGCATCAGAATCCACCCGATAAACCCGTCCTGGCGCAATAATTTTAATGGGCGGTTTGTGATCCAACATATAGCGCACTTGGATTGGGCTGGTGTGTGTGCGCAAAACATGGTCACTTTCAGTATAAAAAGTATCTTGCATGGCACGGGCGGGGTGATTTTCAGGAATGTTTAAGGCCTGAAAATTATGGAAATCGGTTTCAATTTCAGGGCCATCAGCCACTTCAAAACCCAAACTGCGAAATAAATTCACCACGCGTTCTTGCGTAAGCGTCACGGGGTGCAAGCCACCAGTAGACAAACCACGCCCTGGCAAAGTGACATCCAAAGCTTCTGCCGCCAATTGTGCGGCCAACTTCTCAGCTAAAAACGCATCTCGCCGTTGATTATGTGCCAGTTCAAACGCTTGTTTGACTTCATTAATCAAAGCGCCTGCCGCTTTTTTTTCTTCAGGCGGCAACGCGCCCAAGCCTTTCATTAAGGCCGTAATTTGTCCTGCTTTGCCTAAATATTGAGCCTTGACGGTTTCTAACTCAACCGAGTCTAGGCACGCTGCTACGGCAGCCAGTCCTGCTGCTTGAATTTCAGATAAAGGGGTCGAAGTCATCATAAGTCGCTTTTTAAATTGACCTTTTTTAAAAGGTTTTTCTAAGGGTTAATAAAATAAAATGGTATATAAAAGGTTGGCCGCACGACGGCGCACCAAAGGCGATACAAAACACGCTTACAGTCAACGAGTTGAGCTCAATTGGCGGCGAGTTTCAGATAAAACCATGCCCGTCGCCACCGAAATATTAAGGCTTTCGACCATGCCAAACATGGGTATTGAAACCAAACCATCGCATAATTCTCGAGTTAAGCGACGCATACCTTTGCCCTCGCTGCCCATAACCCACGCGATAGGTCCAGTTAAATCGGTCGTGTATAAATCAGAATCGCCATCCATCGCCGTCCCAACTATCCGAATCCCACGCGCTTTTAAGTCTCGTATGGTTCTGGCCAAATTGGTGACCGTTAAATAAGGCACGCTTTCTGCCGCGCCACAAGCCACTTTCGCGACCGTGGCATTCAGCGTTGCGCTGCGATCTTTGGGCGCAATGACCGCATGAACGCCCATCGCATCGGCCACACGCAAACACGCCCCCAAATTATGAGGGTCGGTGACGCCATCTAAAATCAACAACAGCGCAGGCACGGTTATATTTTCTAAAATATCTTCAATATCAACAATAACGCGCGTGGCATCGACCATCGCAACCACGCCTTGATGTCGCGCTCCACCCACCATCGCATCCAACCGCGCTTTTTCAACAAGGTGACATTTTTTGCCTAATTCTTTGGCTTTATCCAACACGGCTTGGGCGCGCGCATCTTGTCGGCCGCCAGCCAAATAGATGTCCACAAGACTTTCTGGATTTTGCCACAAACGCGCATTAATGGCATGAAAACCGTAAATATGACTGATTTGGCTCATAATAAACTGAAAAATACCCTTAAATTTAAAACGAAAAGAGGCGTATTTTACAGTAAAATTGCCCTCAAACGCAGATTAAGTTTACTATTTAATAGTACAATGCAAGGCTTCTGTCTTATGGCCTGCGCCTTTTTTCTCTTTTTTGATTGTGGGGGATACAAAATGCAAATTGAAATTTCAACAGCGGCGGTTTTATTTCCAGCCATTTCTTTGATATTGTTGGCTTATACCAATCGATTTTTGGCTTTATCCAATTTGATACGCAATTTATGTAACGATTATCAACGCCACAAAGACAGGCGCATTTTAGCCCAAATTGATAACATCAAAACACGCATCATACTGATTAAATGGATGCAATTTTTGGGCGTGGCGACTTTGGTGGTTTGCGTGATGACGATGGGCTTGGTTTTTGCAGGCCATGTTACCGCCGCCAACTGGTGCTTTTTAGTCAGTTTGCTGTTAATGCTGGCTTCTTTGTGCTGTTCTTTGGTTGAACTGCACATTTCGGCGGACGCACTCGAAATTCTATTGATTGATTTAGAAAAAGATTAACTCGACTACCCTCCTGCTTTCCAACTTTCATTTTCAATACAAAGGACACTCATGACGCATCACGTAGACACTTTGGCAGTACGCGCAGGCCGATTAACCAGCGATTTTAAAGAACACAGTCAAGCGCTTTTTTTAACGTCCAGTTTTACTTATGACACCGCCGCCGATGCGGCGGCGCTCTTTGCTGGCGAAAAAGAAGGCTACACTTACGCGCGTCACGGCAACCCAACGACAGAAGCGTTTGAAGCAAGGTTGGCCGCATTGGAAGGCGCAGAAGACTGTTTGTCAACGGCAACGGGCATGGCCGCCATTCAAGGCTTAATCCTGACTTTTTTACAAGCAGGCGATCACATTGTGGCGTCACAAAGCCTTTTTGGCTCGTCTATGAACATGATACAAAATCAATTAAGTCGACTGGGCATACAAACCACTTTTGTCCCGATCGGTGACGAAACCGAATGGCAAGCGGCCATCACCCCAAAAACAAAATTGTTTTTTGTGGAAACGCCGTCCAACCCGTTGACCGACATCGCCGACTTAGGCGCTTTAGCGCACATTGCCCATGCGCGTGACATTTTATTGGTGGTAGACAACAGTTTTTGTTCGCCTGTGGTGCAACGTCCTTTGGCCTTGGGCGCGGATTTGGTGGTGTACTCGGCCACAAAATCGCTAGACGGCCAAGGCCGTGTGATGGGCGGTGCGATTGTGGGTTCTAAAGCCTTGGTTGAAGCCTGTTATCTTTACATTCGAACCGCAGGCGCGATTTTAAATCCCTTTAACGCGTGGGTGTTGCTGACGGGTTTAGAAACCTTACCGTTACGCATGGAACGTGCGGCGCAAAATGCCTTAGCTTTGGCAACTTGGCTAGAAGCCCATCCTGCCGTGGAACGCGTGTTTTACCCTGGATTGCCCAGCCACCCCAAACACGATTTGGCCATGCGCCAGCAAATTTCAGGCGGCAGCATCGTCTCGTTTACGGTCAAAGGCCAACGAGCCGCCGCTTGGCAAGTCGTCGATAACTTACAATTGTTTTCGCGCACGCCCAATTTAGGCGACATAAAATCCACCATTACGCACCCAGCCAGCACCACGCATTCGCGCATCAGCCAAGCCGAACGCGATCGAGCAGGTGTCGTGGAAGGTTTGTTACGGCTTTCTATCGGCATCGAACACATTGATGATTTAATCGCTGATTTATCGATGGCTTTATCATAAATAACCGAACGCCAAGGCTTGCGGCCAACCTTTTAACCCTGTTTTTCAAGATAAAAGGTTGGCCGCAAACGCTAAAGTGGATTTATTACATCTTGCGCATCATTTCAAATGGTTATAATCGATTTCTTACGGTATTTACATTAAAAAGGAAACCACATGCTTAACTCAAACAACCAAACTGACTTTTTAGATGGGGTAGATGAGCCTATGACCATCGAAAAATATTACGAAAAATTGACAACCGAAGTCGAAAACAAAGAAGGTTTAATTCATAAATGGGTTGATTTGTTTAACGCCACCGTCATGCCAGAATCTGATGACGGTGATTTGAACCAATTTCATTTATTGACTGAAGAGGGGCATGGTTATGCGTGTGATGGTTTTGCTTTAACTGACCATGGCAGTACTCTGATTTTATTAACCGCTCTTTTTAAAGAAAGTGAAAACTATCAAAACAGTACCCTCAAAACTTCAGACATTATGTCACTACAAAAAAGAGCCATACAGTTTTTTGAAGAATGTAAAAAACCGAACTTTGGCCGTCTTGATGATGCCAAAATTCACAGACTAGCGTTAGAAATCCTCAAAAAAAATGTAGACGACATTACAAACATCAAGATTTATATCATCAGCAATGGGGCATTAAGTCATAGAGCCACCGAAACAAAACTGACTCAAACAGCTGACAATTTAGACGTATATTTGCAAACCTACGCGCTCGAAGATTTTTTTGCCTTCGAAGAAAAAGGGGAAGACAAAAAAAGAATTATTTATTTAAAAGAACAGCCACTTCCATTTTTAGAAGGCAGTGACACGCCTGAAATCACCACTTATCTTACAAAAATTTCAGGACAAAAATTAGCTGAACTCTATAAATCTTACGGCATGAAACTTTTAGAAAGCAATGTTAGGGCTTTTTTAGGTAAAAAAGGCGAAAATAAAGGCATAAGGCTCACCTTAGAAAAAGAAAAACATCATTTCTTTGCCTACAACAATGGGTTAACGGCCACCGCTAAAGCCATAAAATTTAACGATAAAGAAACCCGAATCGTAGAAATTGAAGACTTACAAATTGTCAACGGCGGTCAAACGACCGTCTCAATTTTTGAATTTAAAAAAGCACACCCTGATGTCGATTTGTCGCAGATGTTTGTGTCTATGAAATTAAACGTACTCAAAAAAGAAAAAAATTCAGAAAAACAAATTGATGTCATTGCCAACATCGCAAGGTATTCAAACACGCAAAATAAAATTAAAGAATCTGATTTGGGCAGTAATCATGAATACTTCAAAATGCTTTACGATTTAAGTGAACGCATTAAAGCCCCAAGTAAATTAGGGGCGATACAAGGCACTTATTGGCATTACGAACGATTGAGGGGCTCTTACGAACAATCGATTGATTTAAAACAAAAACATAAAAAAGATTATCCTAAAAATCAAAAGTTTGAAAAAGAAATGCTCAGCAAAATTTATGTCATTTTTAACACAGATAAGGTGTATTTAGCTCTTCAAGGAGCGACTAAAACTTACAATTATTTTGCCGAATTATGGCTAGGCTCAAAAAAGAAAGACGAAAAAAATACTTGGCAATCTCATAAAGAATCGGTCAACGAAACACATTTTCAAAATATTGTTGCCCAACTCATTATTTATCAAACAGTTGAGGAACTGGTGACTGAACAGGCTAAGTCGCGAACGGGGAAAGCACCAGGGCAAAGAAAAAATCCTTTAACAGCCTATATTATTGCGGTAATTATCGCTTTGCTAAAAAAAGAATCCTTAGCTATTGATTATACAAAAGTTTGGCAACGACAATCCCTAAGCGAACATTTCAAAAAAACCATTTGTAGCACCGAAGCTAGGATATTGGATTTATTCAAAAAAGAAGAAGAAAATGAAGATTTAACCGCCTTAAATGTGGCAAAAAAATCGTCGTTTTTAGCCGATATTGTCGCCAAATTAAGTGCGGCCAACCTTTTAAGCACTGAATTTAAAAATGAGTGCAAACCATATACTCC
>JBILQJ010000062.1:0-6756 GCA_044373325.1 Burkholderiales bacterium
AATCAATTTTTTATTGTGAAAATCTGCTTGCAACAAAGTTTTGCCATCTGCAAATTTTTTAATCAAAACATGGCCATTCTCTTCAAAGCCCAAGCTTTTTAATACGGCTTTAAAATTGGTTAAGTTAATCATAGGATTGTCCTTGTGAGGTGAATGGAGGTACAAAATAAAAGAATGCGCCATTATACGCCTTGCGGCCAACCTTTTTCCCGAAAAAACAGCGAAAAAAGGTTGGCCGCAAGGTTTAGATTGGCGCTTTTTAAGTCAAAATCTTTTATAATAAAATTTTTTTGAAGGAGCAGTCATGTTACGCAGCATAGAAGCCCGTTTAATCAATCCGATACCCAGTTTGGCGATGTCTTTGCCGTGTTATGCCACCGAAGGTTCGGCGGCCATGGATTTAAGGGCGTGTATCGAAGCGCCTTTGGTGCTGGCACCTCGCGCCACCGTTTTGGTGCGCACGGGCTTGGCCATCAATATGCAAGACCCGAGTTTGGTGGCCATAGTCGCGTCGCGTTCGGGCTTGTCGCTCAAACACGGCGTGCGCGTGGCGCAGGGCATCGGCGTGATTGATGCCGATTATCATGGTGAAATTTCGGTGATTTTGACCAACGACAGCACCGAACCTTACAGCATACAACCCGCCGAACGCATTGCGCAGTTGATGTTTCAGCCCGTGGTACAAGTGCAATTGGCGCTGGTTGATGCTTTCGCCAGTCAAACCGAACGCGGCACGGGCGGATTTGGCAGCACGGGCAAAGCGTGAGTTTTGCTGGTTGATGGCGACAAAGGCTTAAAAACAAAACCAGACCCCCTCCCAGCCTCCCCCTTGAAAAAAGGGGGGGCGAAAAGCCACTGCAAATCACGCGCCAACCATCACGCAACCAACCATTACGCCAACCAAGCATCAAGCAGGCCAACCAAGGCTTAAAACTCTGCGGCCAACCTTTTTCCCAGTTTTCGTGTTGAAAATTAGGATAAAAGGTTGGCCGCAAGGGTTTTTTGGGATGAGCAATTAAGGCGCTGAAGGTGCGGTTTGATTGAGTCCACCGCCAAGTGCTTTGTAAAGCCGCACGCGATTGGTGAGTTCGCCCAGCTGCGTCAACACCCAACTTTGTTCGGCTTGGTAACGGGCGCGTTGGCTGTCTAACAACACCAAATAATTGTCCAAGCCTTCTTTGTAACGGGCTTGCGCGATGCGTTCGCTTTTTCGGCTGCTGTCGAGCAGGGTTTGCATGGCCGCCAATTGGCGCGTTAACGCCGCTTGACTGCTTAACCCGTCGCTGACTTCTTTAAAGGCTTTTTGTATGGCCAAATCGTAATTGGCCACCGCGATGTCGCGCAAGGTTTCGGCGCTGTCTATGTTGGCGCTGATGCGTCCCATGTCAAAAATCGGCAAGGTCACTTGTGGCGTGAATATCCAAGCGCCTTGTGACCACAGATTGCCCAGTTCGGTGCTTTGACTGCCCAGCAAACCCGTCAAAGTGACACTGGGAAAGCGCATGGCGCGCGCGACGCCGATGTTGGCGTTGGCGGCTTTGAGCTGAAATTCTGCCGCCATGATATCGGGGCGCGACCACAACACGTCAGACGGTAAATTCACGGGCACATCGCGCACCAACAACTGGCGCAAAGCGGTTGCCGTCACGGGTTTTTCGGGGTTAAACGGCTCGCCCAACAACACGCCCAAAGTCGTTTTGTCAACGGCAATGGCATTTTCTAATTTGGCCAAATCGGCTTGCGCGGCTGACCACAAACCCAGCGATTGATTGAGTTCTAAACCCGACACCACGCCAGCCGCGTGGCGTTTTTTGATGGTTAAGTGCGAGGCTTCATAAGCGTTGACGGTGAGTCGCGCCAAATCGGCCAAAGCTTCATCGGCCAACCAAGTCAAATACGCGCCTGCCACGTCGGCCATTAAAGCGGTTTGCACGTTTTTTTTGGCGGCTTCGGTGGCCAAAAACCGATACAAAGCGTCTTCTTTTAGGTTGGCCACTTTACCAAAAAAGTCCAGTTCATAACTCAATAAACTGATGCCCACGCCGTATTCTTGCAAGTTTGCGCCTTGTTTGGCATCGCTGATTTTGTCTTCGGCCACCAAACTAAAATTGGGCAAAGTCGCGGCGCGTTGTACGCGATACAAAGCGCGCGCATTTTCAATGTTGAGCGTGGCCACGCGCAAATCGCGGTTGTTTTTTAAGGCGGTTTGAATCAAAGATTGCAGCGTCGGATCGGGGTAAACGGCCATCCAATTTTGCGCATCGATTTTGTCCTCGCCGCCTTTTGGGTTGGGGGTGTGCGTGGGCCAAGTGGCTGGCACGGGCAGGTCGGGGCGTTGGTAATTGGGGCTTAAACTGCACGCGCCCAACATCAAACACAACAACGACATCGCAGGAAAAACGCGTGACTTAATGGGACGCATGATCCGCTCCTTTTTGGGTAGAAAAATCAACAGGCACGGCCTTGGGGGATTTTTTGGCGGCCAATACAAAAAACAAAGGCACAAAAAAGATGGCCAACACGGTGGCGCTGAACATACCGCTAAACACGCTGATGCCGACGGCTTGTTGGCTGCCTGCGCCTGCGCCACTGCTGATGATTAACGGAATCACGCCCAACATAAACGCCATCGAGGTCATAATAATGGGGCGTAAACGTTGGCGAGCCGCTTCTTTGGCCGCGTCTTTTAAAGACCAGCCTTGCTCGGTTAAGGCCTGCGCAAATTCCACAATCAAAATCGCATTTTTGGCCGACAAGCCCACGGTGGTTAACATGGCGACTTGGAAGTAAATGTCATTGGCCAAGCCAAACGCATTGGCGCTCAATACCACGCCCACCAAGCCCAACGGCACAACCAGCATCACCGCGCTGGGCGTGCGCCAGCTTTCATACAAAGCGGCCAAGCTTAAAAACACCACGATTAACGACAAACTGTACAACAAGGTGTTTTGGCTGCCTGCGGCTTTTTCTTCGTAAGACAAGCCTTGCCACGCTAAGGCCACGCCGGGGATGTTATCGACGATTTCTTGCATGGCGGCCATGGCTTCACCCGTGCTTTTACCTGCGGCGGCCACGCCTTGGATGTTCATGGACGGCACGCCATCAAAGCGTTCTAAACGCGGCGAACCATACGACCATTTGGTGGTGGCGAAAGCGCTAAACGGCACCATGTCACCTGCTTGATTGCGCACGTGCCATTTGTTTAAGTCTTCTGGGTTCATGCGGTCAGGCGCATCGGCTTGGATATAAACGCGTTTGACGCGGCCTCTGTCTACAAAATCGTTGACATAAGCCGATCCCCACGCTGCGGCCAAGGTTTGATACACCTCGGCCAAATTTAAACCCAAAGCGGCGGCGCGTTCAGGGTCAATGTCCACTTGAAACTGCGGCGTGTCTTCTTGTCCCCCAGGGCGCGCATAGGTGATACGGTCTTTGTATTGAGGGTTGCCATTGGCCATGCCCAATACTTGGTTTCTGGCTTCGGTGAGCTTTTGGTGTCCCAAGCCGCTCACGTCTAATAATTGCATATCAAAACCATCGGCTTGTCCCAATTCGGGGACGGCTGGCGGCGTAATCGCAAAAATTCGGGCTTCGCGGATGCCAGCAAAGGCCATTTGGGCGCGCATGGCCACGCTTTGTGCGCTGTCCGCTTGGTCGGTTCTGTCTTTCCAATCTTTTAAACGCACAAACGCCAAGCCGTTATTTTGGCCACTGCCACCAAAACCAAAGCCCGAGACCGTAAAAATACTTTCTACGTTCTTTTTTTCGTCATTCAAAAAATGGTTTTGCACTTGTTCGAGCACCGCATTGGTTCGGGGTTGAGTTGCGCCAGCGGGTAAATCGACGTTGGCCAACACCAAGCCCAAATCTTCTTGGGGCAAAAAGCCGCTGGGCAAGCGCACAAACAACACCGCCACCAACACCGTCATGCCGAAAAACACCAACATAAAGCGCCGACTTTTGAGCAAAATGCCGCCCACTTGTTGTTCGTAACGCGCGGTGGCTTGATTAAAGCGGCGATTAAACCAGCCAAAAAAGCCTTTCTGTTCGTGATGACTGGCATCAACGGGTTTTAACAAGGTGGCGCACAAAGCCGGCGTTAAAATCATGGCCACCAACACTGATAACAACATGGCCGAAATGATGGCCACCGAAAATTGGCGGAAAATGACGCCGATAGAGCCCCCAAAAAAAGCCATGGGAATAAACACCGCCGACAACACCAAAGCCACGCCCACCAAAGCGCCTGAAATTTGGTGCATGGCTTTATCGGTGGCTGCTTTGGGCGCTAAGCCGTCTTCGCGCATGATGCGCTCGACATTTTCCACCACCACAATCGCATCATCGACCAACAAACCGATGGCCAAGACCAAGCCAAACATCGTTAAGGTGTTAATTGAAAAGCCTAAAATCGACATGATGCCAAAAGTGCCCAGCAATACCACGGGTATGGCGATGGTGGGGATCAGCGTGGCGCGGAAATTTTGCAAAAACAAATACATCACCAAAAAGACCAAAATGATGGCTTCGACCAACGTGCTGGCCACGTTTTTAATCGAAATTTTGACAAAAGGCGTGGTGTCGTAGGGATAAGTCACGCTCACGCCGTCGGGCAAGTATTTTTCTAATTCAGCCATTTTGGCGCGCACGCCCTCGGCGGTGTCTAGGGCATTCGCCCCCGAACTCAAAGAGATGCTGACCGCAGAAGCAGGTTTGCCGTTGTAGCGCCCAACGGTGCTGTTGTCTTCGCTGCCGATTTCAATTCTGGCCACGTCGCGCAAGCGCACTTGCGAGCCGTCTGAATTGACTTTGAGTAAAATCGCCCCGAATTGTTCGGGCGTGTTGAGCAAGGTTTGGGCGCTGATGGTGGCGTTTAATTGCTGGCCTTCTACCGCTGGCAAACCGCCCAATTGACCAGCCGAAACTTGCACATTTTGGCTTTTGAGCGCATTGCTGACATCAATGGGCGTGAGTTTGTAGGTGGCAAGGTTGGCCGCATTCAACCAAATTTTCATGGCGTATTGCGAACCATATAATTCGGTGCTGCCCACGCCTGGTAAACGGCTGATGGGGCCCAAAATATTGGCGGCCAAATAATCACTTAAATCGGCGTTGCTCCATTTGCCGTTGTCCGACACCAAGGCCATGACCAACAGCGTGCTGCTGGAACTTTTACTGACCACCACGCCTTGTTGTTGAACGGCTTGTGGCAAAGACGGCGTAGCCAAACTCAATTTGTTTTGAACTTGAACTTGGGCGGTGTCGGGGTCGGTGCCGATGTTAAACGTTAAATTGATGCTGACCGTGCCAGCTGAATCGCTGGTGGACGAAATGTAACGCAACCCATCTAAGCCACTCATTTTTTGCTCGATGATTTGTGTGACCGTGTCTTCCAACGTTTGAGCCGATGCGCCTGGATAAACCGCGCGAATCGCGATGCTGGGCGGCGCAATGCTCGGATATTGCGCAATGGGCAAAGTAATGACCGCCAACGCGCCAAATAACATGACGGTAATGGCCAACACCCACGCAAAAATAGGCCGATTGATAAAAAAGTGAGGCATGATTTTTCCTATTTAAAGACGATAAAACGCTTATTTTTTAGGCGCAAGGTTGGCCGCGTTTTTCTCTGTTAAGGTGGGTACGATTTTGACAGGCGCACCTGTTTTCACGTGCATCAAGCCGCCCGTGATGATTTGTTCGCCAGCATTCAAGCCCGCAATCACTGCCCAATCGCCTTGGATGGCTTGAGCCACTTCGACCGCACGTAAAGCGGCTTTACCTTCTTTGTCCACCACCAGCACGCTGGCTTTGCCGTTGACATCGCGCGTGACGGCTTTTTGTGTGACCAATACGGCTGGGCGCGTGCCTTGCGTCATGGCCGCATTGACAAACATGCCCGGCAATAAACGCAAATTGGGATTAGGGAAAGTGGCGCGTACCAACACGCTGCCTGTGTTCTCAGCCACGCTGTTTTCGGCAAATTGCAACGTGCCGGTGTGTTCGTAAGTCGAGCCATCGGGCAGCATTAAGGAGACGGCCACCAACGAATTGGCTTTGACATCGCCCGAGGACAAAGTGCGTCTAAGGGCTTGTAAATCGGCAACGGATTGCGACATTTCGACATAAATCGGATCGAGCTGCTGAATTTTAGCCAAAGCTGTGGCTTGATTGGCGGTAACCAAAGCACCTTGCGTCACGCCAGATTGACCGATTTTGCCCGACAAAGGGGCAAGCACTTGGCCATAACGCACGTTAATGCTGCTGGCGGCCAATTGCGCTTTGGCGACTTCTATGTCGGCTTGCGCTTGTTTTGCACTTGCCAACGCATCGGCATATTCCTGTTTGCTCACACCGTCTATGGCCACCAAACTGGCGTAACGCGCGGCTTTGTCGCGCAAAGCGGCATAGGCGGCTTGGGCTTTGTTGAGCGTGGCGCGCGCTACGGCTTGTTCGGCCACATAAGACGACACGTCAATTTGATACAAAGCTTGCCCGGCTTTGACTTCACCGCCTTCGGTAAATAAGCGTTTTAAAATGATGCCGCCCACTTGCGGACGAATTTCTGCCACCGCCGAGGGTGCCACTCGCCCCGACACGCGGCTGATGATGGGAACTTCGGACAACTTGGCTGGGGTCACAAGCACTTCAGGCGGTGGGGGTGGCGGTGGAGGGCTGGCAGGTTGACAACCACTCACGCCCAATAATAAAGCCAATAAAAACGCGCTGTTGCGTAAAGCAACCGCGCCAGAACCA
>JBILQJ010000024.1:0-27398 GCA_044373325.1 Burkholderiales bacterium
AAATCCGTGTCCAAGGCTTTGGCGACGGCACGTGCGCGCACCACGCCGCCCACGTCAGGGCTCACCACCAACAAATTATCAAAGCGCTGCGCGCGCACATCTTTCAACAAGACAGGCGTGGCGTAAACGTTATCAACAGGAATGTCAAAAAAGCCCTGAATTTGATCGGCGTGCAAATCGACCGTCAACACGCGATCAATGCCTGCGGTGGTTAACATATTGGCCACCAATTTGGCCGTAATTGGCACACGCGCCGAACGAGGGCGGCGGTCTTGTCTGGCGTAACCAAAATAAGGAATGGCGGCCGTAATTCGTCCAGCAGAAGCCCGTTTAAGCGCATCGGCCATGGTCAAGATTTCCATCAAATTGTCGTTGGTTGGCGCGCAAGTCGATTGCAAAATAAACACGTCGCGACCGCGCACGTTTTCTAGCAATTCTACGGCCACTTCACCGTCACTAAAACGATTGACTTGAGCGCGCCCCAAAGAAATATCAAGATGCTTCACCACTTGGGCAGCCAAATCAGGATTGGCCGAGCCAGTAAACACCATTAAGCTATCAAACGAGGACATGTGTGTGCCTTTAAAAGAGTAAAAAGTAAAAAAGAAAGAGAGAGGAAGGAACAGAAAAAAGGTTGAAATTATAACCGAGCACAGCGCTCACTTCAACTTAAACACCGCGCAAGAGTTCGTTAATACTGGTTTTAGCGCGCGTTTTGGCATCGACTTTTTTGACGATAACCGCGCAATACAAACTGTGCGAACCATCGGCTGATGGCAAATTGCCCGAGACAACCACAGAACCAGCTGGTACGCGGCCATAAGTCACTTCGCCTGTTTCTCTGTCGTAAATTTTGGTGCTTTGCCCAATGTAAACGCCCATAGAAATGACCGCGCCCTCTTCCACGATGACCCCTTCAACAATTTCAGACCGCGCTCCGATAAAACAATTGTCTTCAATAATGGTGGGATTGGCTTGCAAAGGTTCTAACACGCCACCGATGCCCACGCCGCCCGATAGATGTACATTTTTACCGATTTGAGCGCACGATCCCACCGTGACCCAAGTATCAACCATTGCGCCTTCATCGACATAAGCGCCAATGTTGACATAAGACGGCATCAACACCACATTTTTGGCCACAAAACTGCCTTTTCTGGCCACAGAACCGGGGGTCGCACGAAAGCCAGCTGCCTGAAAATCAGCCGTTTCCCAGTCGGCAAATTTGGTTGGGACTTTGTCAAAATAGCGGTTCACACCATCGTCGCTGATGCTGTTTTCGGTCAAACGAAACGACAGCAACACCGCTTTTTTTAAGGTTTGATGCGTTACCCAAACGCCATCGATTTTTTCGGCCACGCGCAGCACGCCAGCATCTAAAGCGGCCAACAAAGTTTGGACAGCGGTTTGAACTTCGGCAGGCGCGTTGCTGGGCGTTAAGTCAGCGCGGCGTTCAAACGCCGCTTCGACCACGGCCAGTTGCGCAGAAAATTGAGAATGGTTGATTTGCATAAAAGTTTCCTTTTTAAAATGAAAAATACATCGATTGAAAATAAAAACAAAAATAATTTATTACTAATCCTTTATAGGCACAATAAACAACCTTTTTCTTGCTCTGGTAAACGCCACATAACACAACCGTTCACTCTCTTTATCTTTTTTGAAATCATGTATTTTTTTTGAAATCATCCTTATAAACCACGACATTATTATCAAATCAATCTTTTTGTAGGTTTTTTAGGTTTCAACATCGGCAGCTCGTCACAAGTCTTATGAATAAAATCAGCCAAAAACTCTCTGTCATCTAAATTTTGAATAACAAAATGATTCTTAGCTCCAGTATACGGTGGCGCTTCTGTCGCATCAGGAAGAAGGTCTGCTCCAATTTTGGTTTTTTTAACGTAAAACTGGTTATCGCAAATCAAGCCTATTGGTTTACCATCACAATAAATACAATACTCTCCGAACATTTTTCTAAAAGTTATAGAACCCGCACCACCGATTTGTTCGGCAACGTATTCAGCAAAGTCAATATTCGATGCCATCGTTCCTCCTTTTATCGTTTGTAAATAGAATGAGAAGAAAAAACGCAGGAATTTTACCATAAAGGGCAGCCATTCTTGCTTACTAAAAAATTTTATAAAAACAAGGTTAAAACGTCATTTAAAAAGCGTTGGCCGCGCAAGGTTGGCCGCAAAATCGACGGAGTTTGCGCATCAAATTCCAACAAGCCTTTTGCCACGCCTTGTTCGACGCCAGCTTGAATGTCTACCCAACTGCCGCCTGTGCGCTCGTAAAACAAAGTCAAATCAATGCCATTGGTTAACCGCAAGGCATTCATCATAAATTCGGCGGGCAAAGTGTTGCGGCCAACCTTGGTTTCCGTTTGTGTGGGACTGCGCCCTGCCCGACTGGCTTGTAAATACGCGGTGGGTTGTTTGTGCGACATCAAGCGCGTGATGCCGTCGTGCGCGGTGATTTTGCTGTGGGCACCTGCGCCTATGCCCAAATAATCGCCAAACTGCCAATAATTCACATTGTGGCGACTGTATTCGCTGTCTTGGCCTTGGGCAGGCAAACGCGCAAATGCCGACGTTTCGTAATGCTCAAATCCGCGTGCGGCCAACCTTTTTTCAATCGCTTCTTGCATATCGGCCGACGCGTCATCGTCAGGCAAGCCTTGCGGCACTTGGGCGGCAAACAAGGTGTTCGGTTCTAACGTCAAATGATAAGCCGATACATGGCTCACGCCCAAATCTACCGCTGTTTCTATGTCCAACAAGGCTTCCTCCAAGGTTTGATGAGGCAAAGCGTACATAATATCGGCATTCACGCGGTCAAAATATTGGGTGGCTATGCCTAAAGCATGACGCGCTTCTTGTCCGCCATGCACCCGTCCCAAAGCTTTTAAATGCGTGTCATTAAAGCTTTGTATACCCACCGAAAGTCGATTGATGCCTGCGGCGCGATAGCCCACAAATTGTTCGATTTCGACTGCGCCCGGATTGGCTTCCAAGGTGATTTCTAAGTTGGGCAACAAGGTCAACCTTAGGCGCAGGCCGTTTAATAAGTCGTTCATGGCGGTGGCTGAAAACAAGCTGGGCGTACCGCCACCCATAAAAATACTCACAATGGGTCGCCCCCAAATGCGCGGCAAATGAAACTCGACTTCTTGCAACAAAGCCGCAATGTAAGCCGATTCATCAAAATCCCCTTTTTTTTCATGCGAATTAAAATCGCAATACGGGCATTTGCGGATGCACCACGGAAAATGAATGTACAAAGACAACGGCGGTAAACTCTTAAAATGCAATTCGCTAGAGTTAGATTGAAAATGAATGGCTTGCATAAATAAATAGGCTCAATAAAAGGGTAAAACCACATAAAAAAATAACAAAGACCACGCAAACTGCGCCAGTCGAGTCAAAAACACGCTATTTTAATCTAAAAAGGCCATTCGCAACGAATTGAATCCAATGCTTATCTGACTCAATAAGCGTGATAAAATACAGGCCATCATTTTTTTCACCTTCCATTCTTTTTGACACGAGGACTTATCCATCATGAATATTCTGGTTATTGGTTCTGGCGGCCGCGAACACGCCATGGCTTGGAAAATTGCCCAATCTAAACAAGCTCATCGCGTGTTTGTTGCGCCAGGCAATGTCGGCACAGCCTCAAACCCACGCTTGACCAACGTTCCCTTGACCGAAATCGCCGATTTGATTGAATTTGCACAACAAAATACCATCGAGTTAACCGTGGTTGGCCCCGAAGCCCCCCTTTCAAAAGGTATAGTCGATGCGTTTGAAGCCCAAGGCTTGGCCATTTTTGGCCCCACGCAATATGCGGCACAATTAGAAAGCTCTAAAGATTTCGCCAAGCAATTTATGCAACGCCACAGCATACCAACGGCGGCTTACCAAACCTTTACCAATCCAGCCTTGGCGCACGATTACATAGAAAACAGACCTTTGCCCATCGTCATTAAAGCCGATGGCTTGGCCGCAGGCAAAGGCGTTGTGGTCGCGGAAACCTTGGCCGCAGCCCATGCCGCCATTGATGAAATGCTGTTGGATAACCGTTTGGGCGCAGCAGGCGCGCGCGTGGTCATCGAAGATTTTTTAAGCGGTGAAGAAGCCAGCTTTATTGTGATGGTCGATGGTGAAAACGTCTTGCCTTTGGCCACCAGCCAAGACCACAAGCGCTTGCAAGATGGCGACCAAGGCCCGAATACGGGTGGCATGGGCGCTTACAGCCCCGCGCCTGTCGTCACCAAAACCGTGCATCAACGCGCCATGGAACAAGTCATTTTGCCTGTGGTGCGTGGTATGGCGGCAGAAGGTCATCCTTTCAAAGGCTTTTTATACGCGGGTTTGATGATAAACGCCCAAGAAGAAGTCTTTGTTGTCGAGTTCAACTGCCGCCTTGGCGACCCAGAAGCACAGCCGATTTTGATGCGCTTGCAAAGTGATTTTGTCGATTTATTGCAAGCCGCAGTCACACACAAATTGGATAACGTTCAAGCCCAATGGGACGAGCGCGTTGCTTTGGGCGTGGTGTTGGCCGCAAAAAATTACCCAGTCGCGCCCATCACAGGCGATGCCATTACTGGGCTAGAAAACGTCAACAGCGCCGATGTCCAAGTGTTTCATTCTGGCACAACCCGAAATGAGGCTGGCCAAATTGTGACCGCTGGCGGACGCGTGTTATGCGTCGCGGCATTGGGTGCCGATATCAAAACCGCGCAAACATTGGCTTATCAAGCTTGCGATGCCATTCATTACGAAGGCAAAATCCTACGCCGTGACATTGGCTACCGCGCGGTTGCTCGTGCTTAAACTCATGAACCAACCCTTTGTTTTTAAATTATTTTTCATAAGAAAGAATGCTCATGGCCATCCAATGGTTTCCCGGACACATGAATCGCGCCAAGCGCGAAATAGAAGAGCGATTGCCCGACATTGATGTCGTCATTGAAATGTTGGACGCACGTTTACCCGCTTCTAGCGAAAATCCCCTGTTGGGCGAATTAACCGCCGACAAACCCAAACTCAAAATACTCAACAAGCAAGATTTGGCCGACCCAACACGCACCAACTTGTGGCTGGATTATTACAATGCCCAAGCACAAACTCGCGCCATCGGTTTGGACGCGAGCGACCCTTCGCCTGCCCAAAAACTGATAGCGGCCTGCCGTGGCCTTGCGCCCCATCGTGGCGGTATCAGCAAACCCTTGCGCGTCATGATTTGTGGCATACCCAACGTAGGCAAATCCACCTTAATCAACACCATCACCAATCGTAAAATCACCAAAACAGGCAATATTGCAGGCGTGACCAAAATGCAGCAACGCATTTTATTGGCCGATGATTTTGAACTGTTTGACACGCCCGGTATGCTGTGGCCTAAAATCATCGTCGAAGAAGGCGGTTACAACTTGGCGGCCAGTGGCGGCATCGGCAGCAACGCCATGGATGCGGAAGATGTGGCGTTGACCTTGTTGGCGTATTTACACCAATTTTATTTAAAAGACTTATGCCAACGCTACCGCCTTGACGATGAAGCTTTAAACGGTTTGCAAGCTTGGCAAGTGTTAGAAAAAATTGGGCGCAGCCGTGGCGCGATTTTATCGGGCGGGCGCGTGCATTTGCAAAAAGCGGCCGAAAGCGTTTTAACCGATTTTAGAGATGGCATTATGGGGCGCATCACCTTAGAAACCCCAAGCGAATGGGCGATTTGGCACGAAAAAGCCTGCGCATTTGAAGCGGCCAAAGCCGCCGCCAAAGCCAAACACGAAATCGAACGGCGCGCGCGCTTTCACGCCCGAAAAAAATAACTTTGCATTTTCTGTTGTCAAACCAAATAAATAAAGCCTTTGCGGCCAACCTTTTCCCCAGTTTTCTGGTTAAAAGGTTGGCCGCAAAGGGTTTACTAACTCAATCATTTGATTTATGGCGTGGTTTTTGCCAAACAGGCATCAATCCACACGAAAGCCGACCTCTCGGACAGCCAATCGCCTTAACTGATGCGACTGGCCGCAAACCAAGGTCACCGAATCAACACAAGAAGGCGCCAAAAAGGAAGTTTCAGAAGCCAGTGTTTCGAAAACAGCCCCACCAATTTGACTTTCCGCCCTTAAAACTCTGTCTTGAGTTTGAGTTTCTAAAACACTGCCAGCCAATACAACCACCAAAACCAAAAGCACGGTTAAGCCTGCCGATACCAAACGGCTCTGTAAATCAGGTGTTTTGATTTTGATGGGATGCATTACAAGCTCCAAATGAAGGGTATCAATCGGCTAACAACTCACGGACAGATAAACGGGTCAGTACTTTTGTTGTAGAACACACTACCGTTGCGCTTTCAATACAAGGCTTTGGGCCAATTTCTTCAACAGTAATAGATCCCACTTTACTTTCCGACTCTGGCTCCGTACTCGCATATTTAATATTAAAGTGCGTTTTGCCTGTTTTATCATTTTTAATGATACTTGGGGCAGCAAATACACCATCAATATAATTAGGCGGAGTGGCATTGTCAACATCGGGTTCGATTTGACCCGTTGTGACATTCACTTTCATGAAATACCCATACGGCACATCCGTTGTTTCGTAATTTGTATACGTTGGAACGGCTGTAAAAAATAATGCCGAGGTACTATCCAACAGATAAGGAGGCGCCAACACTTGCTCTTGTAAATCAGCACCATCTTGGGGGTTAGTCAATTCGATTAACCAACCGCGCTTGGTTGCGTAGTCTATTGGAGTCAGTTCGGTATAAACCTTTTTTACGTTTGCTGAATTGAGCTTACGGACTTGGGGCACCAAATCGGCATAACCCGCCACAACAGGACTCACTTTTGCTGTATCAAAATAACCAGCAATCACATTCACGCCTTTGTCAACAAATGGCATTTTCAGGTTTCGGATACCTTGATTGCCCGAAGTGCCAAACAAAATCATTTGGCCTTTTTCCGCGCCAGCAACCCCACCTCTTTCTTGATCTTGGTTTGCCACTTTAATGCGATAAATCGGCTTATCCCCTATAAAACTCGGTGTAAAGTTTAAAGCACTGTCGTAATAAGTATTTGTCGAGCCAGCAACGGTTGAAGACTTTTGGTTGGTGGCGGAAACATACAAATCTTGAAAGGTTTTACCCATCACATCTAAACGCCAAATATATCCCAAACCATCACCCACATAAATGTCTTTAATGGCTCTTTCTTTAGGGTAATTTGCTAACGGTTTGCTGTCAAAAGTAAAGTCTACGTCGGTAAACGTCGTTTGGGCAAATTTATAAAATAAATCAATTAAATCTTGCCTCCCTTGTGCTTGCGTTCCATTTAATCCACTGTATTCTCGCTTGCTGTAAATCAGCGTAAATCGACCCGTATCAACAGAAAAGACGTTCAAAACATGAGCCGAAGATTGTAACGGTTGAGCATAAGGCTCCCCAATTTTTGCATCAGGCAGCGCATCTCTAACCAAACCGTTGTAAGCAATACCACTGGGAATAAAACCAACCACTTGATCTGGGCCGTCATTCAAATGCCCTATCTTCCAATTTTCAACGATGGGTGCTTGACCACAGTTAGGGATAGTCGTATTGACACTGTAATTACAAGGCCCCATGTTTGCCCAACGTGCAACAGGAATGTCGGGCACGTTACCGCTGGCATCTTCTATGGTTAAAGCATAAAAAATAGGCTGCCGAGAAGATTGCGTTGCTTCATGGCGTATCAGTCCGCCTGTTGTACCCATTAACACCAATTCTTTTCCCACTCGGGCCAAGGTAATCTTGCCCACATTTAATGGTGCCAAATCATCGTCAGGATATAGTTTTAGCAAGCCTTTAGTGGCAGCTGGTGGTAAACCATAGGGTTGACGTTCGGTCGGGTTCAATGACCTTAAATAAAGCTTAGGCATGTACGCCCATTTTTCCTCGCCTGTTTTTATATCGAAAGCATGCAACATACCTTCGCCTGTTTGGACGTAAACCAAGTCTTTATATGTCACGATACCAGAGTGAACCTCACCTAATAAACTGTCTCGGCGTGGAAACTTACCCCCCTCTGCGCTTCTATCTCCTTTGATGTAATTTAACAATTCAGAAGGTGGCGGTGTGCCTTGCCCATCCCAATAATAATAAAGAGCCGCTTGATCTGAAACGTTATCGACAGTACCTGCTACCGAATCCTCAGTTTGAGAGCGCAATGCTCGCTCATCGAACACAACGGTGGGTTCTTTTTGTGAACTCGGAAAAACGCCATCTCGGGTTGTGTAGATTTTTCGAGTAGTCCAAACTCTTTTATTTAACTGTTCAGCAGCAGACCAAACTCGCTCAGATTTCGCACCAACAGCCCCAGTTGCTTGGTCTATCTTCGTTGCCCTCACATCACCGATCTGCTTCATGAGGTTGTAATGTGTACTCAACGAGAGTGTTTGAGGCGTGATATTCGGCGTTGTGTAAACATTACTCACGTCTGAATACCACTGATCCGTGGAGCGGCTGGGTTTTAACTCAATTGAAATGCGCGATTCCCCTTCACAAACAGGATTGGTCTGTGGCGTACCCCCCAAAATCCAGTTAGTGGCGGGGGAACTCCCAAATTGCCCAGGGCTGGCCAATTCAAAACTGACTTTCCAGTCCCCATATTCTTTCAGTGTCACAGGAACATACATATATAAATCAGCATCATCTCCATCAAAAATTCGACGCGTTTGGTCCCCAAAGCTAATCAACCAACCTTTGTTGGCTTCTTTCCACGTAACCGAAATAGGATTCCCCCCCTGCGTGCCTGCAAACCAGTCTGCAGAACCCCACCGAGGTTGATCTAAAGTGTATTTATCTCGTGGTATTGTCCCTGTATCTTTCAGAAAAATACTACCGCCCATGCCAGCACCTGTTTCAGTAACTGGCAACACCCCGTTCAGCCGAATGGGAATGTAAAGTTTATTACCGCCCGTTTGTTGGATGGTTTCGTTAGGGCCTAAATCAATCGCAGGCCTCAAGCCCACATAAACGCTGTCTATAAAATGCCCTAAAGTGTCCGAATTAACGCCCTGAAAGCCCAATTTATAAATACCAGAAGGGCCTGTATAATTAGCCGTTAACGTTCTAAACAGAATGGCTGGGGTGTACGGATCAGGCCAAGAAGTTCCCTCTATCCTTGGCGGATAATACGTCCACACATCGCGGGGCGAAGTAACATCCAAGAAATTGGCCACCAACTGCGCATTCTGATCAAAAACCCCCAATCGTATGCTTTCACCGGCAGGATTGGGCGTTAACCCCGTATTCGACGAATCCAAACCTCTGCCTCTATGGGCAAAGCGGTACTGTATAGTCTCATTGCCAATAAAGCACACATTTTGATACAGCAAACCCGTATTGTCTTTGTTTAAAGAAGCAAACTGTCCACTCCCTACATTTTGATTGGTATTTTTTGCACCAGTCACGCCCAAATAGTTATTCCAAATCTCTATGCCTTGAGGATAATTGGTTTTCCAGCCATGTTCCCCAGCCTCAAGAAACTTGGCGTTATTCGTCCGAACATCAACATAGCCATGAAAATCACCATTCACAAACCCTCGGTTGGCCGAATAAGCTGGTACCGATAAGCAACAAAAAAGACCCAAGGCCATTTTATTGAACAACTTTTGCTTCGATTTCATTAACCACCCCTTTTATTTACAATATTTTTTAAAAACAAGCTTATTATAATTTATAAAAATATTCATAGACAACAAATAATTATAATTTATTAATAAAAAATAAAACAAAGAGCTAGTAAAAATAAAAATTCAATTAAAAACAATGGCATACAATATTGATTTATATCAAAAATCAAGCGCACCATCTTAACAAGATAAAAACTACTATAAAATATTTATATTTATATTTAAAAACTAAATTAAATATTTATTTATATAAAAATATGTTTTTTAACTTTTAAAACTTAAACAAACATAATCGCTGTCTTTTCAGGCAAATTCAAACTAAAAACATTAAGCAAACAACAAAAGGCCTAAACCCTTGTTGGCAAAACAAGCCCTTGCGGCCAACCTTTTTTCCAATCTTTCAGGCGAAAGTAGAAAAAAGGTTGGCCGCAAGGGCTTGTTTTACAAAAACCACATTCAATTAAGCGTTTAAATTCACCGCGTGTTCCCGCGTTTCGTGGAACACAATGTCAGGCCAGCGTTCTTGCGTCAGCTGTAAATTGGCTCGATTGGGTGCCAAATACGTGAGGTTGCCGCCCGCATCTATCGCCAAATTATGCACCAAAGCCTTTTCAAATTCCTCAAGCTTTTTACGGTCATCGCAGCTCACCCAACGTGCCGCCCAAACCGATGTGTTGTCAAACACCGCTTCCACGGCATATTCGCCAGCCAAACGCGCAGTGACCACTTCAAACTGCAATACGCCAACCGCGCCCAGCACCACGTCGGCACCACTTAATGGCTTGAAAACTTGCACCGCGCCTTCTTCGCCCAACTGTTGCAAGCCTTTTTGAAGCTGCTTTAATTTTAAAGGGTTTTTAATGCGCACCGCGCGAAACAATTCGGGGGCGAAAAAAGGAATGCCCGTAAAAGCCAGCGCTTCGCCCATACTAAAACTGTCGCCAATTTGAATATTGCCGTGATTTGGGATACCAATGATATCGCCAGCATAAGCCTCTTCGACAATTTCGCGGTCGTGCGACATAAAAGTCACGACACTGTTGGCCGCAAAATCTCGATTGAGGCGCAAATGTTTCATTTTCATGCCGCGCTCAAATCGCCCCGAACAAACACGCAAAAAAGCAATGCGGTCGCGATGTTTCGGATCCATATTGGCCTGAATTTTAAACACAAAGCCCGTAAAATTGGCTTCGGTGGGTTCGACCGCACGCAGGGTCGCATCACGCGCCAAAGGCGCTGGCGCCCAATGTATCAAAGCATCTAAAATTTCACGCACGCCAAAATTATTAATGGCAGAACCAAAGAAAACAGGCGTTAAGTCACCAGCCAAAAACTCGTCTAAATTCCACGGGTTGGACGCGCCAACCACCAATTCGATGTCATTGCGCAACTGCTGAATTTCTAAGGGGAAACGCGCATCTAACTCGGGATTGTTAACCCCTTTGATAATCTCAATTTCGGTCAGAGGTTTGGACGTGCCAGCCTCAAACAAAATTACTTCGTCAGCCAACAAATTGTAAACGCCACGGAAAGTTTTCCCCATGCCTATCGGCCACGTAATCGGGGCGCAGCGGATTTTTAGCACGGTTTCCACTTCGTCTAGCAACTCTAAAGGATCCCGCACTTCGCGGTCGCATTTGTTCATAAAGGTGACGATGGGCGTTAGGCGCAAACGGCAAACGTTCAATAATTTAATGGTTTGCGCTTCTACACCTTTGGCCGAATCAATGACCATTAAAGCGCTGTCTACGGCCGTTAACACGCGATAGGTGTCTTCTGAAAAATCTTGATGCCCTGGCGTGTCCAATAAATTGACGATGTGGGCTTTGTATTCAAACTGCATCACCGAGGAAGCCACCGAAATGCCGCGCTCTTTTTCTATGTCCATCCAATCGCTGGTGGCAAATTTACCGCCTTTTTTGCCTTTGACTGTGCCTGCCATTTGTATCGCACCTGAAAATAATAATAACTTTTCAGTTAAGGTGGTTTTACCCGCATCGGGGTGCGAAATAATGGCAAAGGTTCGGCGGCGCGTTGTTTCGGCCACCAATTGGGTGAGTTCGGCAGACATAAGGCATCCATCTCAAAAAGTTAAGTTTAAAATAAAAAGGGCGCAATTATACCGCGAACGCCCGTGTTTGTCGCGAGGCCACGTGGTCGTATGCCCTCTTTTTCAATGACCACCAGTGATTAAACAAAAAGGTTGGCCGCAAGGTTAGCCACAAAAAAACCCCACACTGAACCGTGCGGGGTTTTGGCTTGTCGATTCCTTCAGGAGAATCTTTTAGACAATGAACTAATTAAAAATTAGAATTTGTGTACTACGTTTACACCAACTGATTGTTGGTCAGAAACAGCAACATCAGAGAAACCTGGAACATATTGTTCAACGGCATCTTGGTTAATCAAACCATATTGCAAGCCAACAACGGTGCGTTTAGACAAGTTGTAATCAGCACCAACAACGTATTGGTTGAAGTCTACATCGCCGAAACCATGAACATAAGAGAATTTAGGCGTGAAGTTACCAACGTCATAAGAAGCAGAGAAAGCGACTTGTTTAGTATGAACGTCAACCGCATCATTTTCGAATTTTTGGTCATTGTAACCAACGCCCATCATCAAGCCGTTAGCAGAATAAACCACTTCAGCCATATGATTGAAGTTATCTACGCCATAAAAATCACCAGCAATTTGCGTGTAGTTGATGTCTTCATAACCGTAAGTCATTTTAACGTTAGCGATAGAATAAGAGAAACCAGCGTTCAATGCGCGGTTAGCTTGATCTACATAAGCTGTGTCAGTCACAATTTGACCAGCTTGAGCTTCTTGTTGGCCGTATTGAACGAAACCTTGGAAACCACTCATCACTGGAGTCATGTAACGCACAGCGTGATCATAACGTTTTTGTGTTTGAGTGTAAGTCGCCAAACCTAAGGTTGCTTGAGCGTATTCCCAGATATCCAATACACCTTGTTCTTGGTTTGCAAAGTTACTCAACACACCCACTTGCAAAGAACCGAAAGAAGCAGATTCTAAACCAACGAATGAATCACGCAAAGTGCCGAAGCTTTGGCCGTTAGCGCCATTTGTCGCTGAGTCGATGCTCAAGCGAGTTTCAACTTGCCACATTGCTTTCAAGTCGCCACCCAAATCTTCAGTGCCTTTGAAACCAATGTAAGAGCCTAAATCGTCGATGTTAGTACGAGTCACTTCATTTTGAGTTTCAGTGCCATCAACCATAGACGTTTCAACGCCCATTTTAATGTTACCGTAAAGCGTTACGTCTGCCATAGCAACCAATGGTAAACCAGCGATAGCCAAACTAATCAACGTTTTTTTCATATCAAAATATCCTTTATTAATTAAAATTTATTTAAAGAGTGCTGCCCTTAAATGCTACAACATACTGCTTACTGATAAATAAAGTTTCGATTGTCTGCTTTTATTTAAGCCCTAATTATACGGGACAAGCGAACACAATTCAACAAATCAATGTAGTTCATCAGTAAAACCAATGGAATGTTTACTTTTGTTTATCAATACAAGTCATTGTTTTAAATAAACAAATAAAATCACAAAAAAAAATGAGTTAGCAGTACTTTCGACAAAGCTTTACTACTTTTTAAAGCAAAGTTAAGGGGTTTTCACCCAAAATTCTACCCAGCTTGTTCGCTAAAATCGTCCAAACGCTCTCAAATAGATCGCATAAAACACCATGCAACACGCAATAATGCCTTAAAATATCCCTTATTGAATATTAATCGTTTGAAATAGCATTTATGATGCAATGTATTTTATTTTTTACGGCCTTTTCTCCTTCCCCAACCTTCTTTGATTAATAGATAGGAAACGCTCATGTCCATCCTTTACCCAACACCTGCCTTTGAACAAAAAATTTTGGCCAGCCCAGTTTGCCCTGAAACCCTGGCAAAAAAGTTGGCCGCATTGCCGCGCCCTTTGGTTTTTACCAATGGGTGCTTTGACATTTTGCACCGTGGTCACGTCACGTATTTGGCACAAGCTCGGGCTTTGGGCGCGAGTTTGGTCTTGGCCGTCAACAGCGATACGTCAGTCAAGCAGCAAGGCAAAGGCGATGACAGACCCATCAATCCTGAAGCCCATCGCGCCGCCGTGTTGGCCAGTTTGGCCAGCGTGGATTTAGTGCTTATCTTTGATAAAGCAACCCCTGCCGAACTCATCCAACAGATTCAGCCCGACGTGTTAGTCAAGGGCGGTGATTGGGCGCTGGCCGACATTGTGGGTGCGCCAGAGGTGTTAGCAAGAGGCGGATCGGTGCACGCCATTCCGTTTTTATTTGCCACTTCGACAACGGCGACCTTGGCCAAAATTCGCCAAGCCGAGGCGACGCCAGATGAATAAGCCCACCAAAACCAGTCAACATTTTGCCTTATTGCGCTTGTTATCTGATGGTGGTTTTCATTCTGGTGTACAGTTGGCCGCAGCGCTGGGCATCAGCCGCGCCGTGGTTTGGCAACGTTTGCAAGACGTGCAAAACCAGTTTGGCCTGACTTTGCACCGCATACAAGGGCGCGGTTATCAACTGGCCTCGCCCATTGATTGGTTGGAATATCCCCCGTTGCAAGCCGCATTTTCCTCTTTGGGTTTGGGCGTAGAATTGAGCGACGAAATGCCGTCAACCAATTCCGCGCTGTTATTGCGCGCCAAAGCAAGCTCGGCACAGGCGCGCAAGCCCGCCCAAGTTTTGGTGACCGAACATCAAAGTCAAGGGCGCGGGCGTATGAATCGGCGCTGGAACAGTGGCATAGGCAACAGTTTGACCTTTTCTGTTCTGTGGCATTTTGAGTGTAATATCGCCCAATTATCGGGTTTGTCTTTGGTGGTGGGCTTGGCCATACAGCAAGCTTTGCAAGATTTTGGTGTAGAAACCCAATTGAAATGGCCCAACGATGTTTTGTTAAACGGACAAAAATTGGCTGGTATTTTGATTGAAATGGCCAGCACTTCGCCCGAAGAACCAGCCAGCGTAGTCATAGGCATCGGTTTAAATACCAATGCATGGCCTGATGAAATTGACCCCATGAACAGTGACCAGACCGCATCGCCCACGCCCGCTTTAGAACGCGCCCATTTACACGGCAAAATCGAACGCACCGCTTTGTTAATCGCCATTGTGCGCCAACTGCACGGGGTTTTAATGCGCTTTGAACAAGTCGGATTTTCGGCTTTTTCAGACGCATGGAATGCCGTGGCGGCTTACCGTGACCTCAATGTCAGCTTGCATTTTCCATATCGCGAACCCGTCCAAGGTCTATTTTTGGGGGTGAATGACAAAGGGGCTTTGTGTTTAAGCCAACACGACACGCCTTGCGAATTTCACACGGGCGAACTCAGTTTGCGCTTAGCCGAACAATAAAACGTAACCAAAAAACCTGAAGGGCTATCTTTTTGCGTGTCTTTCACGTTAAAAAGTAGCCCTTCAAGATTTTATGGCAAATTATTGCCGCTTCAACAAACCTTGTGCCGCCAGTTGACGCAAAACCGTCATAAAATGTAGGTCTTCTCCATAATACATTTGACGCAGCACGCGGGGCATCAGCGTTTTTTCTTCTTCGGTTAGGGTTAAGTCTTCTGGACGTTCGTACGCAAACCGCACCGCCAAACCACCATTTTCTGCCGATACGATGCGCAAACTCACGCAACCGCCACTTTGCTCTCTACTGGGGTGCGTCACAATCAACACGCCTTGATTAACATATAAATTCACGTCTTCTTCCAGTTGCAACGTGCCAAAACTGACCCGTCGCCGCACTTGCGTGTCGCTCACCAATTGCACCTCGCAGGCGCTGATGTTGGCGTTCACGCGCATGGGTTCTAAGGCACGCAGCAACAAGCCTGCGTATAATTCTTCGGTCGTCATTTGGGCATCTAAAACCGATTCCGCCACTTCTATGTCATATTCTATGCGCATCAATTTTTCTCTTGTTCTGTGCCATCTTGCGGCCAACCTTTTACGGTAAAAACACCGAAAAAGGTTGGCCGCAAGTCATTTTTGGGCTGTATGTTGTTAAAGGCTTAAGTCTTTTTAAGTATTTCTTTGCCACAAAATTTTAGCAATCGCGGACGAATCTAAATGGGGGTTGTCTTGTGTTTGTTCGGCGATCAAATCGGCCACTTGCTGGCTAAATGGCAAAGTGATATTCAAACGGCTGGCGGTATCCAGCACGATGCCCATGTCTTTGTGGTGCAAAGCGGCCTTAAAACCTGGCACATAATTGTCGTCTATCATGCGCTGGCCATGTACGTCCAACACACGACTTTGGGCAAAACCACCCATCAAGGCATCGCGCACGTTTTGTGGATTCACGCCACAAGCTTGCGCCAATTTCATAATCTCAGCCACCGCCGCAATGCCGACCGCCACGCCTATTTGGTTGCAACTTTTGGCCACTTGCCCAGCGCCAGACTCGCCGATGTGCGTGATGGTTTTACCCATCGCCTGCAAAACGGGTTGTGCGCGCGCCAATGCTTGCGCGTCGCCACCCACCATAATCGTCAAAGTGGCGTTTTGCGCGCCCACTTCGCCGCCCGAAACAGGCGCATCTAAAAAAGCAATACCATGCGCTTGTAATTGCGCCGCCATGTCGCGCGCGGCCAAGGGATTGATGGTGCTCATGTCCACGCAAATCAAGCCCGATTTGTGTTGATGCACCACGCCGTGTTCGCCCAACAACAACGCTTGCACATCGGCGGTATCCGACACATTGGTTATCAAAATGTCCACGGCGCTGGCCAAGCTTTGCACGCTGTCAAACCAAGTTGCGCCGTGTTGTAAAAGGTTGGCCGCAGCCGCTGCACGCCGCGCCCAAACGCCCACCTCAAAACCTGCTTTGAGCAAATTCAGCACGCACGGCGCGCCCATAATACCCAACCCCACATACCCCACTTTTAACGGTGCTTGCGTGTTCATTTTGCGTCCTTTTGGTCTAAAACAGTCTAAAAAATGCTTAATCGTCGGCTTCCGTTTGCCACTGTTCGTCATCAAAATCGGCTGAGCCCACTTCTTTTAATAAGCTAAAAATCAGATTGGGCGGTATACCGCGACTGGCCAAATAGCGAATTTGCTTGGCTTTTTCTTGTTGGGTAGTGGGCGCGGTGTTGAATTTTTTTTGCCACAATTGCCGCGCCACGGCCTTGTCGTCGTGGCCTGCAATGGCTTGTTTAATCAGCGTTTCGGCCACGCCTTTTTGGCGCAAATCATAACTCAAGCGCAATCCGCCATGACGCTGGCCTTTGGCGTGCGCATATTGTTCGGCAAAGCGCTCATCTGATTGATAACCCGCCTCGACCAACCGCGCCAACACGGCTTCCAGCACTTCGACCGATTCGGCATGTGGTTCTAATTTTCGCCACAATTCGGCGCGACTGTATTCGCGGCGCGACAAACAATCAATGGCGCGACTGAACAAACTGCGCGGCGCTGCCCCTGAAGTTTGTCCAAACGCCCTGCTGGTGGTTTTTTTATCAGCGGCCATCCTCTTAAAACCCCACGGGCGTTAAAGGCAAATCGCGCTTATGTTGGCTGTTTTCATAACGTTGAATGATCATTGCGGCCAACCTTGCATCCACGGTTTGCCCCTGCAAAAACGCATCTATCACATCATAAGGCACGCCGTGCGCCTCTTCATCGGGTTTGCATGGCGCTAATTCTTCTAAATCGGCCGTTGGCGTTTTGTACACCAATTGAGTCGGTGCGCCCAAATGGGCGGCCATTTGCCTGACTTGACCTTTCACCAAGCCCGTTAAGGGCGCTAAATCGCAAGCGCCATCGCCAAATTTGGTAAAAAAGCCCATCACCGCTTCGGCCGCGTGGTCGGTGCCGATGACCAATCCTTGATGAATATTGGCCAACGTAAATTGCACCAACATCCGCGCCCGCGCCTTCACATTGCCCAAGGCAAAATCGCGTTGGCTGGGCGTTAACTGGTCTAAACTAGGCAAATGCTGCGTTAAGCCTTGCACCGTATCGGCAATATTCACCACCAAAGGCACGTCTGCCGCAATAAATTGCATGGCCAAAGTGGCATCGGCTTCGTCCTGTTGTTGTTTGTACGGCAAGCGCACGGCGATAAACTGATAAGCGGCATTACCCGTTTCTTGGCGCAATTCTGTCACAGCCAACTGTGCCAAACGCCCCGCCAAAGTGGAATCCACGCCGCCGCTGATACCCAACACCAAAGTTTTTAAGCCTGATTGTTGCAAAGTGTGTTTAATGAAGGCTTTGCGGCGCATTAAATCTTGCGCCAAATCGGCTTCCGATAAAAACGGCGCTTGTACGTGTAAGGCTTGAATAATGGTCGATTGACTGGTCATGATTTACTCGATTCAGTTGGGTAGCAAGATGCAAAACGCATCAAAAAAAGACGCTGTATTCTAAAACAAAAACCCACGCGCCAAAACAAAAAAATATCCTTTTTTTGGGGTTTCGTTTTATACTCAAACTAACAAAGATCTAAACAATAAAACCGCATTCCTTTTGGGTCTTTGTCTTAGGTGCGTGCTTCTAATTTAACCCTTACGAGACTGAAAAGGAAATATCATGGAAAAGCCAAGCTGTTCATGCCCACCAACTTGCAAATGTGGCTGCCAACAAGGCAAACCTTGTACTTGCAAACCCAAATAAACGCCTCAACAAACATTGCGGCCAACCTTGTAACAAGGTTGGCCGCAATGTTTTTTTGGCTTTCAATCAAAGCCTAATTAACCCTGAGGCGCTTGTTTGGCGCGGGCTTTGGCAAATTCGGTGGGGCGTACCGTTTGCGCCATTTTATCCACCACGCCATTCACAAATTTGTGCGCGTCCGTACCACCAAAGGTTTTGGTGATTTCTATGGCCTCATTGATGATAACTTGGTAGGGCGTTTCGTGATGTTCGGTCAATTCAAACGCGGCCATCAACACAATGGCGCGTTCTATGGGGCTGATGTCGCTTAATTCTCGGTCATAAAAAGGCGCGGCGTGCGCCTCTAACGTCGGGGCTTGTTCTATCACGCCAAACAAAATACTGCGATACAAAACCGCATCGCATTTATTAAAATACTCATTTTCAATCAAATGCTTGTCTATCGTGGTTGGCGCACGATCTGGGTTTAATTGCCATTCATAAATGCCCTGTATGGCAAATTCTCGAGCGCGGCGGCGAGCGGTTTTAATCATGTTGATTCCTTTTTTATTTTTAAAAACTACCGAAACGATACAACAAACTCACAAGGCGCATCCTTTGCGCCTTGTGAGTTTGCACGGCCATCACTTATTCTTTGTCATCCATCAAAAAAGGCAAATCGGCGGCATTGGGATAAACCGCACGCACGTCGTCGGTTAAATTCGCCATTTCAACGGCGGCGCGCGCCACTTCGCGGGCTTTAATCTCGGTGCGAGCATGCGCTTGTTCTTCGTTTTCGGTGGTCAATACCGCATTTAACACGGGCAAATTATAACCCGAAGCCACCAAAGAAATGCCACGTCCTGACTCGTTGGCCACCAATTCAAAATGGTAAGTTTCGCCACGAACAATCGCGCCCAAGGCAATTAAAGCATCAAATTCATCGCTGTCGGCCATCAAACCCAAAGCGTGAGGAATTTCTAAAGCACCTGGCACAGTCGCCAACACAATGTCTTCAGCGGCCACGCCCAATTTGACCAACTCATCCAGACACGCATCGCGTAGCTCAAGACAAATGACCTCGTTAAAACGGCTCATGACGACACCGATGCGTAATTGTGTACCATCTAAATCTGGTTGAAATGATTGAATTTTATTTAGCATGATAATGATCTCGAATGAATACCGCCCTAAAATAAGGCAGTCGGATTGATGAAAAATGAAATAACATTATTTTTTGCGGCCAACCTTTTATCAAGGCTCATTCTATTTTTGCCAAAAGGTTGGCCACAATTAGTTAGGGCTCTGGCACATGAATTTTTTCTTTTAAATGCTTGAGATTGACAATAATCGTGAACGTCATCACCACCAACATCGCCCAAGAACTCCACTTGCCAATATGTACCGTTGCCCAAGCGCCAATTTGGTTAGGGTAACGCCACACCCCAAATAAAGTACCAAGATTCTCGGCTAACCAGATAAAAAAGCCCGTTAAGATAAATCCTAATAACAAAGGCATCCAGCGATCTTTGTCATACGGACAGAAAATTACCCGTGTCCGCGAATATAGACCAAGCACAAACGCGCCGATATACCAACGATAATCGCCAATATAATGATGAGTAAAAAAATTAATATAAATCAATAATGCCGCAAGAATCGCCAACCAATATGAAGGGTGGTGCCGAACGCGCATATCAAATAAACGCCAGGCTTGTATGATGTAACTTCCAACAGCCGCGTACATAAAACCAGAAAACAAAGGCACACCAAGTATTTTTGTGTATGCAAAGTCGGGATATGACCACGATTGAATGCTGCCTGACACCTTAAAGGCTTCTAAGGCAAACCCAACCAAATGAAACAAAGTAATCGCTTTCAATTCGTCCCAAGTCTCAAGCTTAGTCCAAACCATGCCACCTTGAATCAACAACGCAACGATTAATAAAACATCATATCTAGGCAGACCAACTATCCCTGCACGCGGAACAGCCATAATCGAAAGAAAAAACAAGCCCGCAAATAAGCAAGCCCGTGCGTTTTTCAAACCAAAAAATAAAAACTCAACTAAAAAACGTTTAAAACCAGTCAAGGCGCGTTGCTCTGTTCGATGAATCAACCACTCATCTATTTGTGCTAATTGAATTTTCATAAAAATCAAACATTCCGCTTTCCATACTTCATTTAAAAATTCGGGGAGAAGTTGGCCGATAAGCCGGGTTTTGTCGTTGGATCATCATTCCTCTAGGCGAGGGATTACTCCCTGCGCTCAAGCAACCTACCCGCGTGCGATGCGAGCCACACCAATACACGCCTATTTGGTCTTGCACCAGAGGGGGTTTAGCCCGCCGTCCGCCATTGCTGTGGACGCGGTGCGCTCTTACCGCACCTTTTCACCCTTACCTGTGCCAAGTTGCCTTGGCCATCGGCGGTTCTGCTCTCTGTTCCACTCATCCGTCGCCTTACGACGCCTGGCCGTTAGCCAGCCTCTTGCTCTGTGGTGCCCGGACTTTCCTCCCCATTTCATTACTCAATCGCCTAAGCGATTTACTGAAATGCGGCGATGACCTGTCCAACTTCTCGGCGCGCAGTATAACAAACTCTCCCCTTTTTGTCTTGCCCACTTGCGCCTGATTTATTTTTCAGTTATGATTGCGTCCTTATATTTTCAAGCATAGATCCATAGCTCAGTTGGTTAGAGCGCTACCTTGACATGGTAGAGGTCGCTAGTTCGAATCTAGTTGGGTCTACCAAAAACACCCCCCAAAGATTAAAAAAAAGAAAAAAGCATCACCCTTTTTCAGCTTAAACGAAAAAGGGTGATGCTTTTTTTATGACTACCATTTAACAATCTAAAGCTTTAATAGCCTAGCCCTTTAATACCCTAACCCCATCGCCTCGCGCACATCTTCCATGGTGGCGCTGGCGATTTTTTGGGCTTTTTCGCACCCATCAGCGACGATGGCTTTCACCAATTTCGGATCGTCTAAATACACTTGAGCGCGTTCAAACATGGGTTGTTGCTCTTTTAAAATACTGTCGATAATGGGCTGTTTGCACTCTAAACAGCCGATGCCTGCGGTGGTGCAACCCGTTTGCACCCAATTGCGCACCGTCAAATCCGAATACACTTGGTGAAATTGCCACACGGGGCATTTATCGGGCGAGCCCGCATCGGTACGGCGTACCCGCGCAGGATCGGTGGGCATACCGCGCACTTTTTTAGTGATGCCGTCAACGCTTTCGCGCAAAGTTATCGTGTTGCCATACGATTTGGACATTTTATCGCCGTCCAAACCAGGTAATTTCGACGTTTCTGTCAACAAAGCTTCGGCTTCGGGCAAGATGACTTTGCCTTTGTTTTCTAAAAAGGCGAACAAACGCGCCAAATCGCCTTGCGCCAAATTTTGTGTATCGGCCAACAAGGCCCGCGCGGCTTCCAATGCTTCGCCATCACCATCTTGCTGGAATCGGGTGCGCAATTGTTCGTACAATTTGCCTTTTTTACCGCCCATTTTTTTGATGGCGGTCAGGGCTTTTTCTTCGTAACCCACTTCGCGCCCAAACAAATGGTTGAAGCGGCGCGCAATTTCACGAGTCAACTCGATGTGTGGCGCTTGATCTTCCCCCACAGGCACCAAGCCCGCTTTGTAAACCAAAATATCGGCCGATTGCAGCAAGGGATAACCCAAAAATCCATAGGTCGATAAATCTTTTTGGCTTAATTTTTCGATTTGATCTTTGTAAGTGGGCATGCGTTCCAACCAACCCAAAGGACAAACCATAGACAAAGCCAAATGCAATTCGGCGTGTTGCGGCACTTTGGACTGGATAAAAATGGTGGCTTGCGACGGATCAACGCCTGCGGCCAACCAATCGATGACCATGTCCCAAATGCTTTTTTCGATGACGCTCACGTCATCATAATTGGTGGTCAAAGCGTGCCAATCGGCCACCATAAACAAGCATTCGTATTCGTTTTGCAAACGCACCCAGTTTTTTAATGCGCCGTGATAATGCCCCAAATGCAAACTGCCCGTCGGGCGCATCCCCGATAAAACTCGCTGTGTAAACATCATGTTCCCTCAAAAAAAATCAAATAAAACTCAATTAAAATTCAACTAAAAAGGTTGGCCGCACGCTCAAATGGCATGGATTTCAATGTTAAAGTATCCAAGCCTTTAAAAAATCAAGTAATAACAATTGTACAGGCCGCATAATGGTCGCCAAAATGCCCGTCAAAGACAAGACCAACACAATAATCAGGCCGTAACGTTCACTTTTTGAATATTGATAAGCCCATTTGGTGGGCAACAAAGTCGACAAAATCCGCCCGCCATCTAAGGGCAAAATGGGCAACAAATTAAACACCGCCAGCACCAAATTCACCATCACGCCTGCTTTGCCGACTTCGATTAAAAAAGAGCCTGACTCGCCCAAACCCAAACCCATTTTTAACACTATCGCCCACAACACCATCATGATTAAATTGGCCATCGCCCCGGCCGCCGCCACCCAACGCCAAGCGTGGCGTGGATTTTTGAAGGCGCGGCCGCTGACCATGACGGGTTTGGCCCAACCAAAAATAATCGGTGAACCACCCAAAACCAACATCAAAGGCAACAAAATTGTACCAATAGGGTCGATATGCGGCACAGGGTTGAGCGTAATACGGCGTTGAATCTCGGGGCTATTGTCGCCAAAATAACGCGCCGCCCAAGCGCGCGCGGCTTCGTGCATGGCAATCGCCATTAAAACAGGAATCGCAAAAATAGAAATTTTGCTAATAAGATCGGCATCCATGATAAGTCCTTTTATTTTTTACGTGATAGCAATATGCAAAGAAGTGCTTATTATCGGGCAGCGTTGTCTTTCGCGCAAGGTTTGAACAGAATGCGCGTTCGTTTCTGCACACGTTTTCTTGGATTTTAGCTCAAAAGGTTGGCCGCAAACTCTACTTTTTGGATTACAATGGCTTCTTTTTTTTGCTTATACTTTTTACTTTTTTTAGGGATAGCCACTTATGAAAATCAGCCACCATTTTGATGCAGGCAGTATAGAAATCGTTGCGTTGAATGATTTTGATGACATACAGTTAAACCTACGCGCGGACAATGCGGCGGACATACGCCAATGGTTTTATTTTCGCCTGCAAGGCGCGGCTTATCAGGCTTGCACTTTGCGCATCCTCAATGCGGGCGCATCAACTTACCCTAAAGCTTGGGAAGATTACCAAGCCATGGCTTCTTACGACCGCATCAATTGGTTTCGCGTTCCCACCGAATTTGATGGCAACATCTTAACCATCACGCACACGCCGTTAACAGGCAGCGTGTATTACGCCTATTTTGAGCCCTATTCACAAGAACAACATTTGACCTTAATCGGGCAAGCGCAAAGTTCGGGTTTATGCCAAGTGTCTGATTTGGGCAGTAGCGTGCAAGGCCGTGATTTGAATTTGTTAACCATAGGCCACGAAGTCGCTTCGGATTTTAAAATTTGGCTCATCGCGCGCCAACACCCTGGTGAAACCATGGCCGAGTGGTTTATTGAAGGCGTGCTCGAAAAATTGCTCGATCCGCAAAGCGTGATTTCACGCGCTTTATTGGACAGAGCCACGTTTTACATTGTGCCTAACATGAATCCAGATGGTTCGGCTTTAGGCAATTTGCGCACCAATGCGGCAGGCATGAATCTGAATCGCGAATGGCAAAATCCCAACCCTGACAGCAGCCCTGAAGTCTTTCATGTGCGCGAAAAAATGCTAGAAATTGGCGTAGATTTGTGCCTAGACATCCACGGTGACGAAACCCTGCCCTACGTTTTTTTGGTCGGCACCGAAGGCATACCCGCCCAATCGGCACGAGTGGCCGCCTTAGAAACCGACTTTTTGGCGCATTTTATGCAAGCCGCGCCCGATGTGCAAAACAAATACGGCTACGACAAAAAAACGCCCAGCACCGACAATCTGACTTGGGCAACGACTTGGGTCGGCCACACGTTTGACTGTTTGAGTTTTACCCTAGAAATGCCCTTTAAAGACAACCACAATTGGCCAGACGATGATTTTGGCTGGGACGGCAAACGCAGTGCCCATTTAGGGGCAGCCGTTTTGCACCCTATTTATGCGGTACTCGAAAAACTGCGTTAACACCATTCAAAAACCTTGCGGCCAACCTTTTTCCTTGATTTTTTTAGGGAAAAAGGTTGGCCGCAAGGTTTTAATATTGAAAAATTTTACACCACACCGCACGCTTTTTCTAAGGCCACCACAAACAACTCGGCCACGTCTAAGCCCGTGGCTTTCATGATTTCTTGAAAACACGTTGGGCTGGTGATGTTAATTTCGGTGAGTTGGCTACCAATGACATCCAAACCCGCCAATAGCACGCCTTTTGCAATTAAAGCAGGTGCAACTTTCAAGGCCAAAGCGCGGTCGCTGTCCGACAAAGGACGCACTTCCGCCGTGCCACCTGCCGCCAAATTGCCGCGTGTTTCGCCCGCTTTTGGGATACGCGCCACGCAATATTCGACAGGCACGCCGCCAATGACCAACACGCGTTTGTCACCGTTGACGATGTCGGGGATGAATTTTTGCATCATCACCGTGCGCGTGTTGTGTACGGTGGCAGTTTCCAAAATGGCGTTAAAATTCACATCGCCTGCTTGCAAACGGAAAATGCCTTCGCCGCCCATGCCATCCAAGGGTTTGACGATGACATCGCCATGCAAGGCCGCAAAGCGCCGTAATGGCGCGTCTTGCGAGCTCACCAAAGTGGGTGACGTCAATTCAGGGTAATTTAAAATGGCCAATTTTTCGTTCCAATCGCGCAGCGCCGCGCCATCATTAAACACGCGTGCGCCGTGGCTTTGCGCCAAACTCAACAATTGGGTGCTGTACAAATACGCCAAATCAAAAGGTGGATCTTTACGCATCACCACCGCATCAAAATCGGTCAAAGCCACGCAAGTTGCCTCGCCCAAATCGTACCAATGATTTTGGGTGTCTGTGGCCGCCAATGTGACCGCAGACACATCGCCCCACACTCGCCCCGATTCGGCAAACAAGGCCGCAGGTTCGCAAAATGCCAAAGTATGCCCACGCGCTACGGCGGCCTTCATCATCACATAAGTGCTGTCTTTGGCGATGTTAAACCCAGAAAGTGGGTCAGCAATAAAAAGAATACGCATTGTTAAATTCCTTGTAAAAAAGGGAAAAGCACTCAAAAGGTTGGCCGCAAATTCAACAAAGACTAAGCCAACGCATCGTATTTTGCCGCGTCAAACCCAAACAAAAAGGGTGATTCTGGCGTGGCTGCCTCCGCCAAAACGGGTCGTTTAATCAAACTCAAATTCGCCAAAATAATGGCCGACAAAGCAAGCAAATCGGCCTCTGTCATGGGCAAAGTGGGTAAAAAAACCGCTTGTTCGGCTGGCGTGAGTTTGCGCCAAGTCGTGCCTTTTTTGTTCACCAAAACATCGAGCGGCACGGTTTGCAACCAAGCCCGCAACAAGTCTGGCGCTAAGGCCGCTTTTTTAAAATCATAAAACTGATGCGGTATGTTTTTTTGCGTCAAACTGTCCCGCGCTTTTTTTACCGAAGTGCAGTTCGGTATGCCATACAAAATCAAGGCCATAAAAATTCCTTTTCTAAGACTTGCGGCCAACCTTTTTTTGATTTTCTTACAAGAAAAATTTAAAAAAGGTTGGCCGCAAAGCGATTCATTAAAAATCCTAAATAATCGATTTTAAGAAATCAAGTTGGTCACTTTGGCCACGACATTGTCTACCGTAAAGCCAAACAATTTAAAGAGCTGATCGGCTGGCGCAGATTCGCCAAATTGATCGATGCCGATGACGTCACCTTCCAAGCCCACGTATTTACGCCAAAAATCGGACACGCCAGCTTCTATGGCCAAACGCGGCACATTTTCGCCTAAAACACTGATTTTGTAAGCTTTATCTTGCGCATCAAACACATTAGTAGACGGCATAGAAACCACGCGCACCGCAATGTTTTGTGCGGCCAAGGTTACCGCCGCTTGCATGGCCAAGGCGACTTCCGAACCCGTGGCAATCAGTACAGCACGAGGCTGTGCCGCGTCTTTTAAAATGTAGCCCCCTTTGCGTATATTGGCCACTGTTTCGGCTGAACGCGCCATAAACGCTAAATTTTGACGACTGAAAATCAAACAGCTCGGCGTGGTTTTTTGCTCCATGGCCATTTGCCAAGCCACCAAACTTTCGGTGGTGTCGCAAGGCCGCCAAACGTGCATATTGGGTATCATGCGCAAGGTGCTGATTTGCTCGACGGGTTGATGCGTTGGGCCATCTTCACCCAAACCAATCGAATCATGCGTGTACACAAAAATTGGGTTGATTTTCATCAACGCCGCCATGCGCAAAGCATTGCGCGCGTATTCGCTGAACATCAAAAAAGTGCCGCCAAAAGGACGCACGCCGCCATGCAACGTCAGGCCGTTTAAAATAGCGCTCATGCCAAATTCGCGCACGCCGTAGCGTATGTAATTGCCGCCTGTGGTCGGCGTTACGTCTTGGCATTCTTTCCAATTGGTCAAGTTAGACGGGGTCAAATCGGCCGAACCGCCCACCAATTCAGGCATAACATCGGCAATGACTTGTATGGCTTGTTGCGAAGCTTTGCGTGTGGCCACGGTTTCGGCTTTGGCAGTCACGGCATGGAGCGCCTCTGCCAAATGGCTGTCCCATTTTGCAGGCAATTCGCCCGCCATGCGGCGCGTTAATTCGGCGGCCAAATCAGGATGAACTTGTGCATACGCATCAAACAACGCTTGCCACGAGGCTTCTTGAGCCGCGCCCGACTCACGGGCATTCCAAGCGCTGTAAATGTCTTGCGGCAATTCAAACGGCAAATAAGGCCATTGCAAATGCGCGCGCGCCGCTGCAATTTCAGCCACACCCAAAGGCGCACCGTGCACATCGTGGCCGCCTTGTTTATTCGGCGCACCAAAGCCAATTTTGGTTTTGCAACAAATTAAAGTCGGCTGGTCTAAATTGGCTTTGGCCGTTTGTATGGCCATGCTGATTTC
>JBILQJ010000063.1:0-6609 GCA_044373325.1 Burkholderiales bacterium
TTTGGGCGCAACGGCCAATTTTTTGCAGGTGATTTTGGCTTCTTTTGCGGCGACTGTGGCGGATTTTGCGATGTCAAACGGGGTTTGAGCGTATGCCACTGAAAGAGAGGCGGCAATTAAACTGATGGCGAATAGGCGTTTCATGGGGAGTCCTTTTTAAAATAATTTAATTGGTTAAAATTGGTTACAGCGTGCGGATTTTAGCATCATAAAAAGACAAATGAAAAAAAGGTGTGGCCAACCTCTTCCCAATTTTCAACACGAAAACAGGAAAAAAGGTTGGCCGCAGGGTTTAATGACTTTTAATCACCAATAGAATTTACAACAAAACACGTTCCACCCCGCCTTGTTTGGCAGCTTCAACATAATTAGGCAACCAGTTGTCGCCCAACACAGCTTTGGCCATTTCAACCACTATGTAATCGGCTTCGATGGCGGTGTCGTCCTCATAACGGCTCAAGCCTTGTAAACACGCTGGGCAACTGGTCAAAATCTTGCTGGGTTTGACTGGCATGGCGGCGATGTCTTGTGCCAACTCTTCTTGTTTGCGCGAACGTACTTGCGTGGCAATGTCGGGGCGCGCCACGGCAAAAGTGCCTGATTCTCCGCAGCACCGATCTGACAATTTGACCTCGGCATTCATGAGTTTTTTGGTTACAGCCACAGGTTCATACGTTTTCATGGGGCTGTGGCAAGGCTCGTGATACAAATAGGTTTCGCCTTTTAAGTTTTCGATTTGCACGCCTTTTTCCATCAAAAACTCATGTATGTCTATAATGCGGCAACCTTGAAAAATTTCCTCAAAGCGGTATTTGGCCAATTGGTCGTAACAGGTGCCACAACTCACGACCACGGTTTTAATGTCCAGATAATTCAAGGTGTTGGCCACCCGATGAAACAGGACTCGGTTTTCCGTGGTAATCGCCTCCCCTTTTTCAACAAAACCCGAAGCCGTTTGTGGATAACCGCAGCACAAATATCCTGGTGGTAAAACGGTTTGCACGCCAACGTGCCAAAGCATGGCTTGCGTGGCCAATCCCACTTGGCTAAACAAGCGTTCTGATCCACAGCCTGGAAAATAAAACACGGCTTCCGCATCTTCGGGTGTTTTTGGGTTGCGAATCACAGGCACATAATTGGCATCTTCCGTCCCCAATAAGGCGCGGGCGGTTTGACGCGGCACATTTTTCGGCAACGGCTTATTCACAAAATGAATGACTTGTGCTTTGACATTGGCCAATCCTACCGTTGCCGCTGGTTTTTCGGTGGTTTTTTGTATCAAGCCCAATTTTTTAGCCACCGCATACCCCAAGCGCTGGGCTTTAAAACCGACATCTGCCATTAAAAAACGTAAGGTTTTAATGGTCGCAGGATCTTTCAAGGTCAAAAAAGTCATGCCGACTTTAGTGCCTAAATTGAAAGATTTTTTGCCTTCTTTGCGCAAAAAATGGCGCATGGCAACCGAAACATCACCAAAATCGATATTGACAGGACAAGGATTTACGCAGCGATGACACACCGTGCAATGATCGGCCACGTCTTCCAGCTCGGCAAAATGGCGCAAACTGACACCGCGTCGGGTTTGTTCTTCATACAAAAAAGCCTCGGTCAATAAACCCACGCCCAAGATTTTATTACGCGGACTGTACAACAAATTGGCACGCGGGACGTGCGTCGAACAAACGGGCTTGCATTTACCACAACGCAAACAGTCTTTCACGCTATCGGCAATTTTACCCAAATCCGATTGCTCTAAAATCAAGGATTCTGCGCCCAACAACGCAAACGACGGCGTATAAGCCAAATCTAGCGTCGCATTGGGTAACAATTTGCCTTTGTTAAAGTGGCCGTTCGGGTCGATTTCTTTTTTGTATTGTATAAAAGGCGCAATTTCTTCTGCGGTCAAAAAAGCCATTTTGGTGAGGCCTATGCCGTGTTCGCCAGAAATGACGCCACCCAAAGCTCGCGCCAACACCATGATTTTTTCTACCGTCGCATGAGCCGTGTGTAACATTTCATAATCGTCTGAATTAACAGGGATATTGGTATGCACATTGCCATCGCCCGCGTGCATATGTAAAGCAATAAAGACACGACTGCGCAACACTTTTTGATGCCGTTTTTGGATTGCGGCCAACGTTGTAACGCCCTCTTTGCCTTCAAATAAACGACATAAATCGGCATAAACTTCGGTTTTCCAGCTCACCCTCAAGGCATTATCGCGCATCAAAGTAAACACGGTTGCCGCAGAATCATGCCCAGCCAATGGCGCATCCATGCCATCTAAATAAGCTTGCCAACGCGTTTGAACTTGCGCCAATAATTGCCTTGCCGCCGCCACTTTGGCATCGTCTAAATGAGGGCGAATGTCATTGTTTTCTTGTGCCGTCTTGTCATTGGTGTCGGCGCTAAAAAAGGCATCCAATTCCGCCAATAAAGCCAATTTGTTTTGTATGGACAAGGTCATATTCAAGCGTTCTATGCCGTCGCTGTAATCGCCCAAACGATGAATTGGAATCACTACATCTTCATTGATTTTAAAAGCATTTGTATGTTTTGCAATGGCGGCCGTTCGGCTGCGATCTGCCCAAAAGGCTTTCCGTGCTTCAGGCGTAATGGCTACAAATCCTTCACCTTCACGCGCGTTGACTAAGCGCACAATGTGACTGGCGGCTTCGGCAACGGCTTGTTCGTCATCGCTCACCAAATCGGCAATCAAAACCATTTTTGGGCGGCCACGTGCTTTGGTATTGCTGGCTTTGGTCGTGTAACCAACGGCACGCACATAACGCCAATCCAAGTGTTCTAAGCCTGCCAAGCGCACGCCCTTGGCCAAACCTTGCCCACCGACTTTAAAATAATCGGTGATTTCGACGATGGCTGGCGTGGCATTGGCCACTGTGCCAAAAAATTCCATGCACACCGTGCGCGTGTGCGCTGGCATTTTGTGCAGCACAAAACGCGCCGAAGTAATCAACCCATCCGTGCCTTCTTTTTGAACACCAGGCAACCCTGATAAAAATTTATCGGTCACATCTTTGCCCAAATTCACTTTACGAAAAGCGCTGCCTGCAATTCTTAAATCACGACTTTTGAGGACGGTCACGCCATCATCCGCCAAATGACTGATTTTAAAATGCGTCTCGGCAACTTCGTGAATTTTGCCAAAATGATGCCCTATCCGTTCAATAAACAACCAATTACCATCGGCATCGACCATTTTCCAGCTGGCCAAATTGTCGAGTGTCGTTCCCCACAAAACGGCTTTTTTACCGCCTGCATTGACCGCAATATTGCCGCCTATGCAAGACGATTCGGCAGAAGTCGGATCGACAGCAAACACCAAACCTTGCGCACTCGCCGCTTCGCTGACGCGCGCCGTCACCACGCCTGCTCCGCAGGCTATGGTGGCATGTTTGCCGTCTAAGCCCGGCAATTCAACATATTCAACCCCTTGATGAAAATTGAGCTTTTCGGTGTTGATGACCGCACTGCGCGCATCCAATGGAATGACGCCCCCCGTGTAACCCGTGCCACCACCACGCGGAATGATGGTTAATCCCAATTCGATACACGCGCGTACCATGGGCGCAATTTCGTTTTCTGTGTCGGGGGTCAAAACGACAAAAGGATATTCAACGCGCCAATCGGTGGCATCGGTCACATGACTGACTCGGGCTAAGCCATCAAAACAAATATTGTCGGCGTGGGTAAACGCCTGAAAGGTTTTAATGCAACGCGCCCGCAAAAGGCGTTCGGCCAAAAATTGTGCCTCAAAGTCAGCAACCGCTTGATGCGCCGCCGCAATCAACCGTGCCACATCGGCATGGCCTGCACGGCGTTTTTCCATTTCACGCAAGCGATGCGTCATTGCGCTCACCAATGCGGCCAACCTTTTTGGGTTGTTATGCAAATCATCCATTAAATAGGGGTTGCGATTCACGACCCAAATGTCGCCCAACACTTCGAACAACATTCGCGCCGAACGTCCCGATTTGCGAGCCGTCCGCAGGCTATTGAGCAAAGTCCACATCTCTTCGCCTAACAACCGAATCGTGATTTCTTTATCGGTGTACGACGTGTAATTATAAGGAATTTCCCTTAGTCTTTCGGCGGGATTTTCCTCGGGCAAAGTCACAGCAGCATCAGCATTCACAGGCAATTTCATTATGATCCTTAATTTAAAAAATAAAGGTTGCTCACCCAAAAAAAGAGGCTGAACTTTACCATAATTGACCAACACTGTGGACGAAACCAGAAAATTTAAACGCCGTATTCTGTAACTTTTAATGGTAAAATTCTGGCCTATTTTAAAAGCACAGAAACTCATCGCAAAAAAATACCCCTATTTCGAGCCATTTTCACGACTTTCATCGGAGCGAAACGCCTTATGCAACCTCAAGATTATCGTCAAAAAATTTTGACTTTTCCTCGCTTTAAGCAAAATGCCGCAGACATGAAAACCTTATTTCATGCTGCCGATTATCGCGAACAGCTGTTGTCATTGATTACGCAGGCGCAACACCGCATTTATTTGGCTGCCTTATATTTACAAGAAGACACTGGCGGCCAATTGATTTTAGAGGCTTTGTTTGAAGCGAAAAAGCGCAACCCCACTTTAGACCTTGTGGTTTTTGTTGATTGGCATCGCGGCCAACGGGGCTTAATCGGCGCTACACAGCAACTGGGTAACGCGGCTTGGTATGCCAAACAAATCGCTGAGCGCGGCATCTCCCTTAAAATCATCGGCGTACCCATCAACACCCGCGAAATGTTTGGCGTGTTTCATTTTAAAGGCTTTGTGATAGATGACACCTTACTGTACACGGGGGCTAGCCTCAATGACGTGTATTTGCACATCGGTGACAAGTATCGCGCCGACCGTTACCACCTCATCAAAAACGAAGGCTTAACCGACTGTTTTGTGGCGTATTTACACAACCAAATTGCCCCGTGTTATCCCAACTTTAGATTGGATGACGGTTTGCTGCATCGGCCTAAAAAACCCAAGCCCCTCATCACGCAATTTCGTCGCGCTTTGATGGATAAAACTTACGAGATACCCTTAGCCAATGGCTTGATCAAGGACAAACAGCCGCAACTCAGCCTCATGCCTTTGGTTGGCTTGGGCAAAAAAAACAATCCGCTCAATGAAACCATCTTGGATTTAGTCAACAGCGCCACACAAAGCCTGATTTTTTGCACGCCGTATTTTAATTTCCCTGCGTCGCTGATGCGCAGCGTCAAACAAGCCCTCAAAAGAGGGGTTCGCGTCGAAATCATTGTTGGCGACAAAACGGCCAATGATTTTTTTATTCCCGAAACAGAGCCTTTTAAAACCATAGGTGCGGTTCCCTATCTTTACGAAATGAATTTGCGCCGTTATGCCACAAAATACTCAAAAGCTTTGGAAACAGGACAGCTCACTTTGCGTTTGTGGGCACACGATGCGCACAGTTATCATTTAAAAGGCTTGTGGGTAGATGACGATTTGATGCTCATTACAGGCAATAATTTCAATCCCCGAGCGTTTCACTTAGATTTAGAAAATGCGATTTTGCTGCATGACCCTTTGGGCGAAAAAAGCCAAGAAAAACAGGCAGAATTAAGCCACATTCGTCAAAAAACTACCGTTATTACAAGTGCAGAACAGCTCGATGACTTATCTGATTACCCTTTGCACGTCAAAAAAATCTTGACTCGTTTGTCTCGAATTCGCCTAGACCGCTTACTGTGCCGCATCATGTAACGCTTCCCTCTTTTTTATCGTGCCACAAAGACCTCAGCCATGTTCTTACTCGACTCCATTTCTTATCCTCACGATTTACGAGCTGTCCCAAAAACACAATTGCCGCAAGTGGCGGCTGAAATTCGTGAGTTTCTCATTCATTCCGTCAGTGTGTCTGGGGGGCATTTCGCGTCTAATTTAGGCTGTGTCGAGCTAACGGTCGCCTTGCATTATGTTTTTAATACGCCGCATGATCGATTGATTTGGGATGTCGGCCACCAAACGTATCCACATAAAATTTTAACGGGACGCAAAGCCGAGTTAGCCAGCATACGCAAACAAGGCGGCCTTAGTGGCTTTCCAAAAAGAGAAGAATCGCCTTACGATGTTTTTGGCGTGGGACACTCTTCCACCTCAATCGGCGCAGCATTGGGCATGGCCATGGCCGCCAAACAGTTGGGTGAACAACGCAGCTGCGTGGCCATCATCGGCGATGGTGCAATGACGGCGGGGCAAGCATTTGAGGCTTTAAGCCATGCGGGCTGTGCCGAAGCCGATGTCTTGGTCATCTTAAATGACAATGATATGTCCATTTCACCCAATGTGGGCGGGCTAAACAAATATTTGGTGCGTTTATTGTCCAGCCGTTCTTACGCCAAATTACGCCAAACCTCTCAAGCCGTTTTATCTGATTTGCCTGCGGTACACGATTGGGCGGGGCAAGTCGAAGAATATATGAAAGGTTGGGCAAATCCGTCTAGCACCTTATTTGAAGAATTTGGCTTCAACTACATCGGCCCAGTCGATGGGCACGATGTTTTGGCGCTAACCGACATTTTGCGCAAAGTCAAAGAACTCAAAGGCCCACAATTTTTACACGT
>JBILQJ010000025.1:0-26765 GCA_044373325.1 Burkholderiales bacterium
GCTGGGCGGCAAAACCCCCTTCCAAATACGAAGTCTCTCTGAAATCGACTCACGCGCCACGCACTGACGTGCATGGCTTGTGTTGAGTTCTACTTTTAAACACTTCGGTTTTGGGGGGTATTACCACGAAAATCTTATGCCCAATCTTTTTTCACTATTTTAAATGGCTAAAACAAGAGAAAAAGGATAGCTTGCAAAGGTGGGTGAAATAATAGAAATTGTTATTAAACATGAAAATTAAAAACATAAATAAATATAAAATTACATTATAATGGGCGCAGTTTGTTTTTCAATTTTACTGAACAAAGTATTTTTATGAATCAGTCTTATAGAGCCCTTTGCTGGACATTTTGTGTAAAGGTTTTTATGGGCTTGATTTTTTTATACAAATTGACAACTTGAAGGACGCAAAACATGAAAACCATCGCCTATAAAATAAAAACTCATCTTGTCGAGTATTTGGGGGTTCCGATTGGGCCAGCTCTTATTTTGATTGCTATTTTTTATCCTATTCCAGATATGAAAATTGGCACTTTATGGTTGCATCTCCCTCCTGGAGTGGCTAATTTAATTCTTGGTGTTGTTGGGGTCTTTGCTTGTTATCTTACCATTGCATCACTTTTGGAGAAGAATGCTGCTAATAGTCAAGGTGCTAGCATCGTTCTAGATGAGACAAAAATGACTTTCACGATAGTTAAAGCTTTTCGTGGCCAACTCATGACGGTGAATTATGATGCAATTGAAAAAGTAACCTACACGCATATTTTGCCATCAAAAGATACGCTTGAAGAAAAAATGATAGAAATCAGTATGCCATCACTCAAACCTAAAACATTTGTATTTTATCTTAGTTATATGGCAACAGATTCTGATTTTGAGCTTCTTTTATCGACCCTCAAAGGCAAAGCCCAACGTGCTATTTTTGAAAATAAAAAGGAGTAATTAATGATCTCTATAACAAAACTGTTTAAGATATTGTCTGGAAAAAAATACAGAAAATGCCCGAGTGGGGCAATAATCAATCCCGCCGAAATACGAGGGCTGAACGCGGGGCTCATTAATTCCGAACAAATCATGGCCTATTGCGATAGTTATGCCACTGGTTTGGCAGGTGACGATCGTGAAAAAGGCCTGCGCTTAAGCTGGAACGTAGCATCGCCTAAGGAAGCGGCTGAAACACTAGAGTGGCTCAGCCTCTATGGTCATCGATTTTTGTATGACATTGTTTTTCAAGGTTACATAAAAGGGGACTCTGAGGGCATTGACCTTGAAATTTTTCAAACATTGGTAAAGAGCGGTCGGTATGGCGATATTGAAACCAACGAAAATGACATTCAAGCCGCCTATGAGACTGCGATGGAAATGTTGGAGAATTTGCGATTAATTTATAGAACCCTGAAGGACAAAGTTAATGGGCCGTACCTTCCTTTAGATTACAGCGCGGGCATACTGGCGTGGGACTTAGGGCGACTTGTCACGGTAGCAAGACTTTCATTTGACGGTGGATATATTGGGCAAAGTGAGTTGAGTCGGATACTTGTGCATGTTGATAAAGAATTGAGTGCGAATTTTTCATCGTGGCCGCAGTTTGCTAAAAGCTACATTATTGGTCGGGCTGCTTGGGGAGGCCAAACTATTACGTTGGATGGGATTATTGGCATAACAGAAGGCCTTATGACGGATAAAGACAGTCCTTGGTTGCTTTCTCCACTATGAATGATAAGCTGCTGTAGCGGTTTATAACCGCTTGCGGCCAACCTTTTTCCTGAAAAAATCAGGAAAAAGGTTGGCCGCAAAGGCTAAGGCTGTCGCGCTGAGTCAGCGCTTAGCCTTTTGAGATTTTTTGGATTGTTGAGCGAGGCCAAAGGGCAGTTTGCCCTTTGGCCTCGCCGTATTCTCCATCTCGTTTATACTTGCCATTGGAAATGGCATTTCGGTGCTTTAGTTGTTTTATTTTAAACCATTGCTAAGCACTTTCTTGCCATCGGGTGAGAGGGTCATTAATATGCTTTCTTTAATGTCATTGGCTTTTAACTTGCCATTAATATGCACCAAAAAGTGTGGCTTTCCTGTTCTTAAATCTGAGTCCATGCGAATACCGCTGACTTGATACACTGAATATTTTGCATCCAATTTGGGTTTAATGGCATCAATATTGCCTTGAATCGCAGCAAAATCAATATTCCCTGCTGGGTAGACCACATCACTTAACTTGAACGATGCGGCATCGCCTGACACGCTAATTTCGACAGGAATGGGGCCTTCTATTTCACCTGTTTGCATATCCATATCATAACCAACGGCTTTTTTTTCATTGGCTGGATCTTGAATTTGGATGTCACAAGTATACATCTCTCCACCCTTACTGCCTTTGTAGAGAGAAATATCCTTGCTATCAATCGTTTCTGGTAATGCGTACCACGTGCTGAACTCTAAAATTTTAAAGTCTTGCCCGATTTTTTCTTTATACGCCTTCAAACATGCCGCAGGACCGTCGGCGAGTGTGAATTTAAAGGCATTCCCTGTGACTGAACTTGACTGTGTGACTTTATCTGCGACTTTATCTGCGACTTTATTTGCGATTTTATCGCAACCGACCAGCGCAACGCAGACTATGATTCCGAGAGACAATTTTTTCATACTGATTTTTTTCATGACAACCTCTATTGTTTGAATTTACGAATGCCCACTCACTGCGTGGGGATGATGAAAAGCGTGGGAGTTTATACAACGCCCCCCAAATCTTTCTTTGTTAATTATAAACAATAAACAATAAACAATAAACAATAAAATTTAACTTTTTTGTACTTGTAATCGCATTATGCCAACAAGCCTGCGCCTCCGGAATGATTGCGCAAATCACAACGCGAAGCAGCTTTAACGTATTATTTGTTTTTCGCATCGCTAGACAAAAAATGAATAAACGCTAAAAAGCCCTTGATGCTTGCGCACCAAGGGCTAATTAAGGCAATTCTTAAAAAATCACGTTAAACACTAGAACAAAACCCCGACTAGTGCTAAAATAACTTTCGAATCAATTGTAAGATTGATTTTGAATTTACCGATTGAGACGGTTAATTTCATAACAAAACCTCCTTTCGGGGAGGTGAGATTACAAAAAAGCCCCGTTCCCGCGGGGCCTTTTTGTTGCCAGCCCCAAAAGGATTTTACAACAAAACACCAACTCAAACACTTTAATTTAACGCAAGGCCGCTTGATGTACTCAAGCGGTTTTTGCTTTTTTCATTGGTTTTTTTCAGGCAAAAAGGTTAGCCACAAGGACTTTGAGGGTCGGGCAGATAGCTGGTTTTACCACGCAAATTCGGCGGCGCGTGGGTCTTGCAACTGTTCGCACAGCAAAGGAATCAGCGCGTCATCCAACAAAACTGCCCACGCTCTGCCCAAGGTGACGATGCCTTGCGCGTGTGGATTTTGATAATGAATTTCGACGGGCGTGCCGGGCGTGCCTTGTGGGGCAAGATACGGCGCAAGGCAGGTTTCTAATTCGACAGGCGGCGAATTGTGGCGGATGCGGATGATGAGGGCGCGAGCGTAAGCGCTGCGAGCTTCTGTCCAAGTTAAGGCTTGGTTGATGAGCACGCGGGTTTCGCTCGCGCCATTAAAATTGCTTTCTCTGACCGAGACTTTAAAAGCCATGACGGTGTCGGCTTTGAGTTTGCGCATGAGTGCTTCGACGCGCGCCACTTCGGCAGGTTCGGCATCCGCTTTGGCGCTGTACATCATGATTTCTTGTTTGTGGCTCATGTCGTCCAATTCCACAAACACCATTTTGCCTTTTTTGCCCATTTTGACCCGAACGGCGGTGACAAAGCCTGCGATCATTTGCTCTTCGCGTTTGGGCGCTAAATACACCAACGGCGTGGGAATAAAGCGGCGCACTTCTTTTTGATAGGCCTCAAAAGGGTGGCTGGACAAATAAAAGCCCAAAACGCTTTTTTCTTCGTGCAGTTCTTGGCTTTGCGTCCAAGGCGTGGCGCTGACGCGTTGTATGTCGGCGGCAGGCATGGCGGCTGGGTCGTCAAATAGCCCTGATTGATGAAGGTTGGCCGCAGCTTGTTCGGCGGCTTCCATTGCCAAAGGCGCATTGGCCAGCAATTCGGCGCGATTGCGATTGAGTTGGTCAAACGCACCTGCGCGGATAAGCGCTTCTACCGTGCGCTTGTTGACGGTTTTTTTGTCAGTGCGATGGCAAAAATCGTACAAATCCACATAAGGGCCGTTGTTTTCGCGTTCTTGGACGATGGCGGCCACAGCGGCTTCGCCCGTGCCTTTGATGGCGCCCAAAGCGTAGCGGATTTCGCGCTCGTTTTTAGGCACAAAGCGATAAAAACTGGTGTTGACATCGGGCGGTAAAAAAGTGAGTTGATTGGCCAGCGCGTCATCATAAAACACCTTTAATTGATCGGTGTCGTCCAGTTCGCTGGACATACTCGCGGCCATAAAGGCGGCGGGGTGATGCGCTTTGAGCCAAGCCGTTTGGTAAGAAATGACCGCATAAGCGGCGGTGTGCGACTTGTTAAACCCGTATTCAGCAAACTTGGCCATTAAATCAAACAACATTTCGGCCAAAGCAGGGTTGTAGCCTTTGATTTTTGCGCCTTCGGCAATTTTACCGCGATGCTCGGCCATTTCTTCGGGCTTCTTTTTACCCATGGCGCGGCGCAACATATCCGCGCCGCCCAGCGTGTATCCGCCGATGATTTGCGAGATTTGCATCACTTGTTCTTGGTACACAATCACGCCGTAAGTCGGCTCGAGACAGGCTTGCAAATCGGGGTGATAATAATCCACGCTTTGTTTGCCATTTTTACGGAAAATAAAATCGTCCACCATGCCCGACCCCAACGGACCCGGCCGATACAACGCCAACACGGCGATGATGTCTTCAAAGCGATCAGGTTTGAGCTTTTCGATGAGGCGTTTCATGCCGTCTGATTCCAGCTGAAACACCCCCGTGGTGTTGCCTTGTTGCAAGACTTTATACGCAGCCTCGTCGGTAAACGGCAATAAATTGATGTCGGTGCTAAAATCGGGCTGCAATTGTTTGATGTATTGCACGCTTAAATCGATGATGGTCAAGTTGCGCAAGCCCAAGAAGTCGAATTTAACCAAGCCCACGCTTTCTACGTCATCTTTGTCCAGCATAGAAATGGGTTGGCCGCCGTCCGATTGATAAATGGGACAATAATCGGTGATTTTCCCCAAGGCAATCAACACGCCGCCTGCGTGCATGCCGATGTTGCGCGTCAGCCCTTCCAGCTTTTTGGCCAACGCCCACAAAGCGGCAACTTCTTCTTCGTCAACTACCATACGCGCGAGTTCGGGTTCCATGACCAGCGCATCGTCTAGGCTGTATTGTTTGCCGGGGGCGGCTGGGATTAATTTAGAAATGCGATCGCATTGGCCGTAAGACATACCCAACACGCGGCCAACGTCACGCACCACGGCTTTGGCGGCCATTGTGCCAAACGTGGCGATTTGAGAAACGGCGGCGCTGCCGTATTTTTGGCGCACGTATTCGATGACTTTGTAGCGATTTTCTTGGCAAAAATCGATGTCAAAGTCGGGCATGGAAACCCGTTCGGGGTTCAGAAAGCGTTCAAATAGCAAAGCGTAAGCCAAAGGGTCGATGTCGGTAATGGCCAAAGAATACGCCACCAAAGAACCCGCCCCCGAACCCCGTCCTGGCCCCACGGGGCAGCCATTGTGTTTTGCCCACAAAATAAAATCGGCCACAATTAAAAAATAACCGGGAAAGCCCATTTGGCAAATCGTGTCGGTTTCGATTTTAAGACGCGCTTCGTATTCGGGGCGGCGTGCCTCGCGTTCGCTGGCTTCGGGATACAAAGTGAGCAGCCTTTTTTCTAGGCCGATGGTCGCTTCTTGCACCAAAAAATCGTCTATGCTCATGCCCGCAGGAATCGGAAAATCGGGCAAAACGCTTTGCCCCAATTGCAAGGTCGCGTGACAGCGCTTGGCCAATTCAACCGTGTTTTGCACCGCTTCGGGAATGTCGGCAAAGCGCTGACACATTTCGGCTTCAGACAAAAAATATTGGCAAGGTTCAAAACGCTTGTGGCGGCGCGGATCGCCCAGCGTATTGCCTTCGGCGATGCAAACGCGGGCTTCATGCGCTTCAAAATCTTCGGGCAACATGAATTGAACAGGGTGCGTGGCGATGAGTGGAATGTCTAAGGTTTTGGCCAATTGAATCGCCGCTTGCACGCCATTTTCGGTTGGCGTTTGCTCTAAACGTTGCAATTCTAAATAAAAATTGTCGCCAAAAATGTCCAGCCAATGCGCGGCGCGGCGATGCGCCTCGTCCAAATTGCCATTGTTTAAGGCCACGCCAACATCGCCGTAATGTGCGCCCGATAAGCAAATTAAATTATTTTTGCGCCCAAAAGTGTCCAAACAGTCGGCGGGAATCACCGCCACGCCGTGTGTTTGGTTGGTGGTGTAAGCCAGCGTTAAAATCTCGCATAAATCTTTGTAACCTTGATTGTTTTTTGCTATCAATAACAGGCGATACGGTTTGGCAGGGTTTTCGGTATTTTCTAAATAAACGTCGCACGAAATAATGGGCTGTATGCCTTGGCTGCGCGCGATTTTATAGAATTTCACCACCCCAAATAAGTTCATTAAGTCGGCAATACCCAAAGCTGGCATGCCAAGGTTGGCCGCACGCGCAACGGCCTCGTCTAGGCGCACGATGCCGTCTGTGATGGAAAATTCAGAATGAACGCGTAAGTGGATGAATTGAGACATGGCGACCGCCTAAATAAAGTCAGTAAAAAATCAGAAAAAAGGCGCAATAGGCGCAATAAAAAAGAAGGGCATTTTAACACAGAACAAAAAAGCTCACGCGCGGGCTGAATTCCACGCATCAAACACAGGCGCTTGGTGTAAAATGGGCGACTAAAAAACTGCAAATAACCCAAAAACACAGAAAGCGATTGCAATGAAAAAACTGGTGATTTTAGATCGAGATGGCGTGATTAATCACGAAAGCAGCGATTTTATTAAAAGCCCTGCCGAATGGTTGCCCATAGACCGCAGTTTGGAAGCCATTGCCAATTTGACGCAAGCGGGCTTTCATGTGGTGATTGCCACCAATCAATCTGGCCTTGCGCGGGGCTTGTTTGACGTGCGTGCGTTAAATGCCATGCATGATAAAATGCACCGTTTGGTGGCGCAGGCAGGCGGGCGCATCGATGCCATTTTTTATTGTCCGCACGCGGCCGTGGACGAATGCGATTGCCGCAAACCCAAGCCGGGTATGGTGCTGGAAATTGCCCAGCGTTTTGGGGTTGAGGTGTGTGAGTTAACGCTCATCGGTGACAGTTTGCGCGATTTACAAGCCATTGCCGCCGTGGGTGGGCAACCGATGCTAGTCAAAACGGGCAATGGCCTCAAAACGTTGGCCACAAACCAATTGCCGCACCATACCGCCGTTTTTGATGATTTGTATGCGGCCGCCAGCGCTTTGATTGCGGCGACTTTACAACTAACCGAAACAGAAGGGTAAGCGTCATGACTTTGAGTTTATTTGTGCGTAATGTGGTGTATTGGATAGTTTTGGGCGCGGGTTGCGTGGTGGCGTTCTGTGCGATTTTTTGTTGTTTGCCTTTTTCGGTCAGACGGCGCTATCAAGCAGGGCAAATTTGCCCTGTGTTGGCCATGTGGCTATTAAAAAATGTGATTGGTTTGCGTTATGAAGTCGACCATCACAACCCAGAGGCTCGCGGTGCGGTCATCGTTGCCTCTAAACACCAATCTGGCTGGGAAACTTTTGCGCTGCAATCTATTTTTATGCCCACCGTTTTTGTAGCCAAAAAAGAACTCTTGAAAATTCCTTTTTTTGGCTGGGGGTTGGCCTTGGTTGGCACGATTTCTATCGACAGAAAAGCAGGTAAACAGGCATCCAACCAATTAATGACGCAAGGAAAAAAACGCCTAGAGCAAGGGTTTAATATTGTGATTTTTCCTGAAGGTACGCGCATTCCAGCAGGAAAAATTGGCCATTATAAAAGCGGCGTGTCGCGTTTGGCCTTGAATTTGGGTTTGCCGATTACGCCCGTGGCGCACAATGCCGGCGAATATTGGCCAAGAAATGCCTTTTTCAAATATCCTGGCGTGATTCGCGTGGTCATTGGGCAGCCCATAGAAACCCAAGGTAAAACATCAGAGGCCATTACCCAAGAATTGGCCGATTGGATAGAAACACAGCAGCGACAAATTGAAGGCGTGGGGCCATTTTTTAAGCCAAGCACCCAACCATAAAGCGTAAGGGCAAAGCATGAAAACAGAGGCGACGACGTTGGACGCGGTGCTTTTAAATGGCGAAACCGTGACCGTGACCTTGATTTATCGGGCGCGGCGCAGTATCCGTTTGCAAGTCAATTCGGCAGGCGTGGAAGTGGTTGCGCCCAAAGGCACGCCTTTGGCATGGTTGAAAAAAGTGCTGGATGATAAATTGGGTTGGCTAACCCAGCATCATGCGGCACAAAAAAAACGCCAAGCCGAACAAGAAACGTTGCCCGACATCATCACGCTTTGCGGCCAACCTTTTCAGTTAATCGTGCTACGAGCAGGTCGCGCGGGCTTTACGTGGACACACGACAGCTTGCTGATACAAGGCAGCGCAGACATTGCCCAACTAAAAGCCACGGTGGCTTTGGCTTTGCAAACCTATGCGCAGCAACATTATCCGCCCATGTTGGCCGCTTTGGCTGGTCATTTGCCACGCCCTCACACGGCTTGCACGGTCAGTCAGGCCAAAACCCGTTGGGGATCTTGCACGCAAGATGGCGCAATCCGTTTGAATTGGCGTTTGCTGCTTGCGCCTTTGCCGGTTTTGCATTACGTCATGCAGCACGAATTGGGGCATTTGCAAGAGATGAATCATTCGGCAAGATTTTGGGCTATTATTGAAAAACAAACCCCCGATTGGCGTGAACATCGCGCATGGCTCAAAGCGCATGGCCACCAGTTGTTTGTTTTTGATGAGCGGTAAAGGGTGGTCTTTTTTGTGCCGATAAGGTGCTTTTTTTAAGGAGCAAGTGATGGATTTTAATCTTTTTAGAACCGCCATAGACGGTGATGAACAAAGCGCTCAAGGCGAGGCGATGTCGCCTGTCGAGATATTGGCCGATGCAGAAAGCGCGGCTTTGTGGTACGAAGAACAGTCGGCCAACTTGGATTTGGCGGCTGTTTTCCAAAAAATCAGCGTCATGCTGGCCGCACTGAAAGACCTCAAACCTGAACTCAATGCCGATCACTTGGCTGCTTTGATGTGTTTAGACGATTTGCATCATGCGTATTATGACGAGCAACACAGTCAATTTTCGCGCAGCACTTTGTTGCCCCAATTTCGGGTACAAGCGTTACATAGAGAATTGGGCGGTTATGGGCAAGGATTTTTAGAAAGCTATTTGCCCTTTTTGAGCTTACAAAACACGCACCCCACGTATCCTGAAATCCAAGCCTTGTTGCCGACTGTGGTGACGCGCATGATGCGTTACCTGTCGGAATTGGCCATGTTCCAGTTTTATCGGTACATGGTGTTTGATGCGAAAGGCTGGTGGTTGGCGCATCAATTATACGGCTATGCGGAACAACGGAATTGGTTGACGCTGCCTGTGCAGTTGTTTGAAGACCAAGCAGCGACTTCCATCGCGAATGAATACAAAAGCTTGTTGTTGATGAGTTTGATACATTGCGATCATTTAACGCCGACCCAATTGCATACGACTTTGGGCTTGGTGCGTGGTGAAGTGGCCAAACATTTGATGTTGAGCCTGCCTGCCACAGTGACTTCGCCAGCGGGATTTTTTGTGCATCTCAAGCAAAATGCGGCACCGTATTTTTGGTCAGCCAGCACCAGCGCCGCGCCCTTGCCTGAAGCCGATTTGGTGGGTTTATATGAACTCAACACCCAAGGCGTGGTGTTGTTGATACGGGCTTGGTTGATGACTCTCAAAAGCCAAGAAATGCCGCACACCTTTATCGCTTTGTCCGACCCGATTATCAACTCGCGCTTGCTGGCGGCGTTAAAATCGGTTTGGAATTTACAAGACCACCTTGCGGTGCGCCAATTCAGAAACCATGCGGATCAGGTTGAACACGTTAAAGTCATTCATTCGTTGCTGGATTTGCACCGCTTGTTGCGTGACGAACAAAATCAACGGTTTGATGTGTCGTCTCTGTTGGACAAACCCACGCCACAACAAAGTTTGGACGATACGCCAGCCAATAAAATGGCCACGGCCACGCATGAAAAAGGCGTGATTGATGGCGTACTCAAAGACATTAGCGAGTCGGGTTGGGGCTTGGATTGGGTAGAACGTGCCGATGAACGCTTGACCTTAGGCGCTTTGTTGGGCTTAGAAATCCAAGACAAAAAATGGGCGGTGGGTATTTTGCGCCGCATACAACGCCAAACCATCGGTTCTATGCGGCTGGGCGTGGGCAAATTGTCAGATAAACCCGTGGCGGTGACCTTGGGCTTGCCCGACGGTGATGCGGCCAACCTTGTGGGGGCAGAATGGTTGTTAAACAACGAAATCATGGCGATTTTGTTGCCCCAAAAGCAAGATGGCATGAATGTGGCGCAGTTGATTTTACCGAGTTCAGCTTATCAAATCAGCCGCGAATGTCGACTGCGCATCAATGATAAAGTTTGCCAAGTGGCTTTTGGTGCGCTCATCGAAAGCGGTGTGGATTGGCAAGTTTGCTATTTACGAATTTTGTCTGCGCCCAAGGCGGCGTGATTTTTTAAACCCAAGCACTTAACGATACGAGACGAGAAGAAAATTTATGATGAAACCCTCTTTATTGGTAGAACTTTTCACCGAAGAATTGCCACCCAAATCTTTAGAAAAACTGGCCGACAGCTTTGCTTTGACGGCGCAAAGCGCTTTGGTGAAAGCGGGCTTTGTGGCGGAAGGCTCGCCCTTGGCCATTTACGCCACGCCACGGCGCATGGCTTGGGTATTGAGCGAGGTGTTGGCGATTGCGCCCGACCAAAGCGTCACACGCAAAGGCCCTGCGGTGGCCAGCGCCATGAAAGCAGGTGAACCCACGCCAGCTTTGTTGGGATTTGCGCGATCTTGTGGCGTGACGGTGGCCGAGTTAAGCGTGGGGCACGACGGCAAACAAGACGTGTATGTTTTTGAATCTGTGCAAAAAGGGGCTGCTTTGGCCGATGTGTTGGCCGATGTGGTCGCCGATGCCTTAAAGAAAATGCCCATTCCAAAAACCATGCGCTGGGGTAACAGCGACGTGCAATTTGTGCGTCCCGTGCATGGTTTGATTTTGTTGCACGGCACAGACATAGTCGCAGGCAATGTGTTGGGTTTGGAAAGTGGCCGCGTGACGCACGGGCATCGTTTTTTGGCCAACCAGCCTTTAAACATTGCTTCTGCGGACGATTACGCGACTTGCTTAAGCCAAAACGGCTTTGTGATGGCCGATTTTCAGGCGCGTAAGGCCAAAATCAAGGCCGATTTAACCGCTGCGGCCAACCTTTTGCACGCCAGCATCGCGGCAGAAGACGATTTATTAAACGAAGTCACGGCGTTGGTTGAATGGCCATGCGTCATGCAAGCCGAGTTTGAGGCCGAGTTTTTGTCTGTGCCGCAAGAATGCTTGATTTTGACCATGCAACAAAATCAAAAATATTTCCCGTTGTTGGATAAACATGGCAAATTGATGAACCAATTTTTATTGGTGTCTAACATCCAACCCAACGACCAGCAGTTTGTGATTGGGGGCAATGAACGCGTACTGCGCGCGCGCTTGTCGGATGCGCAATTCTTTTTTGAACAAGACAAAAAACAGCGTTTAGAAAGCCGTTTGCCGCGTTTTGAAACCGTGGTTTATCACAATAAAATTGGCTCGCAATTGGCCAGAATTGAACGCTTGGCGGATATTGCGGCCAACCTTGCGCCTTTGTTGGGCGTGGATGTGGCAGCAACCCGCCGCGCCGCAACCTTGGCCAAAGCCGATTTGTTAAGCGACATGGTGGGCGAATTTCCCGAATTGCAAGGCATTATGGGCGCTTATTACGCGGCGCATGACGGCGAAAGCGCAGCCACAGCGGCCGCCATTAAAGGCCATTATTACCCGCGCTTTGGCGGCGATGTTTTGCCCGAAGGCGGCATGGCCACGGCGGTGTCTTTGGCGGATAAATTGGAAGTATTAATCGGCATTTGGGGCATCGGTTTAATCCCCACGGGTGACAAAGATCCTTATGCTTTAAGACGCGCGGCATTGGGCGTGGTGCGTATGTGTTTGGTAAATCCCTTGAATTTATTGGACTTGCTCAACAAAACGGCGGCCACCTTTCCAGCAGGCGTGGTGGCTGACGGCACAGCGCAAGCGGTGCTGGCCTTCTGTTTAGAACGCCTGAAAAACTTTTTGGCCACCGATTACCCAGCTGATGTCATCGAAGCCGTGTTGGCCTTAAATCCTGTGATGTTCAATCAAATTCCTGCGCGATTGGCGGCGGTGACGGCCTTTAAAGCCTTACCCGAATCGCACGCTTTGGCGGCCGCCAACAAACGCGTGGGCAATTTGCTCAAGAAAAACAGCGCCAGCACGGTGGTCGTGTCGGCAGAGTGGTTTGAAATGGACGCAGAAAAAGCCTTGGCCGTGGCCATTGCGGCGGTACAGCCCAAAGTGGCCGCACAAATTGAGCAAGGCGATTATCAAGGCGCTTTGTCGAGTTTGGTAGTGCTAAAAACGCCCGTCGATGCTTTTTTTGATGGGGTCATGGTGATGGCCGACAATGTGGACGTGCGCAATAACCGCTTGGCTTTGTTGGGCGAGTTGTCGGTGTTGCTCAATTCTGTGGCGGACATTTCAGTGTTAACGGCCTAACTTTGCTTAAGATGAGGCATTGAAATGAGGCGTTGCGGCCAACCTTTTAGGCCAAATTGGCTTAAAAGGTTGGCCGCAATGCTTTTAGATGATTAATTCACCCTTTTACAGTAGAGTAAGCGATGAACGCTCCTTTGGTTTTTCATACGCGGCCGCCCTTGGTGGCCGAAGGGTTGATGCAGGCTTTGAGCGCCGCAGGCTTAACCGCGCGTCCTTTTTCGGTGCTTGAATTAGAGGCTGAAGCCGATTTTGCCCATCAATTCAATCACGCACCACAGTTTGATGCGTTGATTTGGGTCAGCCCGAGCGCGGTGGCCTTGGCTTGGCCAATTTTGCGCGACCATTGGCAGCAACGCATAGACAAAATAAGCGATTTCAACCCACCAACCTTCTACTGCGTGGGGGCTGCGACGGCACAAGCCTTGACCAAAGCATGGTTGGCTGAGCCGCTGTTACAGCAGGGTAGCCCGCTTGCGCCTTGGCCAGTTTTTTGTCCCAGCACAGGCAGTGACAGCGCGGCTTTGTTGGCCATGCCGCCATTTTCGACACCGCAAGCCTTGCAGGGTTTGCGCGTGGGCGTGTTGGCAGGAACAACAGGTCGCCCTGATTTGGTACAAACTTTGCAGAATCGCGGTGCAAAAGTCACGCGGTTTGTGGCCTATCGTGCCCATTTTGTCGAACCGAATTGGGCGGATTTTGCCGCAACGTGTGCAGAAACCGACCAAGCAGCGAGCAAACCAGCGCCTGTGTTTTTTGTGGTGAGCAGTAGTCAAATTGCCCAGCACCTTATCCAGACGGTGCCGCCCGAGCTAAAAACCGCTTGGCTGGCGACCCCGATGATGGTTTTGCATCCGCGCATACTAAGCCTGTTACAGCAAGCTGGCGCGACGGCGGTGCATCTTGCCGAGCCCAATGATGCGGCCGTTGTTCAGGCTATCGTGCGACTTTGGCACACAACTTTGACGCGCGACTTTAGCTTGAATCGCTTACAATGACGGCCTGTTTTTATCTCAATTTTTCATTCCAACCCAGTTAATAAAAAGGATATGCCATGAGTGAGCATCAAGAAACCCAAGCTGCCCAAGCCACCCCTTCAGTCCCAAGCGCTGTCGCAATCCCAGTCACTCCGAGCGCTCCTGTGCCAAGCAAAGGCACTTCGGTGGTTGGCGTGTTGGCTTTTTTAATCAGCTTGGGGGCGTTGGGATTTAGCGGTTGGCAATACATGGAAGGGCGCACCGCCGTCACCAAGATTCGCGGTGATGTGGCGCTGACATCGGCCAATTCCGATAAATATTTGGACAGCTTAAAAGCTCAAATCAGCCAACAACAAAAAACAGGCATAGACACTGAAATGCGCTTGGCGGCGCTGGATGCTCGGGTGGCGACTGCGGTGCAAGGGTATGAAGCGCTTAAAAACAACCAAAAAAGTGACTTGCGCAATCGCTTGTTGTGGCAAATCAACGAGGCCAATTATGTGGCCAACACCGCCGCGCAACAATTGCAAGTCTATGGCGACGTGATGGGCGCGATGCAATTGTTGAACAGTTTGGACGAACATTTGGCTGACAATAACGACCCTGCCTTAATGCCTGTGCGCACGGCTTTGGGCGCGGTGTTGACCGAACTTAAAAAACGGCCTTTGGTTGACGTGGCCGCCATGAGTTTGCGGTTGAGCAGTTTGAGCCGTGGCGTGGATGGACTGGTGTTTCCTCTGGACGCACAAGCTTTTCGGTCTGATTCAACGCGTGGCATCGCGGCAACACCGTTGAATGACGCTGCGGCCAACGTTGCGGCCAACGCGAGTTGGTGGGAAAAAACTTGGCAAACGCTGCAAACACAGGTTGGCCGCATGGTTGAAGTGCGTTATTTGGACAGCGACAGCCCCGCTTTGTTGTCGCCCAGTCAAACGTTTTTCTTGAAAGAAAATGCCAAATTGAATGTGGCGCAAGCACAAATTGCGTTGCAACAGCATCAAGCCAGCGTGTATTTGCAAACTTTAACAGACCTTGAAGCGCAAATCCGTTTACACGCTGACATCAACGCGCCCGCCACACAGCGCTGGTTAGACGAATTACAAACCCTTAGTTTGGGTGTGACTGCCGAGCCTTTGCCTTCTTTGGCCGAGGTATTTCGCAATATTGCGGCCGCGCGCCGTACTTTGACCGAAGGAGAATAAGATGCGTTTTGCTTTGTGGATTGTTGCGTTGTTTGGGGTAGCGGTGGGCTTGAATTATTTGGCGAGCATGAATCAAGGTTATGTGTTGTTTCATTGGCCAGCCCGTTATGAATTCCGTTTGTCGTTTAATTTTTTCTTGTTAGCCGCCGTGGCGTTAATGGCGGTGCTGTATTACACCTTGCGCGGCATTGCGTTGGTGCGACGCTTGCCGCGCCAAGTGCAAGGTCATGTGACTCAAAAAAGAAGCGATAAAGCACTGGCCAGTTTGTGGTTGGGCGTGCGTTATCGATTTGAAGGCCGTGCGCAACAAAGTGCTCAAGCGGCTTTGAACAGCATTAAGCCCAAACGTTACGCCGATCAAGACATGGCGGCTTATTTGATGGCGGCCGAGGCCAGTTTGAGTTTGCCCGAAACGGCCGACACGCAAAGCACGTTAAAAGCCTTGGCCAGCGCACCGCCCGAATGGCACGTTGCGCGCGATATGTTGTTGGCCAAATGGCATCAAGCGCAAGGCCGATACGAGGAGGCGAGTGGCTTAATCAGCCAAGTGCGTTTGGCCGAGCCTAAGTTGGCCGCAGCCGCGCAATTGGACGTGCAATTGGCTTTGCAACTGGGTAAAACGGCCTTGGCCATTGCCCAGTTATCGGCGCTAGAAAAAACCAAATTAGTGGATGAAAGCTGGACAGATGCCTACAAAATGACAGCTTATCAACAGCAGTTAAGTACTTTTAGCGACAAAACGACCTTAGGCGATTGGTTAAAAACCGTGCCTTACGTGGTGGCCAGTCAAGCTGATTTTCGGAGACTAGTGGCGCAAAAATGGGTGGCTTTGGCCGCGTATGATGAAGCCATCGACTATTCTGCGCCCGATTTAAACGCGGCCGATGCGTATTGGATACCGCAAGCGGCGGCCATGAGTGCGTGGGTGCATGGATTGGCTTTGCCGCAAAATTTGATGTTGGCCAAAGCCGCCGAGCAATGGTTGGCGCAACGTCCGACCGATGCGGGTTTGTTGCTGTTGTTGGGGCGTTTAAACTTGGCACAGCAACTGTGGGCAAAAGCCCAAAGTTACCTTGAAGCCGCCGTCGCGATAGCGCCCGATATGGCCACGCATTGCAGTTTAGTCGAGCTGTTTGCCGCCACCAACCAAACCGAAGCGCGCGCCAAACAAGAACAAGCGTTGTTGGCGTGGGTGATGCAGGCGCAGCGTGATGTCGTTCCTTCCACTTAATAAGGGCTAAGCCCTAAACCCCTTGCGGCCAACCTTTCTTCATTGATTTTCAACATAAAATCAAGGAAGAAAGGTTGGCCGTAAACTGAACTTAGGCCTTTTGCACCACCCCGTCCTAACGGGCACCCCTCCAAAAGAGGGAATATCGGGCACGCTTGTTGGCCTTTAAAATTATTGGCCTTTAAAAAATTGGGTTTTACAAATTCCCCTCCAGTGGAGGGGTGGCAGGCGCAGCCTGACGGGGTGGTGATATAAGAACAAAAGGGCTTACGCAAAATGCTTTTCGTTCTTTCTATTTTGTCCGCCCAAACACAGTGCGGCCAACAATAACAAGGTGGATAAATGCCAAGCGCGGGCGAGGTGAAACTCACCGACTTGCCCCAAATGTTGATAAATCAAGGTGTTTAAGGTCAAATGATCCGGATTCGCAAAAAACAAGCTGGCAGCAAATTCGCCCAAACAGGTTGCGGCGGCAAATCGTAAGCCTTGCGCGAAATAAGGCCAACAATGCGGCACGCTCACGCGCCAAAAACAGCGCCAAGGCGTTTGCCCTAAAGTCCGAGCGGCTGCGAGACGCGCGCGAGGCAAAGTCTCCAAACTGTGCATCACCGCACTGGTTATAAAAGGGCTGGCAAATAAAGCATACGCCAAAACCAACACCACGCCTTGGGACACGGCTTGAGGATAAGCCACTAACAAGCCCAAAGCCAACACGATGGGCGACAGCATAAAAGGCAAATAGTTGAGTGCGCGTAAGGCAGGATTTTTTTGAAGACACAGCGCCTGAATAACGCCCACAAAACTGGCTAAAACCAAGGCCGCACCCGTAAAAATCAGCGTGTTATAAAGTGCTAACTGGGTCGTTTCTGCGCTGAAACTGTCCCAAAACCCGCTGCGATAATGCCAAATTTGCGCCAAGACAAAAATAAGAGGCCAGCCTAAAAAACAAAAAAATACGCCAAAAAAAACTCGAAAGCCCTTGGGCAAAGGCGCTAGCGGTTGAGTCATTTGGTGATTAAGGTTGGCCGCAACTTGGTACGACACCCGACTAAAATAAGCATACGCCAACATGACGCACAAAGTCAGGCCAAAACTGTACACACTTAAAATTTTAGCCAAACCCAAATTTAATTCTCCGCTGATGAGGCGATAAATTTCGACATCGATGGTGGCGTAATCCCGTCCACCCAACAGCAAGGACAAGCTAAAACTCGAAAAACAATATAAAAAAACCAAACACAAAGCGGCCAAAACCAAGGGGCGCATCGTCGGCCAAAGTATGGCTTTAAAAATAAGACTAGGTGTGAGGCCTAGGCTTGCTGCCGCCATAAGTTGATGGCGCGGCACCGCCCTGATGCCCTGCAAGCCCGCCAATACCACCAAAGGAATGTTAAAAAAAGCATGGCCGTACAACATTAAAGGTAAGCCGTTATCGGGGGTAAATGGCCAGTGTTTCAAGCTGAGCGCGAGTAACAACACAGGTGTTAAAAAAGGGAGCAGCAAATAGCGCAACAAGGCTTGTTTGCCCCAAAAATCATAATGAGTCAAGGCGTAGCTCATCGGCAAAGCCAGCAGCGCCACCAAGCCCACCGACAGCGTCGACTGAAGTAAGGTTCGGGCATATCGCGTTTGAAAATAAGCCGACAAAATCCATTGATGGGCTTGAGTGGCGGCCAGCTCGTGCTGCCACAATTGCCAACTTGGGTAGAGCATCATGCCCGCAAAAAAAGCCACAACCAGCGCGGCACACAAGTAAAAAAACAGGTTATTCATAGGGATGGTTGCTCATGTTCAAGACAGTCTGTCTTTTTTATTGGCCATTTTAGAAGGTTGGCCGCAATGTTGATGATGCTTTTAGGGTAAAATGGCGGCCATTTTAACTCAATTACTCGGCCTTTTTTATGACGAATTTCAGTGCCAGCCCCAGTTTAGATGCCAAGGGCGCTACCGATATTATTTTAAGCACCTTAAATGCCCGCTACGCGCACACGTCGATGGGCTTACATTATTTGTATGCCAACATGGGCGCGTTACAAGCACAAACGCAATTGATGGAGTTTGTCATCGGCGCATCGCCCACACAATTGGCCGAAAAACTGCTGGCGCGCAACCCAAAAATTGTGGCGTTTGGGGTTTATATTTGGAACGTGGTCGAAACCACGCAATTGGTGGCCATTTTAAAACGCCTCCAACCCACGCTGAAAATCATACTGGGTGGCCCAGAAGTGTCTTACGAAAGCAACGAACAAGCCATTGTTCAGCTGGCGGATTTTGTGGTGACAGGCTGGGGCGAAGTGACTTTTCCGCAACTGTGTCAGCAAATTTTAACGGGCCCGCAGCCCGTCATGAAAATTCACGTGGGCGTGCAAGCGCCTTTAAATGAGTTGCAATTGCCTTACGCTTATTATTCTGATCACGACATCAAGCACCGAATTTTGTATGTAGAAGCCTCGCGCGGTTGCCCTTTTAAGTGTGAATTTTGTTTGTCGGCTTTAGACAAAACCGCGTGGCCTTTTGAACTCACCCGTTTTTTGCAAGCCATGGAAATTTTGTATCAACGCGGCGCGCGCTTGTTTAAATTTGTCGACCGAACCTTTAATTTGAACATTAAAACCAGCTTAAAAATCATGGATTTTTTCTTAGAAAAAATCGAACAATTTCCAAACGATCCGATTTTTGCACATTTTGAAGTGGTGCCCGACCATTTGCCTGATGCGCTCAAAGCCAGCATCAGGCGCTTCCCAGCGGGCAGTTTGCAATTTGAAATTGGCATACAAAGCTTCAATCCCAGCACGCAAAGCTTGGTCAGCCGCAAACAAGACAACGCCAAAGCGGCCGAAAACATACGCTGGTTAATCGAAAACAGTCACGCGCACCTTCATGTGGATTTGATTGCGGGTTTGCCCGACGAAAATGTTGCCAGTTTTGCCCAAGGCTTTAATACGCTGTACGCGCTCAAACCGCATGAAATTCAATTTGGGATTTTAAAACGCTTGCGCGGCACGCCCATCATCCGCCACACGGCCGACTATCAAATGATATTCGACCCTGCTCCGCCTTACAGTATTTTGGCCACAAGAGACATCGACTTTAGCACCATGCAACGTTTGGTGCGCTTTGCGCGGTATTGGGATTTGGTTGCCAATTCGGGGCGTTTTGCGCAAACTTTACCGTTGATTTTGGCGCAAGATCCGTTTGCGCGATTTTTGGCCTTTTCGGATTGGCTTTATCAAACCACCGACTCCACCCACAAAATTGCGCTGGAAAGATTGGCCAAATTGGTCACCCAATGGCTGACATTGGCCTCACCAGAATTGGATGAAAACGACATCCACACGGCGATAGGCCAAGATTATGCGGGCTTGGATATGCACAAAACCACAGCCAGCCGCCGCGAAGAGGCAGCCAGCAAAGCCCCAAAAAAAACAGGCCAAATGCGGCAACAACGCCACCTTAATGCCAACCCCGCAGCCAAACCCTAAGACAGTTGCTGCCAACCTTTTTGCTTTTTTACCTTTCCTTTCCCTTTAATTTATCATGAAAATTATCATACTGGGCGCAGGCCAAGTCGGTGCAAAAATCACCGAAAATTTAGTCAATGCCAACAATGACATTACCTTAATTGACTTAAACGGCGATCGCCTCAAAAGCATCAGCGCAAGGTTGGACATACAAACCATACAAGGCAACGCTGCGCATCCTTCTGTTTTGACAGCGGCAGGCGCGGCCGATTGCGATTTGATTTTGGCGCTCACCCGCGACGATGAAACCAATTTAGTGGCCTGCCACCTTGCCTCAAGTTTGTTTAACATTCCCACCAAAATCGCTCGCATACGCGCCAGCGATTACGTAGAAACCCCCACGCAAAATCCAGCCGAAACCCCCTTGAGCTTATTCAATGTCGATCACGTCATTTGCCCCGAACAAATTGTCACCGATCACATACACCAATTATTTGAATATCCTGGAACGCTCCAAGTACTGGATTTTGCAGGCGGTTTGTTGCAATTGGTGGTGGTCATCGCGGCACAAGGGGGCTTGTTAATTGGCAAAGAATTGCGCCAAATCAAGCAAGATTTGCCCGAGATCGATTGCCGTATTTGCGCCATTTATCGCGCAGGGCGTTTGGTGATTCCAGATGGCTCAACGCTCATAGAAGAAAAAGATGAAGTCTTTTTTATTGCGACTAAAGAAAACATTCCTGCTATTTTAAGGGAATTGCGACGCTTGTCGCGCCCTATTAAACGCGTGATGATTGCGGGTGGCGGCAATATTGGTTACCGTTTGGCGGCCAAACTCGAAGAAGATTTCGAAGTCAAAATCATAGAAAACCGCAAAGAACGCTGTCATTTTTTGTCGGAAGCCTTAAATGACAGTTTAATTTTACACGGCGAAGCCACTGACGAAGGCTTGTTGGAAAACGAAAATGTCGATGACATGGACGTGTTTTGTGCGCTCACCAACGACGACGAAGACAACATCATGTCCGCTTTGCTGGCCAAACGCATGGGGGCAAAACGCGTCATCAGTTTGGTGAACCGCGCCGCTTACGTGGATTTGTTTGAAGGCCAAAAGATAGATATCGTCATTTCGCCACATTTATCGACCATAGGCCACATTTTGACGCATTTACGGCGTGGCGATGTGGAAGGGGTACACGCGCTTAGGGGAGGCGAAGTCGAAGCCATGGAAATGATATTGCACGGCGACGAAAAAACTTCGCAACTGGTTGGCCGCAGCATAGAAGCCATTAAAATGCCCGTAGGATGTTTTATTTCGGCCATCATACGCACCAGCGCTGAAACAGGAGAAGCCGTGGCTTTAATGGCGCATCACGATTTGGTCTTAAAATCGGATGATCATTTAATCATTTTTGTCTCCAGCGGCAAATTGATTCCCGAAATCGAAAAGTTGATGCAAGTCAAACTGGGATTTTTTTAATATCATGCAAAAATTATTTCCTATCGTTCATTCGCTGTCTAAGTTGATTTTGTTATTTTCTGGTGTGTTGTGTTTGCCTGCTTTGGTTTCTTTGTATTACGACGATGGCGCAATTTTGGATTTTGTCTTTTCGGCAGGATTTGGGGCCGCAACGGGCTTGGGCTTGTGGTTGGCCTCAAGACAGCACGGTAAAAAAAAGGAACTCAAACCCAAAGATGGCTTTATTTTGGTTGTGTTGTTGTGGTTTGGCTTTGCGGTCACGGCCAGTACGCCATTTTTGTTGTTTGATGTCAAGTTGTCTTTTGCCGATGCCATGTTTGAGTCCATGAGCGCCCTCACCACAACAGGCGCAACCATCATGAGCGGCTTGGATACTTTGCCGCCGTCGATTAATTTTTGGCGGCATTTTCTCAACTGGATAGGCGGCATGGGCATCATTGTGTTGGCGGTGGCCATTTTGCCTTTGCTCGGTATTGGTGGCATGCAGCTTTACAAAGCCGAAACGCCCGGCCCCATGAAAGACAGCAAACTCGCGCCGCGCATTGCCCAAACTGCCAAACATTTGTGGTTTATTTACGCCATGATTACGCTGGCTTGCGCACTCTGTTTACGCGCGGCAGGCATGTCTTGGTTTGATGCCATTTGCCATGCGATGTCTACTTTATCGTTAGGTGGCTTTTCTACGCACGATGCCAGCGTTGGCTATTTTAATTCTACCGTCATTGAGCTTATTATTGCTGGGTTCATGCTTATAGGCGCAACGAATTTTGCGATGCACTTTCTGGTGTGGCAAAAAAAATCCCTCACTCTTTATTGGAGAGACGCTGAAACTTTTAGTATGATGGCTTTAATTTTTAGTAGCATTGCCTTTATGAGTTTGTATTTATGGCATTACGACGTTTATGATTTAATCACCGCTTTGCGTCATGTGACGTTCAATCTGATTTCTTTAGCTACAGGCGCAGGCTTTGCCAGCGTAGACTTTGGGGCTTGGCCGATGTTTGTGCCATTATGGATGTTGTTTTTGTCGGGTATTACCGCCAGCTCGGGTTCAACGGGCGGCGGCATCAAAATGATACGCACCTTAATTTTAAGCAAGCAAGGCTGGCGCGAAATGGGACAGCTGTTACACCCCCAAGCCTATCTTCCTTTAAAAATCAACAAAAAAATCATCCCTGATTCTGTCATTTTTTCTGTTTTGGGTTTTATTTTTGTGTATTTTATTATCGTGATTGCCTCCACGTTTATTTTATTGGCCAGCGGTTTGGATTTATTGACGGCTTTTAGTGCCACAATTGCCTGCATCAATAATGCAGGACCGGGCTTGGGTCAAGTCGGCCCCGCCAACAATTACGCTGTGCTCAATGATTTTCAAATTTGGGTGTTAACCTTGGTGATGTTGCTGGGTCGGTTAGAAATTTTCACCATTCTGATTTTATTTACCCGTCAGTTTTGGCGCAAGTAAGTCACCAAACAATTACAAAGCCTTGCGGCCAACCTTTTTCCCCAGTTTTCAGGATAAAAGGTTGGCCGCAGCCTTTGTTTGGCGAGTTGGTTTTACGCCGCGTTGGCTCGCAACCAGCGCGCCGCGTCTAAGGCGTAATACGTCAAAATGCCATCAGCGCCTGCGCGTTTAAAGGCCATTAAACTTTCCAGCACCGTTTTTTGTTCATCAATCCAACCGTTGGCCGCCGCCGCTTTTAGCATGGCGTATTCGCCTGACACTTGATAAGCAAAAGTCGGCACGTCGAACGTGTCCTTGACACGTCGCACGATGTCTAAATACGGCATACCCGGCTTAATCATGACCATGTCCGCGCCTTCTTGTAAGTCTAAAGCCACTTCGTGCAAGGCTTCGTTGCTGTTGGCTGGATCCATTTGATAGGTGGCTTTGTCGGCTTTGCCCAAGGCCGCGCTCGAACCCACTGCATCGCGAAACGGGCCGTAAAATGCCGAGGCGTATTTGGCGGCGTAAGAAAAAATCGCGGTGTGGAGGTAACCGTGTTGTTCCAAAGCTTGACGCAAAGCGGCGATGCGCCCGTCCATCATGTCGGAAGGCCCCAAAACATCAGCGCCTGCCACCGCGTGACACAAAGCTTGTTTGACCAGCACGGCCACCGTTTCATCGTTTAACACATACCCTGATGCGTCGATTAAGCCATCTTGCCCATGTATGGTGTACGGGTCCAAAGCGCAATCGGTCATGATGCCCAATTCGGGAAAACGGGCTTTTAAGGCACGCACAGCGGTCGGCACCAAACCGTTGGGATTGTAGGCTTCGGCGGCGCTGTCGTCTTTGCCCGATTCAATCACAGGAAACAACGACAACATGGGGATGCCCAAAGCCACGGCTTCGGCGGCCGTTTCCAGCAACAAATCCAAACTTTGGCGTTTGATACTGGGCATGGACGCAATGGCTTCTTCGCGTTGTTGTCCTTCCAATACAAACACAGGGTAAATCAAGTCATTGACCGTTAACGTATTTTCGCGCACCAAACGGCGTGAAAAGTCATTTTTACGTAAGCGGCGTAAGCGCGTATTGGGCGCGGTTCGGTGCATAAATTCAGTCATGTTGGACTTTCGATTCATTAGGATTTAAGAAAAAATAAAGCGACGTTAACTCGGTATCACCCAAGCTTTGAACACGCGAATTTCAAAGTCTGCGCCCGTGACCACCATGCCGTGGCGAATTTTGTTGGTTTTGCGGAACTCTTGCACGCCATCGACCCAAACTTCGCCTGCGGCAATTTTTTGTTTGGCCTCTCCGCCCGACAAACACACGGCGGTGGCTTTGAGCAAATCACATAAGGCGATGTAATCTTGATTGGGATTGGCAAGGTAAAAATCTTCGTTGATGGCGTTCATATTATTGATTTTTTTCGGTTTGGATTGCGGCCAACATGGGGAAACCCAAGGCTTCGCGGGCGCTGTAATAGGCTTGCGCCACGCCGCGCGACAAGGTGCGGATGCGGCCGATGTAAGTGGCGCGTTCGGTGACAGAAATGGCGCTGCGCGCGTCGAGTAAATTAAACGTATGTCCCGCTTTGAGTATCATTTCGTAAGCGGGCAAGGGCAGGTTGGCCGCAAGCAAGGCGCTGGCTTCGGCTTCGTAATCGTTAAATTGCTTGAATAATAAATCGACGTTGCTGTGTTCAAACGCATAACGCGATTGTTCCACCTCGTTTTGGTAAAACACGTCGCGATACGTGACGGCTTGCCCAGACGGCAAATGCGTCCAAACTAAGTCGTACACATTTTCTACGCCTTGCAAATACATGGCCAAGCGCTCGAGGCCGTAAGTGATTTCGCCCAGCACAGGGCTGCAATCCAAGCCGCCGACTTGTTGAAAATAGGTGAATTGCGTGACTTCCATGCCGTTGAGCCACACTTCCCAACCCAAACCCCACGCACCCAACGTGGGGTTTTCCCAATTGTCTTCCACAAAACGCACGTCATGCACCAAAGGATCGATGCCCAATTCTTGCAACGATTGTAAATACAAATCTTGAATGTTACTGGGCGAGGGTTTGAGCGCCACTTGAAATTGATGATGTTGAAATAAACGATTGGGGTTTTCACCGTATCGACCATCTTTCGGGCGGCGAGACGGCTGTACATAAGCCGCATTCCAAGGTTCAGGGCCCAAGGCTCTTAGGAAAGTGGCGGTGTGAGACGTGCCAGCGCCCACTTCGGTGTCGTAAGGTTGCAGTAAAACGCAGCCATTTTTTGCCCAATAGTTTTGTAAAGTTAAAATGATTTGTTGAAAAGTTAATGGCGTTTTCATGAGCGTTCTCGTCGTTGAAAAGGTGGAAAATCAGGAAAAATCGGTAGAAAAATAAGCCCCAATTCTACAGAGTGTTAGGGCGCTTGTCATGCCTTGCGCACAACTTGCGACAAAGCGCGTAAAATGCGGCTTTTTGCGAGTCGCTTTTTTTGGAGTAAATCAAACCATGTCGCCCACCGCTTTGTTTTTAGTTGGCCCAACTGCCTCGGGCAAAACCGCTTTGGCTTTGGCCTTGGCTCAAACACGTCCCATCGAAATCATCAGCATCGATTCCGCGTTGGTGTTCCAAGACATGAACATCGGCACAGCCAAACCCACGGCTGCTGAATTGGCCATTTGCCCTCATCATTTAATTGACATCATTCCGCCTACCGCCGTTTATGATGCAGCGCAATGGCAAAAAGACGCGTCGAGTTTGATAGCCGACATACACCAGCGCGGCGCTTTGCCTGTGTTGGTGGGCGGCACAATGTTGTACGCGCAAGCGTTGTTAGACGGGCTCAACGATTTACCCATGACCGATGCCAGCGTTAGGGCGCGTGTCAATGCGGCGGCGGCCGAAAAAGGTTGGCCGCAACTGCACACCGAATTGGCGCTGGTTGACCCCGAAACCGCCGCGCGCTTACAGCCCAACGACGCACAGCGCATCAGTCGTGCTTGGGAAGTGTATTGGATCAGCGGCCAACCTTTGTCCCAGTGGCTCAAGGCCGAAAAAACGTATCGCCGAACTTTTGATGCGGTGGTTTGTGCGTTGTTGCCCAGCAATCGGGCGGTGCTGCACGACCGCATCGTCAGCCGTTTTCACGCCATGTTGGCCGCAGGTTTTGTGGATGAAGTGCGTGCTTTGCAAAAAAAATATCCCAGCTTAACCGCCGACACGCCCAGCATGCGCTGCGTGGGGTATCGGCAAGCGTGGGCGCATTTAGAAGGAGAAACCACTCATGAAGTCTTTGTTGAAAAAGGCATTATTGCCACCCGCCAACTGGCCAAACGCCAAATGACTTGGCTGCGAAAAATGCCCAACACACAGCTTTTGGACTGTTTGGCTGACAGCAATTTAGAAAATCTACAAAAAATAATCGAAAAAAATGAGGCAAGGGCTTGACGTATTCGGTTGAGCCTGTATAATTCGGCTTCTCTTGATTAGCAACAGCGAAAAAGAACGGCGAATTAGCTCAGTCGGTTAGAGCGACGGAATCATAATCCGCAGGTCCGGGGTTCGAATCCCTGATTCGCCACCAATTTTCTACCTTGTGTTTAATTTTTATACACAAGGTAAAATTTTAGGTTTGCGGAAGTGGCGAAATTGGTAGACGCACTGGATTTAGGTTCCAGCGCCGCAAGGTGTGAGAGTTCGAGTCTCTCCTTCCGCACCAAAGCTAAATGTGCAGACTCTTTTATTAGAGTCTGCCTTAGTAAAATAAGTAAAAAAGCTACGTTGAAAAACGTGGCTTTTTTTTTGGGTTGTATGGTTAAAATTGCGCTGTCTTAAGATAGAAAGAAAAAATAACATGAAGATGGAAGTGACTCCGATTTTTACCCGCGTGCAACGTTTATTTGGGTTGTTATGGCACGTTGTCGCTGGCCTTAGAATGATTGCGTTTCAATACCCCAAAAAAAACTGGGAAGAGCAGGCGCTTTTAATGCAAGCTTGGTCGCTCAAATTATTAGCCATTTTAAATATAGATTTGGTTAAAAGTGGCCATGCACCTGAAACATTGACCCCAAAA
>JBILQJ010000034.1:0-18740 GCA_044373325.1 Burkholderiales bacterium
GCAGTGACGGCATAGACGCCATTTCCTACTGTATAAGTATCGGAAAGGACGTTGGTTGTAAGTCCCCCAGTTGCGCTGACAGCGCCTGCGCCGTGCGCTGGCATGGCGGCGGTGGCCGCAACGACCACAATCACCGCGCCCGATTTGGCGTGGGATTTGGCTAATTCTGAAACAACGGTCCAAGCGCCGCGCACGGCGGACCAAACTAAACGATATGACTTATTCATAAAACACCTCAAATAAAAAAGAAAATAGATTAAAAACAAAAAACACTTAGAGACATAACATAACATTATATTTATTTAATTGATTTTACGCAAACAATTAAATAAAGAATTGTAATTTTTTGTGCGCAGAAAAAATGACCCCATGAAAGCCGTGCGGCCAACCTTTTCCTGTTTTTCGTACTGAAAACTGGAAAAGGTTGGCCGCAATATATTGAAAAAAAAACAATAAAGTTATACATTAAAATGGTTTTGGTGTTGAACTCAACAACCAAGCGCTGATGTGACGATGGGCTTAATTTGTAAGCAACTATTCAAATTCAGGCGCATAAACTTTGCCATCCATTCGACAAGATAGCGTATGATTTGACTTTTATCGTGGTGTGTTTTTGATGGAGCAAGCTCATGGTTGCAGTGTTACGCTCGGGGCGTTCGATTAGCGACAGTTTAGCGTCAGCGGTTGATCCCCATTTATGGTTAGAAAACTCGGCCTTATTTAATTCGGAAGAAGATCGGGCGTTGATACAAAAGGCCTTCGATTTTGCCAAACAAGCCTATGGCCAGCGCGTCATCGAACGAACGCAAGAACCGTTGTTTAGTCACGCGGTGGCGGCGGCGGCCATTGTGGCTGATTTAAATTTATTGCCCGATGCGATTGCGGCGACTTTGTTAATGCACGTTTTACAGCCCTGCCTTGCGCCCAAACCCGAAGCCACTTTATTGCGCCTAAGCACCGAATTTAATGCCAATATTGCCGAGCTGGTGTCGGGGCATCACAAAGTGCAACAGCTCACCGAATTGACTCGCCAAGAAAAACCCGCGCATTTGGGCGTACAAAGCAAAGATAATTTGGCGCAAGAAGCACAGCAAGCTGAAGTTTTGCGCAAAATGTTGTTGGCCATGGTGAGCGACATTCGGGTGGTGTTAATTGCCTTGGCCAGCCAAACGCAAACCATGCATTTTTTAACCAACGTCACAGACGACACCATACGCCACGAAATTGGTTGCGAAACGCTGAACTTATTTGCGCCCTTGGCCAATCGGTTGGGTGTTTGGCAAATTAAATGGGAACTGGAGGATTTGGGCTTTCGGCACACCGAAGCCCAAGCCTACAAACACATCGCCAAATTATTAGATGGCCGCCGCTTAGAACGCTTGGCCTACATTGAACAAACACTCCAGACCTTGCGCCAAGCGTTGCAAGCCGAAGGGATTAACGCCGATGTGGCGGGTCGCCCCAAACACATTTATTCCATTTGGAAAAAAATGCAAAAGAAAAAGCTCCAATTTACCGAGCTTTACGACATACGCGCCGTGCGTATTTTGGTCGAAAAAGACAGCGATTGTTACACCGCGCTGGGCATCATACACAGTTTATGGCAACCCATTTCGGGTGAATTTGACGATTACATTTCGCACCCCAAGCCCAATAATTACCGAAGTTTGCACACGGCGGTCATCGGGCCAGAAGACAAAGCCATCGAAGTCCAAATCCGCACCGTGGCCATGCACGAATACGCTGAATTTGGTGTCGCGGCGCACTGGCGTTACAAAGAAGGCGGCGAAGGCAATGCCGCTTACGAAGAAAAAATTGCGTGGCTGCGCCAATTATTAGATTGGCGCGAAGACATGGCCAGCACCGAATCGCCCAGCCAAGCAGGCAAAGCCAACGATTTGGCGGCGGCGTTTAAAACTGAATTATTCAGCGATGTGATTTATGTGTTAACGCCAGCGGGCAAAGTCATCGCTTTATCGTCGGGCGCAACGCCCATTGATTTTGCCTATGCCGTTCACACCGATTTGGGGCATCGTTGCCGTGGTGCAAAAATTGAAGGCCGCATCGTGCCTTTGTCCACGCCACTCAAAAGCGGCCAACGCATCGAGATTTTAACCAGCAAAGAACTCAAACCCTCGGTCAATTGGCTGCATGAAGGCTGGGTTAAAACCCATCGCGCCGTCAGTAAAATTCGCCAATTCATTCGCCAACAAAACGGCGAAGTGGCCAAAGAAACAGGGCAATTGTTGCTTGAAAAAGCCTTGGGCAAATGCCCTAAAATCAGCGCGACTTTGCTTGTCGAAAAAATGGGCTACAGCCAACTGGACGATTTACACAAGGCTTTAGGGCAGGGCGAACTCAGTTTGCGCCAAGTTCAGCACGCCATCGATGCGTTATTGCCCGAACCCAGCGCGGAAAGCTTGCTTAAAGAAGTCATCCGCCGCCCCAAATCCTTGCCCAAAAAACCGTTGGGTAGCGTGTTAGTCGAAGGTCAAGCTGGCGTTTTAACAGCGCTGGCTAAATGTTGCAAGCCAGCCCCACCCGATGAAATCGACGGATTTGTCACCAAAGGGCGTGGGATTTCGGTGCATCGCAGCAGCTGTTTGTCGTACAAACAAATGGCCGAACAAAGCCCAGCGCGCAGGATTTCGGTGGCGTGGACTTTGGATGACGCAGGCATTTTTCCGATAGAAATTGAAGTCTTTGCCCTCGACCGTCCGCATTTGATCCGCGATTTATCCGACACCTTAACGCGCGAAAAAGCGCGCGTCATCGGCATCAACAAAGTGGCACGTGAAACCAAAGTTCAATTGCGTTTCACCATAGAAGTTAAACAAGTCGATAATTTGGGACAGCTCTTGACCCATTTGGTCGAATGCAAAGGCGTAACGCACGCCTTGCGCGTTTAATTAACGAAAAAATCCTGCTTCAAAAAACCTTGCGGCCAACCTTTTACCCTGAAAAACACAGGAAAAAAGGTTGGCCGCAAACGCTGGCGCTAACTGATAACGATGCAGATAAAACCGTTTAAGGGCGTTGGCCGTTGCGCAAAGCAGTTTCGATTTGAGCGATGACAGGTGGCAAATCAGCGATGCTGTCGATGACAAAATGCGCGCCTGCTTGTTGGAATTTGGCCGTTACGGTTTGGCGTAACCGCGCTTGTTCGTTCGCATCCAGCGCTTGCCATTCGCTTTCGCTTAAGCCAACTTCGTTACCGCTAATGGCCAGCCCAACCGTCCACATGCCTGCATTGAGGCCTTCTTCTATCCCTGGAACGGTGTCATCCACCTTGACGCATGCGGCTACATGGCTGATGCCCAATTCAATGACGTTTTTGAGCGCCATCCAAGGCCCTGGCCTTGCGCCTGCTTTGAGTTCATCTGAGGTTACGATGCAATCAGGCGCAAAGCCGTCTTGGGCAGCGATGGGCGCCAAAGCATTCATGACGGCGCGTGGATAACCCGTGCAACTGCCAATTTTTAAGCCTTGCGCGCGCAAGGCGTTGACGGTGGCAATCGCGCCTGAAATGGGGCGAGAAAACAAACCCACTTGCGCAATTTGTAACGGCATAAAAACCGCGTAAAGATTATCCACATCCGCATCGGTCATGCTGCGGCCAAATTTTTCTTGCCAGTGCGCGTTTATGCTGGGCATTTGGCCTAGGGTTTTGATGTGCTGCCATTTGGCCAAACCCATGGGCAAACGGGCTTCGGCCAATGTCAAAGGAATCCCGATTTGGTTAAAAGCTTGCACCAGCACTTGGGTGGGCGCAAAAGAGCCAAAATCGACTATCGTGCCAGCCCAATCAAAAATAACGGCTTCTAGTTTTAGGGGTTTCATGTGCAACCTTTCTGTGAGTTGAGTGTTGGTTAAAGCAAGGAAATCCAGTTAAATTCAGCACAAGGTTGGCCTCAATCATTATCCAACGTTGCGGCCAACCTTTTTTGGGGAAGCCAGCCCAATTCGGTTAATACGTCAACAATGGCGTGGGCGGCTTGTTCCAGTTGCGCGGGGCTAATCGCGCCGATACAGCCCACGCGAAAGGTGTCGATTTGGGTGAGTTTGCCGGGATACAGCACAAAGCCTCTGTTGCGCATGGCTTCATAAAAGACTGTAAAAACATAATCAGGATGCGCTGGCGCATGAAAAGTCAAAATAATCGGCGCTTGTACCGATTCGTCTAAAAACAGCGCCAAGCCTGCGGTTTTTAGCCGTTGTATCAACACTAGCGCGTTGGCCGAATAGCGTGCGTAGCGTGCGGCTTGCCCCCCTTCGGCCAGAAATTGATCGAGTGCCGAACGCAAAGCCGCCACCACGTGCGTGGGCGGGGTAAAGCGCCATTGGCCTGTGCGCTGCATGTAACGGTATTGGTCGGCTAAATCCAGCGCGACCGACGGGCTGTTGCCTTGCGCTGCGGCGATGAGCGCCGTTTTGGCAATCACAAAGCCCATGCCCGGTACGCCTTCCAAACATTTGCCTGATGCCGCCACCAGTGCGCCCAGATTTAAGGCGGCAAGGTCGATTGGTAACGCGCCAAAAGAAGACATCGCGTCCACAATCAGCTCGCGCCCAAATTGATGAGCCAGCGCGGCAATTTCGGCCAAAGGATTGAGCAAGCCCGTCGCGGTTTCGCAGTGGATTAAGGCGATGTGGGTGAGATTGGCATCGGCTTGTAAGGCGTTTCGGACGGTTGCCACGTCCACGGGGCTGCCATCTGGCCAAGACAGGACTTCCGTGTTGAGGCCGATTGTTCGTGCAATGGTGGCCATGCGTTGACCGTAAGCGCCATTTTCTAGCACCAGCAATTTGCCGCTTCGAGGCACGAACGTCCCTAAAGCCGCCTCAACCGCAAACGTGCCTGAACCTTGTAACGGAATGCAGGCGTGAGTGGCAACCCCGTTGACTGTGCGTAATAAATCTTGGCAAACCGAGGCCGTTAAGTCGTTAAAAGCCGAGTCCCAAGAACCCCAATCAGTGAGCATGGCCGTGCGCGTGTCTAAACTGGTGGTGAGTGGGCCTGGTGTTAATAAAAGCGGGGCTGGTTGCATACAAACTCCTTTGTTGAGGATAAAAATTGGTGAATTGGCTGTTTTGTTTGAAGCGGGTTGAGGGGTTTAGGGCTTAAAATTGCCGTTGCCAAGCTTGGTGACGTTTGCTTAACAGCGCGTTCAGTAAACTAAACACCCCGCAAGCCAACACGCAACTGATGAAAATCAAGCTGGACATGGCCGCAGCGGCAGCGGTGTCGCCCATATCGTCCATGCTTAACACCGAAATGGAGGCCAGCAGCGTGTCGGGGGTATACAAAAAGGCAACCGCCGAAACGGTGGTCATGCTGGCGATGAAAAAATAACGGGCAATGTCCACGCAGGCAGGCAAACAGATGGGTAAAGTCACGCGCCACGCGGTGACCCAAAAAGGGACTTTGAGCGTCAACGCGGCCACTTCCAAGGCGAGGTTGAGTTGTTTTAGTGCGGTCAAAGCCGTTAAATGCGCGGTGGTATAAAAATGGGCTATCGAACATAAAACCAACAAGGTTAGGCTGCCGTACAGCCCATTCAATGGGTTTTGGGGATGATTGAAAAAAAGCACGTAACCCAATCCCAAGACCAAACCAGGGGTGGCCATGGGCAACATGGCCAAGCTGTGGAGTGGTTTTTTCCACACAAGGTTGGCCGCGTGTTTTTCGGTCAGCAAAGCACCAACAAAAACCAAGATCGTGCCAAAAATGGCGCTAAAACTGGCCACGATGAGGCTGTTGCTGAACGCTAACCACCCCTCAAAGCCGCTGTCTTCAAACTGAAAATGCTGCAGCGAAAAAGTCAGTTTGTAAGGCCACGCTTCAATAAAAGCCGCCGCCAAGGCTGTGCCCAAAATGACCAACAACCCACCGCCCACCAGCAAACAAAACATCAATGCACTAGCGTCCCGCCAACGGTTAATGGGCGGCGTAACCACCAAAATCAGGTGACTGCTCAAGGTTTGTTGTTTTCTTTGGGCGTAAGCATCAAGACCAAAAGCCAACAGCGCAGGCAGCAGCAAAAACACGCCGATGACGGCTCCTTGCGAGAAATTTTGTTGGCCGATGACTTGTTTGTAGGCTTCTAGCGCCAACACGGACAGTTGCCCACCCAAGACTTTCGCGACCCCAAAATCGGTGACGGTTAACGTAAAAACCACCATTGCCGCAGACAGTAATCCATAACGCACATTGGAGAGGGTAACGCTCAACCACACCCGAATTTTGCTGGCACCCAAGCCTCTAGCTGCTTCGTACAGGCTGTTATCGGCCAATCTTAAGGCCGTCCATAAAATCATGAGCGCATGGGGAAACGTGAAAAAGACTTCGCCGATGAGCACGCCCCAAAATCCATAAATGCCGCCATCTGGAAACCAACTTTTCAAAATGCCTTGATTGCCAAATAAATACACCAAAGCGATGGCAGGCAATAAAGAAGGCGCAAGCAAGGGAATCAGCGCCCACAGTCGCAAGGCGTTTTTTAGCCACGCAGGAAGGCGAGTTCGGGTGAGTGCGGCGGCATAACCGTAAGCCAAAGGAATGACAATGGCGGTACAACTGATGCCAAGCACTAGGCTGTTGTTGAAGCTTAGGCGAAAATTGGGCGTGTTGAGTGCCACCAAAAAAGATGCTAAGCCCCAAGTGTTGGTCTCGGGTTCGAAAAACGCCAACTTTAAAATGGCCAGTAAAGGCGCAGCAATGATGCCCACTAAGATCAGCACCACCAAACCAGCCAAGCCCCAACTGATTGCAGTTTGCTTTTGATGTAAAAAACGCAGCTTCATGGACAGTCCTCGGCGTAAGGGCGCAGCTGGTGTGGCGGCAACTTCACAGGGATGAGTTGGCCGTGATTGAGGTTGAGTTCAGCCAATTCGCGATGATTGAGGATAACTTCCAGCTCGAGATTTCCCCATTCGGCCACCAATAAGCGCAAACGGTACACATTGCCCATGAGTTCTAGTTGTTGCAATGCGCCCAAAGCGACTTGCGGATGGGCTTGCCAATGGGGCTGAAGTTCTACAGACTCTGGGCGAATTAAAAAAGCGTAGCGCTGACCTGTTTGCAAAGCGATGTTGCTGGTAACGCGTAGCGTGGCATTGCCGAGTTGTATGGTGTTTGGGCTGGTTGCTGTGGCCACAATCCAGTTGCATCGCCCGACAAAGTTGGCCACAAAACGGTTGGCTGGATGGTGATAAATCTCGTCAGGCGTCCCGATTTGGGCGATTACGCCTTGATTCATCACCACCACGCGATCTGCCATGGTGAGCGCTTCTTCTTGGTCGTGTGTCACCATGATGGTGGTGATGCCCAGCTTTTTTTGCAAGGACTTGATTTCACTGCGCAAATGTGTGCGGACTTGTGCGTCTAGTGCCGACAACGGTTCATCCAGCAGCAACAGTTGGGGCGACGTGGCCAACGCTCTGGCCAACGCCACGCGCTGCTGTTGGCCGCCTGATAATTGCGCAGGGTATTTGTTGCGTATGGCGGGCAAATTGATGAGTTCGAGAAGCTCGGTCACTCGGCGAGCGGTGTCGGCGGTTTGCCCCCCATAAAGCCCATAAGCGATATTTTGATGCGCCGTTAAATTGGGAAATAGGGCATAAGATTGAAAGACCATGCCGTAATCGCGTTCGGCTGGGCTGGCGTGGGTGATGTTGCGGCCATTTTGATAAATTTCGCCGCTGTCAGGGCTTTCCAGCCCAGCAATCAAGCGCAACAAAGTGGTTTTACCGCATCCCGAAGGCCCCAGCAGGCAAATAAACTCGCCCTTGCTAACGCTGAGCGTTAATTGGCGCAAGGCTTGAAAAGCACCAAAAGATTTGCTGACATTTTTTATGGCCAGTTCGGGCGCTGTTTGCGGTGAGAGGGTCACCGCTGTGTTGTCTTTATTTAATGTACTCAACATAGGCAACGCTATCGCTTTCTTGTGATTTTTTCTCTTTAAATGAGGGCAAAAACAGCCAAAAAGGTTGGCCGCAATGCTCACAACCCCTTTTATTTGGCTTCTGTTTTGTTGTCGTAACGTTTGCTCCATTCGGCCAATACGCGACTGCGGTTATTGGCTGACCAAGTCAAATCTTGTTTGATTAAGCGTTTTTGATAATCTTGAGGAATGAATTGACTGGGCTTGATGGCGCTGGGCAGGGCGACAATGGCGACGTTGCTGGCGTACAATTGATGCGCGGCGGGCGAGGCGGCCCAATCGGCAAAGCGTTGTGCGGCGGCCATTTTTTTGGTGTTTTTCAGGATGGCGGTGGCTTCGATGTCCCAGCCCAAACCTTCTTTGGGGAAGATTAACTCGATGGGTGCGCCACTGGCTTTGAGTTTGGCGGCGCGATGTTCAAACGAAATGCCGACTAAAAACTCGCCCGTTGCCGCTTGTTTGCAAGGTTTAGAGCCCGAATGCGTGTATTGAGCGATGTTACCGTGCAATTTGTCCATCAATGCCCAGCCTTTGGCTTCGCCCATGCTTTGCAACCAAGCGCTGACATCAAAATAACCCGTACCGCTGGATGCGGGATTGGGCATGACAATTTTTCCTTTAAACTCGGGTTTGGTTAAGTCTTGCCAAGTTTCTGGTTTTTTTATGCCCAGTTTGGCGGCTTCTATCGTGTTAAAGCAAACCGTTGCGCCCCACACCGCAGTGCCCACCCAAAAAGGCGGCTTGTTGTTGTCCACATAAGCAGGCGTGAGTTTTTCGACATTTTTTGGGGCGTAAGCGAATAACAAGCGTTCTTTTTTCAATAAAGCCAGCGAAGAGGCAGCAAGACTCATAATGACATCGGCTTGCGGATTGGCTTTTTCGGCTAACAGCTTGGCGGTGAGTATGCCGTGAGAAGCCGTAACCCATTTGAGTTTAATGTCGGGGTTTTTAGATTCAAAAGCGGCTTGATACGGCTTGATTTGATCGGCTTCGAGCGCCGTGTAAACGGTTAGCGTTTCAACCGCTTGCGCTGGTGTGCAAAACAAGGTGGTCAACATAGCTACAGCGGCGGAAGCTTGAAAAGTTTTGAATGTCATGAGGTCGCCCTTTTTTGATGAAAAGTTAAGAAAAGAAAAATGAATGCTGTAATGGGGCGCATTGTAAAGGGGGTTACGTGTCAATATGGTGACGCTTGCGTGACATTTTGATGACAGCGTTTGTCTCACTTTTAAATGGCAACGAGCAGAAATAAACCCTTTGCGGCCAACCTTTTTTCCTGATTTTGTAGGAAAAAGGTTGGCCGCAAAGGGTTACAAATGTGATTTTTAGGATGGTTGTCTTTTGCTTAATGTTTGTTTGATTTGTATTTAATCGAGTTGCCTGCCTGCCGCCGTGATGACTTTTTGATGCGAATAATCGGCGCGGCTCGGTAAAGCCCAAGGGCTACTTGCTTTTAAATAATCGCTAAATATTTGCGTATACAGCAAATACGTATTGACCGTGCGCCCCGATGCGGACACAGCCCCCAATGTGCTGTAGCCATCTTTGCCTTCGGCGATAAAATCATTGGTGACCAACACATAATTGCGTTTGGCTTGTAAGGCTACCCAAGCGCCGCTCTGACGATTTTTTATTTGTAAATTGGAAAACCGTTGGCCGCGCGGCAAACTCATGTCCAAATCCCAGCGCAAGCCTGCCGCGTAAGGATGCGAGCCGTCCGAGGCTTTTTTGTCTAGGTGGTTACTGACAGCGTCTTCTAAGATGGCTTGAATTTCAGCACCCGTGACGCTGAGTTCAACCAAAACATTGGTGTAAGGCAACATGGTCATGATTTGGTTCATGTTGACCGCGCCTGCGGGTGTGGCGCTGCGTACGCTGCCTGCATTTTGTAAAGACACGTCAGCGCGTTTAGACGCGGCCAACAAAGCCGAGGCCACCGCTTGGGGTGCGCCACCCCCTTGAGCTAAGGTGTTGGCTTGTTCGCAACCCGCCACAGAAGCGCTGCGGTTGGTGCTTTCCCCTGGGACGCGAACCAAACACAAGGCTTGCTTTAACGTGCCCATTTCACGTTGTTTTTCGGCTTCCACTCGCGCGGCATAACTCGCCAACTGCAATTGAGTCGCTTCGTGCAAGGGCGTGATGCGCACGGCGCCTTGTTTTTTCAAAGTCGCGCTAAGGGCCTGTTGGTTGGTCGCCCCCAAGGGCAGCCATTTGCCATCCGCTGTTTTGCGGGCATAATCATCGCCGATTAACAATTGAGCTTGGCCACCACAGTGGGTGACTTGGCCTTCGCTATTAAAATCTATCTTCATCAAACCGATGGCTTTGCTGTATTCCCAAGCTTGGCCGATGCAAACTGGGTGGCCGTCTTTGTTGTTGACCAGCGTGGGATAAGCGCCGCTGCTGTTGAGTGTGAGCGAGTCAAATTGCCCCAGCAAGCTGTGGGAATCTCCCCCAATAATGGCATCTAAGTCCGTCAATTGGCTGGCGATGGCTTGGTCTCTTTCGTAGCCTTGATGGCTCAATAACACAATATGGCTTATGCCTTGGGCGCGTAAGGCATCAATGCTGTTTTGCACGGCTAAGACTTCTTCGGTGAATCGAGTGGTGTTGAGTGGCCGAGAAGAGTTCATGGTTTTGTCGGCGATGGTTAAGCCAATAATCCCCACCTCAACGCCGCCCACTTTTTTAATGGCATAAGCTTGTACGCTGTTGGCGATGGGCGTGCCTACGGCAGGTTGGACATTGGCCGACAAAACCGCCGTGCGGCAGTCGCCTTGTCCCAAAGCCTCTAAAAAGCCTTTGAGGGCTTTGTCGCCATCATCAAACTCGTGATTACCCAGCGTAAAAGCATCAAAACACACCGCGTTCATCATGCTGGCATCGGCCTGACCTTTAAAAAACGTATAATACAAAGTGCCTGTAATCGCATCGCCTGCATGAAGCTTCAATAAGTTCGGCGTAGTTGCCTCCAGCTCGTCCATGGCCGATTTGACGCGGGCATAACCACCCAAACTGACGCGCGTTGGCACGCCATTTAAGGTCAATTCTGCCGCCGCGTGCGGCTCTAATTGCGAATGATGATCGTTGATGTGGGCGATGCTTAAGCTGTAAGGCGCAGGGCGGGGCGACGTGCTCATACAAGCCGTCAAGAACAGCGAGCCAAACAGTGTCAACAAGGGTAGTTTTTGTAAAGGTTTCATGCTGATATGCTCCATCGTGTTGGATTAATGAACGGCAGGGTACTATCGTATGCGCACAAATTATAATGAGCTTATCTCCATTTTGGGGATATTTTTTTTGATGTTGCGGCCAACCTTTATAAACAAAACTATTAAAAAATCGGCCTATCATGTAAGTTGAACGCACACCAAAATCGCCAAACGCTGTCCAACTTGCACGAGCCGTTGGTCAAAAAAATCCACAGCCCAAGGCTGTGGATTTTTTGTATCTAAAAGTAGACAGTCCGTGACGACATATGGCAATAAAGCCCTTTAGATTTTGATGTTGAGCGTTAAACATGGTAAAGTTGGCGGTTTTTTGTGTTGTTTTTTTGTTCTGTTTGACGTGGTTTTTATGGTTTGATTTATTGATACTCAGGAGGCTAAAAATGGCTCAATCGCCCACTAACTTTGGCGTAACAAATGGCTTGCCAGTCACACACCGTATGTCCCCTTTGGGAGAATACGGCGCAGTTTTAGAATGCACCGCGCCGACCAGCTTGGCTGGTCAAAAAAAAATTTGGACTTTTGCCCAGCACATACTTACGTTTCCTAATGTAAAAGACGTGGTACCAGGCATGAACAATGTGTCAGTGATGTTGGCGGCAGGCGCGGCCAACGTTGACGAATTGATGCCAGCAATGAGCGCGCTGTGGGCAGAATTACAGACCGATGCCACGCGCCTGAAAGCGCCTCGAAAAATCAGCATTCCTGTGCAATACGGCGGGGCAGTAGGGGCGGATTTGGCTTGGGTGGCAGAGCACGCCAAGTTGAGCGTAGACGAAGTCATACAATTACACAGTCAAGCGCGGTATACCGTATTTTTTATGGGTTTTTTACCTGGCTTTGCGTATTTAGATGGCTTAGATGCTCGTTTGCATACACCGCGAAAAACCACGCCCAGCACCAACATTTTGGCTGGTTCGGTGGGCATAGGCGGATCGCAAACGGGCATTTATCCGCTGACCAGCCCAGGGGGCTGGCAAATCATCGGCCGCACGCCTTTGGTTTTATTTGATGCCGAGCGCAATCCTTCTTCTTTATTACAAGCTGGCGATGTGGTTCAGTTTGTGCCTATGTGATGGCTGACTTTTTAATAACAGAAGGCGACTTTTTTATGATAGAAATTATTAAGCCTGCGTTACAAACCTTGGTGCAAGATTTGGGACGCGAGGGGTTTCGCCATTTGGGCATAGGCGGATCGGGCGCAATGGATACGCTGGCTTTGCGCTTGGCGAACAAACTGGTCGGGAATCCCGATGGGGCGGCGGCCTTAGAATTGACGTTGCCGCCTGCGGTGTTGCGGTTTCAATGCGATGCTTTTTTTGCCTTAACTGGCGCAGATTGTGTGGCAAAATTGGACGAAATGTCGCTGCGTTGCGGTTGGCGTTATCATGCGCGTGCTGGGCAAACGTTGTCTTTAAACCGCCCACACGATGCACAAATGGGGATGCGTAGTTATTTGGCGGTGGCTGGTGGTCTTTTAGTACCTAAGGTTATGGGGTCGCGCAGTACGGCGATGCAAGGTGGTTTTGGCGGGCATGAAGGTCGTTTGTTGGTGACGGGCGACTGCTTGCCGATTAAAGAAAGTCAACGCCCTGCGACTAAAAAAGGTGTTTTTCGCCCCGACAAAAATCGGGGCATACATTTGCCTGAGTTGACTTCTGACAATTTAACCCACATTCGGGTTACTCAAGGCTCGGAATACGAACAGTTTAGCGCCGACGCACAAAACCTGTTAACCTCGCAAACGTGGCGCATCAGCCCCCAAAGCAATCGCATGGGATATCGTTTGACTGGCGCAGAACTCACGCGCACCGTTGCGGCCAACCTTGCGGGGGATTTGCGTTCGCACGGGGTTTGGGCTGGCGTGATACAAGTGCCACCGTCTGGACAACCCATCGTGTTAATGGCTGATGCTGGCACGACAGGCGGTTACCCTAAAATGGCGGTGGTGATTACGGCCGACTTGTGGAAATTAGGGCAAGTTCGCTTTGGTGCAGACCTTAGATTTAGCTTGGTGAATCACAAAGAAGCGCGGCTGGCTTGGCAAAAACAAGCCGATTATTTGCATAAGGTTAGCCTAGGAATGAAAACGTGAAGAGTCCTTTAACTGCTTCGCCTGTGAACACAATAGCGGGCGTAAAAGATACGCTGTGCCAAGTCGATTTGAACGCTGATTTGGGCGAGGGGTTTGCTCACGACACCGCCATGCTGGCGCACGTGACTTCGATTAATATTGCTTGTGGATTCCATGCGGGCGACGCGCGGGTGATGCAGGGCTTGGTACGTCAGGCTCACGCTTTGGGCGTGGGCATAGGCGCACACCCCAGTTTTCCTGATCGCATTGACTTTGGCCGCCAAGAAATGTACTTAACGCCTGACGAAATTCGAGCCGATTTGTTGTATCAATTGGGTGCATTGGCGGCCATTGCGCGGGCAGAATCTGCGTCATTGAGTCACGTCAAATTGCACGGCGCGCTGTATAATCAGGCCGCCCGTGACAGAGAGCTTGCCCAAGTCATCAGTTTAACGCTGGCCGAATTTAATCCTAACTTAAAAATCATGGCCTTAGCGGGCAGCGTGTTTGTCGATGTTTTACGTGAAACTGGTTTGACCGTGGTGCAAGAGGTTTTTGCCGATCGAGGCTACACCGCGCAAGGCACTTTGGTGCCGCGCCACGCTGCAGGTGCGCTGATTACGGATGAAAACGACATGTTGGCGCAAGTCTTGGGCATGGTCAAATATGGCAAAGTCCGCGCCGTGACAGGCGAATGGATTGCCGTCCAAGCTGACACAATTTGTTTGCATGGCGATGGATTGCACGCGGCCACTTTTGCTCGCAGATTGCGCCAATTTTTACAAGCCGAAGGCGTGACGGTGGCTAAGCTCGCAGTTTGATGCTCTGGAGTTGGTGTTTATTAGATTACCAATCAATTACTTAATTAAAAAGGAAGCGACATGGATGCACCCGTTAATTTATTGCCCTTAATCGGCATCGCCCTGATTATTGTGGGCTTTGTGTTACGATTTAACCCCGCTTTGGTGGTGATTGTGGCTGGTATCGGCACAGGCTTGGCCGCCACCATGCCTTTGGAAACCATTTTAACCAATTTGGGGACTGGGTTTATCAAAACTCGAACCTTGCCGATTATTTTGATTTTGCCATTGGCCATTATTGGGCTGTTGGAACGCAATGGCTTAAAAGAACACGCTCAAAACTGGATACGCAAAATTCAATCGGCCACAGCAGGAAAATTGATGATCGTGTATTTGGCGGTGCGCGAATTGTCAGCGGCGCTGGGCTTAACCAGTTTGGGGGGGCACCCTCAAATGGTTAGGCCTTTGTTAGCGCCCATGGCCGAAGGCGCAACCCAAAATAAATATGGCGCATTGCCCGATGCCGTGCGCGAAAAATTACGCGCCATGAGCGCCGCCACCGACAATGTGGGTTTGTTTTTTGGTGAAGATGTCTTTGTCGCTTTTGGTGCGATAGTGTTGATGCAAACCTTTTTGACCACCAGCGGGATTGATGTCGACCCACTTCATATTGCGATGTGGGGCATACCCACCGCGCTTTGTGCGTTTGTGATTCATGCGCTGCGCCTCAAACGCATGGACAATTGGATTGCGCAGGCCATGCAAGACACGACCGTTCAACACTCAACCGCTAATAAATAAGGCTTACCTCATGGATGCGCTACTTAAAATTGATTATATGTTTTTGATTACAGGTTTGATTTTGTTGTTTACTGCTGGCATTACTTTGCGTGATAAAGCCAACCCAAAACGCTACGCCACCGCCACTTTTTGGGGAATTTACGGCCTGATTTTTTTAATCGGTGAACGCTTGCCGCCCCTTTATGTGGGGATTTTGGTGGTGATGTTGGCTTTGATTGCGGGCTTGAATTGGGTAGGTAAAGGCGTTTATGGCGAAAAAACGGAAGCCATACGACAACAAACAGCCAACGTTTTGGGCAATAAATTGTTTATTCCTGCGTTAGCCATTCCTTTGATTACCGTATTTTGCGCGGTGTTGTTAAAAGACGTGACGTTTGGCGAGATGCGCTTGTTTCAAGCCAAAAATGAAACCTTGCTTTCTTTGGGGGTCGCCTCGTTTTTGGCTTTGGGTTTGGCTTTGTGGGTGACGCGCGAAAAACCGATGCAAGCCGCACACGAATCTCGCCGCTTGTTAGAAGCCATGGGCTGGGCGGTGATATTGCCGCAAATGTTGGCCACACTGGGCATACTCTTTACCGATGCCGGTGTGGGCAAAGCAGTGGCGCATTTGACCACCGAATATTTGGCGGTGGATAACAAATTAATCGCGGTGGCGGCTTATTGCATCGGCATGGCGGTCTTTACCATGATTATGGGCAATGCGTTTGCAGCTTTCCCTGTGATTACCGCAGGCATAGGCATCCCCATTTTATTGATGCAACATCAGGGCAACCCTGCGGTGATGGCCGCGATTGGTATGTTTTCAGGCTATTGCGGCACATTAATGACCCCCATGGCGGCCAACTTTAATATCGTGCCAGCCGCCTTGTTAGAACTCAAAGACAAAAATGGCGTGATTAAAGCCCAACTGGGTACGGCTTTGCCCTTGTTATTTGTGAACATTGCTTTGATGTATTTTTTGATGTTTTGAGCACACTAACCATTAAAAAAGGAATGAAACATGACCACCGTTTTATTAACAGGCTTTGAGCCTTTTGAACAAGAAAGCATCAACCCGTCATGGGAAATGTTGCAAGGTTTTGATGGCCTAACGCTGGGCGAAGCACGATTGGTGACTTTGCAATTGCCTTGCGTGTTTGGGCAAGCCATTGCCAGTTTGGAAGCCGCCGTGGTGCAGCATCGCCCCGAGATTGTGATTGCGTTTGGACAAGCGGGTGGCCGTTTTGACATCAGTTTGGAGCGCGTGGCCATCAACTTGGACGACGCGCGTATTCCCGACAATGCCGAGCAACAACCCATAGACCAAGCCATAGATGCGGCAGGCGCGGCGGCGTATTTTAGTACTTTGCCAGTTAAAGCCATTGTTCAAGCGTTAGGCGCTGCAGATTTACCAGCCAGCGTGTCGCATACGGCAGGGACGTTTGTGTGCAATCATGTGTTTTATGGTTTAATGGCCATGCAACAACGGCATGGCATTGCGCGTTGTGGGTTTGTGCACATTCCTTTTTTGCCAGCACAAGCCGCCAAACGCAAAGCTATCCCCAGCATGGCCTTGGCCGACTTAAAACAAGCCGTGACCGTCATCGTGCAAGAAACGTTGCGCTATCACCAATCGGGTTTGGCCGACATTAAAATCATAGGCGGTGAAACGCACTAATCAAAATAGCAAAATGCCTTGCGGCCAACCTTTTATCCCAAAAAACTGGGGAAAAAGGTTGGCCGCAAAAACTGCCACCTCTTGGTTTTATGTTAAAATACGCGCCCTTACAAAAACGAACACTCTTTAGTCAATTTTTTTTTCAAAACACAAACACCTTAAGGACATCAAGATGAAAAAAGCAGTCAGTTACGCCGTCGGCGCGTTGGTTTTAGTGGGCGCAGGTTATGCAGGTGCAAGCTGGTACACCAGCAAACAAATCACTGACGCTTTAGACAACAGTGCTAACGCATTGAAAGAATACCCCATGATAAAAATCGCCAACCGAACCATGGAAAAAGGCCTAACCCAGTCGGTTGAAGACGTGACGTATCAAATTGGTTGTGGTGCAGAACCCGATTTCAGCATCACCTTAAAAAACACCATCCACCACCAACCCTTCAATGCCAGCATGGAAACCGCCATACAATATGACGAAAAAACCCGTGCCAAATTAAAAACCATTTTTAAGGATCAAGAACCCTTGAACATACGCACGACTTTTGGCATGGGTGGCAAATTCAACACGCACATCAGTAGCCCCAAATTCGTGTTTGCAGAAGACGGCACACGCGTTGAATCACAAGGCCTTAACCTAAACGTTGAATCAGACAAAAGCTTCAGTTTTGTCAATACCCTATTTGACATGGGGGGATTGACGGCATCAAATCCCAACAACATGGCGTTGACTTTGGGCAAAATCAGCTATCAAGGAAAATCTACTTTATCCAGCAACGGCACTTACGCTGGCACAGACAGCGGTGAAATTGCCTCGGTGGATTTTGTCGATACCAACGACAAACCCCTGCGTTTTAGCACAGGGAAAATAGGCGCTTCTAGTTCAGCCACCGCCGAAGGCGCGTTCCAAAACATCACCTTCAAAACTCAAATAGATGATATGGCGTTCAATGCTCAGCCCATCGGCAAGTTAACCAGCAACACAACTTTGGCTCATTTAGATGCCAAAGCGCTGACCGATTTAAACGCCCTACAAATACAGAGCGTGAAACAAATGTTGCAATGCAAGGCAGCACCTGACGATGCGCAAGCGCGTTTAGCCGCTTTGTCGGCTTTGCTTGAAAAAGATCCCGAATTCAAATTCACGCTGGACGTGGCCTCGGACGTGGGCGCCACTCAATTAAGCACCTCGCTCAATAGCAAAGGGTTAGCGGCCAAAGATTTGCAAAATTTCAACGAATTGAAAAACAAAATCCAAGCATCTATCGCCTTCCAAACGCCGCTTGCTTTTGTCGAAAAATTGTTTACCTTAGAAACAGAAGCTGCCAACAAAGAAGCCGAACTAAGTCAATTACATCAACGAATCAAAGAAGCGGCAACCTTAGGGTTTATTGTACAAGACGGCAAAACCCTTAAGTTGGATGCCGCCTTAAAGCAAGGCGCAACCACCCTAAACGGCAAACCGTTTAACGGATTATAAAAGCCACTCAATCTCGTTCAAAAAAGCGTGCGGCCAACCTTTTATCCCAAAAATCAGGAAAAAAAATTGGCCGCAAGTTTGTTGATGTTAACGCAAAAAGTCAGTTGAAAAATGCCACAATGTTTTTTTAAACTGACACCTAAAATAAAAGGCCTTCTATGAAACGCACAACAAAAAACGCGTTAATCGCGCTCACCACCAGCATGATTGCAATCGCGTTACTGGTTAACCAATTTGCCAGCGCCCAAACCATTCCAAGCCCTGCCGTTGACACGCAAGCGTTGCAAGCGCATGTAAAATACTTGTCCGTTGATGCTTATCCACGCAGCGCGGATTTTCCACAAAACTTAAACGCCGCCGCCGATTACATCAAAGACAACCTCGCCGCAGCAGGCGTTACGGTCACCGAACAGACTTACAAAGTTGATGGCGAAACCGTCCGAAACTTGATCATGCATTTTGGCCCAGCGCAAGGCAAAACCTTGGTGATTGGCGCTCATTATGACTCACACGGCGATGCCCAAGCCGCTAGAAGTGCGGGCAAATCTCACACGCCAGACTCGCACACGCCCGGCGCAGACGACAATGCGAGCGGCGTGGCAGGTTTGATGGAGTTGGCAAAATTGCTGCAAAAAAATCCGCCAGCGCGCCCCGTAGAATTGGTGGCTTATACATTGGAAGAACCGCCATACTTTCGTACCGCAGAGATGGGCAGCGCCCAGCACGCCAAAAATTTTGCCGCCAATCATCCCAACAGCAGC
>JBILQJ010000053.1:0-7574 GCA_044373325.1 Burkholderiales bacterium
ATGGTGTCGCTAGAAATGATAGGCTACTTTACGGATGCGCCCGACAGCCAAGACTATCCAATCAAAGCCATGAAACTGTTATACCCAAATCAAGGTAACTTTATCGCGGTGGTTGGTCGCACCTCAGACCTTGGCGCAGTAAACCGTGTAAAAGCAGCGCTCAAGAGCGAAACACTCGAAGTACAGGCCTTAATCGCGCCGGCCATCATTCTAGGAGTGGATTTTTCAGACCACCTAAATTATTGGGCACTCAACCAACCTGCTGTTATGGTGACTGACACAGCGTTCATGCGCAACAAGCAATACCACCAAGCTGGGGACACTTACGACAAGCTTGATTACAACCGTATGGCGCAAGTAGTGCAAGGCATGTATCGGCTGGCGCATCAGCCTTAACGCAAGGCGCAACCACCCTAAACGGCAAACCGTTTAACGGATTATAAAAGCCACTCAATCCCGTTCAAAAAAGCGTGCGGCCAAACTTTTTCCCTTATTTTTCGGGTAAAAAGCTTGGCCGCAATGTCACAAGTCAACGTTTTATTAAATTCCTATTGCTGTTCGTTGAGTAACTCACCTTTTTATAAAAAGGCAATGTCATGTCACAATTATCTTTAAAATTAGCAAGTAGCGTTTGGGCTTTATGCTTGGTATCTTGTTCGGTATTGGCTGCGCCGTCTTCAGAAAAGTCGCATTCAATAGAGACTAACCCTTCAAAAATAAATACCGACAGCAAAATCCCTCCAACAGGCGCTCGTTTTTGTTATGGTGCTTTTGATCAATCTGGCAATGTCTCGCCACTTGACTGCGCGACAGGCACGGCCATTTCGCTTAGCAAAAAACAAGATGGCATGCCAAACGTCGTCACCTCGAGCTTTGCTTACAGCACAGTAGGTCGCTATGCAAAAACAGATTGCGTTGCTGATAAAGTCACTGGACTCATCTGGGAGGGAAAGCACAATACGGGTAAAACAGCCCTAGAGGTTGCTTTTAATGATAGAAATTATCCTTATTTTAAATTTGGGTACTGGAAGGGTAACGTACCAACGCCTGGTACGCGAGGGAATACCGACGCCTATTCTTATTATGGAGATGGGCGACGTGGCGATGCCATTGCTTACGTCGCCGAAGTCAATGCGATGAAACTCTGTGGTTACTCTGATTGGCGCTTACCGACTGTCAATGAATTGCACGGTTTGGTGACTCTAGGGAAGAAAAGGGGAGGCGTACGACGAGCTGAAAATTTGCCCAGAGAAGGATTGCCTTTAATCGATATTGATTGGTTTCCAAACACCATTTCGGGTATTTACCTCTCGGCAGAACCTCTCAATCAACAACTCATGTGGTGCGTCGGGTTCGATAGTGGTTACGTGCTTGGGTGTCGTCGAGAAATGTCATCCAGCACTGCTGAACCGCTGTTCGTTCGACTTGTACGTGACACATTACCAATTGATGAGCATTTTGAACGCTACCGTTATTTAACCGATGAACAAGGCGTTGCAGGCGGCATAGTCAAAGATCAACAAACCAATCTACTCTGGCGACGGTGTGAAGAGCCTCTCGTTTGGAACGGGCATCACTGCACTGGACCAATCAAAAGGTATACTTACCACGAAGCCCTTCAATATTCCAATCGTGTTCAAGGGTGGCGTTTGCCCAACATCAAAGAATTAACCAGCATATTTGAGCGAGATTTTAAGAACAATCATTTAAATTTGACTGCATTCCCATTGAATGAACATCAAAACCACCCCTATTACTGGTCTTCAACGGCCTGTACTACGGGAGATGCAAATACATTTGCTGGCGGATGGGTTCTGGGAGCAGGTGGCGACTCTTACTGCGATAGCTTAAGGATGCGTTTTGCCATTAGACTGGTGCATGAATAAATAGATGATAACCTTTGCGGCCAACCTTTTTCCCAAGTTTTAGGATAAAGGGTTGGCCGCAAGTTTGTTTACATTAACGCAAAAAATTAGTTAAAAAAGCTTTTCAACTTATCCACAAAAGACGTGGCCTTCGGGTTTTGCTCGACTTCATGCACTTTGTTGATGGCTTCAAATTGACGCAACAAGTCTTTTTGTTCCTCGGTCAATTTCACGGGCGTTTCAACCACGACATGGCACATCAAATCGCCGCATTCGCTGCTGCGCGTACTGCGTATGCCTTTACCTTTGACGCGGTAAATGCGGCCAGTTTGGGTTTCTGCCGCCACTTTTACCTTCACCAACCCCTCTAAGGTTGGGATTTCTAAATCGCCCCCCAAAGCAGCTGTCGCAAAAGAAATCGGCATTTCACAATGCAAATCTCGGCCATCACGCTGGAAAACTGCGTGTTCTTTGATGTGTGTCACCACATACAAATCACCTGCGGGGCCGCCCCGTTCGCCCACTTCGCCTTCGCCAGAAACGCGCATCCGATCGCCCGTGTCTATGCCAGCTGGAATTTTCACTTTTAAAGTTTTGGTGGTTTTTTTCTGACCCGCGCCGCCACAATACGAACAAGGGGTTTCTATGACTTTGCCACTGCCGTGACAGGTTGGGCAAGTTTGCTGTACCGCAAAAAAGCCTTGGCTCATGCGCACTTGACCATGACCACCGCAAGTGTGACACGTTTTAACTTTGGTTCCAGGTTTTGCACCTGTGCCATCGCAATGGTCGCAATTTTCATGCGTTGGAAAACGGATTTCTTTTTCACAGCCACGAGCGGCCTCTTCCAAAGTAATTTCTAAGTTGTAGCGTAAATCCGCTCCGCGTTCGGGACCACGACGACCGCCGCCTTGCCCACGCCCCCCCCCAAAAATATCCGAGAAAATGTCGCCAAAATCACCAAAACCATTGCCGCGACCGCCACCAAAACCGCCGCCACCCATGCCTGCGTTTTGATCCACGCCCGCATGGCCAAATTGGTCATACGCCGCCCGCTTTTGGCCATCAGACAAAATCTCGTAAGCTTCTTTGGCTTCTTTAAATTTGGCTTCGGCATCTTTGCTGTCTGGATTGCGGTCGGGGTGGTATTTCATCGCCATTTTGCGATACGCTTTTTTGATGTCTTCTTCTTTGGCGTCTCGGTTAACACCCAAGGTGTCGTAAAAATCTCGTTTTGACATAACTTTATTGCCTTATTTTAAATTTTAATTGATAAAAAAATGAGTTTGGCTTAAGCGCCAACCGTGGCTTGACTGTAAGAAGGGCGATCAATATCCACCATTTCCACCGACAAATCACACAGCACGCCTTGCGGCACAACCGTTTTTAAGACAGCGAGTAAATCGCCAGACAATTGCTTTTTAAATTCAGGCGAACGGCCGCTCAACAAATGCAGGCGCAAATGCACAAATCCACGCGCCAAATCGACCGTGCCGATGCGGTGTTGCGCCACTTGTAGCGCACGCGTTTTAATCGCCGACTCTACAGAAAACTCGCCCGAAGCAAATACCACGTCATTAAGACGCTGCAACAACTCTGGCATCACATTAGTCAAGCCGTCTAATTGTGGCGTTGTGTATTCTAAATATAAATGTGGCATGATGATTTCCATTAAAAAAGTAACAACATTGAACAAAAAATAGAAGCCCTATCTTGCGCCTAAACCCATTTTTTACAAGAGGTCTACTCATTTTTTAGGGTTTGTTAATTGAAAAAATGTCAGCCCCAAGGTTGGCCGCAACCCAATAATATCTATACATTTATGTAATGCGCCATTTTTGATGTAGATTAAATACTTGCGGTATACCTTAAAAACAGAGTAACATCACTTTTTTCATACCTAAGCCGCTTTCATTTAAACGTTTACACCCAAAGAAAAACTCATGTTAACTCACTTAAAATTAAAATTTATCTTGTTGTCATTCATTGGGTTAGCTTACAACCCCTTGTGGGCGAAACATACCCGAGAATACGATTTAATCAATGAACAACAAGCCGCTGAAGTTATCGAACAATTTGCCAAAAATCTTAAAGATCAAAACGTTGCCGCTTTAGAAAAATCGTTAGATGCGACTTACACCCACATACACGGCACAGGCTTGGTTGAAAATAAAGACACGTTTATCAATGCCATCAAAAACAAAACTCGCGTTTACAATGTCGCAGAAGTGACTGATTTAAAAATCACCTATTTGGGTGCAGTCGCTTACGGCACGGCAAAACTAAAGATTAACGTGACCAACCCCAAAGGTACCTTAGAAGCCATTAACTTATTTACGATGATTCTGCATACAAATCAAGATAAACAAAGTCCAAGCGTTACCATTTCACAGTTTCAAGCCACTAAAATCGACTAATTCCCTTTTTTTGTTAGCAAATTAACCGCAGTTAGCCACTTTCATTTTTAACTTAACTTTTTTAGGACGATTTCATGAAACCTCAATTTTCAAAAATGGCAGTTTGTGTTTTAGCGGCAACCTTATTATCGGCCTGCGGTGACAAAACTGCCGACAAAGCTGCTCCAGCGGCAAGCAACGCCAGCGAAGCCGTTAGCGCTGTCAAAGCCGATACCTTGAGTAAAATCAAAATGTCAGGCGAAATTGCCTTAGGTCACCGCGAAAGCTCTATTCCGTTTTCTTACTTGGCGACAGCAGCCACGCCCATTGGTTATTCGCATGACGTTCAGCTAAAAATTGTAGAGGCCGTCAAAAAAGAACTTAATTTGCCGAATTTGAAAGTGAAGTATGTACAAGTCACTTCCGCCAATCGCATCTCTTTGATTCAAAATGGCACGGTGGATTTAGAGTGCGGCTCAACCACCAACAACGTTGAACGCCAACAACAAGTGAGTTTCACCAACGGTATTTTTGACGTGGCGACGCGTTTGCTGGTGAAAAAAGGCAGCGGCATTAAAGACTTTGCCGACTTAAAAGGTAAAAACGTGGTGTCAACGTCAGGCACAACGTCTGAACGGTTATTCAAAGCCATGAACGAAAAAGATGCCATGAACATGAATGTGATTTCGGCCAAGGATCACGCCGAATCTTTCTTGATGTTAGAAACAGGTCGCGCGGCCGCGTTTATGATGGACGACGCTTTGCTTTACGGTGAAAAAGCCAAAGCCAAAAAAGCCGATGATTGGGAAGTGGTTGGCACGCCACAATCGCATGAAATTTACGGCTGTATGCTGGCCAAAGATGACGTCGCCTTCAAAAAAGTGGCTGATGCTGCCATTGTTGACTTGTACAAATCAGGCGAAATCAATGCCATTTACACCAAATGGTTTATGAATCCTATTCCACCTAAAAACTTTAACCTAAACTTCCCAATGTCCGATTCAATGAAGGCATTAATTGCCAATCCAACCGACAAGGCTTCTGGGCAATAATCTAAAACCGAAGCGCTTTGCGGCCAACGTTGCTTTTTAAAAACGTTGGCCGCACCGCTTTAAGCTGAATTTATCTAAAATTATCTGTATCTTTCATCAATCACGATCAAGTTTAAAGGTGTTATTTATGTATAACTGGGATTGGGGCGTGTATTTTCACCTCACAGGCATGACGCAAGGCGAACAATATTGGGAATGGTTCGTGTCTGGCTTATGGATTACCCTTCAAGTCGGCACGGTGGCTTGGATTTTGGCTTTAGGCATAGGCACGCTATTGGGCATTTTGCGCACTTTGCCTAATGCTTTTTTGTCGGGATTGGCCAGCGCTTATGTGAATGTGTTTCGTAACATTCCTTTGCTCATACAAGTGTTTTTTTGGTATTACGTGTTGCCCGAATATTTTCCTGAATCGATGCAGACTTGGTGGAAACAAGACTTGTCGCCCAGCACCTCGGCGCTGATTTCATTGACTGTCGGCTTGGGACTTTTTACTGCCGCGCGCATCTGCGAACAAGTCAGAACTGGCATACAAGCCTTATCTGGCGGCCAAGCCATGGCGGCCACTGCTTTGGGTTTACGCCCCCTGCAAATTTATCGTTTGGTGTTGTTGCCGCAAGCGTTTCGCATGATTATGCCGCCGTTGACGTCTGAATTTTTAAACATTTTCAAAAATGCTTCGGTTGGCGCTTTAATCGGGGTGATGGAGTTGGTCAACCAAACTCAACAAGCCTCCACCTTTACCGAACAATTTTTTGAATGCCTCACCTTGGCCACCGTGATGTATTTCATTTTAAACAGCCTATTAATGCGTTTCATGAACTGGATAGAACGAAAAACACGCATCAAAGGCATGCTAGGAGATGAAAAATGATTTTTGAAAACGTCATTCCTTTTTTACCAAACATTTGGCAAGGCATGAAAACCACCTTAGAATTGCTGGTTTTGGCCACAACGATGGGTGTTTTTATTGGCACCTTACTGGCTTTGGCGCGACTTAGCCCTGGTAAATGGTTGCCAAGGTTGGCCACAATGTACGTCAATTACTTCCGCACCATTCCTTTGTTATTGGTCATTTTGTGGTTTTTTATTGGTTTGCCCATGTTACTCAAAGCCCTGAATAACGGCGTGCCTGTCCCTATTGGGGCGTTTACGTCTTGTTTGGTGGCGTTTGCTTTGTTTGAAGCGGCTTATTTTGCCGAAATCATACGCGCAGGCATACAATCCATTTCGGTCGGCCAACGCAGCGCCGCTTATGCCTTGGGCATGAGTTACAGCCAAACCATGCGGTTGGTGATTTTGCCTCAAGTGTTTCGTAAAATGTTGCCCTTAATCATGCAACAAACCATCATTTTGTTTCAAGATTTGACCTTGGTTTACGCGGTCGGATTAATGGACTTTTTCAATAGTACACGCGCTTTTGGTGATAACTCGGGCAATTTAAATGAGTTTTTATTGTTTGCCGCCACCGTGTATTTTATTATCAGTTTTTGTGCCTCAACGGGCATCAAACATCTTCAAAAACATTTACAAAAAGGCATGCAACGATGATACAAATTCAAAATATCAGCAAATGGTACGGCAGTTTTCAAGTTTTGACCGATTGCAGTACCGACGTAAAAAAAGGCGAAGTCGTGGTGGTTTGCGGGCCTTCTGGTTCGGGCAAATCCACGCTAATCAAATGCGTGAACGGTTTAGAGCCCTTTCAAAAAGGCGACATCATTGTAGACAACACGTCAGTGGGCAGCAAAGCCACCAATTTGCCCAAGTTACGCGCCAAAGTCGGCATGGTGTTCCAACATTTTGAACTGTTTCCGCATTTGTCGATTATGCAAAATTTGATGATTGCGCAAATTCAAGTGTTGGGGCGTTCCAAAGAAGAAGCCTATGAAAAAGGCTACGCTTTGTTGACTCGAGTTGGCCTCAAAGAACAAGCCGACAAATTTCCCAGCCAACTGTCTGGCGGCCAACAACAACGCGTCGCCATTGCGCGGGCGTTGGCGATGGATCCGATTTGTATGCTGTTTGATGAACCCACTTCGGCCTTAGACCCAGAAATGGTGAACGAAGTCTTGCACGTGATGGTGGATTTGGCGCACGAAGGCATGACCATGATGTGCGTCACTCACGAAATGGGGTTTGCGCGGCGCGTGGCCAGTCGCGTCATTTTTATGGACAAAGGTTCTATCATCGAAGACCGAGAAAAAAATGCCTTTTTCGACAATCCAGAATCGGACAGAGCCAAGCAGTTTTTGTCGAGCTTA
>JBILQJ010000026.1:0-25976 GCA_044373325.1 Burkholderiales bacterium
CAACCTTTTTTGTGACTTTTCCACAAAAAAGGTTGGCCGCAAGCCTAAATTTTATCAAACTAGGGACGTTAACCATTTTTTTGCCATAACGCGCCTTTTTTACTGGCGGAGGCCAATTCGCTCACATACTGCGCATGAGCTGCTAATTCATCGGCGTTGGCATATTGAATTTTAAGTTCCAATCGTTCGGCTTGAGTCGCTTGAATGACTTGGGTTTGCACAGGCAAGGTCTGCGCTTCTTCTATGGCCAAGTTTTGTTGACTGCGCGTCATCCAAACATAAACTTCCGCCAATAACTCGCAATCGATTAAAGCACCATGAAACACACGATTGCTGCGATTGATTTCAAAACGATCGCACAAAGCATCTAAAGACGCACGTTTACCTGGAAATAAGGCTTTGGCCATGGGCAAAGTGTCGATGACATCAACACAAATCTCGGCAATCTGCGGCTTGCCCAATCGCGCCAACTCCATGTTTAAAAAACCCACGTCAAATTTAGCATTGTGAATAATCAGCGTTGTACCTTGCAAAAAAGCAATCATTTCATCGACTTTTTCAGCAAAAACAGGTTTATCAGCCAGTTTTTCAGCCGTTAAACCATGAATATTACTGGCTTCTATCGGCATATCTCGCTCGGGATTGCACTGAAAATGCAAACTTTCGCCTGTTAATTGACGGTTTTCCATGACCAAGCCAGCAAACTCGACCAAGCGATCGCCATTTTTACTTGATAAACCCGTAGTTTCGGTGTCTAAAACAATGTAACGCATAACAGTTTCTTTCTGTGATTGATTAAGATGAGCTGTTTTTAATACAGGAATGTCCAAAACTCAAGTTTACATCTGGTCAAGACTTAATACACCTAAATTGGCCAAGGCATCGGCACGCTCATTGCCCGCATTGCCCGCATGCCCTTTTACCCAATGCCAAGTAATTTGATGTTGTTGTACCAAATTGTCCAGGGTTCGCCATAAATCTTCATTTTTAACGGCTTGTTTCGACGCTGTTTTCCAGCCTCTGGCCTTCCAATTGGGCAACCACGATTCTATACCGTCTATCAAGTATTTAGAATCTGTAAAGATAGCCACAACACACGGGCGCTTAAGTGCCGACAAAGCTTCAATCACAGCGGTCATTTCCATGCGGTTATTGGTGGTTTCTTTTGCGCCACCAAACAGCTCACGACTTTTGCCACGGCTGCTTAATATCGCGCCCCAACCACCGCGCCCAGGGTTGCCTTTACACGCGCCGTCGGTATATATGGTCACTAAATTGTCGTCTTTTTCACTCATGGCATCTCTTTTCGGTTTTTTTGCGAGCAGTAAAATGCTTGCTCTGGGGCTTGCGGCCAACCTTCTCCCTTGTTTTTTAGGAAAAAGGTTGGCCGCAAGCCATCTGTCGTCAACGATTCGGTTTAAGCCATGGTTAAGCGTGGCTGGCAGTCACTCGATAATGATTTTCTAAGCGAGTAACAAAATGCGCAATCACGATTGTAAAAATCAAATAAATCACAGAAATGGTCAAATAAGGTTCCCAAAACCGAGAATAAGCGCCGGCAACGGTTTTTGCCGCCAAAAATAATTCGCCAAAACCAATGGTTGCAATCAAGGAACTGTCTTTCAACAGCGTAATCATTTCATTACCCAAAGGGGGCAACATGCGTCTAAACGCTTGAGGTAAAATGATTTTTTTCATCGTATCACTGTAACTCATGCCCAAAGAACGAGCTGCTTCGGTTTGGCCTTTATCTAACGATAAAATGCCTGCGCGAACAATTTCGGTAATGTAAGCGCCAGCATTTAAGGTTAGCGCTATCAAGCCTGATGTTAAAGCCCCGTGCTCTTGGCGTAAGGTACGTGCCAGCTCACCACTCACCAAAAAGCCATCTTGCTCGCTAATCAATAAAGGCATTAAACCAAAATGCACTAACATGATTTGCACCACCAACGGCGTTCCTCGAAAAAACGTCACATAAGCATCGGCAGGCAATTTAACAAAAAAATGAAAAATTGGTTTCCATAAACCTGATTTGATTTCTGCCACACGTGCCACGCCCATCAAAATCCCAATCGGGCAACCCAGCAAAATAGCCAAAAATGTGGACTTTAAAGTGTTAATTGTCCCAGACACAAATAAATGTCCGTATTGAGCAACCATATCTTCATGAAACCAACTGAACCAACCAAAAGGGTGAAACCACAAACAAGCGTAACAGAAAACAACGAACAAAACCCTTTTCAACAACATGGCAACTACCCTCTAATAAAAACAAAACACAAAATAAAAAAATCAAACTCAATCACATTCAGAACAAGACTCCGATTCTTCTAAAGCGTTGTATTGCAAGGTTCTCGAGCAAGCAGAAAACAAGTCCGACTCCAACAAGGCAGTGCAACGCGCTTGAGTAATCGCATAAGGTATTTTGCGGGGGTCTTGGGCGTAAGTAAACGCAATCTGCCCCGCATCAACCGCCTTCATAATCGCCAAAGCACGGCGCAAATGATCAGCTTGCGGATATTGTGCCTGCGCTTGATTTAAACGGCCGCGTTTGTCGCTGATACACGCTTGCAAAGCCATTTCAAAACGTTCAGGGCGCCGAAAGGCATCCATCTTTTGCAACAGTTCTAACAACGCATAAGGGCGCATTTGCAGTGACTTATGCATATTGGTGTGATTTAGAACCACGATTTCAGCCAGTTCCCGACACGCCAGCGGCACACGCAAACGATGACATAAACCCGTTAGTGGCACGATGCCCCGTTTGTCGTGATTAGGGTGACGTGGCCAAATACCAACATCGGTGCAACCTTTACCTAAATCATGCGTCAATACCGCAAAGCGCAAAGGCAAAGGGTGATTTTGACTGGCCGCATAATCGATGGCCATACAAATATGCACCCCAGTATCGATTTCTGGGTGATATTCTGCACGCTGCGGTACACCAAACAAAGCGTTGACTTCAGGTAAAATGACCGCCAAAGCCCCACAAGCCTTTAAAGTTTCTATCATAATTGATGGTTTTTTTTCCATCAATCCACGAGACAGTTCTTGCCAAACCCTTTCGGGGACAAGGGCTGACAATTCGCCTTTAGCAACCATTTTTTTCATTAAAGCCATCGTTTCTGGCGCAATACTGAAACCAAAACGCGCAGCAAAACGAGCAATGCGCAAAATACGCACAGGATCTTCACTAAAAGCGGGACTAACATGGCGCAAAATGCCTGCGGCCAAGTCTGCCTGCCCACCAAAAGGATCGATGATTTCCCCTGTGCGTTCATCTTGTGCCATCGCATTAATGGTTAAATCACGGCGGGCTAAATCTTCTAATAAAGTGACTTGTTCATCTGCATGAAAAACAAAACCTTTGTAACCCGCGCCTGTTTTGCGTTCAGTACGAGCCAAGGCATATTCTGCTTTGGTTGTTGGGTGCAAAAAAACAGGGAAATCACTCCCGACAGCTATAAAACCTTGGCTCAGCAACCTTTGTGGGCTTGCACCAACCACCACAAAATCGCGATCACTCACCTCTAATCCCAACAAGGCGTCTCGGACGGCTCCGCCGACTAGATAAGTTTCCATAATGACACTCTTTTTAATTGGCGGAAACCGCATTAACAGGCTGCAATGATTTTGATTTCAACACGCCATTCAGGCTTAGCCAATTTCGCTTCAACCGTTGCACGAGCAGGGGCAGCGTTAGGAGCAACCCAAGCGTCCCAAGCCCGGTTCATGTCGTCATAATCCGAGACATCAGCTAAAAATATCGTGGCATCTAAAATTTTGGTTTTATCTGAAGACAATTCAGCCAAACGCTCATCAATTTGACGCAAAACTTCTTGAGTTTGGCAAAACGCACTTGAGTTGTCGGTTTCTGGCACTTGACCACTTAAAAAAATTAAACCGTTGCACACAACGGCTTCTGAATATCGCTGGCTGGGTAAATGATGTACGATGGTCATAATAGATTATTTTTTCAATGTTTTTTATTAGAATAAGATACGTTTTTTGTGGCTTACGATTTGTTTCAACTTTGCTGGTACGCCACGTCCAACGAAACGCGCGCGACATGATAACAAAATGTGCCTCATATGGCTATTCTTAACTTTTTCAGCGGGGCTTTTTTTCGTTTCAAACAAAGTAAAAACTCTCTGTTGAAAATGACCAACTCACAGTCAGCAAACCTTTCCCATTATTTTTGAACCAATACAAAAATAAATTCACCCGATGCAATAAACTTTATTTTTTTATTTATTCTTTTTAAAACAGTCATTTTAAACTGTTTTGTTTGCCAAAAAAACATGGCAAAGCAACAAAAACAAGCCTTGTCTAATTAAGAAGCACTTGACGTGAGGCATGCCTTCTGTTTTAATACGCCCCTTGACGCGATAACGCGGCTCGATAGCTCAGTCGGTAGAGCAGCGGATTGAAAATCCGCGTGTCGGCAGTTCGATTCTGCCTCGAGCCACCAAATCAATTCTTAAAATGTGTCAAGCAGCCTTAGGGCTCGATAGCTCAGTCGGTAGAGCAGCGGATTGAAAATCCGCGTGTCGGCAGTTCGATTCTGCCTCGAGCCACCAAACAAAAAACAGTCTTGCTTAAATAAAAATTAAGCAAGACTGTTTTTTTATTTAACCATTACAACATTAAATTAAGCTTGCGGCCAACCTTTTTCCTAAAAAAGAAAAAGGTTGGCCGCAAGCTTAATTTAAATCATTTTAATGCTTTATGAGGGTTATTTTATCCCTAATTGTTTCATTTTTCTGTACAGATTGGTTCTTTCTAAGCCAACCCTAAGCGCAACCCGACTGATGTTACCTTTTTCAGCCTCGATATGATAATTAAAATAATCTCTTTCTAAATCATGACGCAACTCTCTTAATGGCTTGTCATAGTCTAAGGCACCTTCATGATTGGCTGGTGCGCTTAATGAGCCAAATTGACTCAAATAATGTGCAACCTGATGTTTTGTAATCACTTCAGTTTTACAAGCCAAAGCCAAATGCCCAAGAGTTAAGCGCAGCTGTTCGACATTGCCAGGCCAATTGTACTCACCCAAGGCTGAAATTGCCGACTCATCTAATTGTTTTGAGTTGAGTTTTTGTTCAGCCACAACCTCAGTTAAGATTTTTTTTGCTAAATAAGGAAGATCTTCAACATAGTCTCTTAAAGGGGGAATTTCTAAAATCACAGTCGTTAAAATCGATAATACGGCGGCATCCCACCCAAATTCTATCAATTCTGCGTAGGAAGAGGTAGAGGCAAACACCAAACGCACATTATGGCGAGGGGCTCGACTGTGTAAAAATAACAAAGCTTGTTGATGAGGTTTTTGAAACAAGCGGATTTCATCAAAAAAAATCAATCCATTTTCAGCTTTTTTCAATAAATCCAAAGGAGTATTTAATAAGGATTCGAATTTAGTAGGTGCAACGATAGGTCCTTTATCTGATAAAAAATAGGGGACAATGGCATTAAAATCTGAACCAATTTCACCCGTCAAAAAGGCATTGCTGGGCTGCGTCGTAAGGGATTTAACCTCTTCAAGGAATGTCGTAAAAATAGGCGATAGACTGGTATAAGGCATTTGTGTGCCAAGTTTTTTATTTTTCTCATTTTCTAAAGCTGTTTTAATACTGGCCAATAATTTTTGCAAAGAAATAGGCTTCTCTAAAAAATTGATGGCACCAATTCGAGTCGCTTCAATCGCTGTATCTATCGTCGCATGACCAGACATCATAATAACAGGCATAGTCAACTGCCCTGTTTTTGCCCATTCTTTTAACAAAGTCAACCCATCAAAATCAGGCATCCAAATATCGAGCAACACCAAAGCGGGTTTCTGTTTGAGGCGATATTCTCTCGCTTGGGTTGCATTTTCTGCAGCAACAACGACATAGCCCTCATCTTCTAAAATATCGCAAAGCAATTCGCGTATGCCCGTCTCATCATCAACTACTAAAATTTCAATTGCACTCATGCTTACCCTTTATATTTAATTAAATGGATAGATTTATCGTTGATTTTATATTGAGTATTAAAATATAAAATACTGAATTTTATAACGTTATCATTAATATTTGAAGAAAATTTAAGCAATCAAAGGCCAACTTAAGGTCACGATAGCCCCTGTTGCCGGCATCTCTGAGTCAGGTCTAGCCTCGACCCAATTCGCCAAAGTAACGTGACCACCATGCTCTTCCATAATTTTTTTTACCATCGCCAATCCTAAGCCTGTGCCTTTAAGTTTCGTTGTCACGTAAGGTTCAAAGGCTTGGGCGAGGATGCTTTCATCAAATCCTTGGCCATTGTCCTTGATGCAAATCACGATTGATTCTTGAAAGATTTGACTTTCAATTAAAACAAGAGGATGGACTGTTTCATTTAAAGTATCTTGAGCATTTTGTAACACATTATGAAAAACTTGACGCAATAAATTTTCATCCCCTTGAATGTATAGAGGATGATCGATCAAAGCAAGTTTCATCATGCTTTGATCTTCATATAACACCATGACTTCTTTGATGAGAGTCGTTAAAGAAATTCGCGACAAATTGGCCATAGGCGCTTTTGCATACTTTCTAAAAGCATCAACCATGCCCGTTAACGCATCAACCTGTTTGATGATAGTGTTTGTACTTCGTATGAGCATCGCCGCATCCGAAACCTCTAATTTATGGCTTAATTTTAGCGCCAAACGCTCTGCGGACAATTGTATGGGCATTAATGGGTTGCGAATTTCATGCGCCAATCGTTTGGCAACTTCCCCCCAAGCGGCATCGCGTTGAGCTCTTGCTAGCTCAGTAATATCATCAAAAACAATCACATAACCTTGATTATTTAATCGACTTCCTCTAATCAACAACAACCTTTGCCCTTGGTTACGTGTATAGACAAATTGTTGCTGCCACTGCAAATGACCGGACTGGCTCTTCTGAATAATCAAATCGATTAAATCCAATAAACGAGGATTGAGCTTGGACCATTCTTTTAAGCTTAGCCCGTTAAAATCAGCAAAAGACAACCCTAATATTTTTGCTGCGCTTTGATTATTTAATAACAAAAACCACTCTTCATCAAAAGTCAGTACACCGCTTTTTAAATTTGTCAAAATACTGACAACATATTGTTTAGAAAGCGCCAGTTCAGATTGGCGTTTTTCTGCCAAAGCATGCATGGCTTTTAACCGTATGGTCATGTCATTGAAAATCGCAGTTAATGACCCTAATTCGTCTCGACGAGTCACCTTATTTTGCTTAGAAAAGTCACCATGAGCAATGGCTTCTGCGGTTTTAGAAAGCCTCAACAAGGGTGAGGTTAACTGTTCAGCAAAGGCCAAAGCCAAAGAAATTGCCCCCAAAATAGAAATGGCAAACATCAAGCTAAAGCTGTTTAAATAATTATTAACTAATTTTTCACGATAGATTCCTTGTAGTGTCTGCTCACCCCAAAGAGGTTCTTTTTTTATAGCCGTCCCCTTGATTGTTTTTTTGCCACTTAAAATATACATTTCTTGATTTTTAGTCGCATAAGAATAAAAAACTCGCATAACTAATTGTCCATCAACCAAGATAATGTCCTCAAAAAAAAGTTTTCTCTTCAACAGCATTAGACTTTCTGCCGTAAGTGGTGGGCTATTTTCACTTGGTTTTACTGATTTGTCCGCAAAAGCAATCACTTGGCCTTTATCATCAAAGAGGGTTAATTCAGACAAATGAGCGGACTCAGCCGTGAGCATAATTTCTTCTTGGATTTGTTGTGTGGATAAAGTTGAAAAATAAGAGGCAGTATTCGCGACATCTTGGGTTAAAGAAACCAATCCATCAGATAAATTCATTTGATTCAATGACAATTCGTTATTTTTTACCACTTGATTTGTTTCAACGATGACTCGATTATCTATACTTTTTGTTAAAAAACTGGTTGAAATAGTAAAAAATAAAGCGCCTGGAATCAATATCAAGGTTAAAGCAAAAATTAATATTTTTCTGGCTAAACTATTACCAAAAAAATTGGTTTTTCTTCGCTTTTTTAATTTAAATAATTGCCAAAAAACAAAAAACAAAAGCCCAAAGAAAACCAGGATATTCATGAAAACAATTTTTTCATAAAAAGGACTTAAGTTTTCATTATCCGTTGCGGCACCCAAAAAATACATTAAAATAAATATAATAATTTCTAGGCTAGGAGCGAGTAAAAACATATTTTAAAATTGACCATGTCAGCTGATACTAAGTTTAAACAGTTTAAGCAATGATTGCTATAAAGAAAAATGCTATTTAAGTAAATTTTTTTATATTTTAGTCAATACTGCATAATAAAACCCATCATTCATTTTTTGTGGCATCAAATTAGTTTCTGACAATAGCCGCGCATTTGGGGTTTCGGATAAAAATTGGGCAATTAAGGCTTCATTCTCTTCTTTCATCACCGAACATGTGGCATAAAGCAATTGGCCATTTTTTGCCAACAAAGACCAAAGCTGATTCAACATAAGTCGCTGCTGTTCGGCCAGTAAGGCAAAATCACTCGGGCGACGCAGCCATTTAATGTCGGGGTGGCGACGCACAACGCCCGTTGCAGAACACGGCACATCGGCCAAAATTCGCTCAAAAGGTTGGCCGCAATAATTTTTAGTAAAGTCCGCCACGCTAGTACACACCAATTCGGCGGTTAAGTTAAGGCGTTGTAAATTATCGGCGACTCGTTTTAAACGAGAGTGGTCTATGTCCAATGCCGTCAACTGAATGTCAGCCATTTCTAACAAATGACCACTTTTCCCCCCTGGTGCTGCGCAGGCATCAAGCACGCGCATGCCCTTTTTTACATTCAAAGTCGGTGCTGCCATTTGCGCGCCCAAATCTTGAACAGAAACCCAACCTTCTGAAAAATAAGGCAACTGCTGAACGGGAACGGGGGTTTCTAAGACCAAACCGGAGGGATAAGCCTCAACCATTTCTGCTTGAAGGCCTGATTCTTGCAATAACGCCAAATACCCTTCTCGGCTTGTTTTGCGTAAATTGACACGCAAACTCATAGGCGGATGCCCTTGATTGGCTTCTAAAATGTAGCTCCAAGACTTTGGATAAGATGCCCTCATGCGATTAACCCACCATTTGGGGTGATTGTAAGCCGCTTCCCCACTTTTCATTTGCTGAATTAAAGCGGTATTCAACTCTTCTTGCACTCTTAAAAACTGACGCAACACACCGTTAACCAAGGCTTTAAACTGACCTTTGTAAAGTTTAGCGGCCATAGAAACCGCCGCATCAACCACGGCATAGGGTTTGGCGCGAGTGTAATTGAGTTGATACAAAGCCACATTCAGCAAATGCGTCAAATCACCTTGTTTTAAAGGAGACTTTAATAATTGACGCATAAAAAAAGCAATGTTACTCGGGCGACGCATCAAACCATAGGTAATGTCTTGTATTGCCCCCATTTGGGAAGGCGTCAATTCAGTGGCGCGCAACTTGGCCAAACCTTCGTTTAACGTGTGACCATTATCAACGGCAATTAACAATTGTATAACGTGGTGCTGGATGATTTGCATAAAAAGCTCGGAAGAAAAATCAACAAAAGAAAGGCACTAAAAATCATTCAGTGCCGTTGAAAAAAATTAGGTTTTACGTTTTTTACGAGAAACGCGCTTGGTTGACTTCAGTAATTTTGCTGAAACTTGAGGGAGTTTTTCGGCGATGCGTCGGCGATTCCGCCACCATAAAAATCCCAGTACTGCCGCTATCAAACCCAAAACTATAAATATGCCCATTTGCCCTTTGTGCACAATAGACAACAGCCAATCAATATTGCTTGCACCGTAATAACCTAAATAAACCCAAATTGGGACAGAAATTAAAGCCGCCAACCCATCGGCCAATAAAAATCGCCAATAGGAGATGCCCGACATACCCGCTACGATGAAAATAGGAGAACGTAACCCCGGCATAAATCGAGCCACGAACAGCACCCAATTGCCATATTGATCAAATTTTTTTTGTACCGCTTCAAAACGTTGTGGCGTTAATAATTTTGCAACGGGTTTAAACGTTAAAACGCGTTCGCCATGAATACGCCCCAGCAAAAACATCATGCCATCCCCCGCCAAAACACCGAACATGGACACAAAAAAAATCAAATGCACGTTGACTTGTTCGGGGTAAAGTCCAGCTACCACGCCACCCGTTACCAAGGTGATGTCTTCTGGAATGGGAACACCCATCCCACAAATCAACAAGACAAACAAGACAGCCCAGTAACTATAGTTGATAAAAAAAGTCAACAAAACATCGAATATATCCATAATTGATTAGCCTTCCTTGATTTATTTTCTTACATTCAATGGCGCGATTAATTTAAATCAGTTGTTCGCGCAAAAGCGATTGGACTTGGGCAGGTTTGGCTTTGCCTTTAGACGCTTTCATGACTTGTCCAGCCAAAGCATTTAAGGCTTTTTCGTTACCAGCCTTAAACTCATCGGCGGCTTTAGGGTTGGCCGCAATGGCGACTTTGACCAATTCCAATATCGCAGCAACATCATCCATTTGCTTTAATCCATCGCGCTCGATAATCGCATCGGGCATTAAATCAGATTGCCACATGGCTTCAAACACTTGCTTGGCCAATTTAGACGATAAAGTCCCATCCGCAATGCGTGCCACTAATGCGGCCAACCTTGGGGCTTGAATCGGACTCTTGTCCAAAGGCAAATCTGCTTTATTTAGGGCCGCAGACAATTCGCCGTTCATCCAGTTGGCCACTAACTTCCCTTCTGAAGCCGCTTGCGCAGCCCCTTCAAAATATTGGGCATACGCCAAACTTTGCGTCAACAAAGCCGCATCGTAAGCACTTAAACCAAAGTCTGTCATAAAACGTTGCGCCATAGGACGAGGCAATTCAGGCATTTCTCTTTTCACCTGAGCGATTTGTTCATCACTAATTTGAACGGGCAACAAATCTGGGTCGGGAAAGTAGCGATAATCGTGCGCATCTTCTTTAGTGCGCATCATGCGAGTTTCGCCTGTATCTGCATTAAATAAAACCGTGGCTTGTTGAACCACACCGCCATCTTCGATGTGCTCTATTTGCCATTGGGTTTCGTACTCAATGGCTTCTTTTAAATTGCGAAAAGAATTGAGATTTTTGATTTCTCGGCGCGTGCCAAATTCAGCTTGCCCAACAGGGCGCACCGACACATTGGCATCCATCCTAAATGAGCCTTCTTGTAAATTACCATCACAAATGTCTAACCAAGTCACCAAATCATACAGACCTTTGGCATAAGCCACCGCCTCGGCCGCCGAACGCATTTCTGGCTCGGAAACCACTTCCAACAAAGGTGTGCCCGCACGGTTTAAATCCACACCACTGTAACCCGCCAATAAGTCATGGACGCTTTTGCCCGCGTCCTCTTCCATGTGTGCACGCGTTAAGCGAAACGTTTTTTCAACCAAATTGTCTTTTTCTCCAACAAAAACGGTGAGTTGGCCGTGTTCAATGATGGGCAAATCCATTTGACTGATTTGATAGCCTTTGGGTAAATCCAAATAAAAATAATTTTTGCGCGCAAAAAGATTGGTTTGATTGATGGTAGAGCCTAAAGCCAATCCCAAACGAATGGCTTTCGCCACCACAGCCTTATTCAACACAGGCAAAACCCCAGGAAAAGCCAGCTCCACCACCGAGGCTTGCGTATTGGGTTCTGCACCATAGGCCGTACTTGAGCCCGAAAAAATTTTAGATTTTGTGTTTAATTGCACATGGACCTCAAGCCCAATGACCACTTCCCATTTCATAGCCAATTCCTTTCACTTATGTCGCTATTTTTTAAAACCACTGCACCGTTAAATTTGGAGGTGATTATAACCCAATATGTGGCATTATTTGCACAGTAGTCTCACGAATTAAGCCATTTAACTGCGGTAATCGGCATTGATACTGACGTAATCATGCGATAAATCACAAGTCCAAACGGTGGTTTTGGCTTCCCCAGCCTCCAGTACCACGCGGATTTCTATATCGCTTTTCGATAAGACGCGCTGCCCGTCGGCTTCTTGATAACTGGCGGCTCGCCCCCCCTTTTCAGCCACTAATACCTCATCTAAATAAAGACTTAGATCATACACATCAACATCCACATTGGCGTAACCAATCGCCGCCAATATGCGCCCTAAATTGGGATCGGAGGCAAAAAAGGCCGTCTTAACCAAAGGCGAATGCGCAATGGCATAAGCAATTTTTTTGCAATCAATGACCGTTTTTCCACCTTCAACCGTAATAGCGATGAATTTACTCGCTCCTTCGCCATCACGCACAATGGCGTGTGCCAAAAACTGCGCTACTTCAATTAAAGCCGCTTTCATCGGCTCGTATAAAGCATGTTCGACACTGTCGATAAGGGCGTGCTTGGCTTTCGCTGTGGCCATCAACAAAAAACTGTCATTCGTTGAAGTGTCGCCATCGACCGTGATGGCGTTAAAAGAAACCTCAGCAATCTCGTGCATCATTTGATTTAAAATCATCGGCGCAATGGCCGCATCCGTGGCCACAAAGCCCAACATCGTGGCCATATTGGGATTAATCATGCCCGACCCTTTAGAAATACCCGTAATCGTTACCATTACGCCATCTAAAAGCAATTGGCGACTGCACGCTTTGGGGACGGTGTCGGTGGTCATAATCGCTTTTGCTGCCTCCAAATAAGAGGCTGGGCGTAATTGAGTCAAGCCCTGCACAATTTTGTCTACGGGCAAGGGTTCTAAAATCACGCCCGTTGAAAACGGCAAAACAGATTCTGGCGGCAACTGCCATAAATCAGCCACAGCAGCCGTAACACGCAAGGCATCGGCTTGCCCCGCAACGCCTGTTCCTGCATTAGCATTGCCCGTATTAATAACTAAAGCGCGAATGGCTTGCCCGTTTGCGGCCAACCTTTTTTGACAAATTTGCACGGGCGCGGCACAAAATCGATTTTGAGTAAAAACCCCAGCAACCGCAACACCTTGATCCAATTGAAAACAACATAAATCCGATCGATTGATTTTTTTTATGCCCGCTTCGGCAGTCCACAGCTGTATGCCAGAAATGGGAAGTAAACTGTCTTCCGTTGCGTGAGTGAAATTAACAGGCATGACCTCTCCGTAAAAAGAGAAAATAAGATTAAATAAAGAAGTGGCCGCCTAATCCAAACCCCTATTAGAAAGACCACTTAGAAGACCACTTTGTCATGAATTTAGACAGTAACGAACCGCATCCATTTATTTTTTAGGGGGCGTAAATCCTTTTAACAGTTGATTGGCTTGTTCTTGCATCCGTTGCTGCATTTCTAGCCAGGCTTGCGAATTTTGGCTCATGTAAGTTTGCATCATCGCTTGCATTTCTTGCGGTTGATTGTTTAACATGTCTTGCCATAAGTTGGCCGCTAACGCAGGATTAGGAAGGAAAGGATTACCCGTCAAGCCTTGTTTGGCCAAGCCTTGATTTTGAAAGCTGCTGTTTAATTGATTAAAAATTTGCAAGTTTCGTTCTAAAAAAGGCCCCATCAATGATTGCGATGCGTGACCGTAAAAGCGAATAAATTGCAATAACACATCCGCCGAAAATAAAGGTTCTACGCCCGTTTCTTCTTCTAAAACAATTTGTAGCAAAATGGTGCGAGTAATATCTTCTTCTGTTTTAGCATCAATCACTTTGATTTGAGCAAACTCCAAAATCAATTGCTTGACATCCACCAAGGTAATGTAAGAACTGGTTGCTGTATCGTACAAACGACGATTGGGATATTTTTTAATAACTCGCTTCTCTAAACTCATGATAAATTCCCTATAAAAAACAGAATCATAAATCTGTTTTGATGCAAAAACTCTAATATTTGTTAGTCATTTTTTAAATGATGCATGAGGCCAAAGGTCTTTAAATTGAGCTTGTAAGAACAAGCAGGCATCATAAAAAGCGCTACTTTACCACAATTTGCCCAACACGGAATCAGACTTCACTGACAATAGAAACTCCCTTAAAATTGACTTCTATACAAATCACATCAAATGATTAAATCAATTTTCAAACCCAACCTGATTATTGCAAAACACCAATATTAAGATAAAAAGCTTGCTTATTTTTCAAATTAAGATAAAATTCAGTCCATATGTTGCATTGCAATATATTTGTAACAATTGGCAAACGCCTATCAATAAAACATTTTATATCTCTTGTTCCTTCCCCCTTTTGATGCAACCCTTAACTTAAAAAGGAATCACCATGTTTAACAATGAACAATTCAAACAATTTTCTCAATTGGCTACCAATGGGATCGAAAACAGCATTAAAGCCATGAATGTTGCTTTAGAAAACAGCCAAAAATTGGTTCAACACCAATTAAACGCTTCTAAAACGGCTTTTGAAAACAGTGCAAAATCTGCGCGTGAATTAACCGCTTTAAAAACACCACAAGAAGTGGGTGATCATTTAAAAGCCATTTCAGTAGAAACTTTAGAGTTGGCGCTATCCAATGCTCGCGAATTTTGCAACATTGTCAGCGCGGCTCAAAGCGAATTGCACAAATTGACGCAAGAACAAATTGATGGCGCACATCAAAAACTCAATGAACAAGTTGAAGCCTTTGCCGCACAAGCGCCAAGCACGGCAGAACCTGTGATTAACGCCATGAAATCTTCTATTGCAGCGTCTTCAACTGCAGCCAACAACTTGGCTAAAGCCAGTCAACAAATGGTTGATTTTGCAGAAGCCAATTTAGCCTCGGCCGCTCAAGCGACCGAAGCGGCGATTAAAAAAGCAGAAGCTGCAGGCAAAGCAACCAAAGCAAAATAAGGTTGAGATAACTTTTTTGACTCATCGATTTGTGGTAAAACAAGCGTTCAATTTTTTTAATTGAACGCTTGTTTTTCTTAAAAGGTTGGCCGCACTATAAAATTTTCTAGAAAACCGCTTAAATTCTTTCTCTTTTTAAAATGGACAAATCATGAAAAAAACACTCATCGCTTTACTTGCGCTAAGCACCTTGAGCGCCTGCCAACCTGATGCCAAACCAATCGACAAACCTGCCGCTGAAAAAGAAAAAATCGTTAATATTTACAATTGGTTGGATTATATCGGAGAAACCACTTTAGCCGATTTTACCAACAAAACGGGCATTAAAACCCATTACGACATTTATGACAGCAACGAGATTTTAAGCAGTAAAATCCTCTCGGGAGCAAGCAATTATGATGTCATTTATCCCTCTTCTGACGTTGCGGCCAACTTCATTAAGTCCAAGGCTTTGCTGCCCTTAGACCCCAAATTACTCAACAATACAAGCCATCTTAATAAGAATTTATTGGCCAAGTTGGCCGCAATCGACCCCAATAATCAATTTTTATTTCCTTACATGATGGGCACGGTTGCTTTGGGCATTAACAAAGACAAAGTTATGACTGCTTTGGGTAATTTGCCTTTTCCCGAAGATGAATGGGCTTTGGTGTTTGACCCTAAATACACCGAAAAAATAAAAACGTGTGGTTTGGCTTTTGCCGACACAGGCTACAATTTATATTTGTCATACAATATTTACAAAGGGAATGCGGTGGCAGATTTCAGTGCCGAAACGCTCAAAGCCGCCAATGTAGCTTTGGCACAAATACGCCCGCACATCAAATTATTTTCAGAACACCCGACCGATGCGTTTGCAGCAGGCGACATTTGTGTGGGTATCGCGCCCAGCGGTAGCCTTTATAATGCGCTAGACAGAGCAAACGCCGCAGGGAAACCTCAAAATTTAGTCTACTTTATTCCCAAAAAAGGCGCTCAAATTTGGATCGATGTGATGGCCATTCCTGCATCGGCACCTCATCCAGAAGCGGCTCATGCGTGGATAGATTTTTTAGGACAACCTGAAGTCATCGCTCCCATTTCTGATAAAGTCAATTACGCCAACGCCAACGACGGCGCAACGCCTTTAGTCAAAGCCAGTTTAAAAGACAATCCTTTGATTTATTTTGATGAGGCAACTTTCAGTCGCTTGGTTTTACGTCCTGTTGTATCCATAGAAGAACAACAGCGCATTACAAGCGCCTTTAATCAATTTAAGGCAAACAAAATCAATTAAAACAGTATGCAACCAAGCGTAGACTGACTCAACCATGAAAAAATATCTGTTATTGGTGTTGCCTTTAGGGGTCTTTCTTTGTTTTTTTGTTCTCCCTTTGATGATATTAGTCAAAGTCAGCTTGGCCAGTCCGCAATATGGAAGCCCTCCTTTTAGCACGTTGCTACAAGAAGGGCGTTTCATTTTTGATTTCAGTCATTATGCCGCATGGCTGAGCGAAATAAAGGCTTTTTTGAGTGGTGCAAATTCAGACAAATACAGCTTATTCCTTTTGCCTTTATTCAATAGTTTAGGGTGGGCCATGCTCACCAGTTTATTGTGTGTTGCAATGGCCTACCCTTTAGCTTCGTATTTAGTCAAGCAATCTACGGCACTGCAAAGTCTTTGTATTGTCGCTTTATTTTTACCTTTTCTCACGCCTTTTTTGTTGCGCTTGTCTGCATGGACCTTGCTCTTAAAAGACAGTGGTTTAGTTCAGCAATTGCTCATTTTTCTCGGTCGAGAAGACAGCCCTTTAGGGATATTGTATACCCCGTATTCTTTCTTACTGGGCATGCTACACAGTTATTTTTTATTGGCAATATTACCCTTGTATTTGCATTGTCGCCAAAGGGAAACCGCTTTGTACGATGCCGCCGCCGATTTAGGTGCCAGCCCTGTCGATGCTTTTTTTTCTATCAGTTTACCGCTGGCTTTGCCTGCCTTAAAAATGGCTTTTTTAATGGTATTTTTGCCCTGCCTTGGAGAATATTTATTGCCAGAATTTTTAGGCGGAGGCGATTGGATATTCATCAGTAAACGTCTAGTCGATGAAGTCGGCGTGGGTATGAATTGGCCTGCGGCGGCCGCCACCGCACTGATGACTTTTCTGGCGATTTTTATGGTGTTGGGTTTATGCAAAATCGGTTTGATGTTGCTCAAAAAAATCTTACCAAAACCTATCATTTACCCCCTATTTTTAAATAGAATTTTTCCCAAAAAATGCCCTTTCTTTTTGCGATGGCTGTTATTGAGTGGTTTGGGTTTATTTTTATTTTCACCGCTCTTGGTTTTGATTGTGTATTCCTTTAACCAAGCGCGTTTGGTTATGGTTTGGCAGGCTTTTAGTTTAAATTGGTACGTCACCTTATTTCATCATTTAGCGCTACGGGATACCCTTCAAAACAGTTTAACGCTGGCTTTTTTTAGCGCGACTTTGGCTGTTTTTTTGGGAGTATTGGCGGCTTTAGGCTTAGCGAAATACGATTTTTTTGAATCAAATTCAAGCCCGAGCAAAAAATGGCCTACTTTTTTTATTGCTCCTTTATTAATACCCGAGGTGATGTTGGGTTTTGCTTTGTTATTAAATTCTGTGACTTGGGCAACATGGGGCATCCACTTAATCAAATATCCCATGTTGCAATTGATTTTAGGACACGCCCTTCTTTATACACCGTATGCTTTTGTGGTGATGCGTGGCCAGTTGTCTATCTTGCCACGCCGTTATGTCTTGGCAGCCGCCACTTTAGGGCTGGGGCCCATGCAACGGTTTTGGCGATTAATTTTCCCTTATTCAGCCATGAGTTTGACGCTGTCTTGGGGCTTAATTTTTATTTTATCTTTAGACAATTACCTTGTGAGTAGTTTTCTCAGTCGTGCAGGCACGTCCACTTTACCATTGTGGCTCTTTTCTGCCTTACGTTTAGGAATAACACCTGAAGTTTATGCCTTGTCCACGCTGATGATTTTGGCTTTACTCTGTGTTTTATTGCTTGCTAGATTATGGGTTCTTCGTCGTCGCTTTTAAGCGGTGCGGCCAACCTTTTTTGTGGTATTTTTAGCCTTAAATTTTTTGACTAGGCAAAACCAAGGCCGTCAGGTATAATGCGCGTCTTCTTTAATCTGACTGGAACGAATCTTAAGTTTATTAGTCATAAGCGTTTCTGTTTTTTAAAGAAAATTTGCGTAATCTCGACTAAAAGGGTGTCTGCCTAAGCCAGTTTTTATAGGGTTTAACAAATGCACTGAGATTATTGCCCCCAACCCTTTTAATTAAAAATATGGAGTTTTAAGCATGAATTCAACTGTTACTATGCGTCAAATGTTGGAAGCTGGCGTACATTTTGGCCATCAAACGCGTTACTGGAATCCTAAAATGGGCAAATACATTTTTGGTTCGCGTAACAAAATCCACATCATCAACTTAGAACAAACCTTGCCTGCTTTTACTGAAGCTCAAGCTTTTGTACGTCGTTTGGTTGCTAACAAAGGAACCGTTCTTTTTGTTGGAACAAAACGCCAAGCCCGTGAAATTTTACGCGAAGAAGCATTGCGCGCTGGCACACCTTTTGTTGACCAACGTTGGTTGGGTGGTATGTTGACCAACTACAAAACAGTTAAAAATTCTATCAAACGCTTAGAAGAGAAAAAAGCTGCTGTTGAAGCAGGTGAAGCGTCTGGTTTTAACAAAAAACAATTGTTAGACATGGCTCGCGAAGTGGCTAAATTAGAAAAATCATTGGGCGGCATTAAAGAGATGAAAGGCTTGCCTGATGCGATTTTTGTTATCGACACGGGTTATCAAGCGGGTGCAATCGTCGAAGCGCGCGCTTTGGGCATTCCTGTAATTGGTATCGTTGATACAAACAACAATCCTGATGGTATTCAATTTGTCATTCCTGGTAACGATGACTCGGCTAAAGCCATTCGTTTGTATGCTCGCGGTATGGCTGATGCGGTACTTGAAGGTCGTAACCAAGGTTTGCAAGAAGTCATTGCTGCCGTTCAAGCGGCAGAACCTGCTGCTGAATAATACGATCTCAATTGAGTTGACTTAGATTTGATTGTCGCTCTGAGCGTTGCTTGAATAGCAAGCAATCATCACGCGAAGCAGAGTAGCAGTACAAAAAGGGCGACATCTTTCGCCCTTTTTGTCTATTTTAAAAACAGCGCGTTTAACGCACTCTTAAGAAAAGGAAATACAAATGGCTGATATTACAGCAAAAATGGTAATGGATTTACGTGGCGCAACGGGCTTAGGCATGATGGAATGCAAAAAAGCTTTGGTTGAAACCGATGGCGATGCCGCGAAAGCTGAAGAGTTGTTGCGCATTAAATCAGGTAACAAAGCCTCTAAATTAGCGGGTCGTACCGCTGCCGAAGGCATTATAGGCACTGCTATTGTGGGTAAAGTGGGCACGATGGTTGAAGTCAATTGCGAAACTGACTTCATGGCTAAAAACGATCAATTTCAAGCCTTTGTACAAACTGTTGCAAACACCATTGCAACCAGTAATCCTGCTGACGTAACCGTTTTGGCAGATACAAAAACTGAAAATGGCAAAACCATAGAAGAGATCCGTAAAGAAGCCGTTGCGCAATTGGGCGAAAATTTGACCATCCGTCGCTTTGCTCGTTTTGAAACTGATGGCATCAATTGCATTTATTTGCACGGTGCAAAAATTGGCGTGATGATCAACCTAAACGGCGAAGAAGCTTTGGGCAAAGATTTGGCCATGCACATTGCTGCTTCTAAACCCGTTTGTGTGTCTCGTGACCAAATCAATCCTGAATTATTGGCCAGCGAAACTCGCATTTTCACAGCACAAGCCGTTGAAGAAGGCAAAACTGGCGACATGCTAGAAAAAGTGGTGGCTGGACGTGTGAATAAATATTTGGCTGAAGTCACTTTATTAGGCCAAAAATTTGTGAAAGATGACAGCGTGACTGTTGAAAAATTATTGGCCAGCAAAGGCGCGAAAGTCAATCAATTCAACCTATTTACGGTTGGAGAAGGCATAGAAAAAGCCGTGGTTGATTATGCTGCTGAAGTGGCTGAAGCAGCGGCTGCGGCTCAAGCAAAATAATCTCTACACTTTTTGACTTCATCATTTTGTGTTGCTTGCGGCCAACCTTTTATACCCAAACAATAGGGAAAAAGGTTGGCCGCAAAGTTTTAAATGGCTTGAGGTTTAAATAAAAGGCTAATTGGATGGTTGACAGGAGTGTATCGACATGACAGTTTTAAAAGAACGCCCTCCTCGCACGGTTTCTGTTGCGCCTATGTTGGATTGGACCACGGATGCTTATCGGTTTTTTGCGCGCCAAATCACGCAAAAAACATGGCTATACAGCGAAATGGTCACCACGGGTGCATTAATTTATGGCGACGTTGCCAAGCACCTTGATTTTCATGACTGCACCCATCCGATTGCTTTGCAATTGGGCGGTTCTGAACCCAAAGAATTGGCGCATTGTGTGCAGTTGGCCGCAAAGTGGGGTTACGATGAAGTCAATATTAACGTCGGTTGTCCTTCGGAACGGGTACAAAAAGGGGCTTTTGGCGCGTGCTTAATGGCCGAGCCCGAGTTGGTGGCCGATTGCGTGTATGCCATGAAACAAGCCGCTTTGGCCTGTGATAATGCGCCCGACATTACTGTAAAAAATCGCATCGGAATCAATGAGGTGGACAGTTATGAAGCGCTATTGTCTTTTGTAGAAATTGTGGCCAGTGCTGGCTGTGGCACTTTTATTATTCACGCGCGTAATGCCATCTTAAAAGGGCTTAGCCCGAAAGAAAACCGTGAAATTCCGCCTCTCAAATATGATTACGTGTATCGTTTAAAAGCCGAACGCCCTGATTTAGAAATTATTTTAAATGGTGGTGTCAAAACTAACGCCGAAATCAGCGCCCATTTACAGCACGTTGATGGCGTGATGCTAGGGCGCGAAGCGTATCACAATCCTTGGCTAATGCAGGATTGGGACTCTTTGTATTATGGACACCCCCCAGCGACCCGAACCCGCCAAGACGTGGCGCTGGCGATGATGCCCTTTATTCAGGCCGAGTTAGCCAAAGGCCATCATTTACGCCACGTCACGCGGCATATTTTGGGTTTGTTTCAAGGTGAAATGGGTGCAAGACTGTGGCGGAGAATGTTGTCTGATGCCGAAATACTCAAAGGCGCGGATGAAACACTCATTTTACAAGCCATGCCAAGTGCACCCTCCCGCCTCTTTTAGTCGTTAATTTTTTCATTGTTGGATACTTTAAAAGGACAAAACCATGCAAACCATACAAACCGCGTTTATTTTTCCAGGCCAAGGCGCTCAAGCCTTAAAAATGTTAGATGCTTATGGCGATTTTCCTATCGTTAAAGCCACACTAGAAGAAGCTGGAGCAATCTTACAGCAAGATTTTTGGCAAATGTTACAAGCAGAAACGCCAGATGCCATTAATGCAACGGTTAACACACAACCGTTGATGTTGGCCGCAGGCGTCGCTGTTTACCGTGCTTGGTTGGCCGCAGGTGGCGCAGCCCCCAATTTTGTGGCAGGCCACAGTTTGGGCGAATACACGGCTTTGGTGGTTGCTGGAGCCATGACGTTTGAAGATGCTTTGCGTTTGGTGCATTTACGAGCCACTGCCATGCAAGAAGCCGTACCTGAAGGTACGGGGGGCATGGCCGCCATTTTGGGCTTGTCTGTTGAAACGGTGCGCACGATTTGTGCTCAAGTCGCAGATGAACGGCAAGAGGTGGTGCAAGCAGTCAATTTAAACGATCCCGCTCAAACGGTGATTGCAGGACACAAAACTGCCGTTGAACACGCCATGTTGGTCTGCAAAGAACAAGGGGCAAAACGAGCGCTGCCCTTGCCTGTTTCTGTGCCGTCTCATTGCGAATTAATGCGCCCAGCCGCCGAGCGCTTGGCCAATGCTTTGGCAAAAGTCACGATAGCCAAGCCACAAATTCGGGTGTTACACAATGCCGACGTGGCTTGCTACGAAACCCCCGATCAAATTCGCGATGCCTTGGTGAGACAACTCTACTCGCCTGTGCGCTGGACAGAAAGCGTGGAATATTTGGCTGCCCAAGGTGTCATGCAGTTTGTGGAATGTGCGCCCAGCAAAGTGTTGTCTGGTTTGGTTAAACGCATAGTAAGCAATGCACAAACCAGCGCGCTCACCGACAGTGCCACCCTTGTTTCAGTGGCTACCGTCAACACATCCGCCTAATTACCCAAAAAACACCAAAAAAGAGTCGCACTGTTTTCAGTGCGACTCTTTTTTGTTATTTGATGAGTAAAAAATGGGCTCTGGCCACCGCAATGGGTTTATTAGGGTCTTCTTGATAAGCTTCGATGGCGACATTATCTATGCGGCGGCCTTTTTTGACAAAATGACAACGCACATAAAGAGGTTCGGGTTTGCCCGAACGCAAAAAATCTAATGAAAAATTGATAATTTTTGGGGTTTCTGTCGATTCGTTATGCCACAGCAAATGTAAAATGGCCGAGTTTTCCATGAAACTGCCAATTAAGCCTCCGTGTATGGCGGGTAAAGTCCAATTGCCAATATTGTGCGCGTGAAAGGGCAACGTAAACAGCAGTTGCCCATCGGCTTCCTCGGTGAAGGTTACGCCCATAAATTGGGCATAGGGAATGAGCTTCACCATTTCGGCGTAATTTTTTTGGCTGCGCAGCGCATTAAATGTCTGGATAAGTTGGCTCATGCGGTTTTCTCCGTGTTATTGACGGCGGCATTAAGATGAAAATCTGTGATTTTGCTGCACATAAAAGTGGCCATCGCGCGCGCGACAGGCTGATTTACGTCTTCTTGATAACAAATGGCTTCGGTAAATGCAATTTCGCCCGCCAAACGATAGCACGTTGCAATGCAATATAAAGGCTGATGCGGTTTTGCGCCCGTCATGTAATCCACGCGCATGTCTAAGGTAGCAATGGCACGCATCTCGTCTAATTGCGCCATAATCGAACTGGCGCTGGTCGTGTCTATCAAAGTCGTAATCACGCCGCCATGCAGTACTTGAGTGAGTGGATTACCCACCAATTCTTCACGCCATTCTACTTTCATAACAGGGCTGCGCTGACGCGTTTCAACCAAAGTCACCCCGATTTTATGCCCGTAAGGGCAACTGGTAAAAAAAGCGATGGCTTGTTGGTATAAATTCAAATTAACCGGCGATGGGTTCATGTTGACTCCTATGGCAATAAAAGGGAGGGTTATTTTTTAATTAAAGTCTTTCTATTTTACCTTAAAAATCTTAAAAAATGGTTTTCTTCAGAATTTAAAGCCCTTACATTTTATGGTATCATGGCGAATTGAATTGTGATTTCATTCTTATTAGGCTTTTGATCAAATGACTCGTCCGATTTTACCTTGTTTAAATACCCCACCCCAAAAAATACCGTCTTCCTTGTTTTTAGGAGCCGCGGTATTTTTTTCTATCGCCTTACACTTGTTGTTTTTGTCGGCGGGAAGTTTGCAAGCCCCTATTTTAAAGCCTGAAAGCATCAAATCAGATCACTTTACCGTAGCCTTAACTCACACGGCCAATTTAGAAAAGCCCAACAAAAATGTAAAAATGGTTTCTAGCGCCGATAACAATGCCGATGCGACCCCTTACCGTACACTCGATAAAATACTCTCCAGCCCTTTGCCGCCGCAAGGCGTGTTAAGCCACCCGATGATGGATACCTTGATGGCTTTAAGCGTGCATGATTATTTTTACGAACTCAATCCCAACAGTAAAATCACCCCCCCTCTGCAATCCTTAGCACAAAAAAGCACAGAAAAGGTTGGCCGCAACCCTGCCGAAACAGAAAAAGGCAAAACCAGTCCCGCTATTGGGACGATAGGCCCGACTTTGGTTCATAAAAATGGGATGCGTGTCGGCAAAATTGGCATGAGTACGCTGCGCGTCAGTTATGCCGAATATGTGGATGATTGGCGGCGAAAAATTGAAAAAGTGGGCAGTAAAGATTACCCAAAAAATCAATTGGGTATGCCTTTGTCTGGCTCATTAACCATGACGGTCATGATTAAAAATGACGGCAGTATTATCGGTGCGCCTGTTATTAACAAAAGTTCAAACAATCGCAGTTTGGATTTGGCCGCCAAAAAAATCATTCGCGATGCCATGCCTTTTAAAGCCTTTCCTAGCGAGGCGGCTTTAGAATTTGATGCCTTGAGCATCACGCGAGAATGGCATTTTTCATCGCCCGAACTCCGAACCAATTAATCAATAAAACACAGACTGATAAAAGAGCCCAACACATGGAAATACCCCTCAAAAAAACGCTTGCACCCACTTTGCTGTCGGTGTCTGGTTTTCATGTCGATTTGTATGGGCACGTCAATCACGCGCGCTATTTAGAATTTTTTGAAGCAGCGCGTTGGGACTGTTTTCGCCAACTGGACGTAGAATTGGCCTATTTAGCTGCATCGCAAGCCTTAATTGTGGCCAAGCTTGAGCTGGATTATCGACGTGCCGCCGTCATGGGCGATTCTTTGGCTATACAAACTCGAGTGTTAGAAATTGGACGGCGAAAAGTGATTTTTCAGCAAACTTTAACGCAACACGCCCCCAATTCAAGCTCGACACCCGTTTGCGTTCAAGCGCGGATTGAATTTATTATTTATGATAAAACCAGCAAAAAAGCCGTTAGTCTCAACGATGAACTGAAAGACATTTTAACCCAACTGTTGCCGCCCTAAACGCCCGACTTTCCTTCCTAAATCCTAGCAGAAAGCTGACTTAATATGCCTACGCCCTCCTCTTTAAGCTTTGAATTTTTCCCCCCTAAAACCGAAGAAGGCATGACAAAATTGCGCCTTGTTCGAGACCAATTGTCTGTTTTCAAACCTGATTTTTTTTCAGTGACTTTTGGGGCGGGTGGCACAACCCGTGACGGTACGTTGGCCGCAGTCACTGAGATTCAAGCAGCGGGGCACGTTGCTGCGCCGCATTTGTCTTGCGTGGGCAGCTCTCGCGACAGTTTGCGCGGCATTTTGGCCGATTATCAAGCCTTGGGCATCCATCGTTTGGTGGCTTTGCGCGGCGATATGCCTTCTGGCATGGGCGCGACTGGCGATTTTCGCTATGCCAATGAATTGGTTGACTTTATCCGCCAAGAAACGGGGGATTTTTTTCATATAGAAGTGGCCGCCTATCCCGAATTCCACCCACAAGCCCCATCGGCACAAGCCGACATTCAGCGCTTTGTCGACAAAATGAACGCAGGGGCAAACTCTGCCATCACCCAATATTTTTTTAATGCCGATGCGTACTTCCATTTTGTTGAAGAAGTCCGAGCTTTAGGCGTGACTGCGCCCATCGTACCTGGCATCATGCCCATTAATCATTTTGGGCAATTGTGTCGTTTTTCCGAGATGTGCGGTGCAGAAGTACCGCGTTGGTTGCGCTTAAAAATGCAATCTTACATGGACGATACCGCCTCTATTCGTGCTTTGGGCTTAGATGTGATTACAGAAATGAGTGAGAAACTCTTGGCGGGTGGTGCGCCAAGCTTACATTTTTATACTTTAAATCAATCGGATACTGTCAAAACCATATGCGAACGTTTGGGTTATGCACAACCATAAAACAAACCCTTTTCAACTCGCCTTTTCTACGCCGTTTTATCCCTCAAAATAAGAAAGCCTCTTGTGAACGACTTAGCCCCTACTGTTTGTCGTCGTGTGGTGCGGTATTTTTCAGTGCTGGAACTCGGTTCGGCGTGGATGGTGATTGCCGCTTTTAACTTTGCTTTGATGGGTTTGTTTATAAAGTGGGGTTCTAAAAGTTTCCCAACGTATGAACTGTTGTTTTATCGAACCTTTGTTGGCTTGATTTTTTTAACGGGCATCATGCTGGCGCGCAAAAAATCCATACGAACCGCGTATTTTAAAGATCATTTGATGCGCGGTTTGGCGGGTTATTTGTCGCTGAATTTATTTTTTTACACCTGTAGTGGTCAAGTAAATTCGGACACTATTTTAGGGTGTTTTCAGCAAGCGCTGGCGGCAACCCGTTATTAGCCGCATGAGGCCTGTCGTGGTTGTAGTGAGTCATTAAATAAAAGCCCACATCCA
>JBILQJ010000064.1:0-6369 GCA_044373325.1 Burkholderiales bacterium
AACATACCAATAAAAGACGGCGACAACAAATGTCGACGTTGCGCAAAAACGGTATCCAAATTGCTGCCTGCCCATTCAAAATCGCCTTGATTTAACGACACGCCAAACGACATATCGGTGGCATAAGTGGTCACGCCCAATTCGGCAAACAGCGCAATCAAATTTGGGTAAGTGGCTTGATTAAAAACCAAAAAACCTGTGTCAACGGGATGGGTGATGCCATCAACGCACACGTCTACCGTGTTGGTGTGGCCGCCCAAATAATCGCCAGCTTCAAACAAAACCACATCGTGCTGCCGATTTAAAAAATAAGCGCTGGCTAGGCCAGAAATTCCCGAGCCTATCACTGCAATGCGCTGTTTCGTTGCTTTCATGTGAGTGGTGTCCTTAATGTAGAAATAAGAAATAAGAAAAGCAAAGCTTTATTGATTTTTACAATGGTGTTAATATTACTACCAATTGAAAATAATAGCTACTAATTAGTAACGGAAAGAAACTCATGAGTATTTTTGAAAAGTTCAGCTTTAAAGATCAAGCTTTTAAGCTGAGAGAAGTGGCCATTTTAGATGCGGCCACCGCCATTTTAGCCAATAAAGGCTACGATTTAATGACCATGGACGATGTGGCCAACGCGGTGGGCATTTCAAAACCCAGCCTCTACAAACATTTTAAGTCCAAAGAAGCGCTGATCGGTGTGGCTTTGATACGCTTGATTGATGGCGCATTAGATTTTTTGGGGCAATTGGACGCCAAAGCGCCGCCCATAGAAAAACTCAAAAGCTTGTTAAAATGGGCTTTAGAAGTGCGTTTAAATGGCGGTATGCCATTTTTACCCTCAACCAACGCCAACGTGCGCGAGATGTTGATGCGTAATTTAAAATACGTCACGCGCGTGTTAAAACTCAACGGAAAAATCGAAAAACTGGTGTTGGCCGCCCAAAAACAAGGCGACCTCAATCCCAATTTACCCAGCGACGTGATTTTATTCAGTTATTATTCGCGCACCTGCGATCCTGCGGTGGATTATTTGCAAACCTTCAGCAAAATGGACAAAGCCCAAATTGTCGATCACATGATAAAAGTGGCTTTTAGCGGCATCAGTGCCTGATTTTGTCAAATTTAACATTGATTGCGGCCAACCTTTTATCCTTGATTTTGTGGGATAAAAGGTTGGCCGCAAGGGTTTGGCGTATTAGAACAAACCAGCAATAAAAGCTTAAGCTGGTTTTCGGGCAGCGACCAGATAATTGACATCGGTGTTGTCGCCCAAACGGTATATTTTACTAAAAGGATTGTAACTTAAGCCTTTGAGTTCAACGACCTCCAAGCCTGCCGCGCGTATCATGCGCGCCAATTCGGCTGGCGTGATAAAACGAGTGTAATCGTGCGTGCCTTTGGGCAGTAAATTCAGCACGTATTCCGCGCCCAAAACCGCAAAAAGATAAGATTTTGGATTGCGATTCAGTGTCGAAAAAAACACATAGCCTCCAGCTTGCACCAAATCGGCGCAGGCACGGATGACGCTGGCAGGATCTGGCACGTGTTCCAACATTTCCATGCAGGTGACGACTTCAAAATGGGCAGGCAATTCTTGGGCTAAAGTTTCTACGCTGATGTTGCGATAGTTGACGGGCACGCCCGATTCTAAACTGTGCAATTGAGCGATTTTGAGCGATTTATCCGCCAAGTCTATGCCCAAAACGTCCGCCCCTTTTTCGGCCATGCTTTCGGCCAAAATGCCACCACCGCATCCCACATCAACCACGGTTTTGCCGTTAAGTGGCGCAAGGCGGTTAATCCAATTTAGGCGCAAGGGGTTGATTTCATGTAATGGCCTGAATTCACTGGTTTTGTCCCACCATTTGTGCGCCAATTCGCTGAATTTTGCCAATTCGCTGGGGTCTACATTGTCTTGGGTGATGTTAAACATAATATTCTCAATTTGCTTTTAAAAGTACCGAAAAAACGGGATGTTCGCTTATTTGCTTATTTGCCACCGCCAAATAAATCTTTGATGCCGCCGATGCCTTTCATCATTTTCATCATGCCGCCTTTGCTAGAAAAGATTTTCATCATTTTTTGCATTTCTTCAAATTGTTTAAGCAGTTTGTTGACTTCTTGAACTGACACCCCAGCGCCTGCGGCGATGCGTTTTTTGCGGCTGGCTTTTAACAGTTCGGGTTTGCGGCGCTCTTTGACCGTCATAGAATGGATGATGCCTTCGATGCGTTTCATGCCTTTTTCGGCGGCTTCGCCTTCCATTTGGCCTGCCATTGCGCCAATTTTTCCGGGCATTTTTTCCATCATGCTAGACAAACCGCCCATTTTTTTCATTTGTTGCATTTGGGCTAAAAAATCTTCTAAATCAAACGATTTGCCTGAGCGCAGTTTTTTGGTCATGCGATCGCTTTCGGCTTGATCGACATTGTTTTGCACTTGTTCGATTAAGGACAATACGTCGCCCATGCCCAAAATGCGGCTGGCCAAACGGTCGGGATGGAAAGCTTCTAAGCCTGTTAATTTTTCGCTTACCCCAATAAATTTAATGGGTTTGCCCGTAATCGCGCGCACCGAAAGCGCCGCACCGCCGCGCGAATCACCATCCATTTTGGTCAAAATCACGCCTGTTAAAGGCAGTGCTTCGTTGAACGCTTTGGCCGTGTTGGCTGCATCTTGGCCTTGCATGGCATCGACCACAAACAAGGTTTCAATGGGATTGAGCAATTGGTGCAAGTCTTTAATTTCGGTCATTAACACTTCGTCTATGGCCAAACGGCCTGCGGTGTCAACGATTAAGACATCAAAATGATAACGCTTGGCGTGATCGAGGGCGGCGGCGGCAATGTCGCTGGGCTTTTGATCGGGCGTAGACGCAAAAAAACCAATGTCGATTTGTGCGGCCAACGTTTTGAGCTGTTCGATGGCGGCAGGGCGATATACGTCAGCCGACACGACCAATACTTTTTTCTTTTGTTCTTCTTTGAGTTTTTTGGCCAATTTGCCCACGGTGGTGGTTTTACCCGCGCCTTGCAAACCTGCCATTAAAATGACGGCTGGGGGTTGAGCGGCTAAATTCAGCGCGTCGTTGCTGCCGCCCATGAGTCGGGTTAACTCGTCGTTGACCACGCCAATAAAGGCTTGCCCAGGCGTTAAGCTGCCGATGACTTCTTGGCCTTGGGCTTTGGTTTTGACATCAGCAATAAAATTTTTGACCACGGGCAAAGCCACATCCGCCTCTAACAAAGCCATGCGCACTTCGCGTAAAGCTTCTTGGATATTTTCTTCGCTTAGGCGAGTGTGCCCGCGCATGGTTTTGACGATGCTGGAAAAACGGCTGGATAGATGATCAAACATGGGATGGTTTCTCTAAATAAATAATGAAAGGAATATTAATAGATATAAATCAAACATCTTTTTCAACGACCCTTGTATTGTTCTAATACTAGAGCCATTTTTAATTAGGATGCATCGGATTGCTAAGGGTTTAAGCCATTTTAGGTAAAAATTGACAATCGCTTTGTGATACGAAAATTTGAGTTTAAAGATTAAAAAACTAAAAGTGGCGTTAGGTTTGTGGTTTTTGTCTGTTGTACATATGATAAAATCTGGATTCATTTTTATGTTTCTAGATAATTCCACGCAGCCAGCGATTAGAAAATTTCTTATTGATTTAAGAGCTTAGTGTTCATAACTGGTGATACGAAGCAATACAAAAGATGATTAGAAATTTCTAACAACTCATCAAGAAGCATACCCTTTTAGTTAACAAGTTAAGCGCACAAGTTTAGGAAAATCTATGAAACACCCAATTCTACCTACCGCAATCAAAGTGATGTTTCTTATACCGTTGATTGGCATGCAAGGCTGTATAATGAAACGAGAATTAGTAAATCCTTACCAAGATCCAAATCCTGCAGAAACGCCGACTGCAAGAGTTAGAATTGTTGGCCCCTTCATTGGGTCTATGAGAGCTTCAGTGTATAAAAATCCTAGTCAGGCTAGCTGTATGAAAGCTGAGTCTCCTTCTGATCTTAAAGTTTTCTCCTTGGGGGTGCTGGGGCTGATTCCAGAAAAAAGTATCAAATCCATTGATATGCCAGAACTTTATCCTCTGGCAAAGGTGTCTGGTGTTGAGTATTATTTCAAGGCAGGTGAACCAATCGTTATTGGGGCTAATTGGAGTATTACTACAGGTGCTTATTATACAACTACTCACTCTTGTTGGGCTGCAAAAGGTTTCACACCCTTAGCGGGTAAGGATTATGAGCTAAATTTCATGACATTTCCAGTAGGTAAAAGAAGCAATAAAATGTTATGTAATGCATCTTTAGCTGAAATTCAACCCGATATGAAAAATGAAGGTAAGTTTATAGGGTTGGATATACCCTTAAATAACGTTGCGCTTTATGGCAGTGATGAAGAGGTTGTAACGAATTGCGGACAGCATCCTAATCCGTAGATGGATTTCTAACTGGCAATTTGAAGTGGCTTGAATATCACGAGTTTGGTTGGTCTAGGTGACTTTAAGCTGTTTTTTTACGCATTTCCCAAGAATTTCTTGAGTAAAATTAGCGGCGGATTTTATCACGGCTACTCTTTTTTGGCTTGCGTTATCTTATTTTTGGAAACGGGTTTTTTATGGCTGCGACACACGGGGTATTGGCTGGTTTTATGTTGGCTTATGCAGTTTTGGCTGGTTTGCATTATTGGCTGTTTTTGGGCAAAAAAACCGCATTGGGTTTTCGCTGGCGGCACGCCTTGCTGGGCGTGGTTTTGGCCGTGCATACACCGTTTGTGGTTCAGCCTTTTTTGGCGGGCATGGGGGGTGCCGAAACCTTGGGTTTGGGCATGATGGCCACGTTGGTCACTTGGGTGATGATGGTGTTGTTTTTTTCGGCCAATTTCTTTCACCGTTTAGATGGGTTGCATTTGTTACTGGGGCCTTTTATGGTGTTGGCCTTGTGTTTGCAATGGCAATTTCCTAGCCGTTATGCTTTGGGCGAAGTATATTCGCCTTTGTTGATGCTGCATTTGTTTTGTTCGATTATTGCTTACAGTATTTTTGCTTTAACGGCCTTAATGGCCGTATTAATTTACACGCAAAACAAGGCTTTACATGAAAAACGTTGGCCGCAATTGCTGGCGTATTTACCGCCTTTATTGTCTTTAGAAAAATGGCTGTTTCAATCGATTTGGGTCGGATTTGCGTTGTTGACGGTGTCTTTGATTTCTGGCGCCTTTTATTTGGCGGAGGAGCGAGGCGTTTGGTTGATTGTTAATCATAAAGTCTTGTTTGCATTGTTGTCTTGGGTGATTTTTTGCACCTTATTATTGGGTCGTTACGGCTTAGGCTGGCGAGGCCAAACGGCTGCGCGTTGGGTCGTGATTGGTTTTGTCTTTTTGTTGTTGGGCTATGCTGGTAGCAAAATGGTCACAGAATGGATATTGCACCGTTGAGCTTGCCGAAATCCTTGCTTGATAGCGAGCCCCGCTTTGGGGGATAATGGCGCTTATTTTTTAGCATTAATCGATGTTGACGATTTTATTTTACTCTTTTACAAAAAAGGAACGAGACTATGCAAGAACGTACTCAATTGGCCAATGCCATTCGTTTTTTAACGATGGATGCCATTCAAATTGCCAATTCAGGCCACCCAGGAGCCCCCATGGGCATGGCGGACATGGCCGAAGTGTTGTGGCGCGATCATTTAAGCCACAATCCAAACAATCCAAACTGGATGAATCGCGATCGCTTTGTGTTGTCTAACGGCCACGGTTCGATGCTGATTTACGCGTTGTTGCATTTGACGGGCTATGATGTGTCGGTTGACGATTTGAAGCAATTCCGTCAATTGCACTCAAAAACGCCAGGTCACCCCGAATACGGCTACACCGCTGGCGTTGAAACCACGACTGGGCCTTTGGGACAAGGCATGGCCAATGCCGTGGGCATGGCGCTGGCCGAAAAAATACTGGCCGCCGAATTTAACCGCCCCAACTTAAACGTGGTCGATCACCGCACGTGGGTGTTTTTAGGCGATGGTTGTATGATGGAAGGCGTGAGCCACGAGGCTTGCGCTTTGGCTGGCACGTTGGGTTTGGGCAAGTTGGTGGCGTTTTATGATGACAATGCCATTTCAATTGATGGCGACGTGGCGGGTTGGTTCGCGGACGATACGCCTAAACGGTTTGAGGCCTATGGCTGGCAAGTCATTCGCAATGTGAACGGGCATGATGCCACAGAAATCAGCATGGCCATACAAACGGCCAAAGCCAATTTAGACCAGCCGACTTTAATTTGTTGCAAAACCAAAATTGGCTTTGGTGCGCCGAATAAACAAGGCGGCCACGATGTGCACGGTGCGCCTT
>JBILQJ010000004.1:0-76409 GCA_044373325.1 Burkholderiales bacterium
GTGTTAATATTAGAATTAAATGGGATAAAATCTTAAAGATTAGTGAAAATGAAAATGCTTTATATGTTTATTTTAACAAAAAAGTTGCATTCATATTTATAAAACGATATTTTGAAAACATTGAAGAATATCGGAAAATAAAAAACTTTATTGAAAACAATACAAAAATAGCATCCGTATTTATTGTCACAGAAAAAATCAAAAAAAATGGATAAAATAACAGAAAAAAAAGTAAAGGAAATAATAGATTCTTATTCATTACTAAATCAAGAAAGAGGTAATTTTTATCAATCAGCGCAACAAAAAAGACTTGTGGCCAACCTTTTAACCTAAAATTTAGGGAAAAAGGTTGGCCGAAAGTCAATTTAAAATTAATTAATGGGTTTAGCCGTATTTGAAGTTAGGGTTAAGATTGGGTTGCGGCCTTCATATCTCGCGTAAATACGGCCAGCTCGGCCAGCATTTTTTGTGGATTATCAAGATTTTTTTCTATCAAATTGACCACGGCCGAACCAGAAATAACGCCCGCAACGCCAGCGGTACACGCGGCACGAACTTGCTCGGGGCGGCTGATGCCAAACCCTAAAACCGCAGGCGGCGTATTCGCTAATTTTAATTGAGCCAAAATGTGATCCAAAGGCATATGGGCTTCGTCTTGAGCGCCAGTCACCCCTGCGCGCGACAATAAATAAGTGTAGCCTTTGCCTTTTTGGGCGATGCCCTCGATGAGTGACTCATTGGCATTGGGTGGGCAAATGTAAATTTGATCGATACCATGCTGCTCAGCACTGTTTCGAAAAGAATCAGATTCTTCCATCGGCACATCGGCGATTAAAACCGAGTCAAGCCCAGCGGATAGGCAACGCGCATAAAAAGCGTCTAAGCCAGGGCGATAGATTAAATTGGCGTAAACCAAGAGACCAATTGGTAAATTAGGGTAAGCAAGGCGGATGTGGCTTATGAGATCAAAACAGACTTCAGGTGTGGTTTTATGAGCCAGTGCGCGTAAGGCTGCACCTTGGATGGTGGGGCCATCAGCCAAAGGATCCGAAAATGGAATGCCTAATTCCAGAGCATCTGCGCCAGCATCAACCAAGGTTTTAATCACCGCTAAACTGTCGTTAGGGTTGGGGTCGCCCAGCAATACAAAAGGAATATAGGCCGCTTCTTGCTTGGCCTTGAGTTCTGAAAATAATGCAGTGTAACGAGACATGAGTAAATCCTTAAAGTGACGGTTGTAAGGGTTTATGTTGAGTGAGAAGACACAACTTTGATGGGCATCACGGGATAAGAACGTTTGACGGTTGTGGGCGTTGGCGCCAAAACTTCCATAACAATGCAGTCTACAGGACAAGGGGCGACGCACAATTCGCAGCCTGTACATTCTTTTTCGACCACTGTGTGCATGAGTTTTGAAGCGCCAATAATGGCATCGACAGGACAGGCCTGTATGCACAACGTGCAACCGATACAAGTGTCTTCTAAAATAAAAGCCACCGATTTGGGTTTGGGTTCAGCAAAGCCTTCATTAAAAGGAATGAATTCTATGCCTAATAAATCAGCCAATTTTTGTATGCCTTCTTCCCCACCGGGAGGACATTTGTTGATGGTATCTTCGCCTGCGGCCAAAGCAGTGGCGTAAGGTAAGCAGCCAGGGTGACCACATTGGCCACATTGGGTTTGCGGTAAAATGGCATTGATGTTATTGGCTAGAGGATCGCCTTCTACTTTAAACTTAATGGCAGATAAGCCTAAAGTGGCACCAATAAAAATCGCCAAAATCAGCATAATCAATAAAGCGATGCTTATGCTAGTCATTTGACTAATCCCCCTAATCCCATAAAGGCCAGACTCATTAAGCCTGCCGTAATAAAAGCGATGGCGCTGCCCTTAAATAAAGGAGGGACGTCAGCGATTTCTATACGTTCACGCAGGGCGGCAAACAACACTAAGATTAAAGAGAAGCCTAAGGCACTTCCTAAACCAAATAAAAGGGACTCGATAAAACTGTGATGGGCTTGTGCATTCAGTAAGGGAATACCCAGTACGGCACAATTGGTCGTGATTAAAGGTAAATAAATGCCCAAGGATTGATAAAGCAAAGGACTGGTTTTATGGATGAGCATTTCGGTAAATTGTACGATGCCTGCAATGACAACAATAAAGACCACAATGCGTAGAACTTCTAAATTTAAGGCGATGAGAAGTTCATTGGCTAAATAACTGATACCCGAGGCCAAAGTCAGCACGAAAGCGGTGGCTGCGCCCATACCGATAGACGCTTCGAGTTTTTTTGAAACGCCCATAAACGGACATAAGCCTAAAATGCGAACGAGTATCACATTATTAACCAAAATGGTGCTGAGTAATATTAAAAGGTAATGACCTAAATTCATCATGGTAGCTTACCTGTCAGTGTCAAAATTAAAAATGAAAGTCTATAAGAGAAAGTCCGCCATTATCCCAAGTTTAAATAGGATATTCAACCGCTTTCACGAAAAGGATGATTTTTAGATCGCAGAATGACGTTTTAAAAATGAAACAATAAGGCTTTGTCTGCAAATTTTTCAAGCGCTTCCCTAAAAATATTATTAAAACATGGTAAAATAAAAAGGTTGGTTGTCAAAACTGATAGGACAAATGCTCAAAGTCCATTTTTTATAAGCCAACTTGCAATAGGCAAGTTACCTTTGTTTTTATTACTATTTATTTATACTAACTTATGACTTCTATTATTAATAAAAATCAAAAAGGAAATCAAAAAGGATTTTCTTTGGTAGAAATCCTTGTTTCTATTGCGGTCGTCAGTATCGGTTTGATGTCGGTGGCCTTGATGACCACAAAAACCATACAGACCAGCAAATCGGCTCACGAACATGCCGTTGCAATCATGTGGGCAGAATCTTTTTCGCAAAAAATAATGGCCTCAGTGGGGAATCAAATCTATCTTTTGGATAAAGGCAGTAGCGATGCTAACAAAACAATTTATAACATGAACCCTGCGCTAACCTGTTACAACTTACTTAAGGCGGTTGGTTCTAACCCCATTCCAACGCTTTGTTCTTCTGCGCCCTCAACTGCTGCAACGTTGGCCGCAGCTGACATTGCCGAGGCGAAAAAAATTATGCAAGACGATGTGAATCGGCCTTTGTTAGATTTTACTTATGTCGTTCGTTTGGTGCGTGAAGACAGAACGAAAGCGTTGAGTGATGCAGGTCAGCCGAATGACTTGGGTGTTTGTGCTTTTGAGTACACAATGCCAAATAACGACACAACTTTAGGAAATCGTTGTTCTTTGATGATAGAAATGTCTTGGCGAGACAAGCAAATTGACCCAAGTTCAGGTGCCAATGGCGACTCTTTAAAAACAGTCAAAAATACAGCAATGTATCGATTTTAAAAAATAAATGGATGACATGATGAAAAAACAAAAACAAACCAATCAACGAGACAAGCGTCAATTGATCCATCAGCAAGGATTCACCTTGATAGAATTAATGGTTTCTTTGGGACTTGGTCTTTTGGTTGTTGCTTTGGTTGGTACTTTGTATGCCAATAATTCGGACATTTTTCGATTTCAACGTGCGCAAGGCGAAGCTCAAGAAAAATCACGTTATGTGTTGGGTTATCTGAGGCAAAATTTGCAACAAACAGGGTATCACCGAGATGGTACGACTTTCGCGGCTGACGCGCAATTTCGCCAAAATGAAATGTTTTCTAAAGACTTGTCGAATGACACAACAAGTATGTATCGGTATCAACAAGCACCCGATTTACGCAATTGTGCGGGCGAACAAATTGTGCTTGCTGCAGGCGAAGATCCATTGGTTTATGTGAGAGATACAATTGGTTTGCTGACCGCAGGGGCAGCCACAGACCTGAATAGTCGCTTAGTCTGTTATCCTAATGTCACAACTTTATCCAATGCTGCCGCATTTGAAGTAGCCCGAGGGATTTTTGATATTCAATTTGAATATGGCATTGATACAACGGATGATTTTGTGATTGATGAATACATTACTCCAACTGCAATGGTAGATGAAGACTGGTTTAATATTCATGCGGTGTCAGTGTGTGTGTTGGTGGCATCAGAGACCAAATTGCCTTTGGTGAAAAAAGGTATGGCCCAAGTGTTTACCGATTGCCAGGGTGCTGCCAAATCCTCTAATGATTATGTTGATGTTAATGGATTTTCTCCTGTCATGTCTGTGGTTAGAACCACCATTTATTTACCCAATACGCCTAAACCAACTTTTTAAAAATGTAGAAAGGAATCGTGTTTTATGAAAAAGCAAAAAGGTATTTCTCTTGTTATTGTGTTAATTTTTCTGGCTGTATTGAGTTTGTTAGGCTTTGCGGCTTCTCGTACAGCCATCGTGCAAGAAAAATTGACTGGCAATGATCAAGACAAGCAAAACTCTAGAATGAATGCTGGAGAAGCATTGCGTACCGTTGAAAATATGCTGGTGAACGCAGCAATCGAGTTACCGACGGTAGGAAATCCTGTCTCAGGTGCCGTGCCAAGTAATCCATTAGGTGGGGTAAGACCGGGGACGTATGTCGTGAAATTGGCTACGGATACGGCAGGTAACCCAGATAACAGAGGATGTTCTGTCGGGACTAAATACGTTATCTTGGCGACGGGTTATGGGGCGCGCTCAACGACCAAAACAACTTTAGAAGAATACGTTTGTTTTAGCTGATCAGCCGCTTTTTTTGAATGTATACGTATGAATTTGACTAAGGAATAATACTATTTTTATGGGTGTTTTTATGAAAAAAAGTCTCGGATTTACTTTAATTGAACTCATGATTGTGCTCGCGATTATTGCAATACTTTCTGCTTTTGCAATGTCCAGCTATGCGCAATATGTGGCAAGAGCCGAGCGCAAAGAAGTGCAGACTGAAATGCTGGAGATTGCGGCGCGTTTAGAGCAATACTATTCGCTTAATAATTCTTATGCGTTGACAGGTTTGATTACGCAACCAGGGGTGCCGTTTAGTAGTAAAAATGGTAAATATGACATACAAGTTTTTGAAAATTCTAAAGAAACTAATCCTAAACCAACTGAACTTACGTTTAAAATTGAGGCCAAAGCGAAAGTTGGCAGCACGGCAGAACGAGATAATGTGGCAGGTGTGTCATGTACACCATTAACCTTAAACAGCGCCACGACAAAAACCCCTATACAATGTTGGGACTAAGCACTTGACATTCAGTTAGGGCGTTTAAGGCTGATTTGCGGCCAACCTTTTCACTAAAAACGGGTGAAAAAGTTGGCCGCAAATTTATAGATGGATACCTTGGGTAATACCGTTGTGCTTATTTTTTGATGATGGATAAGGTATAATTGCCAACCTAAAAAAGAGGGTCGCCTTATTATTACGGCACTCGTTAATCCGTTCATCAACTCATCGTCATCAAATAGAATAGGACTTGAATATGCAATTTTCAGAAAACTGGTTACGCACTTGGGCTAATCCCGCATTGAGTAGTGAACAATTGGGTGATTTATTGACCATGAGTGGGTTAGAAGTTGAAGACATGGCTTTGGCTGCCCCAGCGTTTAGTGGCGTGGTGGTGGCTGAAGTGTTGACGGTAGAACCTCATCCGGATGCGGATCGGTTACGAGTGACAACGGTCAATGTGGGTTTGCAAGACCCCATACAAATCGTGTGTGGTGCGCCCAATGTGGTCGTGGGCGCAAAAGTGCCTTGTGCGATGGATGGTGCGGTGCTGTCGGGCGATTTTAAAATCAAGCCAACCAAAATGCGTGGTGTCGCTTCAAATGGGATGTTGTGTTCGGCGAAAGAATTGGGCTTGCCTGAAAAAGAAGACGGCTTGTTGATTTTGCCTAGCGATGCGCCGATAGGTCAAGACATTCGTCAGTATTTGGCGTTAGATGATCGCCTTTTTACTTTGAAAATCACGCCCAATCGCGCCGATGCCCTGTCTATTTTGGGCATTGCTCGCGAAGTGGCTGCCCTGACGGATGCGGTGCTGGTTGAGCCGTCAGTTAAGCCTGTTGAGGCGAGTATCAGCGCAACCTTGCCTGTTGAAATTGATGCACCAGAAGCCTGTGGTCGGTATTTGGGGCGAGTGATACAAGGGGTGAATGCGGCGGCGACCACGCCCGATTGGATGGTGACGCGTTTGCATCGTTCAGGCGTGCGCCCCATTTCGGCCGTGGTTGATGTGACGAATTACGTTTTGCTCGAGTTGGGGCAACCCATGCACGCTTTTGATGTTGATACGTTAAAAGGTGGCTTGCACGTCCGCTGGGCACAATCAGGCGAAAGCTTGACGTGCTTAAATGAAAAAACAGTGACGTTAACGCCAGCAACTTTGTTGATTGCGGATGAACAAAAGCCTTTGGCTTTGGCTGGCTTAATGGGTGGCTTGCACAGTGGGGTCACCAGCGACAGCACAAACATTTTTTTAGAGTCGGCTTATTTTGCGCCTGAAGTCATTGCGGGAAAATCTCGCCAGTATGGTTTTGGTTCTGATTCTTCTTTTCGCTATGAGCGCGGCGTTGATTTTGCAGGGCAAGCACGGGCAATGGAACGTGCTACCCGTTTGATTTTGGACATTTGCGGTGGCTCTGCGGGCCCTGTTACCGAGACGCTGGGTCAACTGCCTCAAACGCCAACCGTTTTGGTACGTACAGCAAGAGTCAATCGCGTATTGGGTTTGGATTTGCCAGCCACGGCATTGGCTGCTATTTTTAAAAAATTGGACTTTGCTTTGACGCAAGCCCAGGACGACTTTCATTTGACTGCGCCAGCTTGGCGCTTTGATTTGGCGCGAGAAGAAGATTACATCGAAGAAATTGCGCGCGTGTTTGGGTATGAAAACATACCCGAACGCTCGCCTTTATCGGGCTTGCGCATGTTACCTTTGCCAGAAAAACAACAAGAAAGAACGCAAACTCGCCGCAAAGTGGCTGAACGAGATTACCAAGAAATCATCAGTTATGCCTTTGTTGATGAAAAGTGGGAGCGTGATTTTGCGGCCAACCTTGCGCCCGTGCGCTTAAAAAACCCCATTGCCAGCCAATACAGCGTCATGCGCAGCACCTTGATTGGCGGCTTGGTGGACACTTTACGCAGTAATTTGGCCAGAAAAATGCCCCGCGTGCGTCTTTTTGAAGTCGCCAGAATTTTTGAAGGTGAAAGCGCCAATCAACAAAAAGAACACTTGGCGGGCTTGGCTTATGGTAATCGATGGCCAGAACAATGGGGACAGGCGGGGGCGAATCCTAAAGTGGATTTTTATGATGTCAAAGCCGATGTGGAGGCCTTGTTCTACCCTCAAACTTTGACGTTTAAAGCCGCCAAACACGCGGCTTGTCATCCAGGACGCTGCGCCGATATTTTCTTAAATGATGCATGGGTTGGCTTTTTAGGCGAATTACATCCCTTGCATGTGACGGCTTATGATTTGCCTGCTGCGCCCGTGGTGTTTGAGCTGGATTTGCCCGCTTTAGAACGGCGGTTGTTGTTGTCGGCCGATACCCCTTCCAAACATCAGGCAGCACGTCGAGATTTGGCTTTTGTGGTCGCCGAATCTGTGGAAGCGGGTGAATTGATGGCCGGTTGTCAACGTGCGGCCAGCAGCATAGTGACTGACATCACTTTGTTTGACGTGTATCGAGGACGTGGCGTCGAAGAGGGCTACAAAAGTTTGGCTTTAGCCGTGACTTTACAACACACAGAAAGAACCTTGACCGATGAAGAAATTGATTTGGCCATTCAAAAAATGATTAGCCAAGTTGAAACCGACTTAAAAGCCACTTTAAGACAGTAATCGTTGATAAAAATTATAAAAAAGCAAGTCAAACGCACGAGTTACTGTTGCGGTTGACTTGCTTTTTTTTGAAAGGGCGTTAAATTGACTTAAAAATCAAACCTGATATTAATTTTCAGCCGCTAAGTTAAAGGCTTTGTGCAAAACGCGCACAGCCAGTTCTAAATATTTTTCATCGATTAATACCGAAATTTTAATTTCAGAGGTTGAAATCAATTGGATGTTAATGCCTTCTTCAGCCAAGGTTTTAAACATGGTGGCCGCAACACCGCTGTGTGAACGCATGCCCACGCCAACAATAGAAACCTTTGCGACGGTGTCATCGCAATCAAAACTCACGGCACCAATTTGAGATTGTACATTTTCTAATAAAGTGAGCGCTTTTTTGTAATCATTGCGAGGCACCGTGAATGAGAAATCTGTCGTGCCTGCCATGCCAACATTTTGTATGATCATGTCAACTTCTACATTGCCATCGGCAATCGGGCCTAAAATTTGATAGGCGATACCGGGTTTGTCGGGTACGCCTTTGACGTTAATGCGAGCTTCGTTGCGATCAAAAGCGATGCCTGAAATCAGTGCTTTTTCCATTTTTTCATCCTCTTCGTAGGTAATTAAAGTGCCTGTTGGGTTTTCTTCAAAACTGGATAAAACGCGCAAGGGCACTTTGTATTTGCCTGCAAATTCGACAGAGCGAATTTGTAAGACTTTTGCGCCCAAGCTGGCCATTTCTATCATTTCTTCAAAAGAAATGGTTTTTAAACGTCGTGCTTCAGGCACCACGCGTGGGTCGGTGGTGTAAACGCCATCGACATCGGTATAAATTTGGCATTCATCGGCTTTAATGGCTGCGGCAATGGCCACCGCCGAAGTATCCGAACCGCCACGCCCTAAAGTGGTGATGTTGTTATCGTCGTCAACCCCTTGAAAGCCAGCAACCACGACCACGCGGCCAATGGCCAATTCACTTTGTATGCGTTCGGCATTAATGGAAGCGATACGGGCTTTATTGTACGCGTCATCGGTTTCCATTTTGACTTGCCAGCCGCAATAACTGATGGCATCTTGACCGATGTCTTTTAAGGCCATTGCCAATAAGGCGATGGTGACTTGTTCGCCCGTTGAAATCATGACATCTAATTCACGCGGATCGGGTTTTTCTTGAATGTCATGCGCCAAAGCGATGAGACGGTTGGTTTCGCCGCTCATGGCCGAGACGACGACCACAACATCGTTGCCTTGCGATTTCCAGCGCGCAATGCGTCTAGCGACGTTTTTAATTCGTTCGGCGGAGCCCATAGAAGTGCCGCCATATTTTTGTACGATGAGAGCCATGCTGTGCTTTACCTTGAATTGTCTTTTGAAAAAGAGTTTGTTTTAACAGGAGTTGATTTAATCGATTAACGTCTACAAACCATACGTAGCCATAAAAAATTAAGGAGTCAATTTTACTCAATTGAGGTGTTTTGTCTAGCTTTTAATGATTTATCTTTGCGTATTTATACAAAATAGTTTGGCATTAGTCACTGGATTTGTTGCCATAAAAAATCAGTAGCCTCTTGCCCTATAAAATAAGGCATTTAGGCTACTGATGGTGATTACTTGCTGCAGTTTTACAATGACAACTTATGGCGCTACAGGTTTTGCAGGTTTAGAGACAGGGACGGCTTTGCTCGCTTTTGTTGCGGCGGCAGGTACAGCTGGCACGGCTGGTGTTGCTGGGATTGCTTTGGTGGCCGCTGCGGGCATGGTTTTGGTGCTATTTGGCAAAGCTTTTGTTGCCGAACCAGCCCCTAACACCAACTCTGGGCGTATGCTTTCTAAGGTTTTCGGGCCTATGCCTTTGACGTTGGTGATTTCATCAACGCTTTTGAATCCGCCGACTTGCGTGCGGTAATCAACGATGGCTTTGGCTTTGGATGGTCCTATGCCATTTAAAGCTTCCCATTCTGCTTGTGTGGCAGTGTTAATGTTAATTTGAGCCCAAGCGCTGGTTAAAGAAAAAACGGCGCTGCTTAAGAGTAAAATCAATTTTTTCATGATGAGTTTCCTTTTATTTCTGTAAGATTAAAGATAAAAACACACAAAATTGGCATTTAAAAATATCTCTTCACCGTCATCGTAGGGCGAATGCTCGAGCTATTTGTATTTACAATAGCAAGGTATGCTGCTTGTGTCTATGATAATTTGCTTGGTTTTGTTAATTTTTTGCGCGGTAATCGCATAAGTCATAAATAATACATTGATTACAAATTGGTTTTTGTGCTTTACAAACGTACCTGCCATGTAAAATCAGCCAATGATGTGCATGCAGTTGATAAGATTTAGGTATGTTTTTTAATAAAGCCAATTCAACGGCCAAGACGGTTTTGCCTTGGGCTAATCCTGTTCGGTTAGACACTCTAAAAATATGCGTATCAACGGCCATGGTCAATTGGCCAAAAGCCGTGTTTAAAATAACATTGGCTGTTTTGCGGCCAACCCCTGGTAAAGATTCCAGCTCGGCGCGGGTTTGAGGGACTTGGCCATTAAATTTTTGTAATAATAGGGTGCAAGTTTCTATGATGTGTTTGGCTTTGGTTTTGTAATAATTGATTGATTTGACGTGAGCCTCTACTTTTTCTAAGCCCAAATCCAACATAGCTTGCGCATTGGGTGCTGCCGCAAATAAAGCACGCGTGGCTTTGTTGACACCCACATCGGTGGCTTGAGCCGACAGCAAAACCGCGATTAACAGTTGAAAGGGCGATTGGTATTCAAGTTCTGTTTTGGGGTGAGGGTTGGCCGCAGCCAACCGCGCGAATAATTCACTTCTGGTTTGACGATTCATGGTGCGTAGGCTTTCTGTTTTTTTGTCTGGTGGAAAGGTAAAAATCCTTGGCGGAAAAAGGGGAGTATCGTGTAAAATGCGCCCATCATTTTGACGGGCTGCTTTTCGTCTCAAGCGAGCGTCCTTTGCTTTTTTGTCTTTAGTGCCTTATTCTTAATGGATATCCTTAATTTTAGTATTTTCATTTGTCGTTCCGTCCTTATTTTAAATCAGAAAGAAAAACATGGCTCAACTAAAAATTGTTGGCAGTAATCGACCTTTAGAAGGTGAAATCTCCATTTCTGGGGCTAAAAATGCGGCTTTGCCGATTTTGTGCACCAGTTTATTAACGGCTGACACCATGCGCTATTCTAATGTGCCCATGTTGTCTGATGTGTTGACGGTGCAAAAATTGTTGCAAAAAATGGGCGTGCGCGTCATGACCGACAATGTGCATGAAATGGACATTACCGCCAGCCAATTAACCAGCTTGACTGCGCCTTACGAATTGGTGAAAACCATGCGCGCGTCTATTTTGGTGTTGGGGCCAACTTTGGCGCGTTTTGGTGAGGCGCAAGTCTCTTTACCTGGTGGCTGCGCCATCGGCAGTCGTCCTGTGGAACAGCACATTAAAGGTTTACAGGCGATGGGCGCAACGATAGACATTGAACATGGTTATGTGAAAGCGTCTGGGCGATTGAAAGGCGCTCATGTTTATATGGACATGGTGACGGTGGGCGGCACTGAAAATTTATTGATGGCGGCGACGTTGGCGCAAGGCACAACGGTGCTAGAAAATGCCGCTTGCGAGCCTGAAGTGACTGATTTGGCGCATTGCTTGGTGGCCATGGGCGCAAAAATCAGCGGCATCGGCACATCGCGTTTGGTGATAGAAGGTGTGCCAAGCTTGCACGGCGCAAGTCATAAAATCATGCCTGATCGCATAGAAGCAGGCACTTTTTTGGTGGCTGGCGCCATGACGCAAGGCAAAATCGTGTTGCGTAACGCCGCGCCTAAAAGCATGGAAATTGTGTTGGATAAACTGTCCGAATCGGGTGCCGTCATCGAATGTGGTCAAGATTGGATTTCTTTGGACATGAAACAGCGTCCGCGCGCGGTAGACATTCGAACCTTGCCTTATCCCGCTTTTCCAACGGATATGCAAGCGCAATTGATGACTTTAAACGCTGTGGCGCAAGGCACGAGCAAAGTCACCGAAACCATCTTTGAAAACCGCTTTATGCACGTTCCAGAACTCAATCGCATGGGTGCAGACATTACCGTTGATGGACATACAGCGGTGATTAAAGGGGTAGAAAAATTGTCTGGCACGACCGTGATGGCAACCGATTTACGCGCTTCGGCCAGTTTGGTGGTGGCGGGTTTAATTGCTGACGGCGTGACTACGGTGGATCGCATTTATCACTTAGACCGTGGCTACGAAAATATCGAAAAGAAATTAAACGATGTGGGCGCAGAAATCACGCGCGTTAACCAAGGCAGTGAAGAATAACTCTTAACTTGGGCTTGTGGCCAACCTTTTTGCTTTGATTAGGCAAAAGGTTGGCCACAAGCCTGTGCTTATCGCTCTTAAAAATGGATGATTAACATGGATACACTTATTTACCACAACCCTTTGTGTGGCACGTCACGCAATACCTTGGCTTTGATTCGACATTTTGGCATAGAGCCACGCATCATTTTGTATTTAGAAACTCCGCCCAGCCGTTTGGAATTGCTGGATTTGATTGCGACGATGGGCATCACGGTGCGCGATGTGTTACGCCAAAAAGGAGACGCTTACGACACATTGAATGCCCGTTTTGAGTTGAATCACGCTAAATGGGACGATGAGGCTTTGCTGAGTTTGATGCTAGAACACCCCATTTTAATCAATCGTCCCATCGTGGTGACCCCAAAAGGGACGCGTTTGTGCCGCCCTTCAGAAGCAGTGTTGGATTTACTGCCCACACCACCCAAAAGGGCTTTTATCAAAGAAGATGGGATAGTCATTTTCGATGATCAAGGGCAGTTTGTTGCGCCCAAACTGTAACGCCCTTTGCGGTCAACCTTTGCCCTCAATAACACCTGAACAATTCGAATAAGGTTGACCGTAAAACCATGTCGGAGCTTAATTGGATTTTATGTATCTTGATTTTTCTTATTAAGCGAAACAAGTAAGCTTGTCTTATAATTTATTAGAAGTCATTTTTGTTGGTGTTAAGGGCGTTTGTTTTTTGAGATTAATTTTTTTTAGAATAACATTTTTAAATTTCTTGTAAATTGTTTTTTTATAGCTTGTTTTTAAATGGCAAAAATTAAAATAATTTCTTTTTTGTTATTATAACGGTTGTCATGATAGGGGCTTAGGCGCGACAAATATTCATTAAAAAAAATCCTATCGAGTGATTTTTTTAAGTTTAATTCTGTCTTTTAAGTTATTTTTTTTGTTAGTTAATTCCATATTTTAAAAAGAAAGTTTACATGAAAAAAATAGGGATAAGTTTTTGGGTGTTGTCTTTGCGTCCCGCTTGGGCTGGTCAATTTGAAGTGCCGACAGTTGAGTGGTTGGTGGTGGGATTGATGATGCTTGCTCTGCTGATTTTTTTTGGAAAAAAAATGGTACATCAAGCAGTTACTTGGCCAAATTTAACATCGAAACCATTTGGCATGATGTCAGAAGCATTGGCTAACGCTTCAGAGTTGGTGGTGAAGTCTGAAAGCTTAAGCCAAGCTGTCTCTCAAAATGTCGAGCTGGAGCAAAAAGCCGAGTCGTATTATCAACTGGGCGAAACGCATTATCATGGTCTGGGCGTTAAACGCGACGATGATTTGGCGGTTTTTTATTACACACAGGCTGCGCAAACAGGCCATCAACAAGCCCAATATTTGCTGGGTTGTTTGTATTATTACGGCACCAGTGTCAATCAAGACCGAAGCATCGCGGTGTATTGGTTAACGCAATCCGCTGAGCAAAACCATGCGCCCGCGCAATATTTGTTGGGGTTTGTGTATCAATACGGTTTGGGTGTGCCATGCAATCCTAATGAAGGCTTACGATGGTTGACCTTGGCGGCCGACCAACAATACACTTCGGCACAAGAAGTTTTGGCGCGTTTAAGTTTGAAAATCTTACCTTAAGCGTTAAAATTTGATGAAACCTCTTGCGGCCAACCTTTTTCCTCAAAAATGAGGAAGAAGGTTGGCCGCAAGTGTCTTTGAATTTAAGGGATGAAGTCAATCACGAACGCGTAAAAAAGTGGCGAAACGCGGCAAGCCTTTTTTGGTGGTGTCGCGATAACGGTAAGTGATTAGCGTGTTCAGCGGCGGTGGGGTTTTGCGCAGGGCATCGGTCAAGCCCGAGCCGACTTTAAAGGTTCTCCCATCGGGCAAAGCTAAAATCAACGCACCGACTTGGCCTTCATATTTGCCTTTGCCTGCCGTGTAGCCCACCACTTTGGCTTCGGCATCTTGTATTTTTTTGAGTTTTAACAAAGCCGCGCTGCGACCTGTGTGCCACAAACTGTCGGCGCGGTGCAACATTAATCCTTCACCGCCGCCTGCCACAATTTCGTCTAAAGTGGCCATGAGTTGAGCTTCGGTGCTGACTTTAAATTGTGGAACGGCTTTTAAATAGGGACTGTTGGCGCTTTGTACCAACCGCGTGATGGCGGCAAAGCGCGCGCTAAAATCGCTTTGTGCTTTGGGTAATTCGTACAGTTGATAGGTGATTTTTTGCCATTCTGCGTCTATGGGTGGACTGCGCCGTATGGCCGCACTGACCGCGTCAAATTGGCCACGAGCCATCCACAATTCCCCGTCCAAAGGGACTTTGGGAAACTTGGCCGTAAACCAAGCGGGCGCTTTGATAACAAGGCCGCCGCGCGTGGTTAACGTTTGCCCGTTCCACACCGCACGCACGCCATCTAGTTTTTCGCTGACCAAATAGGCGCTGGGATTGATGCCTTGTTTGTAGGAGTCGGCCAATAAAATGTCGGGCGTATTGGGGCTGGGTGCCGCCAAACTGGGTTGATAAGCAAACAAAGGCCAACACAAAGCCGTTGCCAAAAGGGTGAGACGTGGTGTGAGCTGATTTTTCATGCGCAGTGCCTTTCGAAAGTATAAAACAACGAAAAATTAAAGCGTTAGATTAAGCTCGGCCATTTTGCCACGCGGCCAACCTTTTGTGGTTAATTTTTTTAAATTTTTTGGATTGATTTTAATCAGTGATGAAAGCGGTTTGCGTTTTTTAAGGTCAAATTATCATTTTTATTCCCGAATTTTGTCGGGTTTTTATGTTTTTTTAAGAGGACGAGTAGAATATTTTACAAGCAAATTAAGCCACGCCAACCAAAAAAGGTTGGCCGCAAATCAATTTGCGTTAAGAAAAGGCAATGATGCTAATGCCAGCGCAACTTTTTTATGATACGCTAGGCCTGACATTCAACCTTTAGCATTTTAAATCTTAATTCAACATCACACGGCAAGGAGAGGCAAAGATGGGCGATGTATTTCAGTTTATGAAAGTTGAACGCAATTCAGGCGTAAAAGTGCCTGCGGCAGTTCGTAAAATTGTGTTTAAAGAAATTTACGAACCGTTGACTAACGCCACCGCCGAAGAACAATCGGCGCGATGTTTGAGCTGCGGCACGCCGTATTGTGAATGGCAATGCCCCGTGCATAATTACATCCCCAATTGGTTGGATTTGGTACAAAAAGGCCGCTTGTTTGAAGCGGCCGAATTATCGCATCAAACCAACTCGTTACCTGAAATTTGTGGTCGCGTTTGCCCGCAAGATCGCTTGTGCGAAGGCGCTTGTACTTTAGAGCAAACCGAATTTGGCGCGGTGTCGATCGGCAGCGTTGAAAAATACATCACCGACACGGCGTTTGCCGCAGGGTGGCGCCCCGATTTGAGCAAAGTGGTCGCGTCGGGCAAAAAAGTCGCCATCATAGGCGCAGGCCCTGCTGGTTTGTCTTGCGCCGATGTGTTGGCGCGTCAAGGCATACAGGCCGTGGTGTTTGACCAACACGAAGAGATTGGCGGGTTGCTCACCTTTGGTATCCCCGAATTCAAACTAGAAAAAAGCGTCATGCGCCAACGCCGCGCCATTTTAGAAGGCATGGGCATACAATTTGTGCTCAATACCCAAATTGGCCGTGACATCAGCATGGCGCAATTGTTGCAAGATTACGATGCCGTTTTTATGGGCATGGGCGCGTATCGGTTTATGGTGGGCGGATTTGAAGGCGAAGCCCTCGCCACGCCCGCTTTGCCGTATTTAATCAACCAAGCGCGTCACAGTTTGGGGACTTTGCCCAGCACCGAAGCGCATTTAAATTTTAAAAACAAGCGCGTCATGGTCTTGGGCGGTGGCGACACGGCGATGGATTGCAATCGCACCGCGATTCGTCAAGGCGCGTTCAGCGTCACTTGCGCGTATCGCCGCGATGAAGCCAATATGCCAGGTTCTAAGCGCGAAGTGACCAACGCCAAAGAAGAGGGCGTGACCTTTTTGTGGCAACGCCAACCCGTCAGCATCAGTAAAAATGCCGATGGCTCATTGAAGTTAACCTTGGCCGAAACCCGTTTGGGCGCGCCCGATGCAAAAGGTCGCCGCAACGCTGAAGTGGTGGCGGGCAGCGAACAAGTGTTTGAGTGCGATGTGGTGATTGCTGCCTTTGGTTTTCAGGCCGAACAAGCCAGCTGGTTTGAATCAGCGCAAATACAAGTCAACGCACAAGAACGCGTGTTGGCCAGCGCCACCCAAACTTTTGCGCACCAAACCACCAACCCCAAAGTGTTTGCAGGTGGCGACATGGTGCGTGGTGCCGATTTGGTCGTGCGCGCCGTGTTTGAAGGCCGCGAAGCCGCTTTGGGCATCAGCGCCTATTTGGGCGTGGAAGGCTAAATTTTTGCCTGTTTTAACCCTTGCGGCCAACCTTTTAACGTGAACATCACGGACAAAGGTTGGCCGCAAAGTTTTTTGTTGGGTTGGCGACGCACGCGGTGTGCGATGCCGTGTGGTAAACTCCTTAGGTCGTCGGATGTCTGCCGATGGACATTTTTCTTAAATCATTCTCTCGCTTGTGATGCGAGTAAGGAGCTGTTATGTTAGGCGTTTATTTTTGGACCTTGTTGTACGTGGCGAGTGTTTTGCTTGCCAATCTCACCTTAAACAAATTCATAGACTTGGGGGTTTTGGGTTTGTTGAGCGTAGGCACTATTTTTTTTGCGGCGGTGTTTACTTTGCGCGATAAATTGCATCAATTTGGAGTGCGCGTTGTTTTTTTGGCAATTGGCTTGGCCGTGGCGGTGAATGTTGCGGTTGCTGCGGCGCTTGATACGCCCGTTCGTTTTGTGGTGGCTTCATTTATTGCTATTTTGGTGGGTGAATTGGCCGATACCGCGCTGTATCAACGGTTTATACAACGGTCTTGGTTGACCCGAGCCTTGTCCAGTAACGCCATCAGCATTCCGCTGGACACGCTTCTTTTTACCTTATTGGCTTTTTATGGCGAATTGAGCTCGGCCGATATGGCCAAAATTATTTGGGCGGATTTGTTGTTTAAAACCCTTATTGCTGGGGCTTTGGCGGTGGGTTTAAATCATTGGTATTTGTATCGAGCAAGGAGCTTGTGATGTGGATAACTCACGAAACAGCGCACGTTGATGCGCCACTAAAAACCATACAAAATGCCTGTCCGCAGTTATCCATGCACATAGAACACTGCGTTTTTTTGCCGATACTGTGCAACCGCAGCCAAAATCCTGCCGCAGGCAGCACACTTAACATTGCTTACACAGCGGGTGACAGAATACTCGAACTGTTTGCTTTAGAAGACTACATCAAAGCCTACAATGGCCATACCGTCGTGCGTGATATGGAGTATTTTGTCCAAGTCGTGGCGCTGGATTGTGCAAAAGCGCTTGGGCATGGCGTGCAATTATGCGCCGACATTCATTACGAAGGCTTGAATCAAAGGCAAACCATACGCGTCACCATAGAGTAAGGCTCAAGCGAAGTTGATTTTTAAGGGATAGGTGACAGTCGTGACCATTTTTTTATATGTATTTTGTTTGGTAGTTTGGGGTTTAAATGCGGTTGTCATTCGCCTGCAAGGCAGCGAATTGGTGCCTGCTGAATGGGCCTTGGCCTATCGACTGGTTGCGGCAGGCTTGGTCTTTGTTGGATTGTGTGTGTTTGTAAAACCCAAGTTCAATTGGAAAAAATCGGATCGATGGTCGGTTTTGCTGTTTGGCTTTTTAAATTTCTTTTCCAGTTATCTTTTGTTTTATTTTGCGGCCGATTTTATCAATGCCGCCTTAATTACGCTTATTTTTTCTATGAAAGTGATTATAACGCCGCTATTTTTGGCTGTTTTTTTACGGCAAAAAGTGCAAAAAAATACATTGATTGGCGGTGTGTTTGGTGTGGCGGGTGTTGCTGTGTTGGCTTATCCTTTGTTTTCAGCAGGGGAGTCGCACAAATTATGGTTGGGTTGTGCGTTTGCTTTGGGCGCAACCGTGTTGACGGCTTTGGGTGACGTGTGTTCGGCACGAAATGCGCAGAAAGGCATACATCCGCTGGCTGCCAATGCTGTGGGCATGAGTTTTGCGGCGGTGCTGATTTTAGGGTATGCAACGTTCGCGCAAGGTGCGCCCAGCGTCAGCAGCGAACCCAATTGGTTGCTGGCGTTGGCTTATTTGACATTTTTTTCTACAGTCTTGGCGTGGTTGGCCTATTTGCAACTGATTACGCGCATTGGTGCGGCAAAAAGTGCTTACATGGTGGCTTTGTTTCCCATGGTCGCTGGCGCGGCATCGGTTTGGATAGGCGATAGCCCATTGAATTTTTATTTGCTGTTGGGCTGTACATTGAGCGCTTGTGGTGCGTTTATTGCCTTAAAAGCGGCTTAACTTTGCGCTTGTATCGGTTTGTTTTTTGTCTGCTTATTGGTATGGTTTTGCGGCCAACCTTTTGCGTGTTTTTCACGTAAAAAGGTTGGCCGCAAAAGGTGTTAAGTCACATTTTTTGCATTTATTCTGCCCAAACAGATGACCAGCTGCCCGTAAGCGCACCCTTAGCGTAATCAGTCACTTTTTGTTCAAAAAAGTTACTGTGCGTGACACCCAACATGCCATCAACCCAAGGTAAAGGATTTTTTTTGATCTGAAAAATACCTTTCATGCCTAATGAAATGAGCCGACGATCTGCAATATAACGGATGTATTTTTTAACCTCTTCTTGGGTTAAGCCTTCCATATCCCCCATCGCAAAAGCAAGGTCAACAAATTTATCTTCTAAATCAACCATTTTTGTGGCAATGGTGTAAATTTCGCTTTTTAACTGGTTGTTCCATATGTGATGATTTTCGAGCACAAATTGACGGAATAGCAAAATCATGCTTTCTGCGTGTAGCGTCTCATCGGCAATAGACCAAGCAATAATCTGCCCCATTCCTTTCATTTTGCCATGGCGAGCAAAATTCAAGAGCATCACAAAAGAGCTGAATAACTGCATGCCTTCCGTAAAAGCACTAAATACAGCGATTTGTTGAGCGACAGAACGGGCATCTCTTTCCGTAAACTGAGTAAAATAGTCATGCTTTTCTTTCATCGCCTCATACTCTAAAAACTCATTGTAGGTCGATTCTGGCATGCCCAGCGTTTCGATTAAATGCGAATAGGCTTGTATATGAACGGCTTCTCTTGCCGCGAAAGAACACAACATCATTCGGACTTCTGGTTGAGGAAAAAGGGGCAAATAATTGTTGACATAGCCACCAGCAACATCAATATCTGCTTGCGTAAAAAATCGAAAAATATGAGTGAGAAAATGCCTTTCTTTGTCGGACAGCTTATTTTTCCAATCATTGACATCTTCAACCATGGGGACTTCTGCTGCCAGCCAATGCATTTGTTCGCTTTGTTTAAAGGCCTCAAAAGCAAAGGGATAGTTAAATGGCTTAAAGTAAGAACGTTCTTCAGTGAGTTTGGCTTGTGGCGTGGTCATTTGGGGTCTCTTAATCTGGATGGATTTATTGGCATGCTAGACACTCATCATTTTCGATTAACTTGTGTAGGTCGATGGCCTCTTCTATTTTTTCTCTTACTATTTGTTGTCCAACGCGATCGGCTTTTCTAAGCTTATCGCTGCGACAATAATAAAGAGACTTAAGCCCTTTTTTCCAAGCCTGAAAATGAATGGCATGTAAGTATTTGATGTGGACATCAGGACGAAAAAACACATTGACGCTTTGACCTTGATCAATAAACGCTTGCCTATCCCCTGCTAATTCGATGATCCAGCGTTGATCGATTTCTACGGCTGTTTTGTAGATGTCTTTGGTTGCCTGATCCAACCAGGCTAAATGTGACACTGAGCCATCATGCGCAATAATAGAAGCCCACACTTCGTCGATGTCGATTTGCAATTCATCGCATTTCTTGTTGAGTATCTTTTCAAGAAAACGATTTTTATAGACCGATGCACCTGACAGCGTGTCTTGCCGAAAAACATTGGCACGATAGGGCTCTATGCTCGGAGACGTGTTACCCATAATTAAAGAAGAAGACGCATTGGGCGCGATGCTGGTCGTGTGAGAGAAACGGAGTGTTAATCCTGATTTTTCAGCATCTGGGCATGCCCCACGCGCCTGTGCAAGCGCTACATTGGCGATATCCATTTTTTCTTTGATGTGTTTGAAGAGCTTTATGTTGATTGATTTAGCAAGCGCACTTTCAAAAGGCACGCCTGATTTTTGTAGGTAAGCATGAAACCCCAGTGCGCCCACACCAATTGAGCGTTCTTGTTGCGCAGAGAACTTTGCTCGGCTGATGGCATCAGGCGCATTATCAATAAAATACTGCAAGACATTATCGAGCATTTCCGCAACGTCTTTGATGAACAGCTGATTCGTTTTCCAGTCTTCAAAATATTCCAAATTTAATGAAGAAAGGCAACATACGGCGGTTCTTTCTTTGTTGGTTGGTAAAAAGATTTCTGTGCAAAGATTTGAACCATTGATTTTTAATCCCAGATTTTTTAAATGCTGCGGCAGTGCATGATTTGCGCTATCAATAAAACACAAATAGGGTTCACCTGTTTGGATGCGCATTTCAATAATGCGCTGCCATAAGGCTTTTGCCGATACCGTTTCGCGTATGACACCCGTTTTTGCATCACGTAAATGCCAGCTGTCGTCCGTGTTTGGTTGCAGCATGCATCGTTCGATAATGGACATGAAATCGTCAGTCACGTTAATGCCATGATGAAGATTGGTGCAGCGCATATTTTGATCGCCTGTCGGTTTGCGCATTTCTAAAAACTGGATGATGTCGGGATGGTTAATATCAAGGTAAGCGGCATATGAGCCACGGCGCGTGTTCCCTTGGCGATAGGCTAAAGAGGACGCATCATAAATTTTTAAGTGCGGCATGATGCCCGTTGATTTCGAATCGGCTGCCCGTATCCCCAAATGTATTCCCACGCCACCACCAAGCATGGACAGCCAGTTGGTTTCGCTAAGCGCATCCACCAAGCCCTCTGCGGAATCGTCGATAAAATTCAGAAAACAAGAAATCGGCAAGCCTTTTTGCGAACGACCAAAAGAAAGAATCGGCGTAGAGTAGCTTAGCCAATGTTTAGAAGCATACTCATACAAGCGTTGAGCGTGAGCTAAGTTGCTGCTAAATTGTTGTGAGACAAACGCAAAACGTTCTTGAGGCGATGTTTCTTCTTCTAGCATATAAGATTCTTTGAGTCTTTTATAACCCAATTCATCAAACAGACGGTCTCTATCAAAATCAATATGAATGCCATTATTTAATTTCATCATAGTTTAATTGCCTTCATTATGAAGCAATGCCCTTAAAGTTTATTTAAAATCAGGGAAAAAGGTTGGCCGCAAAGGTTTTTGAGCTGGACGGCAACTTACAAACCTTGATAACGCAATGCTAAGAAGGCGTTGCGACCGTCGGTGTTGTAACCGTAAGTTTGTGTGGTGTCGGCATTGGTGAGATTGTTGAGGCGCGCGTTGAGTGTCCAACGTGGATTGATGGGGTAATTGAGCGACACATTAAACACGTGATAAGCAGGCAGGGTTTGCGTGCCCGCGCCGTACACGTAATCCAAACGTTGGCCGCTGTATTGCCATTCTGCGCCCAAAGTCGCCAAATCGTCGCCTGCGTCTAGGTCATATTGCAGCTTAAGGTTGCTCACAAAATCGGCGCGGCGCGCTAAAGGGCGCGACAATTCTCGGTCATAAGCGTCTTGTTTGGTGGCGTTAAAATCCAATCGCCAAGCTTCGTGTGACACTTTGGCCGCAAAGGTGAGGCCTTGAATGGCGGCTTGTTGATTGTAAGCATAATCCCCTTGATAACTAATCAGGTTGTCGATGACTTGGTTGAAATAGGTGAGCGTGGCACTTTTGCCGACACTTTGCCAAATCACGCCCAACTCGCCACTTTTGGCCGTTTCGGGTTGTAAATTGGGGTTGCCGTAACGTGGCCAATATAAATCATTGAAAGTCGGTACTTTATAAGCCGTGCCAGCGCTGGCACGCAAGCGCCAATTGGGATTTAGGGTGTAACCATACGCCAAATTGCCCGTCGTTTTGCCTTGAAAAACATCGCTATTGTCGTAGCGCAGCGCGGTTTCCACGCTGTGCAAACCTGTGGTTAGCGCATAAAGCCCAAATACGGCTTGCGTGCGCCGCTCGGTTTCGGCATAAGCAATACTGGAATCCACTTGTTGATGTTGCGCTTCTAAGCCCCAGCTGATTTTGCCGGCGGTGGGGCTTAAATTGACATCGTGTTGCCAATTGAGCGTTTGTACCTTGGTTGTGTAATTGTCGTTTTCGCTAAAAGTGGTGTCGCCCAATTCGTTGCGGCCAAGGTCTTGGCTGAGGCTCAAGGTCAGTTTGCTTAACCAATCGGGCTTGATTTGATTGAGTAATTGCACATGACCGCTGGTGAGAGCGCTTTTTTCAACATCTCGCCCCGTGGGACTTTGATCGTAATCGCTGCTGCTGTTGCTGTAAAAAAACTGCGCTTGTAACGCATCGTTTGCACTGAGTTGATACGCCAATCTGCCCGTTACGGCGGCGTTAGAATACGGATCTTTGTCTGGATTGTGAGCGCTCCAAGCGGTGTCGGATTGTGCATTTTGGGCTGAAAATCCCGAATTGGCTTCCGCACTTATGGCCAAACTGCCTTGTAATTGAGGGCGTTGATTGATGAGGGTGCTGCCCTGAAAACTTTTGGACAGCGAGCCTTTCACCAGCCCGTAACTGCCTGCGCCCAAGCTGGCCGCCCAGCCTGAATTGGCCGAGTGATTTTTAGTGAACAATTGGATGACACCGCCCAAGGCATCTGCGCCGTACAAGGTGCTGGCGGGGCCGCGTAAAATTTCTATGCGCGCAATGTGTTCTAAAGGAATGTGATGCAAAGCCGCCGCACCCGTGGTGGCCGATAAAATGCGCACACCATCCACTAAAATGACGGTGTGTTTGCCGTTGGTGCCGCGCAAATACAAGTCAGTTACTTTGGCAGTGCCGCCTTGGCTGGCGACTTCTACGCCAGCTTGTTGCGCCAACAGTTGCACCAAATCCGTCACGCCTGAGGTTTTGATGTCGTTTTCGGTGATGACGGTCACGTCGCGCAGACTTTTATTGAGCGCTTGAGGCGAGCGAGTGGCGGTGACCACCATTTCTTCAGGCGGATTATTTTCTGCATAAATGGACGTGCTGTTTAAGGCCATTAAGGCGGCCAAAGTTGCCAAACGTAAAGCTGGGCCGCATTTTTGGTGCGTTGGTAAAATCAGATGCGTTTTCATGATAAAACACCCTCCGTGTTTGTGGTGAGATCATCAAACGTTGCAAGGCTTTCTTGTGAGTCTAAAACGACAGGCACAAAAAAACCGCTACTCGACAAATCGAGTCAGCGGGAGAGAAATGAAATAAATAATTGTCCAGCGATAGCCGTGAATCGGCAAAAGCAGCAATCCGTTATTCCGTTGCCACCCCGCAACGTTTGTTCGGCACACAATCATTTGTGTGGCTTCGAGCAGGTTTCCGGACTCACTTTACTCTGTTTTTCCCTTCCCAGCCTAAGCCAGTGGTTCATAAAAAACAGCGTTTTGCAGGAGGCAAAACAAGTTACCGTTGCGGGGGCAGTATGGGGTTTTCACCCATTTCCCTAAACTCTGAAGCGTCGCCATTGTAAGCGAATTTACCCCTTGCGGCCAACCTTTTTCCGATTTTGGTGGAAAAAGGTTGGCCGCAAGGGGTAACAATCGGGTTTAACGATTGAACTGAACAAGTTGAACTTAATGGTTGCGCTGTATGGATAACTGCGCCAACTCTATCAAGGCTGTTTTGGCGGGTGTGTCGGGCAAGGGTGCTAAAGCGGCAATGGCAACCTCCACCGCTGTTTGGGCTTGGGCGTAAGTGGCATCTAATGCGCCCGTGCGCCTTACCGCCGCCAATACTTGGGGAAACAAACTGGCGTCGCCCTCTTTTAAAGCGTTTGCAATCAGGACTTTTTCATCTTCCGACCCGTGGCGCATGGCGTAAATTAAAGGCAAAGTCACTTTACCTTCGCCTAAATCATCGCCTAGACTTTTGCCCAGCACCGCCGCATCGCCCGTGTAATCGAGGATGTCATCTACAATTTGAAAAGCAACCCCTAAATTTAACCCATAATCGGCCAAGGCTTGTTCTTCTATTGGATTTGCGCCAGCAATGACCGCGCCAATTTGCGCGGCAGATTCAAATAATTTGGCAGTTTTGTAACGAATGACTTGGAGGTAATCGTTTTCGGTTAAGTCAATTTCACCGATGTTGAGCAGCTGCAACACTTCGCCTTCGGCAATGACGTTGGTGGTGTTGGACATGATGGTCACCACGCGCATACTGTCGCTGGCCACCATCATTTGAAAAGCTCGTGAATACAAGAAATCACCGACCAAAACGCTGGCCGCATTGCCAAACATCGCATTGGCCGTTTGACGGCCACGGCGCATTTCGGACTCATCGACCACGTCGTCGTGCAATAACGTCGCAGTGTGGATGAACTCTATCATGGCGGCCGTTGTGTACAATTTATCGTCGGCACAAGACAAAGCAGAACCTGCCAACAACACCAAAGTGGGGCGCAGACGCTTGCCACCGCTGGCGACGATGTAATCCGCCATTTGCCGTATCAAAACCACATCAGAATGGAGTGAACGTCTTATGACGGCATCAACCGTTTGCATGCCTTCACGGGTGAGGGTTTGATAAAGAGGAATAGGATTAGGCATAAGTCATTTTTTTGGGTGTACATTTTTTGGCGTGCGGCGTGATTGGCGCATCAAACAATATTTGGCTGGGCGGCGTGAGGCTGGGCTGGAGCAGGCGCTAAGGCCAGTTCAACCAGTGCCAACATTTCAGTCAATTCGGTACGCACTTCGCTTGCGCTAAAATAAGACTTGGGCGCAAGGTCTCCTGACTGGATTTGTTGCAAAGCCGCTGAAATCGTAAAGCCATCATCGACCAACAAATGCCTTATGCGCCGCGCTAACAATACGTCTTTGCGCTGATAATACAAGCGTCCGCTGCGAGCGGTCGCCTGTAAAGGCGAAAATTCTTGTTCCCAATATCGTAAAATATGAGGAGCCACACCAGCCAATGTCGCCACTTCTTCTAAAGTGAAGTAGCGTTTTGCGGGTATGGCCAGTAAATCAGGCTGCGGTTTTGCCTGCATTTTTTTGCTCCACCATGGTTTTTAGTTTTTGGCTGGCGTGAAAAGTCACTACTCGGCGCGCGGAAACAGCGACTTCTTCCCCTGTTTTTGGATTGCGACCAGGGCGTTCGGGTTTGGTGCGCAGTTCAAAGTTACCAAAACCTGATAATTTGACGGCATCGCCCGACTCAAGGGCTAGGCGTATTTCTTCAAAAAATAGTTCAACGAAGTCTTTGCCGTCGCGTTTAGGAAGGTGAGCTTTGTCGCTAAGGATTTCAGCCAATTCTGCTTTTGTTAAGGTCATGATAACTCTCTTCTTAAGTGTATTAATTGTAAAAATAAAAAACGGGGCACGGCGTGATGATGCAGGAGGTGATTGATGAGGCAACTCAAAAAATTGACCAAGTCAACTTGTGTATCACAAGATCAACTTGGTGGTTTTAGGTTTAAATCATAGGGTTGCAATTTTAATCGTTTAATCCATTTTAATAAAGCTTTTTTATTGGTTTTTCTTTATTTTTTGAGGCAATCAAGTCATAATGCGCCGGTTTTACCGTTCGTTCACTTTTTTTAAGCAAGTATTTTATAAGGAAAAGTACCATGAATTTATTAGAAAACATCGTTAACCACAACAAAAAATACGTAGAGTCAAAAGCTTACACAACATTAGAAAGTGATAAGTTTCCAGACAAACACTTGGCATTGGTGGCGTGTATGGATGCCCGTTTGGTGGAGCTTTTGCCACAGGCGATGGGTTTAAAAAATGGCGATGCGACCTTGATTAAAAATGCAGGTGCGTTGATTACGCACCCTTGGGGTTCGGTGATGCGCAGCTTGCTGATAGCTATTTATCAATTGAATGCGAAAGAAATTTGTATCGTTGCGCACCATGATTGCGGCGTGAAAGGCATAGACCCCGAGCAAGTATTAACCAAAGCCAAAGCGCATGGCATCAGCGATGAAACCATCAAAACCTTAATGTCAGCGGGCATAGACTTAATGGCTTGGCTAAAGGGCTTTGATAAAGTAGAAGACAGCGTGCGCCACACCGTTGAGACGGTGCGCAGCCATCCTTTAATTCCAAAAGACGTACCTGTGCATGGCTTGGTGATACACCCCGGCACGGGGCAATTAACCATATTAGTTAATGGTTATGATACGCTGGTATCAGCTTAAGCCATTTAAACCAGTATTTTTTCGGACTTGCGGCCAACCTTTTTTCTGAAAAATCAGTGAAAAAGGTTGGCCGCAAGGTTTTATTGTGTCAAGGCCACAATTTGCGCACGGGCAGCAGCCAAGGCCGAGTCTTTCAAACCCATGCCAACGCCTTCGGCACGAATGATGGTGATGTCTTTGAGGCCAATAAAGCCCAAGACGGTTTCTAAATAACGTTCTTGAAAGTCTACGCTTGGGTTGTCGTTGGTGGGTACGCCAGAATGTACGCCGCCTCGCCCAGAAACGAGATAGACTTTTTTGTTTTCAAGCAAACCCACAGGGCCTGTTTCTGTATATTTAAAGGTTTGCCCGACCGCGACGATGTGATCTATCCACGCTTTGAGTTGGCTGGGGACGCTAAAGTTATACATGGGCGCACCAATGACGATGACATCGGCAGCAAATAATTCTTCTAAAGCCAAACTGCGTGCAGGCGTGCCACCCAACATATCAACCGTTAAATGCGGCAAGGGGTGGCTGACCACGTCGCGATAAGTCATGCGGCTGTTGGGTTGGCTGGCCTGCAAAGCGGCGGTGAGTTCAGCACCAAGTAGACGCGTCACGGATTGTTCGCCTAGGATACTGCTGTCTATGTGTAAAATGTGCATTTGTCCGACTCCTGTTTGAGTGAAAATGGTATGAATACATGAACGATGCGCTTCAGCGTGTCTTTGCTGAACTAGCCTTTCGATTATAGGTTGATTATTGGTGTTTTTACTAGGGCTTTAATTGGATCTCGCCTAGAGAAAGATGCCTAAACCCAGTGCGCTGCGTGGTATCATGCGGTTTTTATTTTTTTAGACCATGCTTCTTTATTGAATCGACACGTTATGACCGATTTTTATGCTTTATTTCGCGCCCATTTGAGCGCCCATTTGCCTCAAGAAACCCATTGGGGCATTGCTTTGTCTGGTGGCGTGGATTCTGTCGTATTGCTGGATTTGTTGGCGCGCGCCCTCAACGAGCCGCAAGGCAAACAGCCCGCCTTAAAAGCCAAAGGCATCGAGTTGAGTGCTTTGCACGTCAATCACGGACTGAACCCGCAAGCCCCAGTTTGGGCAGCGCATTGCGCCGAGTTGTGCGCCAAACTTTGTGTGCCTTTTACGGTGATGTTTGTCGATTGTGGTTTGGCCGAAGGGGGTTCTGTCGAAGCCTTGGCTCGAGCAGCCCGATATGATGCCTTTGCGCGTTATGGTGCTCAATCGGGTGCGTCGGCCATGTTGTTGGCGCATCACGCCGATGACCTTGCCGAAACCCAATTGTTACAAATATTGCGCGGCGCGGGTGTCAAAGGTTTGGCGTCCATGCCTGCCAAACGTTACGCCAACGCCGATGCGCCCCAATTAATTTGGCGACCTTTATTGCCGTTTACCCGTGCCCAAATCGTGGCTTATGCGCACGAACGCGGCCTCACTTGGGTGGAAGATGACAGCAATCAAAATAGACGTTTTACGCGCAATGCGCTGCGCCACGACGTGATGCCACATATTGCGCAAATGTGGCCGCATTATCGCCAACATTTGGCCAGAAGTGCGCTGTTGTGTGCCGATTCGGCCAGTGTTTTAGAAGAAGTCGCGCAACTGGATGCGGCCAACTGCGCCGACACCAACGGCTTAATGCAAGGGTTGAATTTAGAAGCTTGTTTGCGCTTGTCGCCGCCTAGACAACGCTTGTTATTACAGTTTTTTTTACAGCAACAAGCCTTTTTTATGCCAACGCCGCAGGCTTTAGAAGATTTTCGGCGGCAATTAAACGACAGTCGTGCGCAAACGTCCCCTTATTTGATTTTGCAAACCCAAGCGCGCGCCCATCAAAATCACGCCGCGCAAAAAAAAGCCACAGGCGTATTGATACGCTACCGCAATTTGGTGGTGGCTGCGCCTGTCGATGTGTTGGCCGATCAACCGCTACAAGAGCATTTGAAGCTTGATGGTGTGGGCGTTTATCCCTTGACTCAATTGGGCGGTGCTTTGCACATCAGCCTCGCTGCGCCGCATGAAATGGGCTTGCCTTTGTCGATTTTGCAAGACACTTTGCACATCAAATCCCGCACGGGCGGCGAGCTATTGGCGCAAAAGGTTGGCCGCAAACCCTTAAAAACGGTGATGCAAGACATGGGCATTCCACCCGTGTTACGTCAATATTGGCCTTTGATTTACGACCAGCAACATACCTTATTGGCCGTTGCGAGTGGAGCTATGAGTTGTCATCATCAAGCGTTGGGCGGCGTTAAAGTGGCTTGGTTATGGACAAATTTTTGTGAACAAGAAAGGGTGAACCATGCATAAAATGACAACAACCTTGCCTGTGGTTTTGTCTTTTGGCGCCAGTGATTCTTCTTCGGCGACGGGTGTCATTGCCGATGCCATGACCTTGGTGAGTTTGGGCTGCTATCCAACCAGCGTCATCACCGCGGTGATGGCGGCCGACACGAGCGGTTCAGAACAATTGGTGTTAATCGACGAAGACATGATAGAGCAGCAAGCACGTTTGATTTTGGAAGACATGCCTGTGGCCGCTTTTAACATCGGATTAATCGGCAGTCTCGAAAATTTGAGCCGTGTGGCCGAAGTCATTGCCGATTATCCAGACATGGGCGTGGTGGTGGCTTTGGATTTGACCACCTTGAGTACCGATGAAACCGAAAGAGACGATTTTTTTGATGCTTACAAACAAATGTTATTGACACAAACCAGCGTCTTGGTCGCCAATCAATACGATGTGATGCGCTTGTTTGCGCAAGAATTTGAAGGCTTGCCACCCGAAGACTGCGCGGCCCTATGCGCCCAAAAAATCATCGAATTGGGCTGCGAATATTTGGTGTTGACCGACAGCAATTTGGGTAAAACACAAACCACCTTATTTAACTCTTCGGGTGAAGTGCGCCGCGATACGTGGCCGCGTTTTGAAGGGCAATTTCGCGGGATTAATGTCACATTGGCGGCTGCTTTGGCTGGGATGTTGGCCTCTGGTGCAGCGGTGCCTGAAGCGGTGCGAGATGCTCAAGAATATACTTGGGAAACCTTAAAAAACAGTTTGCGTTTGGGCATGGGTTCGTTGATTCCTGATCGCTTGTTTTGGGTACGTGACAACGACGACAACGAAGGCAAGGTTTAAATTAAAGCATTGCGGCCAACCTTGTTAGCTCAAATTCTGCTGAAAAAGGTTGGCCACAAACGATTTTTAAATGTTTTTTGTATTGAATGGCTAATTAAAAAAAGGGGGTAAATAATGGAATATTTGGTGATGATTTGGGATTTTTTATGGCAGGCCATGCTTCTGGTTTTGGATTTACTGCGCAACCTTGATGTGACCTTGGCACGTTGGGCCGATTTATATGGGGTTTGGTTGTATGTGATTTTATTTGCGATTATTTTTTGTGAAACGGGTTTGGTGGTGACACCTTTTTTACCTGGGGATTCTTTGTTATTTGTGGCGGGTGGCATTGCAGGGTTGGCGGGCGGTGCGCTCAATGTTCATACTTTGGTGTTGGTATTGGTGGTGGCGGCCATTTTGGGCGATGCCACCAATTACACGATAGGACGTTATGCTGGTGCGCAATTGTCGGCAAAATACCCCCGATTGATTAAACCCGAAAACTTAGCAGAAACGCATCGTTTTTTTGAAAAACATGGCGGGAAAACCATCATTTTGGCCAGATTTTTGCCGTTTGTTCGCACGTTTGCGCCTTTTGTGGCGGGCATGAGCAAAATGAATCACAGTCTTTTTTTGCGTTATAACGTGATCGGTGCGGTGATTTGGGTCGCGAGTTTGTGTTATTTGGGCTACGTTTTGGGTCAAAACGAATGGGTCAAATTGCATTTAGAAAAAATCATCATTTTGATGATAGTGATACCAGGTTTGCCTGCCGTTTGGAAAGTGTTGAAAAGTTATTTGGCCAAAAAACAAGCCGCCAAGAAAAATAATTCACCTTCAATTTAACTCAACGTTAGGGGCTCAATCATGAAAATTATCCACAGCATCGCCGAGTTTCAAGCTTGGCGGCAGAGCGTGTCCAGTTTGGCTTTTGTGCCTACCATGGGCAATTTACACGCGGGGCATTTGTCTTTGGTGGCTGCCGCCAAACAACACGCCCAGCACGTGGCGGTGAGTATTTTTGTCAATCGCTTGCAGTTTGGTCAAGGGGAAGATTTTGATGCTTACCCACGCACGCACGAGGCCGACATTGCCCAGCTCATCGCAGCAGGCGTTGATGTGTTGTTTTTGCCCACAGAAGCCACTTTGTATCCGAATACGGTGCAGGCTTATCAGGTCGAACCGCCAGAAATGCAATCGCGTTTAGAAGGGGCTTTTCGCCCTGGCCATTTTAGGGGCGTGGCGACGGTGGTACTCAAGCTATTTAACATCGTGCAACCCAATGTGGCGTGTTTTGGGCGGAAAGATTTTCAACAATTGGCCATCATTCAAGGCATGGTGGCGGATTTAAATGTGCCTGTGCGTCTCGTGGCCGTTGATACAGGCCGTGCGTCCGATGGCTTGGCTTTGTCGTCGCGCAATGGGTATTTAAGCTCAGAACAGCGCGCCATCGCGCCGCAGTTGTATCAAACCCTGTGCGGCGTTCGGTCGGCCATTTTGGCAGGCGAGGGCGATTTTGACGAATTGTGCGCACAGGCCACACGGCAATTGACCGCGCAAGGCTGGGTGGTGGATTATTTAAGCGTGTGCGATGCGCATCAGTTGTTGCCGCTGACCAAACACACGCTTGATGCGCCCAAAGAAAAAGTCATTTTAGCCACCGCCCGTTTGGGCAAAACCCGTTTGTTGGACAACTTAGAATTTGTGTTGTAAACGGGCTGGTGACTTTTTTTGAGGGGGAGTCTTTTTTGTTGTTCTTTCAACTGCGGTAACTCAAACGCCATGTCTCTATTTCGCTTGTTACATATCCTTTATCTCTTTTATGCCTTTGGTTTAGACGAATTTTTAGCTTGGTCGCGCTGGGGTTTTTTGCATCGCGTGCTAAAGATTTTGCCGTTTCGGCGTAAAAATTCAGAACCCTTAGCGGTAAGAGTGCGCTTGGTCTTAGAAAACCTAGGCCCTATTTTTGTGAAGTTTGGCCAAGCGTTATCAACTCGCCCAGATTTATTACGCCCTGATTTTGCAGAAGAATTATCCCATTTGCAAAGTCGAGTGCCACCTTTTGCCGGCGAGTTGGCCGTGGCGATTATAGAAAAGTCTTTGGGTTTGCCTTTGTCTCAAGTGTATGCCGAGTTTGAGTTGGAGGCCGTGGCCAGCGCCTCGATAGGGCAAGTCCATAAAGCCCGTTTACATCCCGTTGGCAACGCAACCGTCGGGCAAGCCGTGGCCGTTAAAATTTTGCGCCCCAACATTCGTGAGACGATACAACAAGATTTAGCGCTGCTCGCTTCGTTAGCGCGTTGGGTGAGTTCGGTAAGCGCAGAAGCACGGCGCTTGCGCCCCCAATTGGTGGTGGCCGAGTTTTCGCGCTCGGTGCTGGAAGAGCTGGATTTGATGAATGAGGCAGGCAATGGCTCGCAATTGCAGCGCAATTTTGTAGGCAGTTCAGAATTGCTAGTCCCAACTATGTATTACGATTATTGTCGGCCAGAAGTCATGACCATGGAATGGATGGATGGCACGCCCATTTCTCACCTCGACGTGTTGTTAGAAAAAGGCCTGAATTTGGAAAGGTTGGCCACAACGGCCGTGAATATCTTTTTTACTCAAGTCTTTACGCATGGATTTTTTCATGCCGATATGCACCCAGGAAACATTTTTGTGGCCGATGATGGGCGTTATATTGCCTTGGATTTTGGGATTATGGGCAGTTTAACCAAAGAAGACAAACACGCTTTGGCGGTCAATATGTTGGCTTTTTTTAATCGAGATTATCGTGCGGTGGCCGTGGCGCACATCGAATCGGGTTGGGTGCCGAAAGACACGAATGTGGCGGCGTTTGAAACGGCCATACGCGCCATTTTAGAGCCTTTGTTTAATAAGCCTTTGGGCGAAATTTCATTTGGTTTGGTCTTGTATCAAGTGTTTACGATTGGGCGGCGTTTTCAAGCCAACATCCAACCGCAATTGATTTTATTACAAAAAACGTTGGTGAACGTCGAAGGTTTGGGGCGACAACTTTACCCAGAACTGGATTTGTGGGCGACGGCGCAACCTTTTTTAACGCGTTGGATGGATCAAGAAGTTGGCGTGCGTGGTTGGTGGGCGCAGCTCAAACACGAAGTGCCTTATTGGTCTAAAACTTTGCCGCTTTTGCCCCGTCAACTCATGCAAGTCATGAATAAAATTGAAGACAACAACCTCAGCGCCGCGTATCAATTGCTGCTACGCCAACAACAAAGGCATGGCCTTTATTTGGGCATCATCGCGCTGTGCGCGTGCGTAGCCTTGGGGGTTCAGTTGGTTGAGATTGGACGTTAAGCAATACCCAAAATCAAAGCGGCGCAGAGTACAAATCTTTGTGGATTCCCTTTTTCCGTGGTTGTCGTATTGAAGGTGGTTTTGGTTCATAGCACCACCCCGTCAGGCTGCGCCTGCCACCCCTCCAGAGGAGGGGAATTTGTAAAGCCTAATAAGTTGTCAAACCCAATAAGAGCGTGTGTTATTCCTCTCCTTTGGAGGGGTGCCCGTTAGGGCGGGGTGGTTTATCCTATCAAGATATGCGCGGCAGGCAGCCACTATTTGGTGAATTCTAAAATGCTTGCGGCCAACCTTTTCCAAGTTTTCAACACGAAAACAGGAAAAAGGTTGGCCGCAAGGGGTTTTTAGAATAACAGCGTTATTTTTTTAATTTGCTTAAGGCGCGTTTGGCACGCATTAAGGTTTCGTGCACAATCGCATCGGTGTGCGCCAAAGACACAAAACCTGCTTCGTAGGCGGAAGGCGCAAGATAAACCCCTTCGTCTAACATCGCATGAAAAAATTCATTAAACGGCGCGTTGTCTATGGCCATGACTTCTTGAAAACTCGTGGGAACGGTGTTCGAAAAATACAAGCCAAACATACCGCCAACACAAACCGAACTGAAAGGCAGGTTGGCCGCGTGCGCCAACTCGGTCAAACCCTCGGTAAATTGTCGGGTTCTTTCGCTAAGGTTGTCGTAAAAATGATTGACTTGGATTAATTTTAACGTGGTCAAGCCAGCGGCTACCGCAACGGGGTTGCCCGATAAAGTCCCAGCTTGGTAAACATCACCTTCTGGTGCGATGTGCGCCATGATGTCGGCGCGGCCACCAAAAGCAGCCAAAGGCATACCGCCGCCGATGATTTTTCCCAACGTGGTTAAGTCGGGCTTGATGCCATGCAAACCTTGTGCGCCTTGTAACCCTACGCGAAAGCCTGTCATGACTTCATCGTAAATCAAAACCGTGCCGTGCTCTTCAGTGACGCGGCGCAAAGTTTGAATAAATTCAGGGCTGGGTTGTACCAAATTCATATTGCCCGCAATGGGTTCAATAATCACGCAAGCGATGGTGTCGCCTATCTCTTTAAACGTCGCAATCAGTTGCTCGATGTTATTGTATTCCAACACCAGCGTGTGGCGGGTTAAGTCTTCGGGTATGCCTGCCGACGAGGGTTTGCCAAAGGTGAGCAAACCCGAACCCGCTTTAACCAATAAACTGTCAGAATGACCGTGATAACAACCTTCAAATTTGATGAGCGTATCGCGCTTTGTGTAGCCCCTAGCCAGGCGAATGGCGCTCATGGTGGCTTCTGTTCCAGAAGAAACCAAGCGCACTTTTTCTATGGAAGGCAATAAACGGCAAATTTCTTCAGCCAAATTCACTTCGCCTTCGGTGGGCGCACCAAACGATAAACCATTTTCAGCCGCCGCATGCACGGCTGCAATCACAGCAGGGTGAGCATGACCTAAAATGGCAGGCCCCCAAGAACCCACATAATCTATGTATTGTTTATGATTGACATCCCAAAGGTAAGCGCCTTGGGCACGTTTAATGAACCGAGGGGTTCCGCCTACCGAACCGAAAGCGCGGACAGGCGAATTAACGCCACCGGGGATGACTTTGGTGGCGCGTTCCATTAAAGCAGGATGGCGATTGAGCGTTTCTGACATGGGATATTCCTACTAATAATTAAATACAAACCACAAAAAGATTGAACACTAACTGGGCTTAAAACGTAAATTGAGAGGCTTCGACTTGTGTGGCCAAGCGTGGCGTGCTGGTGTCAAATACCGCCTGCGCGTTCATGCTGCCATCAGCCAGCTTGGTGTAACACATCGCCACCATGCTGGGGGCTTGACCAATGACGCAAACCAATCGGCCACCGGTACTTAAGGCTTCAAACAAAGCTTCGGGGGCGCTGGCCAACGAGGCTTGAATTAAGATGGCATTAAATTGCCCCGCTGCGGCCTGTGCGTATCCGTCACCAACTTGAACGCTGACGTTAAGCAATTGAGCTTGCGCAAGGTTTTTTGTGGCCAACTCAACCAAGTTGGCATCCACATCAAAGCTGTTCACTTCTCGACACATATGCGACATCAGCGCAGCGCTGTAACCCAAACCACAACCTAACTCTAATACTTTATCGCTGGTTTGTAGTTTTAAGCTTTGAATTAAACGCGCTGTCACTTTGGGGCTTAGCAAATGTGCGCCATTGTCTAAGGGTAAATCCACATCAGCAAAGGCCAAATTGAGGTATGAGTTGGGTACAAATTGTGCACGGTCTACATAACAAAGCGCATCCAAAATGTTGGAGTCGTACACGTTCCAAGGTCGAATTTGTTGTTCTACCATATTGAAATGGGCAACATTTGTTTTGGTGAGATTAATAGACATCTGGAATATCCCTTTGAATTTTTTTCGAGTGAATTTTTTCGGGTGAATTAAACCCAAATACGATGGCAAACAGGCGCGCATTATCCCATAAATAACACGCTAAAAACAAGCAATACACAACCATGGCACTGGAAAGTGTCGCATAAAAAGGCGATTGTATGGCCTTAGTCGGCGCTGGCTTTTTTAATAAAAATGATGTCCCACACGCCATGCCCCAGTTTAATGCCTCGATTTTCGAATTTGGTGATAGGACGATAATTGGGGCGTTCAGCGTAACCGCTGGCGGTTGTGGCTTGGTTTGTTAGGTCGGGGCTGTTTTGAAAAACGTCCAAAATTTGAATGGCGTAATCTTCCCAATCGGTGGCGGCATGAAGGTAACCGCCTGCTTTGATTTTTTTGCTGAGTTTGGCGATTAACGGCAATTGGATCAAGCGGCGTTTGTTGTGGCGTTTTTTGTGCCAAGGATCGGGGAAAAAAATATGCACGCCGTCTAAACTGCCATCAAGCAACATATGGTCGATGATTTCAACCGCATCATGATGCATTAAACGCAAATTGGTGAGGTTTTTCTCTTTGATAAGCTTGAACAAATTGCCCACACCAGGGGTATGAACTTCGATGCCGATGTAATCTTGATGCGGCATTTGTTCGGCAATTTGTGCGGTGGCGGTGCCCATGCCAAAGCCAATTTCAAGGATTTTTGGGGCGGTACGTTGAAAAATGGCGTTTAAATCTAAGGGGTTTTTTTGATAAGCAATGCCGTGTTCTAACATGCCTGCCGCCACGGCGGCGCGTTGGGAATCGGTCAGGTGGCCTTGTCGTAACACAAAACTTTTAATGGGGCGGTGTAAGACCGTTTCAGTGCTAGAAAGGGCTGGGGTAGCATCAGGCACATCGGAAGTGTTGAATAAAGTTGACATAGAAATTAAATAAAATTCAGTGGGTTAATGAAAAGCAAGGTCTAAAAAATGTTGAGCCAAAACGCGATAATCATGATGCTTTAAAACGTAGTTTTGGCCATTTTCACCCAAACGCAGGCGTTCTTTTGGGGTGAGTTTGGCCAATTGCAGTATCGTTAACGCTATGGCTGATGGGTCTTCTGCCGCGCAAGAAAGGCCTGCTTGAGCGCTGGCCACGGTGTCATTGCCGTAAGAGATGGCGTGGACGATGGGTTTTTTGGCCATCATGTAATCAAATAATTTGTTGGGATTGATGCCAAAACGATAAATGGGCAACCGTCGCCAACCCAAATACAGCCCGTCCATTTGGCCTAAAAACGCAGGGATTTGGCTTTTGGCTAAAGCAGGCAAAAACGTGACATTATCTAAGCCTAAGCTTGAGGCTTGCTGTTCTAAAGCAGCTTTGTCAGGACCAGAACCAACCAGCACCAGCTGTATCGGCACTTGTTTTTGTTGAAGGATAGCCATCGCCGATAACAAATCCGTCAAGGCATTGGCCAAACCATGTCCGCCCGCATAGCCTAAGATAAAGCGGTCTTGCGCTCGATATTGAGCCAAAACGTCCAGCAGCTTTGGCTCTAAAGGCCTTTGATTGCCTATCCATTCTTCGATTTGTATGCCGTTGGGCACAAGGCCGTAGTTGGCCGCAGGCATGCCATGCGCCTGCATGTGTTCTTTGGCCAAAGGTAACATAGAAATGACTTTGTCGGCTTTTTTGTAGGCAAAATTTTCAGCCCATTGCAACAGCAGAATAAACGGGTGATAAGGCGACATACCGCCCACTTCAACTGGCGTAAGCGGCCATAAATCATGCACTTCATACACCCAGCGCGCGCCCGTTTTTTTGGCCAAATAGTGCGCAAAAACCGCATCTAAAGGATAGGTGGACGACGCAATAATCAAATCAGGTTGGCTTGCGGCCAACCTTTTTCGGGTGAGCCACAGCGCCCATAAAAAATGAAAAATGTTCAACACCCGTTTGAAACCATTGCTGGTATAAGACAAAGTTTTGAGCCACAAATAGTCTATGCCGTCTATGTTTTCGGCTAAAGTGGCTTGGGTCAGCGTGGGATTATGTTGGCGTAAATGCGAGTGGTTGGCCGCAACGATGGTGACTTTATGCCCCAAAGCCAGCCAAGCTTGTGCCAAATAATACGGCCTAAATTCCATGCCATGCTTGGGCGAACCTGCGTAATGATTGATGTATAAAATATTCATATTAATTTTTTTGTAACAATCGTTGCACAGTTTCGACCAGCACTTGGGTTTGGGGGTCAATTTCTATGTTAATGACATCGCCAACTTTGCGCCAACCTAAGTTGGTTCGAGCCAAAGTTTCGGGAATTAAGTGGACGCAAAAACGGTTGCTGTCGACTTGGCCTATGGTCAAACTGATGCCGTCAAGGCCGATGTAGCCTTTTTCAAATAAAAAATGCGCGTATTGCGGCGGTAAAGTCAGCCACAAAGTCGTGTTGTGTTCGGTCACAACGCATTCAACCAACGTGGCAAACGTCAAAATGTGGCCTGACATCAAATGGCCACCAATTTCATCGCCAATTTTTGCTGCGCGTTCGATGTTGATTTTGTCACCCACTTGCAGTAAGCCCAAATTGGTAATGCCCAACGTGGATTGAATGAGGTCAAACGACACCAAATCGCCATCAATCTTGGTTACAGTGAGGCAACAGCCGTTGTTGGCGATGGAAGCGCCCAAGCTTAATCCCGTTAAATACTCGGGCGCGATGCGCACCGTGTGCGTGCGAAATTGATCGTATTCAGTAACGGAAACCAGTTCACCTAAGGTTTGTATGATGCCTGTAAACATAATAAGAATGTCCTGTGAGTTGAATCGTGAGCGTTTATTTTAACTGCTGATGCACGCGCAACACGCGGGCGACGGCCTCGGTGACCGCGCGGGCGGTGATGGTGGCGCCAGCCATGGCGTCGATGTCGCCACCATCTTTTTTGACTTTCCAGCGGGTTTGTAAGGTTTTACCTTCAAATTGATGTATCCAAGGGCTTTTTTTGACATCGATGTAATCACCCAAACCAGGGGTTTCTTTGTGCTTGATGACGCGCACGCCGCTGACGCTGCCGTCTTGCAACACGCCCACCAATAAATCGATGCCGCCCGCATAGCCTGTATTCACGGTGACAGGATACACATACGCCATGATAGTCGTGTCTTTTTTGCCCACATATCGAAGCGCGGATGGGCTTTGTAACTCTGCGGCCAACCTTGCGGGCAAAGATTCGGTACTGTTTTGTAAAGCGTTGTTGATGAGGTTTAAGGGGAGTACGGCTTGTAATTGTTCGGCCATGGCCAAATCCGTATTGTGCTGGATACGGTCTTTTGAGTAGTAATGTGTGCTCATTAACACAAAAGTGGCCACCAAACTAAAAGCCAATAAAATGGCGGCGTGTCGTGCCGCAGAATGAAGAGCAGGAGTCATGAGTTTATTTGTTAATTGCAAAATTCGCTAAAAAAGGTTGGCCGCAAGAGGGTTAAGGTTCATCTTTACGTCCAAAAACTTTAGGTTGTGTGTATTGATCGATTAATGGCGTGGCGATGTTCATGATTAAAACCGCAAAGGCCAAGCCATCGGGAAAGTTGCCAAATACTCGAATGACGTAAGTGAAAATGCCGATGAGTAAGCCATAAATCCATTGGCCTTTGATGGTGGTGGGCGAGGTGACGGGGTCGGTCACAATAAAAAACGCCCCAATTAAAGTCGCGCCCGACAACCAATGAAACATCGGTGAACTGAATAGGGTGTCATTATAGAGCCAAAGTGCGCCTGAAATAAGGGTGATGCCTGTCAACATAGATAAAGCGGTGTGGTGTTTGATGAGCTTTCTGCGCCACATAAACAAGCCGCCAACGAGGTAAGCGCCTGCCAAAGCATAACTGGCCGTTAAATTGAGGCCTTGCGTGTTGGGCAACCAAGGCAAGGTTGCGTGTTGGGTTTCTAAGCGCAAAGCGGTTTTGGTTAAATCCAAAGGCGTAGCGCTGGCAACCGCATCTAAAGACAAGCCGCCTAAGGCATCGAGTTGACTGGTGAATATCCACGCAATTTGTTGAACCGCAGGTAACACGGTGTCGGGCGTTGGCCAACGCGCCATGTCTGCGGGATAAGACAATATCACCAAAGCAAAGCCCAGCATGGCAAGGTTGAAAGGATTTTGCCCCAGCCCACCAAACAAATGTTTGCCTATGACGATGGCAAAAGCGGTGGCCAATACAATCAGCCACCAAACTCCTAAGGCTGGCATGGCCAAGGCCAACAAAGCCGCCGTGAGCGTGGCGCTAAAATCGCTTAAGGCGGGTAGGGCTTTGCGTTTGCGCAAGCGCAAACATATGGCCTCAAAGAACAAAGCAGTCACAATCGCCAAGGCAAATTGCACCAGCACGCCCACGCCAAAAAAATAAACTTTGACCAAAAAAGCAGGGACTAAAGCCAGTAAAACTTGCAGCATTATCCATTGCGTGGTGTTGCGCTTACTTAAAAATGGAGAAAAAATCGTTTTCATAATAATTTGAACTCATCGTAGATTTTGACGATTTTGAAAAAAGTAAGATTTTAACATTAAATCAATTTGAACGCCGCCGCACTTTTTCAGAGTAACGTCGCGTTGACTTATCCGCTATAATTCGTTTTTTTTTTACAACCGTTGAAAATATTTCATGCTTAACACAACACTCAATACCGATATTGCGGCGCTTCCAACTCAGCCGCGCATCATCTGCCGTTCGTTTTCTGCCGAAAATACATCGAGTTTGATTGCCGCAGGCGCGCATCCTGTTTTGGCCAAATTGTATGCGGCGCGAGGCTTGACCCAAGCCAGTGATTTGGATTTGTCTTTAAACGCTTTGTTGCCGTTTCAGTTGCTGAAAGGCATTTCTGCTGCGGTGGCGCGATTGCAGCAAGCCATTGCTTTGCAAGAATTGATTTTGATTGTGGCCGACTATGATGCCGATGGCGCAACCGCCTGTGCGGTGGCCATGAAAGGCTTAAAAGCTTTGGGCGCTCGCGTGCATTTTGTGGTGCCGAATCGTTTTGAGTACGGTTATGGTTTAAGCCCAGAAATTGTGGATTTGGCCGCTCAATTTCAGCCTCAGTTAATTGTGACCGTGGATAACGGTATTGCCAGCGTCGCGGGTGTGGCCAGAGCGCAAGCCTTGGGCATAGATGTCTTGGTAACCGATCATCATTTGCCAGGCGATGTCGTGCCCGATTGTATTATTGTGAATCCGAATCAAAAAGGGTGTGATTTTCCGTCCAAAAATTTGGCGGGCGTGGGCGTGATGTTTTATGTCTTGATGGCGTTGAGACACGCCCAAAGAGAAGCAGGTCTGTATGACGCGCAACCCCAGCCCAATTTGGCGGTGTTGTTGGATTTGGTGGCTTTAGGGACGGTGGCCGATTTGGTGAAATTGGACAAAAACAATCGCATTTTGGTTGAACAAGGATTGCGCCGCATTCGCGCAGGTAAAATTTGCGCAGGCATGGCGGCTTTGTTTGAGGTCGCTAAAAAATCGCCCCAAAAAGCACGCAGTGTCGATTTTGGGTTTTCTTTAGGGCCGCGACTCAATGCGGCTGGGCGTTTAGACGACATGAGTTTGGGGATTGCCTGTTTGTTGAGTGACAGCCCGCAACAAGCCTTGGATTTGGCGCATGAACTCGATGAGTTGAACCGCGAACGTCGCCAAATTGAAAGCGTCATGAAAGAAGAAGCCTTGCAAAGCCTAGAAACGCTTGCGGCCAACCTTGAGGCCGCCAAGTTGACCAACAACGTCGAACAAACGGCTTACAGCATCAGTTTATTTCATCCCGATTGGCATCAAGGCGTGGTGGGTATCGTGGCCAGTCGTGTCAAAGAATTGCACCATCGCCCGTGTTTGATTTTTGCACCTGTTGCGGACAGTCAAGAAATTCGAGGCTCGGGGCGCTCGATAGAAGGCTTTCATTTGCGAGATGCCTTAGATTTGTTGAGTAAACGCCACCCAGCCTTAATTTTAAAATTTGGGGGGCACGCCATGGCCGCCGGGTTGAGTTTACGCGCCCAAGATTTTGAGTTTTTTCAGCGTGAATTTGAAGCCGTCGCGGCCAGTTTGTTAACCGTTGACAGTTTGACGCGTTCGATGCACATAGACGGGAGTTTGTCTGCTCAACATTTGAATTTGAAAACTGCCACTTTGCTGAACGAGACGGTTTGGGGGCAAGGATTTTTGCCACCTTTGTTTCAAGATGCGTTTGAAGTGGTTAATCAAAAAAGAGTGGGGACCAATCACCTTAAAGCCACCTTAAGAAAAGAAGGCGTTGAATTTGGGGCCATGTGTTTCAATCGCACCGATTTTTTTCCGCTAAGCATCAAAGCGGTGTATCAAATGGTGGCCAATGAATGGCGAGGTGGCGTCGAATTGCAATTGTATTTGGAACAAGTCGAAGCCACTTAAATCCGATACGCCACATGAAGTTCTGGCAAAATTCATGCGCCAGTTTTTGGCTTGCGGCCAACCTTGAATCAAGAGGAACACAGTTCTTTTTGTTCGGTCCAATGCTCGGCGCGTTGATTGGCGATGGCCAAGTTTTCTGGGGTAAGCACTTGGCTGGTTGCGCCCCAAGCGATGAGTTCGTTGGCCAATAAAACGGTTTGGCTGAAACCTGTGCGGACTTGATTAAAATCGTGCAAAACCGCCAGCACCGTTTTGCCTTGTGCTGGCCAAGTTTGCACCAAAGCCAACAAATCTTCGGTGGTTTTGCTGTCTATGGCGTTAAAAGGTTCGTCTAAAATAATGACTTGTGCATTTTGCACCAAAATTCGGGCAAACAGCACGCGCTGAAATTGGCCACGCGACAGCGCCGCAATGGATTTGCCGCTAAAATCCACCAAGCCCACTTGATCTAAAGCGTGCATAATGCGTTCGCGCTGGGCAGCGTTAAGACTTTGAAAAACGCCAATTTCGTGCCACAAACCCATGGCCACCAAATCAAACACAGACAAAGGCAAACTGCGGTCAATTTCGGCTTGTTGCGGTAAATAAGCAATATCCGCGTGAGTGATTTTGCCCAAATTCACTTGCCCAGATTGTATGGGCAGCAAGCCTAAAATGGCCTTGAGTAGACTGGACTTGCCCGCGCCATTGGGGCCAACAATGGCCGTGGCCAATTGGGGTTGAAAGGTGCCGCTGATGTGATGGACAGCAGGGTAACGATCATAAGAAACCGTCAAATTCTGTAGCGTGATAGTCATGAGTAAAAGCGTTCGTTCTGTCAGTCTGTGGTTGATAAAAAACAGTCAAAATTGTCAAAAAATGTAAATAAATCAATAAAGTTAGACAAAAATAAAAACCGAATTGCCCGAACAATACCGCAAGCCTGACTCAAAGGCAAATAAATATCCGCCGCTTGAATTGTCTGGAATAAGCGCGGTTTGGGGCCAAAAAGGTTGGCCGCAATCAGATTTATTCGGCTTGCCCATTTTAGACTACTGTCATTTAGTGTATGATGATATTCAATCCGTTTTTAAAGTGAAACGGCGTTTTTTTGCGCCATTCCTTATCGCCATGACCACCCACCTAATGAGATGAATCGATTTAGACCATGAAAATTAATATGAAAATGAGTATGAAAAAAAAGACAGCGGCCTTGGCCGTGTCGGTTTTGTTTTCTGCCCCAAGCTGGGCATTTAATGATTTTGTCATTAAAAATATTCGCGTAGAAGGCCTACAACGTACCGAAATTGGCACGGTTTACAGTTATTTGCCTGTGAAAGTGGGCGATACGTTTACCGACCAAAAATCGAACGAAGCCGTTAAAGCCTTATTCGAGACGGGATTTTTTAATGACGTTCGAGTGGAAGTGTTGGGTAACGATGTGATTTTATCTGTCGATGAGCGCCCCGTTATCGCCGAAATCAAAGTCACTGGCGGCCAAGACATTGGCGATAAAGACGTGTTGGCCACTTTAAAAAAAAATGGGTTTGCTGAATCCCGTATTTTAGATGAGGCCAGTTTGAAAGCCGCCATAGAAGAACTCAAACGCCAATACGCGTCGCTGGGCAAATACGATGCCGTGGTGACGTATGAAGTGACCAAACTCGAGCGCAATCGGGCAGCCGTGGCGGTAAAAATCAAAGAAGGCGAAACCGCCAGCATTGTTGACATTAGCATCTTAGGCGCAGAAGCTTACAGCACCAGCGAGCTTAGGGACTTAATGACCTTGAGTACTCAAGATTGGTTGTCTTGGTTCACCAAAGACGATCGCTACGCCAAACAAAAATTGGCAGGCGATTTAGAAACGATACGCGCTTTGTACCAAAACAACGGTTATTTAGATTTTTCTTTGGACAGCAGCCAAGTGGAAATGTCGCCTGACAAGAAAAACATTTATTTAACAATCGCCTTGACTGAGGGCAAACAATACAAAGTCAATGAATTAAAAATCAGCGGTGACACCAAAGTCAGCGTGGATGAATTGCGTCCTTTGGTGAATTTAAAAACAGGCAGCGTCTTTAATCGCGAAGAGTTGAACGCGGGCATCAGTTTAATCAACGATAGACTGGGCGAAGAAGGTTATTCTATGGCCAACGTGAATGTCCGTCCCTTGATTAATCGCGATAAGCAAACCGTTGATTTGAATTTGGTAGTCGAGCCTGGCCGCGTGACTTATGTGAAAACCATACAAATTGCAGGCAATACCCGCACGCGTGACGAAGTCATTCGTCGCGAATTGCGCCAATTGGAGGCGGCACGTTTTAACAGCGCCGCCTTAAAACGCAGCAAAGAACGCTTGCAGATTTTGGGCTATTTTGATGATGTGCGCATAGACACCAAACCCGTAGCAGGCTCGCCCGATCAAGTAGACGTATTCATTACCGTCAAAGAACGCAGTACGGGTAATGTGTCGGCAGGGATTGGTTATGTACAAAATGAAGGCTTGCAATTTAACGCCGCCATTTCTCAATCCAATATTTTTGGTTCAGGTAAAGCCTTGTCATTTGGGGTGAATACGGGCGACGTCAACAAAAGTGCCAATTTGTCGTTTTCCGATCCCTATTACAACAACGAAGGCATGAGTTTGGGTTATGATTTATACGCGCGTCGTTACAGCCCCGATGAAAATGACACTCAACAATACAGTACCGATACCGTTGGCGCTGCGATTCGTTGGGGTGTACCAATTACAGAATATGACCGAGTCAATTTCAGTTTGGGTGCAGAACAAGTTGAAGTCACGTTAACGCCAACCAGCCCTTCGCAATACATCCGCTTTGTGGAGCAAAATGGCGATAAAAACCTAACGTATTTGGGTTCGGTAAGTTGGGGGCGTGACAAACGCGACAGTGCCATTTGGCCAACGAAAGGCTACACAACGAGTTTGCGTGCCGATGGCGGCTTGCCAGGTGGCGATTTACAATATTATCGTTTTACGGCGAGTCAGCAATGGTTTTTCCCTGTGACCAAATCGGTGACTTGGGCGATAGGTGGTAATCTTGGTTATGCCGATCCTTATGGCGACACTGAATTTTTACCCTTCTTCCAAAACTTTTACGGCGGCGGCATCGGTTCGGTGCGTGGGTTTGAATCCAGCTCGTTAGGCCCTCTCGATCCAAGTACAGGCGATTCTTTGGGCGGTACGCGCAAAGCGACTTTTTCAACCGAGTTTTTGTTTCCTATGCCAGGCATGAAAGATGACCGCAGTGTGCGGGTAAGCGCCTTTGTAGATGGTGGCGCCATTTGGGATCCTTTGTATCAAGGAAGCACGTTTAACGAAGATTTCCGTTATTCGGCAGGTTTGGCTTTGGCTTGGTTGTCGCCCGTTGGCCCGATTAAACTCAGTTATGCTTACCCCATCAACGACAAGCCCGGCGATCAAGTCGAGCGCTTCCAGTTTACTTTAGGTTCAACCTTTTAATTTTACGCATTAGAGAATTTTCTTTGTGGCCAACGTTGGCTTAATTACGTTGGCCACAGTTTTTTATTGCACAACCATGAGCCAATAAAAATCGACCGATTAAAATAAGGAAAATGCAATGAAGTTATCTGAAATCATTTTGGCTTTAAGCCCTCAAACCCCTGCAAGTTGGCATGGGGCGGACAAAGAAATTGACAGCATTGCACCTTTGGAGGAAGCAGAACAAGGGACGCTGACTTTTTTGAGTAATCCCAAGTTGAAGGCGGCCTTACAAACCACGCAAGCCGAAGCAGTGATTGTGTCGCCCGATTTTTTAGAAGAGGCCCTCGCCTTGGGCTTGAGTTGCATTGTGACGCAAGAACCGTACTTGTATTTTGCAAAAGTGGCTGCTTTGTTGCGTCCCGTGGTTAAAAAAACCGCAGGCGTGCATGCCAGCGCAGTGATTGGGCATGAAACGGTTTTGGGTGCAGGGACGCACATCGGCGCGTTGGCGGTGGTAGGCGATTCGGTGCGCATGGGGCGTGATTGCGTGATTCATGCTCATGCGGTCATCGGCGATGGCGTGGTGCTGGGCGATGAGGTGGTGGTTTACCCCAACGTGACGATATACGAAGGCTGTCATATTGGAAATCGGGTGATTTTGCATTCGGGCTGTGTGATTGGCGCGGATGGCTTTGGTTTGGCTTGGGATAAAGATCATTGGTTTAAAATTCCTCAAACAGGCGCGGTTGTGTTGGGCGATGATGTTGAAATTGGTGCAAACACCACGGTAGATCGAGGTACCTTGCGCGATACTGTGATTGAAAACGATGTCAAAATTGATAATTTGGTGCAAGTCGCGCACAATGTGCACATAGGCGAACACACGGCGATTGCAGGTTGCACGGGCATAGCTGGCAGTGCGCACATTGGTAAAAATTGTATTTTGGGCGGTGCTGTTATGATGATTGGCCACATCAATATTGCAGACAAAACACACATAGGCGGCGGCACTTTGGTGTCCAAATCCATCAAAAAAGCTGGGCATTATGCGTCTTCTTTTCCGCTTTCTAGTGCCAAAGATTGGGTGAAAAATGCCGCCCATTTGAGGCGCTTAGACGATTGGGTGCATAGAATCCAAGCCTTAGAAAAAGCCAGTGTTGCCCAAGACCGCGCTGAAAAAAGCACGGAACATCATTCCGAATAATCAAGGGGAAAACTTATGCTAGACCGTGAAGGTTATCGCCCCAATGTCGGTATTATCATCATCAATCAACACCAAAAAGTGTTTTGGGGAAAGCGGATTACGGGGCATTCGTGGCAATTTCCGCAAGGGGGCATTAAACCAGGCGAAAGCCCTGAATCGGCGATGTATCGAGAATTGTACGAAGAAGTGGGTTTGTTGCCACAGCACGTGCGCATTTTGGGGCGTACTCGCGATTGGCTAAGATACGACGTGCCTTATAATTGGGTGCGGCGCGAATGGCGCGGCAGTTATCGCGGCCAAAAGCAAATTTGGTATTTGTTGCGTATGGTGGGGCAAGACAGTGATTTTTATTTTTGCACCAGTGACAAACCCGAATTTGATGGCTGGCGTTGGATAGATTATTGGGCGTCTATTGATGAAGTCATCGACTTCAAACAAGAAGTGTATTTGCAAGCGCTGACCGAATTGTCACGATATGCCCGTCCAGCTGAAAGTTATGCTGATTATGTGCGTTTACAGGCTGAAAAAAATAAGCGTTGATGGGTTTGATTTTAAGAATAAAAAGGAAATAAAGATGCCCCGTTTTTTTGTGGAAATGTCTTTAAAAGTGGGCGAATTGGTGACCTTGCCTGATGAAGTGGTGCGGCACATCCAAGTGCTGCGCCAACGCGAAGGCGATGTCCTCACTTTGTTTAATGGCCAGCGCTCTGATGAAGTCGAGGGCGAATATCAAGCCCAATTGATTAGCCTAGAAAAACGCCGCGCCACCGCTTTGGTGACCGAATTTGTGGCCACCAAGCGCGAATCGCCCTTGGTGTTGAGCTTGGCACAAAGTTTGTCCAGCGGTGACAAAATGGAATTTACCATACAAAAAGCGGTCGAATTGGGCGTGACGGTTATCCAGCCTTTGGTGACGCAACGCTGTGTTTTAAAAGTCAGCGCCGACAAAGAAGCCAAAAAATTGGCGCGTTGGCGTGATATTGTGATGTCGGCTTGCGAACAATCGGGGCGTAATGTCATCCCAGAATTGCGCAATATCATGACTTTAAATGATTTTTTGTCAGGCTTGCCTCAACCTTCACCTGAGAACTTGCGTTTGTTATTGTCGCCCACGGGGGCGCAAGGCTTGCGCGCGATTGCAGGTCAGCCCAAAAATATTTGGTTAATGGCAGGCCCCGAAGGCGGTTTGACACCGCAAGAAGAAAGTTTGATCTTGGGTTCTGGTTGGCAAGCTTTGCAGCTGGGCGCACGCATTTTGCGGACGGAAACCGCCGCGTTGGCCGCCGTGTCGGCTTTACAAGCAAAATTTGGTGATTTTGATTGATTTGAAGAACCCCCTTAAAACCGCTTGCGGCCAACCTTTTTTCCAAAATGTCAGGGAAAAAGGTTGGCCGCAAGGTTGTTTGACGGTTGTCGGCGTTATTGTTTGATGAGTAAAGTAATGCCATCGCCCACAGGCAACACGCAATGCACAAAACGCGGGTCGTTGACCAAATCGGCGTTGAGGCGGTTGATGATGACATCGCCCGTCATTTTGCCCACGCGTGGCTGGGCGGCTTTGCCCGACAAAAAAACATTGTCCACTAAAATCAAGCCGCCTTGTTTGATTAAGGGATAAATGGTCTCTAAATACAAAGGATAGCTGGGTTTGTCCGCATCAATAAAAGCCATGTCAAAAGGGTCGGGATTGCTCGCGGCCAAAGTTAACAACGTGTCGATGGCGGGCGCAACGTGTAACTCGATTTTGTGGCTCACGCCAGCTTGCGCCCAATATTGCCGCGCCATGTTGGTAAAATCGGCGCTTTGGTCGCAGGCCACGATGCGGCCTTCTTCGGGCATGGCCAAAGCCACCGTTAAGGCGCTGTAGCCTGTAAAAACGCCGATTTCTAAATAGCGTTTGACCCCCAATAATTTGACCAGCCAAGCCATAAAATGCCCTTGTTCGGGCGCAATTTGCATGACGGCGTAGGGATTTTCTTGGGCGGTGGCCTCGCGTAGGGCGGCCAAAACAGGGTGTTCTGCTGGGCTGATAGACAGCAAATAAGGGTGTAATACGTCGTCTAAGGCCAAAGTTCGATTCATAAAAACGTCCATTAAAAAAGGATTCAAGCGGAAAAGAAGCGATTGTATCGCAAAATGAGGCTGGCAAGTAATGCGCGACTTTTTGCGCAGTGTGACAAAAAAAGATATAATGCTGTTTTTGCACGTCTTAGCCCCATTGTTTGAGGTTGAGACGTCTTTTTATAGGAGGAGTTCCCATGCGTGTTATACAAAAAGCCTACACTTTTGACGATGTTTTGTTAGTCCCTGCGCACTCTAACGTGCTGCCGAGAGACGTGTTGTTAACCACACGCTTAACTCGTCGAATTGGGTTAAATTTGCCCTTATTGTCTGCCGCAATGGATACGGTGACCGAGGCGCGCTTGGCCATTTCTATGGCGCAAGAAGGCGGCATCGGCATCATACACAAAAATTTATCTCCTTCTGAACAAGCCAGAAAAGTCATGAAAGTCAAACGCCACGAAAGCGGCATCGTTAAAGATCCCATCACCATTTCGCCCGATTTGTTGGTGGGTGATGTCATTCAATTGACGCAATTGCATAAAATTTCGGGTTTGCCTGTGGTTGAAAATGGCCGCGTGGTGGGCATCGTCACCAATCGCGATTTGCGTTTTGAAACGCGCCACAGCCAAACCGTGCGCAGCATCATGACGCCGCGCGCAGATTTAATTGTGGTGCAAGAAGGCGACAGCATCGAATTGGCGCGCGCCTTGATGCACGAGCATCGCATCGAACGCGTGTTGGTGTTGGGTGACAACGACAAATTAAAAGGCTTGATTACCGTCAAAGACATTTTAAAAACCAGCGCGCACCCCTTTGCCAACAAAGATGATCAAGGCCGCTTGCGCGTGGGCGCGGCGGTTGGTACGGGTGCAGATACCGAAGAACGCGTTGAAAAACTGGTGGCCGCAGGCGTTGATGTCATTATTGTTGACACCGCGCACGGCCACAGCCAAGGCGTCCTTGACCGCGTGCGCTGGATTAAAAACACCTATCCAGCCGTTGATGTTATCGGTGGCAACATCGCCACAGCAGCGGCGGCTTTGGCTTTGGTTGAAGCAGGTGCTGATGGCGTAAAAGTTGGCATCGGCCCAGGTTCTATTTGTACCACGCGCATCGTGGCGGGTGTGGGCGTGCCACAACTGACGGCCATACATAACGTGTCGGAAGCCTTAAAAGGCACGGGCGTACCGATGATAGCTGATGGCGGCATCCGTTTTTCGGGCGACATTGCCAAAGCCTTGGCCGCAGGCGCAGATTGTGTGATGTTGGGCGGTATGTTTGCAGGCACAGAAGAAGCCCCTGGTGAAATTGAATTGTACCAAGGCCGTTCTTACAAATCGTATCGCGGCATGGGTTCGTTGGGCGCGATGAGCCAAGGCTCTAGCGATCGTTATTTTCAAGATGCCGCCGCAGGCGCAGACAAATTTGTGCCCGAAGGCATAGAAGGCCGCGTGCCGTACAAAGGCCCCATCGCCGCCGTCATCCATCAATTAATTGGCGGATTGCGTTCGTCTATGGGCTATTTGGGGTGCGCGTCTATTGCCGACATGCACGACAAAGCTGAATTTGTAGAAATCACCTCGGCAGGCATGCAAGAATCTCACGTGCATGATGTGCAAATCACCAAAGAAGCGCCCAATTATCAAATGCGTTAAATTTGAGCCTTGATGCGCCTGTTTTGCCTTGCGGCCAACCTTTTTCTCGTGATTTTCACGTTAAAAGGTTGGCCGCAAGATTTTGGCAATTTGCAAAGATGAGAGAAAATAAATAAATAAATGAATAAATGAATAAATGAATAAATGAATAAATAAAAACCGCCGAGTCTCTAAGACGAAGGGCGGTTTTTTATTTTTTGTATCTTTTCACTAACGTGAATCAACTTGTTATCGAGAGACACACATTTTCTAATTTGCTAATAAGTTTGTATTCTAAATTTTATTTTATTGGCCGTCAACTTATTTATTTTGGCTTGGGTTAAAATAGCGGCTGATTTAAATTTTTCTGCTGGTTTAAAATACCCCTAAAAAGAGGAGATGACATGAAAAAATTGAAAAAGCCGATGATTTACCGTTTGGGTTTGGATTTGGGGGCGACTTCCATCGGTTGGGCGATAGTGCGCCTCAATCAACCAAAAGTGGCCGAAACGGCGCAGGCGCATGAAGCTGTAGCGCAGGGCAAATTGAAACCGAGTTCTATCGTAACGATGGGCGTGCGCTTGTTTCCTGATGGCCGCACTGATAAAGACAAAACGTCTTTGGCGGTGGCGCGTCGTTTGGCTCGGGGCGCCAGACGGCGGCGCGATCGGGTAATTGCGCGTAAAAACAGGTTGCTGGACGCTTTAATGGTGGCGGGTTTTATGCCCAGCATTGCCGAGACGGAGGCGCGGCGCGAGTTGGTGGACATGAATCCGTATGAGATTCGGGCGCGTGCTTTGAATGAAGCGGTACATCCGCATGAAATTGGCCGTGCGATTTTTCACATGGCGGTGCGCCGTGGGTTTAAGAGCAATCGCAAGTCGGACAAATCCAACACCGACACGGGCAATTTAAAGCAAGCCATTTTTAAAACTCGGCAGGCTATTGCTGATTTGGGGATGCGTACTTTGGGCGAATGGTTGGCCGCAAAATATGAGTTACATGCCAAGGGCGAATTTTTGCGCAATCGCGACATAAAAGCCGACAATGCCAAACCCAACGCCAAAAAAGAATATCGTTTGTATATCGACCGCCAAATGATAGAAGATGAGTTTGATTTAATTTGGGCAACACAAGCAGGCTTTGCGCCTGCGGTTTATACGGCGGAATTGGGTCACAAACTGAAAGATGTGTTGTTGTTTCAGCGGCCATTAAAGTCGAAAAAAGGCGAGGTTGGGCGCTGTACCTTAGAACCAGAAGAACCGCGCGCGGCTTTGGCTTTGCCTTCGGTGCAACAATTTCGCATTTACCAAGAGCTGAATCATTTGCGCATTAAAGGTTCGGCACGGATTAACGAGGCAGATCGGGCGTTGACTTTGGCCGAGCGTGATGCTTTGGCGGCCATGCTAGAAAAAACCGACAAGTTGAGCCTGACGGCTTTGAAAAAGGCCTTGGGTTTGTCTTCGGCGGCAGAATTGTCTATAGAGTCGAGCCGCAAAGAGTTGCGCGGCAATGCGACCAGCATTAAATTGGCGTCGCCTGCGTGTTTTGGCGCGGCTTGGCATGGCTTGGATTTGGCGGTGCAAGATGCTTTGGTGAACGCGATGATAGAAGCGCAAGACGATGCGGCCTTATTGGCCGAATTGCGCGAAGGTTGGCCGCAGCTTATGCAAGGGTTAAGCGCCGAACAAGAACAAGCCGTTGTGGATGCGGTGTTGCCTGACGGGTATGGCAAATTGTCGAGCAAAGCCTTGGCGACGGTTTTGCCAGCCTTAAAATCAGACGTGATGACTTACGACAAAGCGGTGTTGGCGGGCGGTTACGACCATCACAGCCAAGTCGGCGGCGTGTACGAAACGGGCGAGGTCAATATGCCTGAATTGCCGTATTACGGCCAACCTTTGCGCCGTCACGTGTCGTTTGGTACGGGCAAAGTGGGCGATGCGGACGAAATTCGCTATGGCAAAATTGGCAATCCCACCGTGCATATCGGCTTGAATCAATTGCGTAAAGTGGTGAATGCCATCATTAAAAAATACGGCAATCCGACCGAAATTGTGGTGGAAGTGGCGCGGGATTTGAAGTTGAGCCAAAAGAAAATAGACGAACTCAACAAAGAAAACCGCGAAAACGAAAAGAAAAACGAGGCCTATCGTCAAGAAATTGTGGGCGCTGGCTTAACGCCCAGCTCGCATTATTTGCAAAAAGTGCGGTTGTGGCACGCGTTAAGCGCTACGCCAGCCAACCGCAAATGCGTGTTTACAGGCCGTGCGATGGCTTTGCACGACGTGTTGAGCAATGCCACGGAAATTGAGCATTTGTTGCCGTATTCTAGAACGTTGGACGACACGCGCGCCAACAAGACCATTTGTTTTGTGGAGGCCAATCGCATTAAGGGCGACCGTTCGCCGTGGGAAGCCTTTGGCGAGCGCAAGGTGGCGGGTTATGACTGGGCGGACATTTTGGCGCGTGCGGCCAACTTTGCAAACAAACGCACGCGCGACCGTTTTGCCGAAGACGCGATGGCCAAGTTTAATGACGAAAACGAATTTTTGGCGCGCGCCTTAAACGACACGGCGTATTTGTCGAAAATGGCCAAAGAGTATTTGATGTGCGTGGTGCCTAAGCCTGAAAATGTGCGCGTGATCCCTGGGCAAATGACCGAAAAAATCCGCCGTGCCTTGGGCTTGAATCAAGTGTTGGTGGATTTGGGCGATGAAGCGCGGAAGTTGGCCGCAGCCCAAGGCGCGACTTTAGAAGAGGGCGAAGACGGCGAGGGCGCCAACCTTGCGGCCAACCTTGAATCGGATACAAACGCCGAACCAGCAGACGACAAGGCCGAAGCAGCCCCCGAAACCGAAGCAGAAAAAGCGCGCAAAGGCGAAGTGGCTGCCGAAAAAAATCGCAACGATCACCGTCATCACGCCATTGATGCTTTGGTGGTGGCCTTGACCGATCAAGGTTTGTTGGCCAGCTTTCAGCGCGAAAGTAAATACCAACAGCATTACGCTCAAAAATCGGTGGTGGCGCGCAAAATGCGGCCGCCGTTTCCCGAGGTGGACAAACACGGCGTGATGTTAAACGATGCCGAATGCCGCCAAGCCTTCCGCGCGCGCGTCAAAGAAAAAGTCGCCCAAATCACGGTCAGCCACAAACGCGATCATGGGTATCAAGGGCAAATGATGGAAGAAACCTCTTGGTCGCCCAAAGACAAGCGCGGCAACGTGGCCATTGCGTTTAGCCCCAAAAAAGGCAATCGCTTTAAAACCCACGACAGGCAACGGCTGGACGAGAGCGGCCAACCTTTGGCGTTTAAAAAATACGTGGGCGGCAGCAATTACGCCATAGAAATCACCGCCACGCTGGACAAAAAAGGCCAACCCAAATGGGAAGGCACGGTTTTAAGCACGTATGACGCGTACAAAATCGTGCAAAAAGGCCGCGCCGCTGGCCTCAGCTTGGCCGAAGCCGAAAAAGGCTTGCGTCACCCCACCCTAGCGCAAAATGGCCAGCCCTTGGTCATGCGCCTTATGATTAACGATGTGGTGGCCATGAACACGGCCAGTGGGCGGTGTTTGTATCGGGTGGTGAAAATGGCATCAACAGGAACGATTAGTTTTACGCCTTTGCATGAGGCCAATGTGAATGCTCGTGACATTGCCCGTAACAATTACAACAAAGACCTCAAAGCAGGCAAAGACGTGAGTGGCCTAGACCCCAGTTTGCATATTGCCTATGTTTTTAAAACGGCCAGTTCTTTGCAAAAAGCAGGGGCGCGTGTGGTAAGTGTGTCGCCCATAGGGGACGTGCAGTATTTGAAGGGATAAACGCGCCACCGCGAGGGGTTTTCCCTAGTTAACCCTGCCGCGCAGCGGCAAGCGCCGTCTCGCTACCCCTTGGGGTGGCGAGACGGCGCTTTTTGTTCCGATTGGCTCACATTTTCTAATTTGTTATAATTAGAGTTCTACCATAAGTATCACGTTGTTAGTTCCGATTGGCTCACATTTTCTAATTTGTTATAATTAAACGACGACAGGGAAGCTTGGACTCGTATGTTCCGATTGGCTCACATTTTCTAATTTGTTATAATCATGATTTTTAATCCCTTTTTTGAGTGTTTGTTCCGATTGGCTCACATTTTCTAATTTGTTATAATTAAGTGTTTTTCCCAAATGTCTACCATGGTGGTTCCGATTGGCTCACATTTTCTAATTTGTTATAATCAAGGGCGTTTGCCCTTGTCAATACTTATTGTTCCGATTGGCTCACATTTTCTAATTTGTTATAATCACAAAGAATGAAGGGTTATTGTATACATAGTTCCGATTGGCTCACATTTTCTAATTTGTTATAATTACAACCTATTAAGGCTTGTTATCTAAAACCGTTCCGATTGGCTCACATTTTCTAATTTGTTATAATTTAATGGCCAATAGTCTAAACATTGCGTACAGTTCCGATTGGCTCACATTTTCTAATTTGTTATAATTTTAATCAAAGGAGGCTTAAATGTCTGATATGTTCCGATTGGCTCACATTTTCTAATTTGTTATAATTAGATAACCCTGAAATCCTTGTTTAACAATGGTTACAGGGTTTTTCTTTGCCAAAAAACCAGTTAAAAACGGCCCAATTTTCTTAAAATTTGGCCGTTTTTTTGCGCCAACTTGGCCTTTTTAACAGGCAAAATCGTCCCTGCAACCCAAAAAATTCGCATTTTTGGGCTGTGGCTGGTGGGTAAAACAGAAGAAAATTGGCCAAAATTGAGGGCGTTTGGGGCGGATATAGGCCAATTTGGCTTGTTTTACCTTTTTTTACTGTCGTGGCGCGGTGGCTTAAAACAGCATGAGCTGATCGGGCTTGGCGAGGCGTTGACGCTGGCCACCGCGAAACGAACGGATTTGGCCGTATTGTTTGTCGGTAAAGCACAGCACATCGACTTTGCCGCCCTCGGGCAAGGCCAGCTGAATTTTGTTGAGCAGACTCAAATAATGCGCTTTGCTGCCGCAGACGCGCATATAAACCGACAACTGCGCCATTTCAAAGCCCTGATCGAGCAAAGACAAGCGAAAAGCCTGCGCGTTTTTGCGTTCGGTTTTGGTCAGCGTGGGCAAATCAAACATCACCAATAGCCACATGATTCGGTACCCCGATAATAAAGTGTTGAGCGGATTGGACGGTGCCATATCGGCTGCGGCCAACCTTTTGATGGGTTTTAGGCGTTTACTCATAACAGCGGCGCTCCTGTCGGTTACAACTCAAAATCGTCGTCTGACGGCTCGTCATCAAACGGCGTGCTGTCGGCCAAAGGGGGCGCATTGAACGCGCGATTGGCCGCGTAACCATTGGCGCGGTAAACGTTGGCCGCAAGGGGCAACAGCAGCTCGGTTTTTTCTTTGAGATAAACCTGCGCCAAACTGGAAGCCAAGCGCTGCATGGCCAAGGCCGCAGGACTTTTGCCATAAGGCATGACCACCGCGTGATCCAACACGTTGGCCAACACGCGTTTGGCCGCTGGCGTTAAACAGGCTTGGGCTTGGGCGTGAGTCGTAAAATCTTGCCCCGAAGCGCGCGCCGTGTCGAGCAAAGACAGCGCCCGAAAATCCACCAAAGGCCGAAAGACTTCCATTAAATCGTCCACCAAGCGCATGGGATTGAGTTCGTGCCGATGAAATAAGCCCAAAGCAGGGTGCAAGCCCGCCGAACACACCGCCCGCGCCATGGCGCTGCGCAGTACCGTGTAGCCGTAATTTAAAAAAAGGTTGGCCGCAACATAAGGCGGATGCGCGTTGTATCCTTGGCGTTTAAAGCGGCCATCAGCCTTGCCGTCTTCCTCGCCCTGCACATCGCCCACGGAGGGAAACAACAGCCCCCAATACAAACGCGCCGCCGTGGCTTCCACATTGGTGACATCGCCCGATTGCACGCGCCCGACCAAAGCCAACACAGGCCGCACATCGCGACCCAAAGCGTCCAGTAAAGCCGCTTGCTGGCTGATTTTGGCTTTGACCAAGGCCGCCCACAGGCGCTTTTTTTGGGGTTGCGTCACCAATAACTGCGCCTCAAATCGCGCAGCCATGCTTTGATGTCCCGCCAAAGGCAACAGCTGGCTGATGGGCTGATGATGCCGATCGCACACCGTAAAAATGATGCCGTGTTCGGCAAACGCCACCAAGATGGTGTTGCTGTAAGTGATGCCGTAAGCGTGGGCAATCACGGCACTGATGTCGCTTAATGCCACGCGCCCCAATTCGTGCGTCACGCCTGCTTGCGTGCGCGTCAGCACCAAAAATCCTCGGTAACTTCTTAGATGAACGTGGTTTTCGCTGATGTCTATGATGCGATGCCTCATGCTTTTCTCCCGTGGTTAAGTGAGCCTACAAAAAAAAACGTGCGGCCAACTTTTTATCATGAATTTTTGATAAAAAGTTGGCCGCAAACTTTGAAATTTAATGACTTAATCCATCACAAAAAGCGCCTTTGAACTCTGTAGACCAAATCCCCTTTAGCGAGTCCGACTAACGTGGACGACGCGATAAACTCAATTTTGAATCTATCATTCAAAGCTTGGCGTGTTTGCTTTGGGTCGATTGATTGTTTGAGCGTCCGTCGGTCTCGCCCGACAGGCGACCTATTTTTTTGCGTCGCCAAAAAAACAGGACAAAAAGGCGAGCCCGCGCACGGGCGTGCAAAAATTCCGCGCCTGTTTTTAGAACACCCTTTAAAGGCACGTTCAGCGCTATTTTTTAGCACTGACTCAACCAAACACCTGCCAATAGTCATGGTGACTATGAAAAACCTATTTGATTAAAAATCCTTGCGGCCAACCTTTTTCCAGTTTTCGTGTTGAAAATCAAGAAAAAAGGTTGGCCACAAACTTGGTCGCAAAAACAAGGCTAAAAATAACTGGAATAAATTAGAAGTTGCTAATATAATGACACCATGAAAACGACAAACCCTACCCCATTAGACGTGATGCAGCGCAACGCCGACCAAGCCGAAGCCATGCTCAAATTACTGGCTAATGCCAAACGCTTGATGATTTTGTGCCATTTGGTACAAGGTGAAAAATCGGTCGGAGAACTGGCGGATTTGGTTGGTTTGTCGGCCTCTGCCTTGTCTCAACATTTATCAAAAATGCGCAGTCAAGGCTTGGTTGAAACCGAAAAACGCGGTCAAATGGTGTATTACAGCATACAAAATCCTGAAGTTCAGGCCATTTTGTCTACCCTGTATTTGATTTATTGCAAAACATAAATGGATAAAATTTTTTAACTAATATTTTAGAGTTTTCTAAAATATAACCCCCAAAAAGGAGCTTATCATGGCCATCAAAACAGTCAATGCCGTTACGTTAAAAAAATGGATAGAAGCAGGCGAAGCCGTCGTGGTTGACGTGCGCGAACCTGCCGAACACGAAGCCAAAAAGATAGAAGGCGCAACGCTCGTGCCTTTGGGCAGCGTGAAACACGCGGCTTTGCCACAGGCGGCAGGCAAAAAATTGGTCGTGCATTGTGTGTCGGGCAAACGCAGCACCAGTGCGTGCGAAAAACTGCTGGCCGAATCGCCCGAATTGGAATTGTACAATTTAGAAGGTGGCATTTCTGCGTGGTGCGACGCTGGGCATGACACGCTGGTTTCGGGTAAATTCTTTTTGCCTTTAGATCGCCAAGTTCAATTGACCATAGGCTTGTGTGTGTTAATCGGCAGTTTGTTGACGTATTTTGTTCACCCTTTATTTGCTTTGATGACAGGATTTTTTGGGGCAGGGTTGACGTTTGCAGGCTTGAGCGGATTTTGTGGCTTGGCGGTGTTCATGGCCAAAATGCCGTGGAATCAAAGTGTCGGCAAAGTCACCACTTGTCGTGTGAAATAACATGATGAACATTCAGCATTTTTTTGATAAAGAAACCGCCACGTTTACTTACGTGGTGAGTGATGAAGCCACCAAAAAATGTGCCATTATTGATTCGGTTTTAAATTACGATGCCTTTTCTGGGCGTACTTCAACCACAGCGGCTGATGCTGTTATGGCTTACGTCCAGTCTCAAGGTTTGACGGTGGATTGGTTGTTAGAAACCCACATCCATGCCGATCACTTGACGGCTTCGCATTATTTGCAACAAAAATTGGGCGGTAAAATCGGCATAGGCGAACAAGTCAAATCGGTGCTGGCTTTTTGGGTACCTTTGTTTCATACCGAGCAAGATACGGCGCTCGATGGGTCGCAGTTTGACCATTTGTTTACCGATGGCGAACGGTTTCACATCGGGACAATTGAAGTGCAAGCCATTGCCACACCAGGTCACACGCCAGCTTGCATGACTTATTTGATGGAAGACGTTGCTTTTGTTGGCGACACCATTTTTATGCCTTATGTCGGCACGGCGCGTACCGATTTTCCAGGCGGCAGCGCCCAAACTTTATATCAATCCATACAAACCGTGCTGTCTTTGCCCGAGCAAACCCGTATTTTTATTGGCCACGATTATCCCCCCGAAGGACACAGCGAACGCCATGTTTGCACGGTGGCCGATCAAAAAGCCAATAATGCCATGGTGCATGACGGCGTGAGCGAAACGGAATACGTCGCCGCTCGCAATGCAAAAGATAAAGGCAAAGCCGTTCCGCGTTTATTATTGCCTTCTTTGCAAGTCAATTTGCGCGCAGGTCAGCTGGGCATGGCCGAAAAAAATGGCGTGCAATACATTAAAATTCCTTTAAATCAAGTGGGTTGAGTGCCTTAATGTGCCTTTTGATTTGAAAGCCTTGATTTTGAAACACAAAAACCTTTGCGGCCAACCTTTTCAACCCAAAACTGGGGAAAAAGGTTGGCCGCAAAGGCTTAAAACGATATGAACTGATGGTGTTGTGGCTTAACGAGGGCGACGAGATCCGCCATTGCCACCAGCGCCGCCTTGTGGGCGACCTGCGCTGGCTGGGGCGCGACGACCGTCAGCGCGAGCGCCTTCTGTGCGGCTAGACGACTCTGAACGCGGTGCGCTAGAACGGGGCGCACTGCTTGGGCGATCCGAACCACCGCTGGCCGCATTGCTGCTGCGTTTGCCTGCGTAACCGCCGCCACCGCCGTAACGTTTGCCGGTAGACGGTTTGCCGCTGCCGCCTTTAGGCACGGCGCGTGTGGCTTCAAAGCCTGCAATGCGCATTTCTGGAATACTGCGGTTAATGTATTGTTCTACGCGGCGGATTTTATGAAAATCACGCACTTCACAGAAAGTCAAAGCCACGCCTTCACGCCCTGCACGACCTGTACGGCCAATGCGATGCACGTAATCTTCGGCTTGTTTGGGCAAGTCAAAGTTGATAACGTGCGTGATGGTTGGCACGTCGATACCACGCGCCGCCACGTCGGTGGCCACCAAGACTTTGATTCGACCCATGCGCAAATCGTTTAAGGTGCGGTTGCGCCAAGCTTGTGGCATATCACCATGCAAACACGCCGCGTTAATGCCTGATTCATACAAACGATCGGCCAACTCTTCCGAGCTGATTTTGGTTGCTGTAAAAATCACCATTTGATCGTAATTAAGCGAACCCATTAAATGATCAAGCAAGCGATTTTTGTGACGGAAGTCATCGGTAAACAAAACGTGTTCTTCGATGGTGACTTTTTCTTCTTTACGGGCAATTTCAATGCGTTCTGGGTCTGTGGTCAAACGCGCGGCCAAGCGGCCAACCGTGCCATCTAAGGTGGCAGAAAACAATAAGGTTTGACGGTTTTTAGGCGTAGCGGCCACAATTTTTTCGATGTCGTCAATAAAGCCCATGTCTAACATGCGATCGGCTTCATCTAAAATCAGCACTTCTAAACGCGAAAAATCAAGGCGGCCGCGTTCTAAATGGTCAATCAAACGGCCAGGCGTGGCGATGACCACGTCCACAGGTTTAGACAATTGACGCAATTGAAAGCCCATGGGCGAACCACCCACCAAACAGGCGGTGTTTAAGTATTTTAGGTTTTTGCCGTAATTTTGGGCATTTTTTTCAACTTGCATGGCCAATTCGCGCGTTGGTGTTAATACCAAAACGCGAGGGCCTGAACCACGAACCGCCGCAGGTTCGGCCAGTTTCATGAGCGAAGGCAATAAAAAAGCCGCCGTTTTCCCTGAACCCGTTTGAGCTGAAACCAATAAGTCTCGTCCAGCAATGGCAGAAGGAATGGCGTGCGCTTGTACATCGGTTGGGTGAACGTAGCCTTCTTTAGAAAGCGCTTCAACCAATTGGCTTGATAAGCCTAAATCTGCAAATGTTTTTTGTGTCATTGTATTTATATCCTTTTTATTTGTTTTTGTATAAGTACTGAACGTACTCGAAATGTCGCGAAGTCTCGCCAAAATAACCCGTTTTTTCAATTTTTCTTAAGTTTTATGCCAAGAAAAATAAACGGTCGGCAAACGAACAAAATAATCTTATACAAACCACAAAATAAAGAAAATAAAGACAATTTGTTAGGCCTAGCGATCGACGCATGAATGCTAAATTTTGCTTTTTATCTTTATTTACGCCCACAGAAGTAAAAGTTACACCAGTGAAAACCATAAAAATGAGTCAAAAAATAGCAGACGAGTGTAACAGATTCCACCACTTTAATCCAATGGTTTATGGCTTTAATTGGGTTAAGCCGCATTAAAAATGCCTTAAAGTCGGTTAATTTTATCGGAAATTGGGCGTTTAGCCGTCAAAATTTTGAATTGTCGCTTTTATGATGGTACTATTTGGTGGCTCAATTTTTAGGATTTCTTTTTAATAATTTTTATAGAAAGCTGACTTTTTATGTCTACAAACACAGCAAACGGCATCGTCAATCTTGCCCAATTAGAACCCACGGCCGTTTGGTCACATTTTCTAACCTTATGCCAAATTCCCCGTCCGTCCAAACACGAACAAGCCTTGCGCGATTATTTATTGGGCTGGGCAGAATTGCTGGACTTGGCCACAGAAGTCGATGCGGCAGGCAATTTAATCATTCGCAAACCTGCCACGCTGGGCATGGAAAATCGACAAGGTGTTGTTTTACAAGGCCATTTGGACATGGTTTGCCAAGCCAATACGGGGACGGTGCATGATTTCTTTAAAGACCCCATTCGACCAGTGATGAAAGACGGTTGGTTGGTGGCTGAAAACACCACGTTGGGCGCAGACAATGGCTTGGGCGTGGCGTTTGCTTTGGCCGTGCTGGAAAGCAATACCTTGGCGCATGGCCCCATAGAAGTTTTATTGACCGTGGACGAAGAGGCGGGCATGGGCGGCGCGTTGGGCTTGGCATCAGGCCGTTTGCAAGGCGATTTGTTGATTAACATCGACACCGAAGAATGGGGCGAGTTGTATTTGGGCTGTGCTGGCGGCGCTGATGTGGACATCCGCCGCGCTTACCAAAGCGAGGCTGTTCCCACAAATTGGCCAATTTTTAAAGTGACGCTGGACGGATTGATGGGCGGCCATTCTGGCGCTGACATTCATTTGGGGCGCGGCAATGCCAACAAATTATTAATTCGCTTGCTCACAAGGTTGGCCGCAAGCCATGCGATACGGTTGATAGAAATTGAAGGCGGCACAGCACGCAACGCCTTGCCCCGTGAAGCCTATGCCGTGATTGCGCTGCCTGCCGAACAAGCCGCCACCTTGGCCTTAGCCGTCAGCGATTACGCGAGCCTGTTGTGTCAAGAATTGGCTTTGGTGGATGACGGCGTGAAGTTGCGCACAGAAGCCTTTTCTCAAGAGGCGGCTGGCTCTCAACCACTGATGATGGCGGTGACCGATCAGGCGGCGATTTTGAACGCCCTCAATGCCACGCCACATGGCGTGAAACGCATGAGCGCCCAAATTTCAGGCGTGGTCGAAACCTCCAATAACTTGGGCATCGTCAGCCTGAAAAATGGCACCTTGTTCGCCAATTGCATGGTGCGCTCTTTGATAGACAGTGGCGTGACGGCCTTGGCCGATGAAATCATCAGTTTGTACCGTTTGATTGGTGCCGAAGCACAAGCCTCTGGCCAATATCCAGGCTGGGCGCCCAACGCCAATTCGCCGCTGCTGGCCTTGTTTAAAGACGTGTATCAAAAAACGTTTGGCGAGCCAGCCCAAACCCAAGTCATTCACGCAGGTTTGGAATGTGGCTTGATTGGGTCGAAATATCCCAATATGGACATGATTTCGTTTGGCCCCACCATACGCGGCGCACACGCCCCTGGTGAACGGGTAGAAGTCGCCACGGTCGCCTTGGCGTGGCAGTTTTTGCAAGCGGTGTTGCAGGCGGTGCCAGTAAAGAGTTAATTTAATTCACGCGTTGTCTGATTTTAAGTCTTGCGGCCAACCTTTTGCCGTAAAAGGTTGGCCGCAAGACTTTTGTGTGAAGTCTATCAAACAAGGAAAACAAAGCATGAAAGCATGGCAAGCCAATATGGGTTTATTGATGTGCGCGTTAATTTGGGGATCGGCTTTTGTGGCCACCGATGTGGCGTTTGAATTTTTGCGCCCCATACAAATGCAAACCTTGCGTTATGCGTTTGCGGCGGTGATTTTATCGGTGATTTGTTATAAAAAAGTGTTGACAATTTCGCGAGCGACTTGGCGCGCAGGCTTGATGTTGTCTGTGGTTTTCTTTTTTGCCTTTACGTCGCAATCGTATGGTTTGGCGATTACCACGCCGTCAAAAAATGCTTTTTTTACAACGGCCAATGTGATTATGGTGCCGCTGATTTTGTATTTTTTTGCCAAAAAAAGCATGAGTAAAGACTTGATTTATGGCATTGCGTTGATGATGGTGGGGTTTTTCTTTATTTGTTTTGAATTGAAAATTGAACAATTCGGGGCGAGTTTGTCCAATTTAGGCCAACAATTTAACTTTAATGTCGGCGATGGTTTGTCTTTGGTGTGCGCCTTGGGTTTTGCTTTGCACATTATTTTGACGGGCAAATACGTGTTAGAACATGACGGCGTGCAGTTGTTGTTGGTGCAAACTTGGTTCACTTTGCTGGCTTCTTTTTTGTGGCAAATGAGCGTGGGCGAATCGTTTAGCACCGTGCCAAACGAGCAACTCATACAAGCTTTGTGGCCGTGTTTGTACATGGCGGTTTTCAGTTCTATTGTGGCTTATGGCGGACAATTGATTTGCCAAAAATACACGCCGCCCTCTAACACCGCTGTTTTGTTGTCTTTAGAATCGGTGTTTGCGTGTTTGTTTTCGGTGGCTTTGGGGCGCGAACCGTATTTTAGCGGCTTGTTTGTGGGTGGCTTGTTGATTTTGTTTGGTGTGATTTGGGCAGAAGTCGGCCTGTTTTGGTTGCGGCCAACCTTGGCTCGCTTGCGTCCAGTCAAATCCTAATTTTTGGCTTGTTTTTGTAATTTACCCTAAGGATTTTTTGGGTTATGATACGGCCTCATTTTTGCCCCGCCTTTTATTTGGGCGTGGGCTTGTTTTTATCCCTTCCGTTTCTTCAGTTTCAATACTCTTTTACTAGGAAAAAACCATGTCTGATATTAAAAAAGTCGTGTTAGCGTATTCTGGCGGTTTGGACACTTCGGTGATTTTAAAGTGGTTGCAAGACACTTATCACTGTGAAGTGGTGACGTTTACAGCAGATTTGGGGCAAGGTGAAGAGGTAGAACCCGCGCGTCAAAAAGCTTTGGCTTTGGGCATCAAACCCGAAAACATTTATATTGATGACTTGCGCGAAGAATTTGTGCGTGATTTTGTGTTTCCCATGTTTCGCGCCAACGCCATTTATGAAGGCGAATATTTATTAGGCACGTCGATTGCGCGGCCTTTGATTTCTAAACGCCAAATTGAAATTGCCAACGCCACAGGCGCAGATGCGGTATCGCACGGCGCAACGGGCAAAGGCAATGACCAAGTGCGTTTTGAATTGGGCTATTACGGTTTAAAACCTGACGTGAAAGTCATTGCGCCTTGGCGTGAATGGGATTTGTTGTCGCGTGAAAAATTATTGGCTTATGCCGAAAAACACGGCATACAAATCACCAAGAAAAAAGACGGCAGCAGCCCGTATTCGACCGATGCCAATTTGTTGCACATTTCATACGAAGGCTTGTGGCTAGAAGATCCAGCGGCCGAACCTGAAGAATCTATGTGGCAATGGAGCGTGTCACCCGAAGCCGCGCCCGATGCCGCCGAATATGTCGAATTGACTTACGAAAAAGGCGACGTAGTCGCGATTGATGGCGTAAAACTGTCGCCTGCCAGCGTGTTGACCAAGCTCAATCAATTGGGCAATAAACACGGCATAGGCCGTTTGGACATCGTTGAAAATCGTTATGTGGGCATGAAATCTCGCGGCTGTTACGAAACGCCCGGTGGCTCGATTTTGCTTAAAGCGCATCGCGCGATTGAATCCATTACTTTGGACAGAGAAGTGGCGCATTTAAAAGACGAATTGATGCCCAAATACGCGTCTATGATATACAACGGCTATTGGTGGAGTCCAGAACGCGCCATGATGCAAAGCATGATTGATGCGTCTCAAGCCACGGTTAACGGCTGGGTGCGCGTGAAATTGTACAAAGGCAACGTGATTATCGTGGGTCGCGACTCAAAAACCGACACCTTGTTTGACCCGATGATTGCCACGTTTGACGAAGATGGCGGCGCGTATAATCACCTTGATGCGGCAGGCTTTATTCGCTTGAATTCTTTACGGTTACGCATTGCGGCCAACGCCAAAAAACAGCGTGGCTAAGCGGTAAAAACTAGAAAAAGGTTGGCCGCATCATCGATACGACCAACCTTTTTGGCGTTTATGTTAACTGTTTTTTATGGCTAGTATTTTGATATAAAAAGGAAAATTGGCTATGCGTTTATTGCACACGATGTTAAGAGTGGTGGATTTGGAAGCCTCTTTAAATTTTTATCAAAGCGTTTTGGGGATGCAGTTGTTGCGCCGCCAAGATTATCCCGAAGGCAGATTTACTTTGGCTTTTGTGGGTTACGGCGCAGAAAGCGAACAAACCGTGCTGGAATTGACGCACAACTGGGACGTGGCCAGTTATGAATTGGGCTCGGCCTTTGGTCATTTGGCCATCGAAGTGCCAGATGCCGCCGCCGCTTGCGAAGCCACACGCGCCAAAGGCGGCCGCGTGGTGCGCGAAGCTGGCCCCATGAAACATGGCACTACGGTCATCGCCTTTGTCGAAGATCCTGATGGTTATAAAATTGAGTTTATTGAGCGGAAGTAGTGAGTTGAGTTTATGTTTTCCATTTATAACTAGAGGAATGATGATGAAAATCCGCTGTCTACTACTGACCTGTGCTTTTATTGCAGGCTGTTCTACAAATAGCCAACCATCTGCCGAAGAAATGGCATTTTCTGCGACCTCATTGAAGATTTTTAGTGATGTTTGTCTTGCTACCGCCCCTTCTTTTTCAAAAGCGGAGCAAGTGGCCAAGACGCATGGCATTACAGAAATTATGGATATGGGCTTCATGAAATCAGGACGTAACAGCGATGACAGCGTTGGGGTTCAAATTAAATTAGGATACCAATGTGTTATCACCACAAAATCGCAAAAGAACCGCAATTTAACAGCCCAGTTTTTTAATGCCGTTGCGCCTGACGCACGGATTATTAAAATATCTTCAAAAGTTTCTGGGGTGCTTATTACAATCGATAAAAAACTATTCAGCATTGGGCATGACCGTGAAGGAGGAGAAGCATTCATTCTAATGAAGCTCGATGCCAAATGATTAACAAAATTGATTATTGATTGTTGATGTCGTTTTAAAAAGGAAAATAACAATGAAAAAGTGGTTCAGCAAGTAGGGGCGATTAGCGTAGCGTAATCGCCCATTTATGACGATATGCGTAGGGCGATTACGCTGGGCTAATCGCCCCTACAAGTTGTTGGCAAAGTTTTAACCGACTTTGCCGTTGTGTTTGATTGGTTTGTTGGCTTTAAAAAAAGGAAAGTAACGATGAAAAAGTGGTTCAGTATGATGTGTGCGGTGTTTTTGCCTAGCCTGTGTTTTGCGGCAGAAATGAATGGACAAGCCTTGAGTTTGTTGTGGACGATACCTTTTGCAGGCGTGTTGTTGTCGATTGCCTTGTGTCCTTTGCTCACGCCGCGTTTGTGGCACGGGCATTACGGCAAAATTGTGTTGGTTTGGACGCTGTTGTTATTGGGCGCGGTGTTGGCGCAATTTGGTTTTGGGGTGGCCACGCACATCGTGGCGCACGCTTTGTTAACTGAATATTTGCCCTTTTTTGTGTTGTTGTTTGCTTTGTACACCATTTCGGGCGGCATTTTGGTGTGGGGCGATTTGCACGGCTCGCTGCGGTTGAATGTGGGGATATTGTTTTTGGGGACGGTGTTGGCTTCGGTGATGGGAACGACGGGCGCGGCCATGTTGTTGATACGCCCTTTGATACGCGCCAATGAAAACCGCAAACACAAAGTCCACGTGGTGGTGTTTTTCATCTTTTTGGTGGCCAACGTGGGCGGCGGTTTGACGCCTTTGGGCGATCCGCCTTTGTTTATCGGATTTTTAAAAGGCGTGACGTTTGCATGGACGTTTACGCATATGTTAGAGCCTGTGTTGCTGTTGTCAGCCATTTTGTTGACGGCGTTTGTGGCCGTTGATGCTTATTTTTGGAAAAAAGATCCAACCTGCGCCGAAATGCCCAGAAAAAAAGCCGACCCCTTGAAAGTGATGGGCAAATTTAACATTGCTTTGTTGTTTGCGGTGAGTTTGTCAGTGTTGGCATCGGGCGTGTGGGCGACAGGACTAAGCGTGGTGATTTTGGGTGCGCCCATGCCTTACGAGTCTTTGATTCGTGACGTATTTTTGTTGGCGGTGGCTTATATTTCTTGGCGTTACACGCCCAAGCCCGTGCGCGCAGGCAATGAATTTTCGTGGGAGCCTATCGCCGAAGTGGGTAAATTATTCTTAGCCATTTTTGTGACTATCGCGCCTGTGATTGAAATTTTAAAAGCAGGCCAGTCGGGCGCATTGGCTGGCGTGGTTGGTACCGTCACCGATGGTTCAGGCGCACCCATCAATCATATGTATTTTTGGATGACGGGCATTTTGTCGAGCTTTTTGGATAATGCGCCGACTTATTTGGTCTTTTTCAATTTGGCCAGCGGCGACGCGCAACACTTAATGACCGCCATGTCGCCAACTTTGTTGGCCATTTCGATGGGCGCGGTGTTTATGGGCGCAAATACTTACATTGGTAACGCCCCCAATATGATGGTAAAAGCCATCGCCGAACAGCGCGGCTTGGATATGCCTTCGTTTTTTGGTTACATGGCTTGGTCGGTGAGCGTGTTGGTGCCTTCTTTTGTGTTGTTGCAATGGATATTATTTTAAAGCGGCAACTCATTTTTAATCATTAATCAGTTTTAATCATACGAAAGCGTAAAACATGAAAAACAGTAAAAAAATACTTTTGAGTTTGGCCTTGTCTGCGTCTATGGGAGCGGCCTTTGCAGGTGACATCACGGCGGCAGGTTCTGATCGCAGCGGCTTTATCAGCCGCACGCCCAATGGTTTGGGTTTGGGCATTACCGCCGATTACGTGCGCGGCGATGACACGTCGGTGCAGGGGTCGGCTTCGGCGGGCGCAATTGGCTTAACGTTTGCCATTCCTATCAGCAAATTGACGCTGGGCGCAGGTGCAAAAGCGGCTTATTTTGACGCGGATGGCCACGGCGCTGCGCCGATGTTGGGCGCGTTTGCCGACTTGGCCGTGACTGACGACATCACCGTTTTCGCCAGCAGTTATTGGGCGCCCGAAGGTTGGGCAACGGGTTCTATCGAACGCGTGAGCGACAATCGAATTGGCGCGCGTTGGTATCCCATTCCTTTGGTTGGGGTCGAAGCTGGCTGGCGCGAATTCAGCATAGAACGCACCAATAAAGCCCGCAACGCATTGGCAACCGATGGCGCTTATTTGGGCGTGGTGCTTGGGTTTTAAGGTGACGTAACGGCAACGGTATTGCGGCCAACCTTTTTCCAAAAAAATGGTAAAAAGGTTGGCCGCAATGGGCTGAATGAATTGGTTTTATTTTATTTTTAAAAAGTGAATTGCGATGAGTGCCAAAGTGACTTTTACCGAACAAAAACAAGCCCAGCGGTATGCGGCCTTGTGTCGGCGTTTGAATTACACTTTTTTGTCTGAAAAATGGTTGCGCCAAGCCTTAACGCACCGCAGTTATGGCTTGCCAAATAACGAACGCTTAGAATTTATTGGCGATGGGATTTTAAATTATGCGGTGGCCGATTTGTTGTATGAGCATTTTCCCGACTTAAGCGAAGGCCAATTGTCACGGTTGCGCGCGACTTTGGTGAACCAAGACTCTTTGGCCGTCATTGCGCGTGATTTGGGTTTGGGCGATTTTTTGTTTTTGGGCGAGGGCGAATTAAAAAGTGGTGGCTTTGATCGCGCCTCGATTTTGGCCGATGCGCTGGAAGCCATTTTTGCGGCCATTCGTTTTGACAGCGAATTGGCGCAGGCGGTGGTGTGCGTGCGCCATTTGTATCAAGCACGGCTACAAAACATCAACCCCAACGTGTCCGCCAAAGACCCAAAAAGCTTGTTGCAAGAAGTATTACAAGACAAAAAACAAGCCTTGCCGCGCTACACCGTGATTGCCCAAACGGGCGATGCCAACGAAGCGTGTTTTGAAGTCAGCTGTGATTTGGGCAATATTCCCATCATCACCAAAGGCAAGGGCAGCAGCCGCCGCATTGCCGAACAAATGGCGGCCACGGCCGCGCATGAGTTGTTGATGGCTTTTTTTGCTAACCATAAAACCCTCAATAAAAAAGGCAAATCATCATGATGCCTTTGTGGTGCGATGCGCCAGAGCGGGCGACCTTGGCCGAGCAATTGGCTGAAAAATATGGCTTTTTTCGGGTGGAAAGTCAGCCTCAAGAGGGTTATTTTCTGTGGCTAACGGCGGAGCGCTTGTGTTTGGTGGCGGCCAATAATCTCAAAGCCTTGATTTTTGTGGATTGGGTGAGCGGCGCGGCCAAACACAGGCGCGATTTTGGCGGTGGGCGCGGCCAACCCATTGCGCGCGCGATGGGTTTGAAAGCCGCTACGCCCCTCACGCAGGTGGTCGATGCCACGGCAGGCATGGGCGGCGACAGTTTTGTGTTGGCCAGTTTGGGGTGTACCGTCACCATGATAGAACGCTCGCCCGTTGCGGCGGCCTTGCTGGAAGATGGTTTACAACGCGCCTTGGCCGACCCAGCCACGGTGGCGGTGGCCGAACGCGTGACCTTGCTGTATGGTGATGCGATTGCTTTGTTGCCACAACTTAGCCCCAAACCGCAAGCCATTTTGGTGGATCCGATGTTTCCTGATACCAACAAAAAAAGCGCCGCGGCAAAAAAAGAAATGCAGGCTTTTCAAACCTTGATGGGCGGCGATTTGGATGCGCCCGACTTATTAAAAGCCGCCATGCTGGCCTGTACGCATCGTGTGGTGGTCAAACGCCCAAGGTTGGCCGCAGCCATTGAAGGCGTGCCGCCGTTTACGGCACAAATTGGCCAATCAACGCGGTTTGACATTTACAGCGTTAAAGCCTTGTTGGGGGCGGCTGGGACTTAGCACTGAGTACCTTGCGGCTAACCTTTTTTGTGGTGAAATAAAAAATCAATTTACAAAATAAAAGGCGTATGCCTTCAAAGGAGATTTTATGGAAAGCATCAAAAAAATCAAAAACAACGTCAAAGTCAGCGCGGTGAGCGATTATTTGCCTGAACATTCGACGTTGGAATCAGACCAACACCGTTTTAAATACACCATCAGCATAGAAAACAACAGCGACACCGTGGTGCAAATTGTCGGGCGGCGCTGGACGATACAGCACAGCATGGGCGAAATGGAAGAGGTGTGTGGACTGGGCGTGATGGGCGGCCAACCTTTTTTGGAAGAGGGCGCAAAATTCAGCTATGAAAGTGGCGTGACCTTGCGTGGCGCACAAGGCACTATGGTCGGCGTTTACGTGTGCATAGACGAATATGCGCGGACATTTGAGCTGCCCATTCCTGAATTTTTGTTGTCAGCGAGCAAAGTGCGGCATTGAGCGTTTGCGTTGTTTTTAGTAAAGATTGCGGCCAACCTTTTTTCCGAAAAAACAGGGATAAAAGGTTGGCCGCAGATTGATAAGGCTTGTTTGATGACGACTTTTTCTAAATTAAATGTGCCGCAAAGGGAAGCCATCCGTTATTTAGATGGGCCTTTGTTGGTGATTGCGGGCGCAGGCTCGGGTAAAACGCGCGTCATTACCGAAAAAATGGCGTATTTAATCGAAGAGATGGGCATTTCGGCCGCACACATTGCGGCCATTACGTTTACCAATAAAGCCGCCAAAGAAATGTTAAGCCGCATGAAAAACCGCTTGTCGAGCAGCGCCATACGCGGCTTGACGGTGTCCACTTTTCACTCTTTGGGCTTGAAAATTTTGCGTTTAGAAGCGCAGCATTTGGGCTATAAACCCAATTTTTCGATTTTAGATGCCAGCGATGCGGCAGGCATTTTGTCCGATATTATGGAAACGACCAGCAAAGATGAAGTGCGCAAAGTATCGGGGCGCATCAGTGCCTTAAAAAATGATTTTATTGATCCAGCCGAGGCCAAAAGCGCCGCTCAAACGCCTTGGGACGAATACCTTGCGGACGTGTATTTTCGCTATCAAGAAACGCTTAAAGCCTACCAAGCGGTTGATTTTGATGATTTAATTCGCTTGCCCGTGGTGTTGTTTCAAGCCCGTGCCGACGTGTTGGAACGCTGGCAAAACACGCTGCGTTATTTGTTGTTGGACGAATATCAAGACACCAATTTGTGCCAATACACTTTGATAAAATTGTTGGCGGGCGCGCGCGGCATGATGACGGCGGTGGGTGACGACGATCAATCCATTTACGCTTGGCGTGGGGCGAATCGCGAAAATTTGAGCTTGTTGCAAAGCGATTTTCCGCGTTTGCAAGTCATTAAATTAGAACAAAATTACCGCTCTTCGGTGCGCATTTTGCAAGCGGCCAATGCTGTGATTGCCAACAACCCCAAACTCTTTGATAAAAAACTGTGGTGCGAATTGGGCATGGGCGATCCGTTGACGATATTTCAGTGCAAAAACGAAGAACACGAAGCCGAAACCGTCATACAACTGATGCAAGCGCACAAAGCCGAACACCGCACGCGCTGGTCGGATTACGCCATTTTGTACCGCAGCAATTATCAAGCGCGGATTATCGAGCAAGGCTTGCGCAGTTTTCACGTGCCTTATCGCATGACGGGCGGCCAACCTTTTTTTGACAAAGCCGAAATCAAAACGCTGTTGGCTTATGTCAAATTAATCGCCAATCCCAAAGATGACACGGCCTTTATTCGTGCCTTGACCACGCCCAAACGTGGCGTGGGCAACACCACCTTGGCCAAAATGGGGGCGTGGGCGAGTGCGCGCAAAATCAGCTTGTACGAAGCCTTAGAAAGCCACGGCCTCTCGGCAGAAATTGGCGCAGCGGCGGCGCAAGCTTTGGGCGAGTTTTATCAACTCATCGATCAATTCATGCACCAAGCCAACACGGGCAAATCGGGTGAGGTGTTGACGCGTTTGTGCACGCAAATTGGCTATGAAGCGCATTTATATTTAACGTCCGAAACCCCCAAACAAGGCGAAACCAAGTGGAAAAATGTGCAAGAACTCATTGCTTGGCTGGACAAAAAGCAAGTCGAAGACGGCAAAAATTTGGTGGAAATGAGCCTAACCATTGCGTTGATGTCGTTGTTGGACGAGCAAGAAGACGAAGAGCTGGACGCGGTGCATTTATCGACTTTGCACGCGTCTAAGGGCTTGGAATATCCGCACGTGTATTTGATTGGTGCGGAAGAGGGCATTTTGCCGCACAGCGTGTCTATAGAAAATGGCGACATCGAAGAAGAGCGGCGCTTAATGTACGTGGGCATCACGCGCGCCAAACGCAGCTTGACGGTGACGCATTGCCACAAACGCCGCAAAGCAGGCGAGTGGGAAATCATCGAACCATCGCGCTTTATCAACGAATTGCCTTTGGCCGATTGCCGTTATTTTGGCCGCGCCCAAGGCGAAGCCCAAATCAGCAAAACCGAAGGCGCAAGCAAATTGGCCAGTCTCTCGGCCATGTTGGCCGCAAAAGCCAAACCGCCATAAGTCATCCGTTTCCACATAAAAAACTGCGGCCAACCTTTTAACGTGAAAATCACGGTAGAAGGTTGGCCGCAAGGCTTTTAGGAGGTTATTTTTTTGCACACAAAAATTACAGTTCTTTATTTATTAAATTTGCGTATAGTTAAATAAAAATATATAATGTTAATTTGAGTATTAAAATATTTTCGTTTTTTAATGTGTTTTCTTGGAGCTTTTTTATGAATCAGTCATATCGTTTAGTTTGGTCAGTCGTACGTAGTGCTTGGACTGTTGTCTCAGAATTAGCCAAATCCCACGCCAAATCGGGCGCGGCGATGGTGACGGTGGCGGCAGTCACCGCAGCTCTGCCAGCGCACGGCGCAGGGACTGTTAGCGCAACTGGGGGAAATACAGTCACCGTCGTTTCCGATACTTATACAGTAGGAAATGGCGTCTATGGTATCACTGCCAGCAATGGCAATATTCTATTCGACCAAGGTGGGATTTTTAACATTAATTCAACGGACACAGCGGCGCTAAGCGCCACCAATAACGGGACTATGGTCGAGCTGGGAAATGGCGGCGGCACTTATAAAATCAACACGGGCGTGGGAAGTTTCTATGCGATTGAAGCCCGAAGTGGCGGTAAAATTGATTTATCAAAAGCGGCCTCTGTTGAATTAACAACAGGGCATGCGGTTGGGGTTTGGGCGGATCAGGCCAACTCCAAAATAGACATCTCCAAACTCACTTTGAATCAAACTGGAACAGGCACGACAGGCTATGGCATTCAAGCCTCTGCGCTAGGCCAAATTACTATTGGAGAGCTGAATTTAACCACCAATCAAACTGGTGTAAAGGTTAATGGTCTTAATCCCACCGTAACGATAGGGAATGCGACAACCAAAAGCAGCATCAATTCAACAGGTATTGGTGTTTTGGCAAGCAGCTCCGGCTCAGTGAGCTTAACCAATACCGACATCACTTCAACAGGTATTGGTGTTTTGGCAAACTCCGGCTCAGTGACTTTGACCGATGTTAGCATTGCAACCAGCGGGGACAATGGAGCTGCTATAAGGACGGATTCAAACACTACCACTAATTTTGCTGGCACCAATACCATTAGTACGACAGGCGCAAACGCTGCTGGGTTGCTGCTTTATAAAGGCTCAAAAATAACAGGCGAATACACAGGCACGATCACAACAGGCGGTAGTGATGCCATAGGCATCGACTCGGCTGCGGCCAACCTTGCGCTTAAGAATGCAAATATCACCACGACAGGCCAGTATTCGCATGCCATTATGTTAACTGAGGGCACAACCACCATTACGGGCGGTTCTGTTACCACAGGTAAGTTGGGTGAGGACTCTCGCTCAACAGGCGTAAATACACGCTCGACGGGATCATCTGGTGATATTAACCTTTCTATTTCTGGCACAAAAATCGAAACTTTAGGTTTGAGTTCAGAGGGAGTTTCGTTGAACAACAAGGTAACCACCGGCTCCTTAAAAGACGTCAATATAATAACCCGCGGTGACAGTTCAAGGGGCCTTTCTTCGTCTGTGCGCGACCTTAACGTGTCCAATACGATAATCGAAACGACAGGGAGTTCTTCAACTGGCATTGCCATTGGGGTAGGAGGCCCTGACCCTGCCTTCAAAATGACTATTACGGGAGGTTCGGTCACCACTAGGGGCAGTCGCTCGGATGCTATGGTGTTTGGCAGCGGAAGTGCAAGTGGCCAGAACATATCTATTGATATTTCAGGCGGCACAAAAATCAAAACTTTCTCTGATAATTCAAGAGGACTTTATCTTGGGGGTACTACAAACGTAAAATTAGACGATGTTACTATCGAGACCAGAGGCAAGTCTTCACTTGGCATTTACTCTGTTGCGGCCACCTTCGAGGCAGTCAATACCACTGTCACAACGGCAGAGGTAGCTTCAACTGGTATGATATTAAATAGAGGCACAAACACCATTAAGGGTGGTTTGGTGACCACGGGTGTGCTGGGTGTTGCCTCTAGTGCCAGCGGCATTGCTGTTAGCGGCACAGGACTTCTACCTTTTGAGACTGCAACATCTATTGATATTTCAGGCGGTACAAGAATCATAACGAAAGGTAATTCCTCAATAGGACTTAGTGCCTCAGGTAGTGTAAAAGGAAGCATACAAGATGTTTTTATCACCACCTACGGCAATAATTCAGATGGCATTTTTTCATCTGCACCATCTTATGATGTGAACGGTAATCCTATCTACCTGACCACTACAAATGCGGAAATTAAAACGGAAGGCACATCTTCATCAGGTATATCTATATCGGGCGGTAGCCAACTCGTCATTAGCGGCGGTTTGATTGAAACGGGCGGGACGTATGCCCATGGCATTACCGCCGGTGGCGGTACAAATGGATTTGGAAATGACACATTTGTTAAGGCTTCAGGCATAAAAATCACAACGAAAAACCAAGATTCACACGGAGTTGACTTAGGGTCTGGTGGGACAGTCGGAAAATTAAACGATCTTACTATCACAACCACCGGAAAAAATTCAAATGGCATTAAATCGTACGCATCGACTCTTGACGTGGTCAATACGACTATCACAACGACAGAGTCAGGTTCAACTGGTATGATATTAAATAGAGGTACAAACACGATTAAGGGTGGTTTGGTGACCACGGGTGTGCTGGGTGTTGCCTCTAATGCCAACGGCGTGGAAGTGACTGCCACGGGTACATCTGTTGACATTTCAGGCGGCACAAAAATCACAACTTTAGGTAACTCTTCGAATGGGATTAAGCTGGGCGCGGGGACAACCGGCACCGTAAGCGATACCGACATCATCACCAACGGCACTGATTCAGTAGGTATCAACGTTGCTGGCGCGAGTACCGTCAATTTTGGTGGCACAAACAACATTAACACCGCTGGCGCAAATTCAACCGCTTTGTTGGTTGGTGCAGGCGCGACGGTGACTGGTACGTTCATAGGTTCGGTTGTGGCACAAAATGCCGATGCCATCGTGTTGAACGACACCACGGCCAATACCAAAACTTTGGCGCTACAGAACGCAACAGTTAACTCACCCAGCAACGCCATTTTATTAAAAAAAGGTGATTTGGCTGTGACCGCCACCGACAGCATCATGACGGGCGACATTCAAGCCGAAACAGGCGCGGTGTTGGACTTGACCATGGTCGGAACGGATAAGGCCGTAAGCGTCTTAACAGGCGCGATTTTAAACGCGCGTGATGTCGTCATCGACCCGTCAACGTGGAACATCACCGCCAATTCTGACGCTGTTAATTTGACCAATGACGCCAGCGATTTCCGTTTTGTGAATGCAGACGGCACCGCACCGACAGCGGCTTACAGCGACTTCAAAACCGTGACCGTCAATACTTACACGGGTTCGAAAGCGGCCAACCTTTACCTAAACACGCGTTTAAATGGTGATGACGTAACGGGCACATACAGCGACAAAATCGTGGTACGTGATGGTGGCACAATGAGCGGCGACACGACATTCCACTTTGCCAACGCAGGCGGCACAGGCGCGGCGACGTATGACGGCATTAAATTTGTCGATGCCCAAGGTACGGCGACGGTGGACAAAAGCAACTTCAAAATTGCAGGCGGTTATGTGGCGGCAGGGGCGTATGGTTATGTGGGTCGTCAAGGTCAATACACCAATTTGGCCGACAACCAAAGTTTGTTCTTAACCAACTTTGCCCCTAAAGGCTCAGAGGTAGATGGCAATGGTTTCTTAAATGGCGGAGAAGGGGTTGTTCCGCCCAAACCGACCGAAGTCCCTTCTGGTACAGGGACAGGCACAGGGGGTAACTTCTCGGAAAACCCAGCCGATGGCACCTCTGGAAACAGCCATATCGATAAAGATGGCAACTCGGTTTGTGATAATGATAGCACCTTGGCTGGTTGCGCTTGGCCTCCGACGCCAATTGACCCAGTTGACCCAGTTGACCCAGTTGATCCTGATAACATTAAGCCTACAACGGACCCCGTTAAACCCAAACGGTTAATCAGCCCTGATTTTGTTACCTACAACGCGGCAGCTGATGTGGTGAGTTTATCGGCCAACACCTTGCTCGGCACGTACCACGAACGCATG
>JBILQJ010000056.1:0-7400 GCA_044373325.1 Burkholderiales bacterium
TGGGCTTTTATTTAATGACTCACTACAACCACGACAGGCCTCATGCGGCTAATAACGGGTTGCCGCCAGCGCTTGCTGAAAACACCCTAAAATAGTGTCCGAATTTACTTGACCACTACATGCTGAATATTTTGGAGGGTTATTGGCTAATTCTATGAGTGAAGATGGTCAAGATGATAGCGTTATGCCTTACATCGACACAGTGAAATCGATGTCTTCTAATCAACTGAAGTTACATTATTGTATTTATGCTGCTTTTCAAACTATTTTCAATAAACAAGATACAGATATTTTGTTAAAGGTAAATCATCCATCCGTGGATTATTGGATAGGTATTCCTATTGATCAGTTGAATGACAAATTCAGTTCTATTAGTCAAGATCTAACGGCGCTTGAAAAACACAGTTTGATAAATCAATTTGCTATTATTTCAAATATAGATAAAACAATCGTTGCAATAACCCCCACGTTATTCGGGATTCAGCTTTTTGCTGCGGCACACAATGACTTGATAAACTGGAAAGATTTTGGGAGACAAACGTATCAGCCTGTTCATGAAATTCCAGTTTTTAAAAATATTCTCGATAAGGAAGCTGAGATATTCAAGCAGGGGCAGGTTTCTTTCAGCAAATTAAAGCCTATTTCTGGTCTTGGATAATTTTTTACGCATATTAAATGATTTGTATTCTAAAAAGGTTGGCCACAAAGCAAAACCAGCTTGCGGCCAACCTTTTAATGGGCATGGCGTTTAAAAAAGGACAAATAACACATGAAAATGCGCCAAAATTTACACGGTTTACAACATTGGCATGGCTGGTTGCCTGTGCTTTTCGCGGCATTTTTGGTGTGGATTTACCCACAAATGTCTTGGGATTATGACTTGATAGCGCCTTATTTTGATGCGGTTCAGCAGCGCTTTTTCTTAAAAGACGATTATTTTTTAGACAACATCATGCACGGCAAGCTCAAAATGGGTTTGCAGGCCATCGCCGCCGCCCTTGTGATTTTATGGGCGGCTTCGTGGAAACTGGTGCGACTTCGGCCGCATCGCCGCCGTTTGATGTGGTTGTGCGTGGGCATCGTGTTGACGACGTTGACGGTCACGCTCTTAAAACGCGTGAGCGGTCACGCTTGCCCGTGGGATTTAGCCCGTTATGGCGGACAGGCGACCGAACTGTCTTTGTTTGGGCAATTGCCTGCAGGCGAAATCGTCAACGGCTGCCTGCCCGGTGGTCACGCGTCGGGCGGTTATGCGCTCTTGGTATTTTATTTTGGCTTTTTGGTGGACAAACCGCGCTGGGCAAAAGCGGCTTTGTGCGTGGCTTTGGTCTTCGGCACGGCCATGGGCTGGTCGCAAATGATGCGTGGCGCTCATTTTTTGTCGCATAATTTGTGGACACTTTGGGTGGTTTGGGTGGTGTTGCTGGCGTGGTATGCCAGTTATCCCCCTTTAAAACCTAACTTGTCTTTGTGTGAATCAGCTTCGGTTTAAGCCCAATTTCAAAACCAATTTCAAACACTTTGCGGCCAACCTTTTTAACCCAAAAATGGGATAAAAGGTTGGCCGCAAAGGGTTGGGGTGTTGTCAGTTAAACAATAGCAAGGTTTAACTTTTTTTACTCATTTGCGTTAAAAAAGGTACAATACCTTTTTGTTGTTGCGTGCTTTTTAATTTTACTGACAGGACTTTAGCTCATGAAAAACCTTTCCCTTTTAAGCGCTGTGATTTTAACCGCTACTTTGTCGGCCTGTGCCACCGAACAATCTCGCACTTTGCCAGTCGAAAAAGTGGCCACCGCCAATACCCAGTTTGTGGGACAGCGCACGCCGATTTCTATCGGTAAATTTGATAACCGTTCCAGCTATATGCGTGGTGTGTTTGCCGACAATAACGATCGTTTGGGTAGCCAAGCCAAAACCATTTTGACAACGCATTTGCAACAAACTGGCCGTTTTAATGTGCTGGATCGCGACAATTTGGGCGAGACCCAACAAGAAGCCAATTTTCAACAAAAGAAACAACAAATCAAAGGTGCGCGCTTTGTGGTGACGGGCGATGTGGCCGAGTTTGGCCGCAAAGAAGTCGGCGATATGCAATTGTTTGGCCTGCTTGGGCGCGGTAAATCGCAAGTGGCTTATGCCAAAGTCAATTTGAATGTGGTTGATGTCAACACGTCCGAAGTCGTGTTTTCGTCACAAGGCGCAGGCGAGTACCAATTGAGCAATCGTGAAGTGTTGGGCTTTGGTTCAACTGCCAATTATGATTCGACCTTAAACGGCAAAGTGCTGGATTTGGCCATACGTGAAGCCATCAATGGCTTGACCAATGGCATACAAACAGGCGCTTGGACTCCAGCCCAATAACTTTCCTTTTCTCTCAAGGTTGCACTATGAAAAACATGAATAAAATCGCTATCCTCGGTGCTGTTGTTGCTACGTTGGTTTTGTCGGGTTGCGCCAGCAAACCCAAAACCTTGTACCGCTGGGATGGTTATGAAACCAGCGTCTACGAGTATTTAAAAGCGCCTGCAGGCGATTCGGCGGCACAACTCGCCAAACTCGAAACGCAAGAACAAAAGACTTTGTCCAAAAATTTAACGTCGCCGCCAGGGTTTGATGCGCACATGGGCTTGTTGTACACCGACTTGGGGCAATACGACCAAGCCAAAGTCCGCTTTATGAACGAAAAAAACAAATATCCAGAGTCTGTTGCTTACATGGATTTTTTGTTAAATAACATGGGGCACTCGCCCAAACCAACCAAAAAAACGAAATAAGGGGAGATGGCTATGAATGGAATCAAACGCGCCGCCGCGCTGTTGCTGACAGTTTTGATGGTGGGTTGTGCCAGCAAGCCGGTCACGCCTTATGACTTTACGGCGTTTAAAGCTGAAAAACCGCGCTCGATTTTGGTGTTGCCGCCGCTGAATAATTCGCCTGATGTGAACGCCAGCAACAGCGTTTTGTCTCACGCAACGTATCCTTTGGCGGAATCTGGTTATTATGTTTACCCTGTGGCGCTGGTGAATGAAACCTTTAAGCAAAATGGCTTGGTCAACCCTGCCGAAATTCACGAAGTGAAACCCGAAAAGTTGGCCAAAATTTTTGGGGCGGATACAGCCTTGTACATTACGGTTTCAGAATATGGTTCGACGTATAAACTCATACGAACCGACATTAAAGTGGTGGTTCAAGGTCGATTGGTGAGCTTAAAAACAGGCAAAGAGTTGTGGGCTGGGAGTGCTTGGGCGGTCAACAATGGCAGTGTCCAGATTAATCCAGTTGCCGCTTTGGTTAATGCTGCGGTTGACCAAATTCTCAACTCGCTCACAGACAAAACGCACGTCATCGCAGGAAATGCCTCAAGATTCATGTTGCATGGCGTGAGAAACGCAGGCATAACGGGTCCTTATTTGGTCGAAGCCGAACAAACTAAACCGTAATTCGAGTTGTTGCCATTCCTGTTTTAGCCTTGCGGCCAACCTTTTTAACCCAAAAATGGGATAAAAGGTTGGCCGCAAGTTTTTTGACTGATTTTTAAAGCCTGAATACAGTCTTAATCTAAGTCTACCCCTTTAATACCAAACAACAAAGTGATGATAAATCCTGCAATGTAGGCGATTAACAAGCCCATCAAATAAATCACCATGCCCGTAACGATGCCGTTGCTAGAAGTCATCAGCGGTAAACCAACCAAACCCGAAGGGCCAAACGCTGTATTTAAACCGATGGTCCAACCCATCGCCGCCATGGTGCCGATGAACAAGCCGCCCACTGATGCGCCAAAACAAGCAGTCACAAACGGTTTGCCACGAGGCAAGGTCACGCCATAAATCAACGGTTCGCCGATGCCCAAAAAGCCTGGGACTATCGCACCTTTAATTTGACTGCGCAACACCGAACCTTTTTTCGATTTAACATACAAAGCCAAAGCCGCGCCAACTTGACCGCCGCCCGCCACCGCCAAAATGGGGAACAAAGTGTTGTAACCGACTTTTTCCATAAGCGACAAATACACAGGCACAAACCCTTGATGTACACCAAAGACCACTGAAATTAAGAACAAACCCGCCAAAATCGCCGCGCCAAATGGGTTGCCATTTAAGGTAAAAAATAACCAGCCCATGCCTTTAAATAGAGCAAACGCCGCAGGCATAATCACCAAATATGTCGCCACGCCTACAATCAACAACGTGAAAAACGAGGTTAACACCATGTCAAAATTATCAGGAATAAACGTGCGTACTTTTTTCTCGACAAACGCACCAAAAATGGCCGCGATTAATGCGCCGATGACACCGCCTCTTTGGATGATTTCATGATCAAAAAAGGTCAACATACCTGAAATGGGTGCGCCCGATAAGCCTGCCGCGTTGGGTGTGCCATAAGCTGCAATAAAAAATGCCCCAACAATCGCGCCATTCACGCCCGAACCACCAAAGGCTTTTTGAGCGTTGTGTCCGACCAAAACAGGCAAAAAGAAAAATAAGATTTTGGAGAACGAGTTGATGAATTGAATAAATTGAACCACCGTTGGGTTGGGTGTTGCGACACCCGTCACCATGGTGGCTTGTAAAATTGCCGCCACACCCGCCAACAAGCCAGCACCAATAAATCCGGGAATTAAAGGGGTAAAAATGGCCGCAAATTTAGATAAAAAAGATTGGAGTGCCACCAACAAAGGATTTTTTTGGTTGGCGCGCAGTTGTGATTTGTTGTCCGCTGCGATTTGTTTTAGGCTGGGCGCGTCGCCGCTAGCCGCGACCGTTTCAGCCGCTGCATGGGTTGTTGCGCCTGCCGCAGTCGCTGCAACGCTAATTTTACCCGAACGAATCTGATCCAAAGTCTCATTCATGGCATCTGCACCGCGCTGGGCTTTGCCTGGCCCCATGACGAGCTGCAATTGGCCATCGGCTTCTAAAACACCCATGATGCCTGCGGTTTTTTGCAAAACGGCTTTGTTGACTTGCGAGGTGTCTTTTAATGTTAAACGCAAGCGCGTCATACAGTTAGACGCTAGGCTAACATTGGCTTCGCCGCCTATGTTTTCTATGATGTTGAGCATCATTTCTTGATCGATTTTAGACATAACCTTCACTCTCCTTTGTTTGAGTAAAATATAACGAACGGATACAGCGAGTTTGACAACAAGAACAACAAAAACGAAATGGCATTTAGGGCTGGACGAATCAAACCGTTATGCTCTTTTAAATGAAGTGAGGTATCACGTTTTGTTGCAAGGGTTAGCGCTCGATAAGCGGGGCAGAGCGATAACTCCATAAGCCATAAGTGCGCAAGGCATCACGGTAAATACCAAGCAATTCACTGTCACTAACCAGTGTTAAATCTGATAAGGGTTTGTCTGGATAGCTGACGCTGTCAATTTGAATGCCAGCAGGGCCAGTTTGCCAGCAGGCAATTTCGAGTAGAGCTTGCCCTCGACGAACATGGCTTGCAGAACTCACCAAAGTGGCATGGCCGATTTTATGGCGAGCAAGAATATAACTGCTATAAAGGCTGTTTTCTACGGTGCTGGTTGCATAATTCTCCTCGATGATTCTTGATTGAGCGATCCCATTTTTGACCAACCAATTGGCCATGAGTTTCCCTTCGGTTTGGCGATTTTGAGGCACACCGCCAGTCACAATAATCAATGCTTTTGGGTAGGTCTTAGCGAGTGCCAGTGTCTTTTCTAGCCGACCAATTAAGATGTCGTGCATCGTGCCATCTGGATTAAGGGCGTAGCCTAAAGTGACTATGGCATGGTTGGCTTGCGCACCATTTTCTTTGAGTGGCGCACCATTTTCTTTGAGCGGCGTTGCATTAATGCGCGAGACAGTATCCAAAATGCGTTGTAAATCCGACGCTCGACTGGGCTTAAGTTTTGCTAATTTGTCTTGGTATTGTTGCGCAGAGGCCGTGTTTTTTTTGAAATGTTGCCATACCGCAAGATAGGTCAGAATATCGAGATCATCTGGTGCGTTGTCTAATGCTTGCTCAAATAATGCTATCGCTTTGTCTACGTTACCATTGTAAATTTGGGCATTGCCAGCCGAAATCAAAAGATCGTTGCGATAGGGTTCAAGTTGATAAGCTTGCAAGACCAAATTGGTAACTTGATCCATGTTGCTTGGCATCTTCGCAGTAAAGCCCGCATTGGAAATACGAGCTGGGGACTTGAAAGTCTGCCAAGCATCAGCCAATAACTGATCGACGACTTGGCGTTTACTCATGTAATTCACATGGTTTTGCTCTTTTTGCAAAGAACTCGGGCTTGCCCAAACAGTGGATGGCGTGAATATCGATAGCATACAAAGGCCAGCTAACATGGCCGCGATGGCGGTTTTTTTTCTCGCCATACCCGTACATTTTTTCGAATCGACCTGATAAGCGGATCCGCCGTTGTTTTCTGTGGTGTTGAGTATCATAACTTGAGCAATGTGAGACATAAGCGGCACTTTCCTTGTTTTTAGTAAACGATAAACGAACGGGTACAGCGAGTTTAACAACAAGAATAACAAAAATTAAAGGGCATTTAGGGCTTGACGAATAAAGCCTTTATGTTCTTTTAATAAAGCGTGCGCTTCGGTGGCCGAACAGCCAGCCAACACCATTAAAATCGCCGTTTTGCAATGCCCGTTGCAGCTTAACAAGGCGGATTCGGCCTCTTCGCGAGTACACTCTGTCGCTTGCATGACGATGACTTTTTGACGCTCAACCAATTTTAAATTGGTGGCCTCAACATCGACCATTAAATTTTGATAAATTTTGCCGAATTTAATCATCGCGCCCGTGGTCAACATATTCAAGACCAATTTTTGTGCCGTGCCTGATTTTAAACGCGTAGAACCCGTTAAAACTTCAGGGCCAACGACAGTAGAAATCGCAATTTTAGCCACGTTGGCAATGGGTGACGCAGGATTGCAAGACACCGCCGCCGTGGTACAGCCCAAACCATTTGCATATTCTAAACCGCCAATGACATACGGCGTGCGCCCAGAAGCCGCAATCCCAACGACGACATCATCGGCGGATAATTGGATGGCTTCCAAATCGGCTTGAGCGGCTGATAAACTGTCTTCCGCGCCTTCAATCGCGCGGTGGATGGCTTCTTTGCCGCCCGCAATCAAACCCACCACCATAGAGCCAGGTACCCCAAACGTAGGCGGACATTCTGACGCGTCCAAAATGCCCAAGCGACCGCTGGTGCCTGCGCCGATATAAATCAGGCGCGCGCCTTTGCTAAACGCCAAAGCAATCGCATCAACCGCTTCGGCGATGCTGGGCAAAGCGGTTTCTACGGCCAAAGGTACTTTTTTATCTTCGGCGTTCATCAACTGAACCAACTCTAAGGTGCTGGCTTGGTCGATGTTTAACGTGTCGCTGTTGCGTTGTTCTGA
>JBILQJ010000035.1:0-17419 GCA_044373325.1 Burkholderiales bacterium
TTGGTCAAATTAATGGGCGTGCTCATGAGTTAAAGTCCTTGGTTAAATAAAAAGTAAAGCAAAAAAAGAAATACGCGCAAGCCACCGCGTATAAATCAAAAGAATATGTATATATCACAAGCTGTTTTGTTCGTAAAGCTTTGTAATTCGGTGGTCTCTGTTTTTGTGGTGCGGCGCAAGGGCATGAATTGGCTTGCGGCCAACCTTTTTTGTTTTTAGTGCTAAAAAATGTCTCCGTTTTAAGTCATGATAAAAACCAACTGGGCTTGTTTTTTTTATAATTTGTTTGTAAACTGGGTCGCATGAAAAAAACACTCACTTATGCAGAACGCCTGTTATGGGCACTCAACGAACGCCACTTAACGCAAAGCGAATTGGCGCGGCGCGTTCACATCCGCCCACAGGCCATACAATATTTGTGCGACGAACGCAATCACGCGCAGGGCAGCAAACACACAGCGGCCATCGCCAAAGCCTTGGGCGTTTCCCCCGATTGGCTGGCCAATCAATCGGGCACGCCTTTTTTAATGCCTACGCCTCGCCATGCGGCCAACCTTAGCGCAGAAGATACGCAATCTTTAAGCGATTTTTTTGCGATTTTAGATGCCCAAAAGCCCAGTTTTGACAGCCATCTTTCGCCTAAAAATGAGGCGCACCGCTTGGCTGAAAGCTTGTTTGATTTTTTGTTTCCCAGTCAAAGCCAAGGCACGCGCCGTGCGAATGTGCATTATTTTTTGTTGCAAGACCAATTGCGGCAACTGTTAGAGCCGACCATGCCTGACCCCGAACAAACGGCTGCTGATTTTTGTGCGGGCTTGCCCAGTATTTATCAAACTTTATTAAGTGACGCAGAAGCCACGCTCCGCTGTGATCCTGCCGCCACCACTCACGAAGAAGTCGTATTGACGTATCCAGGCTTTTTTGCGATTGCCATTTATCGTTTGGCGCACGCTTTGGCTGAGTTAAACGTGCCCTTGTTGCCGCGCTTATTTACCGAATACGCCCACAGCAAAACGGGCATAGACATCCATCCTTCGGCTAAAATCGGCGCATCTTTTTTTATTGATCACGGCACGGGCATCGTCATCGGCGCAACTTGCGTGATAGGCGAACACGTCAAAATTTACCAAGGCGTGACGCTGGGCGCACTGCAAGTTGAAAAAACGCTGGCTAAAACCAAACGCCATCCCAGCATAGAAGACCACGTCACGCTTTACGCCAACGCGACCATTTTGGGCGGCGACACGGTGATAGGCAAACACAGTATTATTGGCGGTAATGTGTGGCTAACGCACAGCGTTCCAGCCTATGCGCGCGTGTATCATGAAGCTAAAATCACCGTGCGCCAGCCTCAAAACATACAAGTCTTAAATTTTCAGATTTAGGCCGCCAAAAAAACTGGTTAGGCTACAAGAGTTTTCCCTGAATGTTACGTCAACTTTATTGGTAAAAAGTGATTTCTGCCCATGCTGTTTGGGATTGATTCACGGTTAGTTATTTACAAATAAATTTGTTTTTTTAGTGTCGAGCCGTTCACCGTATTAAAAATGAGGCCACTGTGTGTACGATAGCGCGTGACATTCCCATTGCAAACTAGGAGCAATTATTATGAAACTACTAAATATTTTAGAATCCATCGGCGATACGCCGCATTTAAAAATCAATCGTTTGTTTGACCAACAGCACGAAGTTTGGTTGAAATTAGAACGCGCCAATCCAGGCGGTAGTATCAAAGATCGGGTCGCAAAAGCCTTGATAGAAGATGCCGAAGCGCGTGGTTTGCTACAACAGGGCAGCGTGATTATTGAGGCCACGTCAGGTAACACGGGCATCGGGTTGGCTTTGGTGGCCGCAGTGAAAGGCTATCGTTTGATTTTGACCATGCCTGAAAGTATGTCACTGGAGCGCCGTCGTTTGTTATCGGTGTATGGCGCCGAACTGGTGTTAACACCACGAGAATTGGGGATGAAAGGTGCCATCGCTCGGGCGGCCGAATTGGCACAAAGCGAACCAAATGCGTGGCAACCGTTGCAATTTGATAACCCTGCCAATCCCAATACGCATGCAGAGTTTACCGCCCAAGAAATTTTGGCCGATTTTCCAGAAGGTTTGGATTATTTAATTACAGGCGTGGGGACAGGTGGTCATTTAACGGGCGTGGGGCGCGAACTCAAAAAACAGTGGCCTGCACTTAAAATCATTGCGGTTGAACCCAGCGCCTCGCCTGTCATTAGCGGCGGCGCTGCTGGTCCTCATCCTTTGCAAGGCATAGGCGCGGGTTTTATTCCTGCCAATCTCGACAAAACTTTATTGGATGGCGTCATTGCCATTAGCAAAGAAGAGGCTTTCGCAATGGCCGCTCGCGTCGCGAAAACAGAAGGTTTGTTTGCTGGTATTTCAACAGGCGCGTCTTTGGCCGCAGTCGAAAAACACTTGGCGACATTGGCCGAGCCGGCACGCGTTTTGTCCTTTAATTACGACACAGGCGAACGCTATTTGTCTGTTGACGGCTTATTTGCGTAACTCAGTTTTGATGAGCATGAGCCTGATGTATTCAAACCTTGATGTTAATTGCGGCCAACCTTTTCCCTCGTTTTATACAGAAAATCGGGGAAAAGGTTGGCCGCAAACAAAATGAAATCCATTTTGCTATCATTAACAATGACAAGGTTTTCTGCTGTGTGTGGTTGTCAAAATTTAAAAAAATCCTTGTTAAAACAATAGACGTTGTGGTATGATGTTAGGCTCATTTTTAGATGATTAGGTGTTTTGTAACATAAAAATGGCTTTTTTAGCTTATTTTGTTTTAAAACAAAAGCTTGTTCTTTAATCTAAAGTGAGATTTATCAGTTAATTTTGATGTTAGACTATGTCGATCAATCGTAATCGACCCTGTATAAGGATATAAAACATGAGTTTAGGTCTTGTTGGGCGTAAAGTCGGCATGACGCGCGTGTTTGCGGAGGATGGAGCATCTATTCCCGTAACCGTGTTGGATATGTCGGCAAATCGCGTTACACAAATCAGAACCACAGAAACCGACGGTTACACAGGCATACAAGTGACTTTTGGCACTCGTCGCGCTAGCCGTGTGACTAAGCCTGCTGCTGGACATTTTGCAAAAGCAGGTGTTGAAGCGGGTCGTGGTATACACGAGTTTCGCGTTGAGGCTGACGTGGTTAATGGTTACAAAGCTGGCGACAGCATTACCGTAGAATTATTTACTGTTGGTCAAGTGATTGACGTAACAGGAACTTCTAAAGGTAAAGGATTTTCTGGTGCAATCAAGCGCCACAACTTCTCATCGAATCGTGCGACACACGGTAACTCTGTTACTACTCGCGCGCCGGGCTCTATTGGTATGGCGCAAGATCCTGGTCGTGTATTCCCAGGTAAGCGCATGGCTGGTCAATATGGTAATGCTCAAATTACAACACAGAATTTAGAAGTCGTTCGAGTGGATGTTGAGCGTCAGTTACTTTTAGTTAAAGGTGCTGTGCCAGGTGCAACCAATAGTGACGTCATTGTATGTCCTAGCGTGAAAGCGGGTGCGTAATGGAACTTAAAGTCGTTAATACACAAGGTCAAGCTGCAGGTAATTTGCAAGCTTCTGATGTCTTGTTTGGTCGTGAATATAACGAAGCCTTGGTGCATCAAGTCGTAACCGCCTTTTTGGCGAATGCTCGTTCAGGTAATCGTGCTCAAAAAACGCGTGCGGAAGTTCGTCACACAACAACAAAACCATGGAAACAAAAAGGAACGGGTCGCGCGCGCGCAGGCTCAACTTCTTCTCCATTGTGGCGTGGCGGTGGTCGTGCATTCCCAAATAAACCAGATGAAAACTTTTCACAAAAAGTGAATCGTAAAATGTATCGCGCAGGTATGGCGGCCATTTTGTCTCAATTGGTTCGCGATGAGCGCTTGGTTATCGTTGACAGTTTTACTGTTGATAGCCCAAAAACGAAAGCTTTTGTTGAAAAAACAAAAGCGATGGGTTTAGAAAACGCTTTGATTATTACTAAAGAACTTGATGAAAATCTGTACTTGTCTTCACGCAACTTGCCTAATGTTTGGGTAATTGAAGCGCAACAAGCGGATCCATATAGTTTATTGAGATTCAAAAAAATTGTGATGACACGCGAAGCCGTGCAAACACTTGAGGAGCAATGGGCATGAATCAAGAACGTTTAATGCAAGTCCTTCTTGCGCCACTTGTTTCTGAAAAAAGCACACGTATTGCTGAAAAAAATCAGCAAGTCGCTTTCCGCGTGACCAAAGACGCTACTAAGCCTGAAATTCAGGCGGCCGTTGAGTTGTTGTTCGGCGCAAAAGTAGCTGGCGTGTCTACATTAAATGTTAAAGGTAAGCTTAAACGTAACGGTCGCCGTAATAATTGGAAAAAGGCTTACGTTGCGCTTGTAGAAGGCCAAGACATTGATTTTACCGCCGTATCTGCGGAATAAGGAGGCTATAAATGGCTATCGTTAAAGTAAAACCAACCTCACCAGGTCGTCGCGGTGTGGTGAAAGTGGTTCACAAGCATTTGCATAAAGGCTCGCCTTACGCTCCTTTGCTTGAAAGCCAAAGTTCAACAGGCGGACGTAACAACAACGGTCATATCACCACGCGTCATCGTGGCGGTGCTCATAAGCATCACTATCGTTTAGTAGACTTCCGTCGTAATAAAGACAATATTCCTGCTAAAGTAGAACATATTGAGTACGATCCTAACCGTACGGCTCATATTGCTCTGCTATGTTATGCAGATGGTGAACGCCGCTACATTATTGCCCCTCGCGGCATTCGTGCTGGTGCAATTTTATTGTCAGGTTCTGAAGCGCCAATTAAAGCAGGTAATACCTTGCCTATTCGCAATATTCCTGTCGGTACAACCATCCACTGCATAGAAATGCAACCTGGTAAAGGCGCTCAAATCGCCCGTTCAGCAGGCACTTCGGCTATGTTGTTGGCTCGTGAAGGCGTTTATGCGCAACTGCGCTTACGTTCTGGTGAAATCCGTAAAATCCACGTAGATTGTCGTGCGACAATTGGTGAGGTGAGTAACGAAGAACACAGCTTAGCAAAATTAGGTAAAGCAGGTGCAAGTCGCTGGCGTGGTATTCGTCCTACTGTTCGTGGTGTTGTGATGAATCCTGTGGATCATCCTCACGGTGGTGGTGAAGGTAAAACTGGTACCGGTGGTGTTCCTGTTTCGCCATGGGGTCAGCCAACTAAAGGCTTCCGTACTCGTCGCAACAAACGTACTGACAATATGATTGTCCGTCGTCGTAACTCAACTAAAGGCTAAGCGATATGGCACGTTCACTTAAAAAAGGTCCGTTTGTCGATCTACATTTGCTAAAAAAAGTCGATGCAGTACGCGCGACTAGCGACAAACGCCCAGTAAAAACATGGTCACGTCGTTCGACCATACTTCCTGACTTTATCGGTTTGACTTTTGCCGTCCATAATGGACGCGTCCACGTTCCTGTTTACGTAACAGAAAACATGGTTGGTCACAAACTCGGTGAGTTTTCATTGACTCGTACTTTCCGTGGCCATTTGGCTGACAAGAAAGCTAAGAAGAAATAAGGAAGAAACATGCAAACATCTGCATACTTGAAAAATGCGCGTCTATCGGCACAAAAATGCCGTTTAGTTGCCGATATGGTACGCGGTCAATCTGTTGAGCAGGCTTTAAATACCCTAACTTTCGCTCCACAAAAAGGCGCTGTTTTATTGAAAAAGCTTCTTTTGTCTGCGATTGCGAATGCCGAACATAACGACGGCGCGGATATTGATACCCTCAAAGTGACCACGATTTTCGTAGACAAGGGGCCGAGCTTGAAACGTTTCTCGGCTCGTGCTAAAGGCCGTGGTAATCGCATCGAAAAGCAAACTTGTCATGTTTCATTGACAGTTGGCGATTAAGGAGTAAGACATGGGTCAAAAGATACACCCAACGGGCTTTCGCTTAGCCGTTACTAAAAACTGGTCTTCAAAATGGTACGCAAACTCGAAAGATTTTGCTGGTATGTTGAAGCAAGATGTTGAAGTGCGTGAATACTTGGCTAAGAAATTAGTTGGCGCTTCAGTTGGCCGCATTGTGATTGAGCGTCCAGCAAAATCAGCTCGAGTTACCATTCATTCTTCTCGCCCTGGCGTTGTGATTGGTAAAAAAGGCGAAGATATTGAAGTAATCAAACGTCATTTACAAACTTTGATGGGCGTGCCTGTGCATGTCAATATTGAAGAGATTCGTCAACCTGAAGTGGATGCAAAATTGATTGCTGATGGCATTGCTCAACAGCTAGAAAAACGCGTTCAGTTCCGTCGTGCGATGAAGCGTTCTATGCAAAATGCAATGCGCGCAGGTGCTTTGGGCATCAAAATCATGAGTTCAGGTCGTTTAAATGGCATTGAAATTGCTCGTTCAGAATGGTATAGAGAAGGTCGCGTGCCTTTGCATACGCTACGTGCAGACATTGATTATGGTGTTGCAGAAGCTTTGACAACATACGGCATTATTGGTTTAAAAGTTTGGGTTTATCGTGGCGATTTGAAAAAAGGTGAAACTCGTGCCGAAATCAATTATACGCCTGAAAAACGTGAACGCCGTGCGCCGAGAAAGGATAACAGATAATGTTACAGCCAACTCGACTTAAATATCGTAAGCAACATAAAGGTCGCAACACGGGTATCGCTACTCGTGGTAACCAAGTGAGTTTTGGTGACTTTGGTTTAAAATCAGTTGGACGCGGCCGTTTGACTGCTCGTCAAATTGAAGCGGCACGTCGTGCAATGACTCGCCACATTAAACGTGGTGGTCGTATTTGGATTCGCGTATTTCCTGACAAACCAATTACTGCTAAGCCATTAGAAGTTCGTATGGGTAATGGTAAAGGGAGTGTTGAGTTTTACGTAGCCGAAATTCAGCCAGGTAAAATGTTGTACGAAATGGACGGCGTGAGCGAAGAGTTAGCTCGTCAAGCTTTCCGTCTTGCTTCAGCAAAATTGCCTCTTCAAACCGTTTTTGTTGTTAAACAGGTGGGTCAATAATGAATACCGAAATGAAAAACAAATCGGTTGACGAGTTGAAAGCCGAATTAATGAGTTTGTTAAAAGCTCAATTCACGCTACGCATGCAGTTTGCGACTCAGCAGTTAACCAAAACCAGTGAAATCAAGAAAGTTCGTCGTGACATTGCTCGCGTGCGTACTCTTCTGACACAGAAGGCAGCTTAATATGAGCGAAACTAAAGTAATCCGTACCGTTACTGGCCGCGTAGTCAGCAATAAAATGGATAAAACCGTTGTCGTACTTGTTGAACGTAAAGTAAAACATGCTATGTACGGTAAATACATCCGTCGCTCTAGTAAACACCACGCACATGATGAAACGAACGATTGCCGCGAAGGCGATTTGGTGGTTATCACTGAATCTCGTCCGTATTCAAAAACAAAATCATGGGTTGTTACTGAGATTTTATCACGCGCTCAAGTTTAATTTTCGACTTGATGTTTGCGAGGTAACATGAAAAATTCCCTGATTTGCTTAGGCAAGTCAGGGAATTTTTTGTTTTATTATTTCAAATCATAGGCTGCGGCCAAGGTGTTTTGCAGTAATGTGGCCACGGTCATGGGCCCAACCCCACCAGGTACAGGAGAAATATAGCTGGCTCTGGCTAGTGCCGATTCAAATTCCACATCGCCACACAGTTTGCCAGAGGCGAGGCGATTGATACCGACATCTACCACCACCGCGCCTTCTTTTAACCACTCGCCTTTGACAAAATTTGGCTTGCCGACACCGACGACGACAATATCTGCTTGACTGACTTCGTGGGCCAAATCTTGGGTGGCGCTGTGACAGATGGTGACAGTTGCGCGGGACAACAGCATTTCTAAGGCTTGGGGACGTCCAACGATGTTAGAAGCACCAACCACAACCACTTTTTTGCCCAGCACGTCAATGTTGTAATGTTCCAATAAAGTCATGACACCTTTGGGTGTGCAAGGCCGTAAAGTAGGCATTTTTATAGCAAGACGGCCAATATTGTAAGGGTGAAAGCCATCGACATCTTTTTTTGGGTGGATGGTTTCTATAATGCATTGTTCATTGATGTGCTTGGGCAAAGGCAATTGCACAAGAATACCATCAATGTCAGCATCTTCATTGAGTGTTTGAATTAAGTCGAGTAACTCGGCTTCGGAAGTACTGGGTGCTAAATCGTAAGCCAATGAGCGTATGCCAGCAATCGCACAGTTGCTTCGTTTTTTGTTGACATAAACCATAGAAGCAGGGTCGCTGCCCACTAACACAACTGCTAAACAAGGGGCGCGTCGGCCTTGGGCGACCTGTTTTTCTATGGCTAGTTTGGTTTGTAAAATAAGGGTGTTTGCTAAGGTTTTTCCATCTAAAAGTTGAGCGGTCATGATGAGTCCGAAGTCAAAGGGTTAAAAGTTAAAACGCAGGGATGAGCAGAAAAGAAATTTGCGTGCCAATTATCCCATTTTTTCTAGGCTCTTGCCTAAAACAAAACGGTCGTCCCTGATTTTTTTTGAGTTAAGTGTATTGTTTTTTCTTGATGGGGTTTGATTAGGCTATAATTTAGGGCGTTAAAAGCATTTTGTGTTGCGAGTGCAGCAGTTTACTACTTTGGATTGCTGGCACAGCAAAACCGATTTTGTTCAATCAACTTATCTTAATGGAGGTTTATAATGGCTTTAGTATCAATGCGTCAATTGTTGGATCATGCTGCCGAGTTTGGGTATGCTTTACCTGCTTTTAATGTGAATAATTTAGAGCAAATGCGTGCCATTATGGAGGCTGCAAACGCAGTGAATGCCCCTGTGATTGTCCAAGCTTCGGCTGGGGCGCGCAAATATGCAGGGGCTTCTTTTTTAAGACATTTAATTTTGGCGGCGATAGAAGAGTTTCCGCATATTCCTGTTGTGATGCATCAAGATCACGCGACCAGTCCTGACGTTTGCCAAAAAGCGATACAATTGGGTTTTAGTTCGGTGATGATGGATGGTTCGTTGCTTGCCGATGGTAAAACACCAGCCAATTATGATTACAACGCCGAAGTGACTCGCCGAGTGGTGTCTTTTGCTCATGCCTGCGGCGTGTCGGTGGAAGGTGAAATTGGTTGTTTGGGTTCTTTAGAAACGGGTATGGCAGGCGAGGAAGATGGCGTAGGTGCTGAAGGGGTATTGGATCACAGTCAATTATTGACTTCACCTGAAGAAGCGGCGCAGTTTGTGAAAGAAACGGGCGTTGATGCCTTAGCCATTGCGATAGGCACGAGTCACGGGGCTTATAAATTCAGTAAAAAGCCCACGGGAGACGTGTTGCGCATAGACCGCATTAAAGAAATCCACGCGCGCATTCCGAATACGCATTTGGTGATGCACGGTTCGTCTAGCGTGCCGCAAGAATGGTTGGCCATCATTAATCAATATGGTGGAAGCATAGGCGAAACATATGGCGTGCCAGTGGCCGAAATTGTGGAAGGCATTAAACATGGCGTGCGTAAAGTCAACATTGATACCGATTTGCGCTTGGCCAGCACGGGTGCAATGCGCCGCTTTTTAGCCGAGAACCCAGCCGATTTTGATCCCCGTAAACCACAAATTGCGGCCATGCAAGCCATGAAAGACTTGTGTGTGGCGCGTTATCAGGCCTTTGGTGCAGAAGGCATGGCGAGCAAAATTCAGGCCTTGTCTTTGGATAAAATGGCCACGCGCTATGCTCAAGGTGAATTAGTGCAAATTGTGAAGTAAGTTTTTGAAGTTCAATTGTATTTAATCTTTGCGGCCAACCTTTTTCCTTGTTTTCGTATTGAAAATTAGGGAAAAGGTTGGCCGCAATGATTTTTTTGACGCTTTGATGTTTTGATTAAGATAAGTTTTTTATCATAATCGTGTGTAGATGCTGGATTGATTTTTCGGTTTCATTTTTGATTAAGTCCGCCAACGTATGGCGATCTAACTCGGCAAAAAAAGCGCTCATCGCTTGATTTAATATACCTTTTAATTCACAACCTTGTTGTAGCGGACAAGGCGGGTGGGCACAGTCGACTAATACAAAAGACTGTTCAAGCAATCGAATGGCTGCTCCCAGCCGATATTCGGTCGCTTCTTTGGCTAATTTTAATCCGCCGCCTTTGCCACGGGTGGTGATTAACCAGCCATTTTGGGCCAAAAAATGCACCACTTTCACCAAATTAGGCTTGGACACGTTTAATGCCTCTGTCATTTCGTTGATGGTGACAACCCGCGAGGCTTCTTTTTGGGTTAAATACATTAAAACACGTAAGCCTAAATCGGTGAATTTGGTGAGTTGCATGGTTCAAAAGTACCTTTTTAAATGAAGCCAGCGCCAAATACCTCGGTGAGTATATTTTTGGCATCGACGCCTGATTCGATTAATGTATTTTTTTGTGCTTGAATAAAAGGAATGGGGCCGCACAAAAAATAATCCGCATTATGAGGGAATTGAGTCTGGTGACTCAATAAATTCAAACGGCCTTTGACATCAAAATCTTGTCCTTGCTGATCTTGTTCACGGGGTGATTCGTAATAAATGATGCTATTAAATTGATTTGAGATGGTTTTTTGTTTGGCGAGCCAGTCTTTGAAGGCATGTACGCCACCGTGACGGCAAGCATGAATAAAATGTATAGGTTGCTGACGCGCCTCTGGGGTTTGCGACAAAGCGGCTTCTGCCATCGCAATCATGGGCGTAATGCCAACGCCTGCGCTAATGAGTATCAATGGGGTGTCATGATGGGGCTTGAGATAAAACTCGCCTTGTGGCGCGGTGATTTCCAACAAAGACCCAACCTCGAAAGCATCATGCAATCGGTTAGAAACCATGCCCGCTGGCGTGAGGTTTGCCGCTTCGCGTTTGACAGAAATGCGATAACAATCGGATAGTGGCGCTTGTGACAAGGTATATTGGCGCGGCTGCATCATGCCCAATTCGGGCACAAAGATTTTAATTGAAATGTATTGGCCAGCCAAATAGCTGGGTAGTTTACCACCGTCTGTCGGGGCAAAGTAAAAAGAGGTGATTTCATCGCTTTCGGCTTCTTTTTTGATGATTTTGACGTTGCGCCAGCCGCTCCAGCCACTTTCTTGTTGGGTTGAAGCCGCATATAAATTAGATTCCATTTGGATTAACAAATCAGCCAGTTGCCCGTAAGCCACGCCCCAAGCGGTCACTAAATCGCTGTTTGGGTCTTGATCCAGTACCTCACAAATGGACGCTAATAAATGCTTGCCCACAATCGGGTAATGTTCTGCGCGTATGCCGAGGCTGGCGTGTTTACCAGCAACCATTTTAAGCACGGGCATTAACACGGTTGGATTTTCAATGTTTTCGGCATAAGCCGCCACCGCCATGGCCAAGGCTTGTTGTTGCGTGCCAGCTTTTTGGTGACCTTGATTAAAGATGGCTTTCAGTTCGGGGTTGTGTTTGAACAAGCGTTCATAAAAATGCTTGGTGAGCGTTTCTCCGTGCGCTTTTAAAATGGGGGCGGTCGAAAGGATTAAAGTGGTTTGTGCAGACGTTAACATAAAGAAGAACCTTATTAAAAAAGAAAATGGGTGGAAAAATGAGCAATGGTTTTTACAGGAGTCACTATAACATATAAATATAATATACCTTACTGGTTGTGTGTAAAAAAAAGATAACAAACGACTTGCGGCCAACCTTTTTCCTTGTTTTCGTGTTGAAAATCGGGGGAAAAGGTTGGCCGCAAAGCATAAAAAATGATTTGTCATCATATTGAAACATTATTTTTTTAAAATGCGCTACGATAAAAACATTTTTTAACGCAGCGCATTTTAAGAAAGTAAAGGCTTATGAAAATTAAAGGCATACTCACCATGGTGACGTTGATGGCACCGATGTTTGCTGGTGCAGCCACCCTATTTCAATCGACAACACTTGCACCAAACAATACCGCAAGCGATGCCTGCATCAGAATACGTAACGACAGCCTTGAGGCTTTACGGCGTGATGCAAATGCCCAACAAATCACCTTATCCAGCGAGACTGAACAAGCGCTCTTAAATAAAGCCTGTGTTTTTTCCGAAGATTTGCGTTGGACTTTCCGTCAGAATGAGGTAGGTGCCGATATTATTTACAATGTCGCCGTCATCAGAACGCCTAATCCTTTGACAAAAATGAGTGATTTGTATGTTGTGATAACTTCTTCTCAAGGGGTTTACGTTAACAAGCCTTATAGAACAGATGCTTACCCTGGCAATAATTTACATCGCTTGCTTTATGCTGAAGTGCAAACGGGTATAAAAGACATCAGTACCTATCATATCAATTCGCCTTCTTTGATTTCATATAACGATACATCAACCACAGAAGAAGGCACACTAACCACCAAAAGAACGGGGTTTCGTGTTGGTGGGACGGCCTTGGCTGGTTTATCTAATGGGTCATCTACGGCAGAATTACGTTTGCAGGTTGGGTATTCTGACCTTACGTTTACCACAAATAGCCTGTCAACTTATCATCGCATTGCGACAAATTTTACCTATTCGCCGACCTACGAAACCAATTTTTTTGTCACCACCCTGACACCTTATTTTAGTCTCGTCTCTGCGCTAGGTAATCTTGCTAAAGGACCTTTTGCTTACATTACGAATCCTAATTACAATAACTTACCATCATTTATTGGCAGCGAGTCCCCCATTTTTAATGAATGGACACCCAAAATTCAAAACGTTTATCAAATAGAAAATATAGATGAAACGGTACCCCATGTTTTTAAGATTTACATCAAAACAGCCATACAAGCTGAAAAACACACCACTGTTCAGTATAGTGGAGGCGAAGGCAATACTTATTCTTATGATTTAGAGACGAACTCTAATCGAAAAAATAATTTAAAAGTCTTGAAATTAATCCTTAATACCAATGGTGTTATGCAACTTAGTCAACTTAGCGTTGCTACACCTCTTTAAAATAAATGGGATTCGTCATGAAAATCGACCAAATCAATCTGCGTTATGCACTGTTCACCACGTCCCTTTTCTTGCTATTGGCTTGCAACGATACCAAGACCTCAAAAATGCAATCATCTAATGAACCTACCCCCGCTGAATTGACCATCATACAGACCGATAAATCAACGCCCACACCAAGCGAAATGCCCTCAATCAATGAGACGCCAGTCAAAATAGAAGCCAAAGCCGATACCCCAACAAACAATGTTTTACTGCATACATCAACCACTTATTCCGATGAAAAATCCAGAATGACTAAACAAGCGAATCTCAAAGATATTTTATCGGACGACCCCGTTGCGCTTTGTAAATCCATGCGCGAAGAAATGGTAAATCGATCTGCGGCACGAAAAATAACCGTCTCTGAATGGCAACTCGATAATTTAGTTTGTACCTATGGCGTGATGGCAAAAAGTACCCCAGATACAGCGCAAACACGATGGGGTACGCTGACTTCTTATGGACCAAAAAATACTTACATCGACAATCAACTCCGATGGGCTGCTTTTATCTATTTTGATTCCATAACCAACAAAGAAATTATACAACTTTGGATTAAAACAAAAGGACATGGCTTTGCCAATCCTGATGGCGAATATGGCCCTAATTTTTCACCCGAACCTAACTTAGGCTTAGGCACGCATTCCTATGTTCGTCGCGATTACAAAGGTGATACTAAGTCTTTAGTAAAAGAGGATGTAGGCCACCAAACTTTGCGTATCAATTGGGGATTTGGTCAAGCCGTTTACCATCCAACGCCTCTGCTGTCGCTGCGTCACGGTTCTATCCATTGTGATTCTGCCAGCCTATGCCCTCCTCTAAACGGAATCAAGCTGCTCACCACTGAAAATGGCGACGATGCTTTTTTCCCGATTAGTCAATCTAACGCGGTAACCCTACAAAATACGGTCAGTGGTTTTACGGTTAGTTTTGATTTAAAAATAACAGAAAAAGGGCCTATGTTTGGTTTTAGTAGTAATTATGTCAGCGAACGAGGCATTACCTCCAATGGCAGCATACGTAAAATCAGTCACTTCAAGCCCACCAATGATATTCGCATCGGACAGCTTGATTACCTTCTTAATCACGAAGTCCTTAAGAATCAATCGTATGGAAAAATAAAACACAGCGCCGCAAGCTTGCCGATACAACCCAATTTGAGTGTGCGCTACCAACTTGACCCCAGCTTGCGTGGCAAAGTGTATCCTTTTAATTTTTTGGCCTCGTATGCCATCCTAAAAGGAAGACCCACCTCCGAGGCCGAAGAAGCCAAACATACCCATTTTCAAGTTGTCCCTAAGCGCGACGTTTATAATATGACCACGGGGTTTATTGTTTTACCGGGTGGAACCAGTGTCACCGCTGCTCAACCCATGTGCAAAATATGGTCCTACAGTTTTGTAGGGCAGCCCAATACGTTTTATGCCTATCCAAAAAATAATGAAACCGAAGTCGAAGTGTATCAACTCAAAACAGCCAATTATGGTTATTTTCCGATTCAGTACATGGAAACCGATTCTTGGAAGCCGCTAGGCAAATCTTTTGCGGGTAACAAGCTGCCTAATTGCTATTATTCAGACACTTAATTCACTTAATTCACTCAATCAGCCACACAAAACCTTGCGGCCAACCTTTTTCCTTGTTTTCGTGTTGAAAATCGGGGGGGAAGGTTGGCCGCAAGCGGTTTTGATGTGTTTTGATAAGGCGTTTATGCGCGTCTGATTTTTTCTAAAATGGCGGATAAATGTTGGTCTTGGGGTTGAAGCTGGGCTTTTTCGTTGACCAAATCCAAAAAGTCGTTGTCTTCAAAAACGAGAATTTCGCGATAGGCTTGTAACTCGGCTTGGTTGAGTTGTTCGTAAGTGTGCGCCAAAAAGCGTTCCAGCACCAAATCCAGCTCTAATAAGCCACGGCGAGAATGCCAGCGGATGCGTTTTTTTTCAATTTCATCAATAAACTGCGTGTTTTTCGTGGGGAAGTTCATGGCGGGAAGTCCGTTGGTTAGTCATCGGTGTTGATTTTTTTGCGGCCACTTTTGAGGTCGCTGCGTTGGGCTTTTTTGGCCAAGCGCCGTTTTTTTGCGCCCAAGCTGGGTTTGGTGGCTTTGCGTGGGGTTTCGATTTGGGTGGCTTTTTGTATGAGTTCAACCAAACGCAAAACGGCATCTTGTTTGTTTTGGCTTTGTGTGCGGTGGGTTTGGGCTTTGATGATGATGTCGCCCGACGCGCTCAAACGGCTGTCGCGCAAAGCCAATAAACGCATTTTGTAACCATCAGGCAAACTCGACAGCGCAATGTTAAAGCGCAAATGAATGGCGCTAGACACTTTGTTGACGTTTTGGCCGCCAGCACCTTGGGCGCGAATGGCGCTGAAATCTATGTCAGATTCTGACAAAAAAATGGTATCGGTAATGGGTATCATGGGCGGCATTTTACGCGATAACGCGCTGCTTGTGAGTGGATTCGAGTTGCGGCCACCCTTTTTCGCTGTCTTCTCGGAAAAAAAGGTAGTCCGCAAGTGACTGTTAACTCTAAAAATACAGTAAAATGGCAAAATTTTTTTAATTAACCGTGTTTATCAAATAAAAGGGAGATAATTTTGTCCAACACAACACAACACAACACAACACAACACAACACAACACCAAGCACCGCATTGAAGTCGTTTTAAAGGCTGACGAGCGTTTATGGAATGCGGATAAAACCGAGCTGAATCAAACCTTATTGTTTGATTATTTGGAACGGATAGATGAAACGCTGATTAGCGGTTTGTTGCAAGACGAGGTGTTACGGAGCAAGTTTTTTGTGCCGATTAAAGATGTTTTTGTTTTTAAGATGAACGATTTCCGTTTTTTTATGGAAGAAAACAAAATCAACAATTCTTACACCACTTATAAAAATCGCATCGGTTTGGGCGATGGCAAGCGCTTGTTAAAAAATAGTCAAGAAGTCGTGTTGCATTTTCCGTATAAAGATTGTGTGTTGGAAGGTGGTCAAAGCACAGAAGAAGGCCAAGATAAGGCTGTTGTGTTTGACAGTAAAACAGGCGAATACCGCACCGAAAATAAAAAAAGAAATGAAGTCTTTTTTAATCAAATTTTGGCAAAAGATGAAATTGATCGTTTGTTTGATGCGAAAGCCTTGACACATTGGCAACGCCACACCGCGACGGGTGGAGAAGCTGTGGCCAACCTTCGCCGCCGCGCAGACGGCACGATACAAGAAAATCTCATCATCAAAGGCAATAATTTATTGGCTTTACATTCCCTCAAACAGCAATTTACAGGGAAGGTAAAGCTGATTTACATTGATCCGCCGTATAACCCGCCAAGTAATAACAATACTTTTGCTTATAACAATAATTTTAATCATTCTACATGGTTGACTTTTATGAAAAATCGCTTGGAAATAGGCAAAAAACTACTTTCAAATGACGGTGCTTTCATTGTGGCAATCGATAAAAATGAAGTTCATTATTTAGGAGTAATGATTGATGAATTATTTCCAGAATATGAGAGTCACTGTGTAACGATAGTGCATAATCCAAGAGGTGTTATTGGCAAAAATTTTTCTTATACGCATGAATATGCGTATTTTATTTTTCCAAAAGGTCAAAAAATAATTGTAAAACGGTGTATAGCAGAAGAGGAAATTGAATTTAGCAATTTAAGAAATTGGGGGGCTGAAAGTTTAAGGTCAGATGCTAAAAACTGCTTTTATTCTATTCTTGTTGATAAATGCACAAATGAAATTATAGATTTTGGCGATGTTTGTCATGACGATTACAGTCCACTTGTTAATGTTCATAAAAATGATTTTGTTGAAATTTATCCAATTGATAAAAATGGAGTAGAAAGAAAATGGCGATACGCAAGACAAAGCGTTGAAGATATTAAACATTTATTAAGAGTTAAACAGAATAAAGGAATTTATGATATTCAAATTGGTAAAGATTTTGGAACTTATCGAACGGTTTGGATTGATAAAAAATATGATGCAAATGAGTACGGCACAAAAATCGTTAATCACTTGGTGAAAAATAATGATTTTAGCTTTCCTAAATCCCTTTGGAATGTTTATGATTGCATTTATGCTGTTGTTGGAAATGATAAAAATGCGATTGTGCTTGATTATCATGCTGGCTCTGGAACAACGGCGCATGCTGTTTTGGAGCTAAATAAACGAGACGGCGGTAATCGACGATTTATTATGGTTGAACAAATGTCTTATATTTCTACAGTGACTTGCCTAAGAGTTAAAAAGGTCATGGAAAATGAAAATATTAATGATTCGGTAATACCCCCCAAAACCGAAGTGTTTAAAAGTAGAACTCAACACAAGCCATGCACGTCAGTGCGTGGCGCGTGAGTCGATTTCAGAGAGACTTCG
>JBILQJ010000027.1:0-24458 GCA_044373325.1 Burkholderiales bacterium
ATTTTGGCTTTCATCCCAAGGGCGCAACACATCAAATGTTCCGACTTTAAAATAAGAAATCGCCCCGCCCAAATGAGGCAATACCCCTAACTGAAAATCGCCATGAGTTAACTGAAGATGACTCATCGTTTATTCCTCTAATGTTCTGTTGAAGTTTTAGGTTTTAAAGCAGTTTAGCCAAGCCTTCAAATAAACTTTGATAGGCCGTACCGATTCGAATAAAAACTGGAGGTTCTCCAAGCTGCGCAGCAACCCAAACACGTTGACCGCCTATAAAACGTTGGCCGCTCCATAAATGTTGCCACTCATCACCTGTTGGCAAATAAGCAGACCATTCCGCATGACCTTCGGCATGCACAGGAGCAACCAACAAGTCTCTACCATATAAATACTGATCTTGAATGGCGTAGGTTAAAACATCATGTTCATAATGAACAAACAAGGGGCGTTGCAAAGGCCAGCCCTTGGCTTCAGCTTCATCAACCAAACTTTGTAAGTAGGGCTTCAACGCAAGATATATACGCGTCATACGCCCAAAATGAGCATAAGTTGCCTCATCTTGCCAAAATTGTAAATTTTGATCAGGGCGGTTGCCTTCATGGGTGCGCATCACTGGCGTAAAAGCCGCCATTTCAGACCAACGTTGAAACAATTCGGCCGTGCGGCAGTTACCGTACAGACTGGTATAACCGCCAATATCGCTGTGGTGATAGGCGTTACCCAGCAAGCCCGAAGACAACGCACCACAAATCACCGTTTGCAAACCATCATGACGGCTAAAGTCTACCGATTGATCACCGGCCCACAACAAAGGGCAATGGCGCTGGACGCCAGTGTAGCCTGCACGCATAAAAAACAACGTTTCCCCCGTTTTACCTGCAGCTTCAACGGCTTTTGCATTGACTTCAGCCCAGCGCACAGGCCAAGCATTGTGCTCTAACATCGGGTTGGCATCACCTGCTAATTTAAGGTCAATCGGTAAATATTCACCAAAGTCAGCCATCCACCCAGACAATCCTTTATCCAGCATCTCTTGACGCAAAATACGTTCTTCAAACCAAGTAGCCGCAGCGGGTAAAGTAAAATCAACAACCCCACACAAAAACTCACCAAAATCCACCAAATACGTACCACCTTCTATTTGATTTGCCAAATATCCAGCAGCTTCTGCCTCCAAAAATAAAGGCCCATCGTGGCACAAATATGGATTAACGTAACCCATAAAACGAATACCTTGAGCGTGTAAATTAGCCACCCATTCTTGATGATTGGGATAACGCGTCGTATTCCATTGCCAATCCCAAAATAAACGTTTACCAAAGGACGTGATTCTAATGCCTTCCCAGTCTTCACACCACAACGCACTCACTGCCACTTTTTTACTCAAGGCATCATCTAAACGAGATTGAGCATGATCCAAACCATTTTTCAAACCCAAAATAACACCATTCATGACCCATTCAGGAAGTCGTGGTTGACGGCCAAAATGGGTTGAGACTTGGCTCACTAAACTCGGAAAGTCATCAGCCAACAAAAATTCAAATGCTTTAGGTACTTCCCAAAATTGCAATTCATGAAACGTTTCATGGCGAAAGTCGAAATCAGCATAAGCAGTAGTCACTGCATGCAAACAATACCTTTGCGATGAGATATACGTGGGTTGTGGATAATTTGTATGGTAATAATCACCACCGGCGTTCGCTTCGTTATCGGCTTGCAAAGTCAACCAAGTTGACTTGTCTCGGCCAACCCCTGGCTCGGAAGTCCATAATGGAAAATGTCGACCCCGCAAGTCAAAATAAGACATTTGCTCACCACATCCCCAAACATGCTCTTCTTTTAAAGCGGGAATGCGCAACCAAAAGCGGTTTAGATTTGGGTCTACATTCAAGGGAACAAGTCGCAAACCATTGGCTATTTGATCTAATTTTAAAGTCAACAAGGCAGGGCTATTTTCTGAAACTGAAAAGCTGATTAACCCAGTCAAACTATCCAGACTCGCATGACGCAAGGCCACGCGCTCGTGAACATAATCAGAAATCGAAAAATTACCGCGCTTCATGGCGATATCAGCGACGCCGTAACCCACAAAAATGGCAGGGTTGGCCGCACTATGGCGCAATAAAACCCGTCCTTCGGATACCAACTGTATTTCACCTAAAATTTCAGCAAAATGAGCCATAGTTAAACGCCTTTTAAAACACTAGCTGAACTGACAAGGCCTTTATTTTGACGAGCCCGTAAAACACCGATTATGATAAAGGTAATAATCCAAACGGCGGTCAATAAAGGAACATAAATTGCGCTAGGGCCAGCTGCATTGGCCACGCCAATTGGTGAAAAGGTCACGTAAATCGACACCAACAATGCCATCAAAACCATACTAAAACTGCTCGCATGTCGCCATGGTGTTAAATCCATCGCTCGAGGAGACGCTTGCATCACATAAGGTTCTGAACGAGCACGATAATGGCGCAAGGCGACCAAAATAAACATTTCAACCACAAACATAACGCCCATCAAATGAATAAAATGAATACCCAAAAGCTTATCAACCCCAAAACCCAATACACCCACGCCATAAAATAAAGCATGCAATCCCAAAACCAATTTGGCTGAAAATGCGCCCCCTTTGGCATTAAAAAACCCAAACAACATCACAACAATAATCGGCACATTTAAGAAGCCATTAAAGCGACGCAATACGGCATAAATCCCTTCTGGCGTATACATCAACAAAGGCGCAACAATCAAAGACGCAATGGCAGCAATGGCACTAATCCGCTTGCCAAACCTCACCAAATCTTCATCTTTCGCTAAAGGATGCAAGGGTTTGTAAAAGTCGTAAGTAATTAAGGTGGCTGTACCGTTAATAATGGCATTAAAGTGGCTCATGATTGTACCGAAAATCACCGCCACAAAGAACCCTTTCATCCACCAAGGCATTAACAACGCAACCAAAGCTGGGTAAGCCATATCAGAATTGGCCAAAGGCTCATTTTTAAACAAATGAAAAGCAATAACACCCGGCAATAACATGGCCAAAGGGACTATCATTTTGAGTAAGCCAGATAACAAAACGCCTTTTTGACCTTCCGCTAAATTCTTCGCTGCCATGCTTTTTTGTACGATAGATTGGTTAGTACACCAGTAAAAAAGGTTGGCCGCAATCATGCCTGTAAAAACCGTACCAAACGGGACTTTATCGTTAGCGCCACCTATCGAGTTCAATTTTTCAGGCGTTTCTTGCATGATGGTCATCGCACCAGACCAAACATCTCCGTTGCCTAGCGTCCACAAACCAATAACAGGAATCACCATGACCAAAATGACCAAACCCAATCCATTAATTGTGTCAGACACGGCAACGGCACGTAAACCACCAAAAATAGCAAACGAAGCGCCTATCGCGCCAGTTGCTAAAATTAACAAGATGATTGTGGCGTTATAAGACCAACCAAAAATGAGGTGTAAATGAAAAATTTCATTAAAAGTAATCGCACCCAAATACAGTGCGGCAGGATTCAAAACTATGGTGTAAGCACAAACCATCAGGCCACTAATGACACGGCGGGTGGTGGCATCGTAACGTTTTTCAATAAATTCAGGGAGCGTGGTAAACCCACCTTTGATATACCGAGGCAAGAAAAACATGGCCAGTGCAATAGTAGCTACCGCAGCCGTTGCCTCCCAAGCCATAGAACTCAAATTACTTTTATAAGAATCGCCGTTGAGTCCAACCAATTGTTCCACAGAAAGATTCGTTAACATCATCGAGCCAGCAATCAACCAGCCGCTCAAACCACCACTGGCCATAAAATACCCGTGAGCCCCAACATCTTTGGCTTTTCGAGTCATAAACCATGAGATGGCAGAAACCAAACTCATAAAAAATATCATGCTAACTAAAGTAAACAACATTGTATCCATGTTTGACTCCAATCTGTATTTAAGTTGAGCATTTTTCAAAAAATCGCAGCGCTGCTAAATTAAAATCAAAGAAAAAATCGTCAGTTTGCGATTGTTGTTTTTTAACAGTATGATGCGTTTATTTTTTTCACTTAAATCACCTAACGATTTAAGTCAGCAGGAAGAGATTAATTGTTATAATCAAAAATCAAGTCAGTCGAGTACATTATGATGTAGCAATCAAAACAGTTACAAAAAAAGAGGGTCGAAATTGATTCGGCAAACTATATCATCAAAAACTGGTATTGTATACTCATTAAACAACATAAAATGACTTTTTTTATTTTTTAAGGAAACTTCCATGGGCGATTTACCCTACCCTAACAATCACGCAAAAGCAGGCAGTCGCAAAGGCAACCGCCTTACCATGAATGATGTCGCGGCTTTGGCCAAGGTTTCGCCCAGCACGGTATCATTATTTTTACGCAACCCCAGCGCTGTATCGGCAAAGCGAGCAGAACGCATACAAACCACCATAAATGAAACGGGCTATACCGTCAATCGTTTAGCGGGGGCACTGGCTGGTGCGCACAATCGAGCCGTCGGCGTCATTGTACCATCATTAATCAATGCTTTTTTTTCTGAAACCTTGCAGGCTATGCAAGAAATTTTCGAGGCGCGTGGCTACCAATTACTGATCAGCAACAGCGATTATGATACCAAGCGAGAAATAGAATTGCTGCGCACGCATTTATCCTGGTCGCCTGCGGCTTTGGTTGTAACGGGGTATCCGCACCCTGATGCTCGCCCTATGCTTGCAGAAGCTGGCATTCCTATCGCGCAAATGTGGGAATTAGGCGGCCAACCTTTTCATTTGCAAGTTGGGTTTTTTCACGAGAAAGTCGGAGCCGCATTGGCCGAACATGTTCACGCTCAAGGCTACCGAGCATTTACTTATATCGGTTCACGCATGCATGTCGACCTTAGGGCAAAAAAACGCGCCGATGGCTTTTGTGCATGGCTTACGCAACAAGGCTATGAAACCGATGTGATTGCTTTGGAAGACCAAACAACAGCCATCACCATGGCTCAACTATTTGAGCAAATTCACTTCAGCGATAATACGCCGCGTGCTTTGTGTTTTTCTAATGATGTCTTGGCCATTTCGGCCTTGTTTGAAGCGCATCGCCTAGGCATTTCTGTTCCAAATTCATTAGGAATTGCTGGATTTGGCGATTTGCCTTTAAGCAAATTAAGCTTTCCCAGCCTCACAACGGTCAGGCCTTATCCACAAGAAATCGGGCGAATAATCGCCACCCGTTTAATGGCATGGATAGAAACAGGCACACTACCAACCGACCCTGAAACCATCGATTTAGGATTTGAATTAATAGCCCGTGCCAGCACGGCTTTGAGTCTGACAAGTCAAGCTCCATCCACCTAAAAATCGAAACAAGCAAATAAAACATTGCGGCCAATCTTTATAACGTGAAAAACACGAAAAAAGGTTGGCCGCAATGTTTTTCAATACAACCGCCTTAGATTCGTTTATATCGGTTTAAATGCCACCAAGACAAACGTATTTGATTTCCAAATAATCTTCTATGCCGTATTTAGAGCCTTCTCGGCCTAGGCCAGATTGTTTTACGCCACCAAACGGCGCCATTTCATTGGCAATGGCGGCGGTATTGACTCCGACCATGCCGTATTCTAAAGCCGCGCTCACACGCATCACGCGGCCAATATCGCGCGCATAAAAATAACTGGCTAAGCCAAATTCGGTGTCATTGGCACGGTCGATGACTTCTTCTTCCGTATGAAAACGGAACAAAGGCGCCAAAGGACCAAACGTCTCTTCTTTCGCCACTTGCATGTCGGCGGTGACGCCTGTCAATACGGTGGGCTCAAAAAAGCTGCCGCCTAACTGGGCTCGTTTACCGCCAACTTTCAAGCTGGCGCCTTTAGATAAAGCGTCCGCAATGTGTTCTTCGACTTTACGCACGGCGGTTTCGTCTATCATCGGGCCTTGGGTAACGCCCTGCTCTACGCCATTGCCCAACACCAATTGTTGGGCGGCTGCGGCCAACTTGGTCGCAAACGCATCGTAAATGCCGTCTTGAACATAAATGCGATTGGCGCACACGCACGTTTGACCTGCATTGCGAAATTTAGACAACATCGCGCCTTCGACAGCTTCATCCAAATTCGCGTCATCAAACACGATAAATGGCGCGTTACCACCCAATTCCATAGAAACTTTTTTCACGGTTTCAGCGCATTGAGCAATCAACAAGCGACCAACTGGCGTAGAACCTGTAAAACTGAATTTACGAACCAATTCATGACGCGTTAACACGCCACCAATTTGTGTGGCGCTGCCCGTTAAAACACTGAAAACACCAGCAGGCACGCCAGCTCTTTCAGCTAAGACGGCCAAAGCCAAAGCAGACAACGGCGTTTGGCTGGCTGGGCGTAAAACCATAGCGCAACCTGCGGCCAAGGCTGGCGCAACTTTACGTGTAATCATCGAATGAGGGAAATTCCACGGCGTAATCGCGCCAACCACGCCGATGGGTTCTTTGGTGACTAAGATGCGTTTGTCTGGCGAAGGCTGCGGTATGGTATCGCCATAAACGCGTTTGGCTTCTTCCGCAAACCATTGCACAAAAGACGTGCCATTGGCCAATTCTCCGCGCGCTTCAGCCAAAGGTTTACCTTGTTCTAGCGTCAAAATTAAGGCCAAATCGTCCAAATTCTCCAACATCAAGGCATACCAATTTTGTAAAATCTCAGAACGCTGTTTGGCCGTTTTCTGTTTCCACAATTTATAAGCTTTGTGGGCTGCGACGACGGCACGTTCCGTTTCGGCTGTCCCCATTTGAGGGACTTTGGCAATGACTTCTCCTGTGGCTGGATTGGTGACATCCAACGTTAAGCCACTGTCGGCACCAACCCACTGGCCATCAAGATAAGCAAGTTGCTTTAACAAAGAACTGTCTTTTAAATCTTGTAAACTCAACATAAGAAAATACTCCTGTAAGGGATGAATCATTAATGAATGGGTGGTTCAGGTACTTCACTACCCGCTTGTAAAAAATCAAAATCACAACCTTCGTTGGCTTGAGTCACGTGCTGTTGATACAAAGCGGCAAAAGAACGACCATATTGGCGATGCACAGGCACATGCACCGCACGACGGGCGGCCAACTCTTCTTCGCTGACCCGCATGTTTAACGTCCCAGCAGCAATGTCTAAATCAATGATATCGCCAGTTTTCAGTAAGCACAACGGCCCGCCAACCGCAGCTTCAGGCGCCAAATGTAAAATACAGCTGCCGTAATGCGTGCCACTCATGCGAGCATCTGAAATGCGCAACATATCACGAACGCCCGCTTCTAATAGTTTTTTGGGTATGGGTAAATTGCCCCATTCAGGCATACCCGGTGCCCCAACAGGACCCGCGTTACGCAACACCAAAACCGTGTCTGCTGTCACATCCAAACTTGGATCGTCTATCATGCGGCTAAGCGTTTCGTGGTCATCAAACACCAAAGCTGGCCCAGAGTGCAAACGGAACGCAGGGTTGGCCGCAGAAGATTTCATCACGGCGCCATCTGGACAAAGATTGCCACGCAAGACAGCCAAGGTCGTGCCCAGTTCTAAACCAACCACTGGATTGTCCAAACTACGAATAATGTCTTTATCGTAACAAGGTGCGTCAGCCAATAAAGAACGCCACGTTTGCCCCGTTGCGCCAGCACAGTCCAAAGCCAAAAATGGACTGATTTCACGCATCAAAGCACGCAATCCACCCGCAAAATGATAATCTTCCATCAAAGCATTGCCTGACGGAAATAGATTTAACAACACAGGAATTTTAGCCGCCATATCGCCCATTTGATCCAATGTTAATTGGATGCCTGCACGCCTTGCCATGGCAATCAAATGAATGGCCGCATTTGTCGAACCACCCATGGCCATGTAAACCGCAACACCATTGGCAAAATGTTCTGGCGTTAACCAAGTTGAAGGCCGTCTGTCTCGCCAAATTAAATCGACGATGGTTTCGCCACATTGCGATGCCATACGCGGATGAGCGCCATCCGCAGCGGGAATGCTCGAGGCACCTGGTAAGGTAAAGCCAATCGCATCTGCAATGCTGGTCATGGTGGAAGCTGTTCCAACGGTATTACACGTGCCGATAGACCGTGTCATTGCGCCTTCTAACTCTTCCCACGCGACAATATCAATTAAGCCTAAACGTCGTTCATCCCAATATTTTTTGGTGTGCGTGCCTGCACCTGTCTTTACGCCACGAAATTGGCCGTTCGACATAGGGCCGGCAGGGCAATAAATAATCGGCAAATCCATACTCAATGCACCCATTAATAAGCCTGGAGTAGATTTGTCGCAGCCCCCCAACAACACAGCGCCATCAATCGGTAAAGAACGCAACAACTCTTCTGTTTCCATGGCCAATAAATTGCGATACAGCATGGTGGTTGGTTTTACCATCACTTCGCCCACCGATTGCACGGGTAACTCGACAGGAAAACCACCCGCCGCCCAAACACCACGTTTGACGGCTTCAGCGCGTTCGCGCAAGTGCGAATGACACGGCGATAACTCGCTCCATGTATTTAAAATGGCAACAACAGGCTTGCCCATAAACTCTTCACGGCGCAGGCCAATTTGTTGCATTCTTTGACGGTGCGCAAAAGCGCGTATCGTGTCAGGAGCAAACCACCGCTGACTGCGTAACTCTTCCAATTTCTTTTTGGTCTCAGACATCACAGACTTCCATTTTGAATTTAACAATTAAAAAAAGGGATTGAACTTGGCATAAAACAGCAAACTTGGTTGTTATAAGCAGATTTAAAGCCACTAAAAAATCCCGTCGTATTTTGTGCAAAAGTCGCGACAACTACCGAGTTTTTTCTATTAGTAAGGCGTTGCAACCGCCGCAGGCGCTTGACTTTTTTTCAGTGCTGTCAAAAACTCATTGGCTTTTTTCATCATCATGGCCATGTCCGATGCCACCGCCGCAAAAGCATAACCTTGATCAAGATAATGCTGAACCAACTCTGGTGCGCCACCGACTATACCCATAGGCATACCAATTTTTTTAGCACGGACAATGGCATCGCTAATCATCGCTTGCACTTCAGGGTGAGCTGGATTGCCGATGTGCCCACACGCAGCGGACAAATCGCCTGGCCCCAAAAATAAGGCATCCACACCTGGAACAGCAGCAATTTCCTCAAGATTCGCCAAAGCATTCGGCGTTTCTATTTGTAAAATACAAGTCACCGCATCATTGGCTTTGGCGCTGTAATCAGCCCAAGTACCGTAACGGCTAGCGCGATGAACCGCAGCAAACCCACGAGTCCCAAATGGCGGATATTTAACAGCACTGACGGCAGCTCGGGCTTGCTCTGCATTTTCTATAAAAGGCACCATCACGTTAAATGAACCCAAATCTAAGGCGCGCTTCAATAAAACAGGATCGTTTGCCGCAACGCGCACGATGGGTTCTGCCCCACCACACTGTATCGCTTGCAACAAATGCCATAAATCGCGAAATTCAATCGGCACGTGCTCCATATCAACCAACAACCAATCAAACCCAGCGTAACCCAATGCTTCGGCGGTACTGGCTGATCCAGACATCAACCAAGTGCCTATGGGTTGATTTGCCCCTTTTAAAAGGTCGGCAAACGTATTGGGTTTCGTTTTTTCAAGCATTTTTTTCTCCATGATCAAAGTTGTGCAACGGTTTTTAAAGATTGGTGGTTAAAAATCGCAGCGCTGCAATTTTTAAATATAAGAATATCCCAAGAAAAAAAATCATGGGATACGATAACAAAAAACAATCAAATATTGAAATTTATTATAACGAGAAAAAGAAGTTGCGTCAATTTTAACCCAACGCAACCACACGACAACTCAAGCACCATACATTCACTCAAATTCAGGCCCAGTGAGCATTAAATCAGCATTTGACATAATCCCAATGCCCTTCCCTAAAACGGTGGTCGCAATGGCTTGGGCTTCTTGTAAGCTGTGCATGGCAAAGGTGCCGCATTGATATTGATTTAATTCAGGAATGTCATTTTCCGTTTTCACTTTTTGAACATCCTCCATGGCTTTCGTCCAAGCCTCAACCACTCTGGCTTCTGTAGGCGCGCCAATCACACTCATATAAAACCCTGTACGGCATCCCATAGGAGAAATATCCACAATTTCAACGCCATCACCATTTAGATGATCGCGCATAAATCCTGCAAATAAATGCTCTAAGGTATGAATGCCACGCTCGGATAACAGCGCTTGATTGGGCACACAAAACCGCAAATCAAAGACGGTAATTGCATCGCCAGATGGCGTTTGCATGGTTTTCGCCAGCCTAACGGCCGGGGCTGGCATGCGCGTATGATCCACTTTAAAACTATCCAGTAAAGGCATATTATGCTCCTCAAAAAAGTACGTCATTCAATTAAAATCCGAAAGGATAATAGCACAGAGCGCTCCGTTGCTCACGCCTATGTTAATTTTTTGTTGCGGCCAACCTTTTTATTCTTTTTACAATAAAATCACCTAAAAAGGTTGGCCACAAAAATACCCCTGTCTGGAGAGTGACAGGGGTATTTTTGTAACATCTATTCAATCATATTTTTTTGAATGACTGCTCATAGAACTCTCTTACTGTGCATAGGGTTACCATTTAACAATACCAACCGTTACTTTAATTCCGCCGACGATTGTAGAACCGCCATAGTCTTTTGCTAAACGCAATAAGGTGTCATGAAAGCCATCATTTGGATAGGCCGCTTCTACTGCGGCTATCATTTTCCTTGAAATACCTTTTTTTATCAATCCTTTAGAGGCATCAATCCAGTCGGCTTTTCGGCAGGCCTCAATAACTCGTGCATGAGGGCCTTTGTATTGAGTCATCTTATGATGCCAATGGATTGCGCCACGAAGTGCTTCTGGCTCAAACCCCCATTGGTATTTTTCATTATCGCGTAAAGCTACTTCTTCGGATGGGTTCAAATATGCTAGCTCTTTGTGCGTCCATAACCCAATATCATGATATGCAAAAGCCGTTTCAACCAGACGTTCATCTGCAATTGACTGATCCAAAAAGTGCATGGCATAAGAGATTGTGCGATAAACGTGATTTCGGTAACCAGAAAAATCATCACCAATTAAATCTTTATAGCGTTCAAGTATTTCTTCAACGTGTGGACGAATAGGTTTAATAACAATATTAGTATCCATGATTACTATCTCCATAACTATAAATAAAGGGGAAGTAACTGAAAATTCTTAAAATAAAGGCAGTCGATATGTATTTGTGGTGCACCCGACTGGATTCGAACCAGTGACCCTCAGCTTCGGAGGCTGATACTCTAATCCAACTGAGCTACGGGTGCAAAAGAGGGCGTATCATACTTTAAAATCTATGTAACGTCTACAGAAACGCCCACCTATCTGCTTCTTAATCCTTTATTAAGTCCCAATTGCCCTAAAGAACCCGACGTATGATTAGCATGAGTTAAAGCACAAGCCAACGCGTCAGCGGCATCGGCTTGTGGACTGCCTGACAGTTTTAACAATAACTTGACCATATATTGCACTTGTTCTTTAGGGGCTTTGCCTTGTCCAACGACGGCTTGCTTTACTTGCAAAGCAGTGTATTCCGCGACTGATAAATTTTGCATCACCAAAGCTGAAATACAAGCCCCGCGTGCTTGTCCTAGCATGAGTGTTGCCGCAGGATTCACATTCACAAAAACTTTTTCTATGGCACTTTCTGTGGGTTGATACAATTGAATCACATCATTTAATCCCGTCACGATTAAGCGAATTCTTTCTGCTAAATCAGCGGATTGCGGGGTACTTACCGAACCTGAAGCAACATAATAACGACTTTGACCAATCAAATCTATCACACCAAAACCTGTCACACGACTGCCTGGATCTATCCCTATTATGCGGCGCTTACTCATCTGTCCCTGTCTTCTCTTTTGAGGAATCTGATTCCGGGTTTTTTTTTGCCGTAAATAAAGCGGCCATTAAAAATAAAAAGCAAGGCAAGGCACTCAAGCCAACCAGTAAGGTCAATTCTGAAAAATAAGGCAAAGTTTGCATCATAGGGATTCTCGCTAACATCAGCAAAATGGCGTACAAAGCCAATACAATCAAAGCCCATTTCTTTAATGGAGTCAACACAATCATCCTTTTGATTTAAATGTAAACGGATTAACGTCTTCTACCCTGCTGCTTAAAAGACATTAACATACCCATACTCACAAAAAGCATAATGCTTGCGGTACCACCATAAGACATAAATGGCAAAGGCACACCAACAACAGGCAAAATACCAGACACCATGCCCATGTTGACAAAGAAATAAATGACAAACGACATACTTAGCGCAGCGGCCATTAAGCGACTGTATAAATCTTTGCATTGTAGCGCAATCAATAAACCTCGAATCACAATACCCAAATAAATCAATAACAATACAACATTCCCAACAAAACCAAACTCCTCCGAGTACACCGCCAAAATGAAATCGGTGGTTTGCTCAGGAATGAAGTCGCCATGCGTTTGACTGCCTTGCAGCCAACCTGTCCCTAATATACCACCTGAACCAATCGCTGTTTTGGCTTGCAAAACATGATAGCCCGACCCCAAAGGATCCGCTTCAGGATCTAAGGCGGTGGTAATTCGTTTGATTTGGTATTCTTTTAAAAGCGTGGGTTTAACCGAATCTTCACCCATGTAGCGATACGCCTCCACGCCAACGACACCAAGCAAAAGGCTGCCCAACACCAACAGAACCCCAATGACACGCCAAGACAATCCAGCCGAAAAAATCACAATCAGGGCAGGCCAAACCACCATAATTGTCGTCCCCAAATCTGGCTGCTTCAAAATAAAAATGGCTGGAATGGCCATGATTAAAGCAGAAAAGAAATAATGCCAACTGCCCATTTCTTTTTCGAAATGATAAAAAAACCAAGCCAACGTCATGGGCATGGCCAAGCGCATGATTTCAGAAGGTTGAATTTGGATGCCGATGTTCAGCCAGCGAGTAGAACCATTGACTTTGATGCCCACAAAATGAACGGCAACTAACATCAATAAGCTCAACAAATACAAAGGCAAAGCCGTCATCATGGTAATTTTGGTTGGAACCGTCGCCACTACCCACATTAAAAATAAACCCAACGCGGTATAAACGAATTTATTGTCTAATTTGCTAAAATTACCGCCAGAAGCAGAATAAAGCACAAAACTACTAATCAAAAATAATAACGAAATAAAGAAAAATAACCAGCCGTCTATGGGTGCTATCAATCCTTGCCACAAACGGCTAAAAGCAGTTTCTTGTCTCATGATGCTAAAAAACCTTTATTGAAATCAAAGTTATTGTGGCGCAAGGTTAGCCGCAACTTTAGGCGCAGGTTTCAGCCCTATTTTTCCTGTTTTAACAGAAGCTGGCAAAATTTTGAGCTGACCGACTAACTCTTGGGGGACTTTACCCAATAAATAAAAATCGGTTGTCGCTCGGGCTATGGGCGCTGCTGCTGCTGATCCAAATCCTGCATTTTCAACAATAACAGCCAATGCAATTCTGGGTTTTTCTACGGGTGCGAAAGCCACAAACCAAGAATGATCACGATTTCTTTCGGCCAAAGCCGAGGCGTTATAGACCGCGCCTTGCGCAATACTGACCACTTGAGCGGTACCTGTTTTTCCACCCATGCGATAAGTCAACCCTGCTCCGATACGCCAAGCTGTTCCGCCTGGTTTTAGCACGCCTTCCATTGATTTTTTGACATAATCAAAATTACTTTTTTGAAAAGGCAATTGTCGTAATAGGCTTGCACCTATCTTTTCAATGCGACCAGACTCTGTATGTATGCGTTCCTTAACCAAATGAGGTTTAAAAACTTTGCCATCAGAAGCCAATATAGCCATGGCATGAGCAATTTGCAAAGGGGTGTAAGCATTATCACCTTGACCTATGCCCGCTGAAATGACCCGAGTCGGCGGCCAAGGCTTATCGAAACTCTCTTCAAACCATTTTTTGGAGGGCAATATGCCTTTTTTCTCTCCAGGAATATCAAGTTCTGTTTTTTCACCCAAACCAAATTGACTAAGCCCCGCCGCCATTTTATCCACGCCCATTTCCCAAGCCAGTTTATAAAAAAAAGTATCACTCGATACCGTGACTGCTTTAGCAAGGTTGGCCACACCATGGCCAGACTTCACGGAGTCTCTAAAAACATGAGACGACCCAGGTAAAGTAAACCCACCGGGCGCGGGTCGAACTTCCGTTTGAGTAATGCTTTTGGATTCTAAGGCCGTCATTGCAAAAAAAGGTTTAAAAACAGATCCAGGAGGGTAAACACCAGAAGAGGCACGATTCAACATCGGAATATCGAGGCTATCACGCAATTCGCCATAAGCTTCACTTGAAATACCATTAATAAAAAGATTCGCATCAAAAGTTGGTTTAGACACAAAGGCCAATACTTCGCCAGTTTCTGGATCAATGGCAACTAACGCGCCTCGACGATTTGCAAATAATTTATCAACCACTTCCTGTAAACGCAAATCTATCGACAAACGCAAGGTATCCCCGTTCACGGGATCAGCCTTCCCGACAGACTCAACAACAGAACCATCTGCGCGGACTTCCAGTTTGTCAGACCCCAATTTCCCTCTTAATTCATTTTCGTAATAAGCCTCTAGCCCTGTTTTTCCAATATGAGTTGCACCCGCGTAATTGGTAAATTGGTTAGATTCTTTCAGTCTTTTCTCATCATGATCATTAATGCGACTGATGTAGCCCAAAAAATGACTGGTTAATTCGCCATAAGGATAGGAACGAAACAAACGTGCTTTAAGGGTAACTCCCGGAAACTGCCACAGTTGTGTGGCAATTTTTGCGGCTTCAAGTTCGGTTAAATTGACTTTTAAGGGGATGGGCTCATAACTTTTCGTTTCTTTTTTTAAAGTAAAAAAGCGCTTCACATCGCTTTCTTCAAGGGGAATGAGAGGTCGAATTTTTTCAATGGTCGAAATGATGGCAAGCATGTCGTCACCTTTTCCATAACGAGCGTAATTCGCGGCCAACTGGTCATTTAACATGAAATTTGGCGCAAGCTCTAATTGATTCACGACCAACTCCAACGAAGTAGACGCATAATTACGTGCCAAAACGATGCCATTTCTATCAATAATCTCACCTCGGCTGGGTTGAATTGGTACATTTGTCATTTTATTGCTGAGTGCTTTTTGACGATGTTTTTCTTGTTGAACAATTTGTATATGCGCTAAATTAAACAATAAGACCACAACCAAAATAACAGAAAAAGCCAGCATGATAAACCATCGAATCCGAAATTCTGTTTCTTCCAAATGCGTGTCTCTTAATTGAGCAATCGGTATCATTATAATAAAATCCTAACAACAAAAGCGGGCGCCCAAGGCACCCATTTAGAAGAAATTAACGTCGCAATGACAACTGTAAAACAATTTTGCTAAAAATTGGCCACAGTAAGGTGGTTGTAAAAACAGGAAAAAAATACAAAACAGAAGGAAAATGTCCTGAAATATACCAATCTATCGCTGCTTTTAACGAACGAATGCCCAATAAAATCAAAAAAATGGTCAATGTTTGCTTTTCCATGCTAGAAATTGACATTTTTTTGTGTGTTAAATGCAAAACATAAGCAACCAAAGTAAATAGTAAGGCATGCACGCCTAAACGGTGTAGCGCCACAATATCCACCAAAAGACCTAACACGAAAAAAAGCCATAACGGCAAAGTTTCAGGCTGCCTCATCACCCAATAAATAATCATTAAAATCAAAAAATCAGGCATGACATACAATTCAACCCCATTCGGAAAGGGTATGATGGCTAAAATAAAAACCACTAAAAAATTAATAAAAATATAAAAAGGGCGACTGGGCCTTAAAATGGTCTTGTTTTTCATTAGGGCAATGTTTTTTTGTGAGTTTGATCAGAAGTCAGACTTAAGGCTTTAATCTCTTCTGTAATCAATGGATTTGATTTTTTATTTAACACATAAACAAATCGAGTTTTTTCAATCTGAGCAATGGGCAAGCTTTCGACAGCCAAAAAAGGATCGCCTGAAACACGCACCACGCTTTGTACCTTAGCCACAGGAATGCCGCTGGGATAAACCCCATCTAAGCCAGAGGTGACCATTTCATCACCGATAACCACATCGCTATCTTGAGCAAAATAACGCAACTCTAAACTCGACGTGTTGCCATACAATAAAGCTTTGACGCCTGTTCTACGAATGGCGATGGGCGTAATGGCTTTTTCGTCTAGGGTCAATGTCACCTCAGACGTCACTTCTCGCACCGTGGTAATTTGCCCCAACAAGCCAGCACTGTCTAAAACAGGTTGTCCCGCAACGATGCCATCTTTTGAGCCTTTGTCAATTTGGAGTTTTCGACTGAAACTGTTGCGCCCAATCGAGACAACTTCGGCCACACGCCCTTCAAAGGCGTTATTTTGATTCAATATTAATAAGGATTTAAGTTCTTTTAGCTCGTTTTCTTGTGCATTAAAATGCGTTAATCGCGCAGATTGTACCAATACTTCTTGCTTGAGCTGCTCATTTTCTAGACGCAATTGGTTTTGGTTTGTCCAATAAACGGCTATTTTTTGATAAAAAACCAAGGGCAAATGTACAAATTTTTGCACAGGGTCAAGCACAATATGGGCTGAAGTCCGCACCGCCTGCACAACCGCCAAATGCCCATCGCTCCACATTAAAACGACAGACAAGACAAAGTAGATTGCCATGCGCGTGTGCAATCTACTTTGACTTCCTTTTAAACCAAAAGAAGAATAATGGCTCATAAAAAAGACTCTTTAGGTTTAGTTCATGGTTGTGAAAACGTTAATGGCTTTATCCATTTCTTCCAAAGCTTTACCCGACCCTCTCACCACACACGTTAATGGTTCGTCCGCCAAAATGACAGGCAAGCCCGTCTCTTCGGCCAACAATCGGTCTATGTTACGCAACAACGCGCCACCGCCAGTCAATACCATACCGTGTTCAGCAATATCAGCACCTAATTCTGGTGGCGTTTGCTCCAAAGCCGTTTTGACTGCGGTCACAATTTGATTGAGTGGTTCAGATAACGCTTCTAAAATTTCATTAGAGGTGACGGTAAAGGCACGAGGAATGCCTTCGGCCAAATTGCGTCCACGCACTTCAATTTCTAAGACTTCACTACTGGGAAAAGCCGACCCTATGCGTTTTTTGATGTCTTCGGCGGTTGCATCGCCAATTAACATGCCGTAATTTCGACGAATGTAGTTGACGATGGCTTCATCAAACTTATCGCCGCCCACTCGCACCGAATTCGAATACACCACGCCCCCCAAAGAAATCACGCCAACTTCTGTCGTGCCTCCGCCGATATCCACCACCATAGAACCTGTTGGCTCATGCACGGGCAAATTAGCCCCCAAAGCAGCGGCCATCGGCTCTTCTATCAATTCCACTCGTCTTGCCCCTGCCGCCAAAGCAGAGTCTTTAATGGCGCGGCGCTCCACTGGTGTAGAGCCACAAGGCACACAAATGACGATGCGTGACGAAGAGAAACGACCGCCGTGAACTTGAGGACTGCGAATAAAATGCTTTAGCATTTCTTCAGTCACATCAAAATCCGCAATCACGCCATCTTTCATAGGGCGTATGGCTCGAATAGAGCCTGGCGTTCTTCCTAACATTTTTTTGGCTTCCAAACCGACAGCCAAAATGGTTTTTTTATTGCTGCTTGCATCGTATTGTATGGCCACAACAGAAGGCTCATCAAGCACCACGCCTTTACCACGCGCATAAATCAAGGTGTTGGCTGTCCCCAAATCGATGGCAAAATCATTAGAAAAAAAGCGGCGTAGGCGAAAAAATGAATCGAACATAATAAAATTTCCTAAAAAATGAATGGAACAAAATGAATATTTTTTAACAACTTAAGGCTAAAATTAAAGCGCTTTAAAGTCAGTAATCGTTAACGGCATCGTGTCCTTTTTACAGCTCATTAACAGGGCACAATTGGCACTAAGGCCAATCCAAAAGGCATATCATGCCGTATAATACCAAAAAAACAGTCACAAAAGCGCGAAAGCTAGAGATAAATCTTCTTATTCAAACCGAGAGCAAATTTTATGATCAGTCAATTAAAAGGCCTAGTCCTTGAAAAATCACCGCCCCATCTTGTTTTAGACGTGGGCGGGGTGGGGTACGCGGTCGATGTTTCCATGCACACCTTTTATCAATTGGCCAATATCGGACAAGAGCAAACGCTCTACACTCATTTATCCATACGCGAAGATGCCCATGTTTTATTTGGATTTTTTGATCGAGTAGAGAGAGAAACCTTTCGGCAATTAATCAAAATATCAGGCGTAGGCCCCAAAATTGCCTTGGGCATTTTATCGGGACTCACCAGCGCCGAATTGGGACTCGCCATAGAAACCGCCGACATCAAAAAACTCTCCGCCGCCCCAGGCATTGGTAAAAAAACAGCCGAGCGCTTAATTGTCGAACTGCGCGGTAAAATTTTAAGCGACCATATCGCGTTGTTTGACAGTGCCGCCGCCCCCGAAGTGGATTACAAATCCGACATCATTGCGGCTTTGATGAGTTTGGGTTACAACGAAAAAGAAGCTCGCAATGCCACCAAATCATTAACCCAAGAAACTTCGGTCAGTGAAGGCGTGCGTTTGGCCTTGCGTCAACTCATGTAAGTCTTTTATTTTTTAGCCACATGGTCTGTTTGCGGCCAACCTTTTATTGATATATTTCTAAAATTAGAAAGCCTTTTTATCATGTTTATAGACAGTCATTGCCACCTAAATTTTGCCGAATTGGCCGAGCAACTGCCCGACGTATTGGCGCGTATGCAAGCCAATTTGGTCACGCAAGCCATGGTGATTAGCGTCACCGTCGAAACTTTTCCAGCCGTTTTGGCCTTGGCTGAAGCGCATCCCATGCTGTACGCCACCGTGGGCGTGCACCCTGACCGCCAAGATGCGACTGAATTTTCTTGCGACGAATTAGTCAACTGGGCGCAGCACCCAAAAGTCGTTGGCATCGGCGAAACAGGCTTAGATTATCATTGGTGCAAAGGCGATTTGACTTGGCAGCACGACCGATTTCGGGCGCACATCCGCGCGGCCAACCTGAGCCGTTTGCCCTTGATTATTCATACCCGCGAGGCTGGTGATGACACGTTGCGCTTGTTAAAAGAAGAACGCGCCGACGTGGCTTCAGGCGGTGCAGGTGGCGTTATCCATTGCTTCACCGAAAGTCAAGCTTTCGCTGACGAAGTGCTGGCGATGGGCTTTTATTTGTCGTTTTCAGGCATCGTCACGTTTAAAAATGCCAAAGACATCCAAGCCGTTGCGGCCAGCGTGCCATTAAACCGCTTGCTGATTGAAACCGACGCGCCTTATCTTGCGCCCACGCCACACCGAGGCAAACTCAACGAGCCTTCTTTTGTCAAACACGTGGCCGAATACATCGCTCAATTGCGTGGCATTTCTGTGGAAGAAGTGGCGCAGGCCAGCCGCGACAATTATTTCCGCTTATTCAGCAAAGCACAAAATAGAGCTGAACAATAAAGCGTTGCGGCCAACTTTTTTGGCTATTTTTGCGCCAAAAGGTTGGCCGCAACGAACTCGGGGCGCGTGATATAATCGCGGCCTTTTATTCCTCTTTTTTCTTATTTTTTCTTACATGAGATTGTTCACATGAGCACACAAAACACGGCTTACAACCCTTCAACTATTGAATCTACTTGTTATCAACGCTGGCAAGACTCGGGCTTATTTCAGCCCAATATGCAATCGGATGCCGAGGCTTTTTCCATCCAATTGCCACCGCCCAATGTGACGGGCACGCTGCACATGGGGCACGCGTTTAACCAAACCATTATGGACGGTTTGACGCGTTTTCATCGGATGCGCGGCTGTAATACTTTGTGGGTTCCAGGCACCGACCACGCGGGCATCGCCACGCAAATTGTGGTGGAACGCCAATTGGCCGAGCAAAACATCAGCCGCTATGATTTAGGACGTGAGGCTTTCATCCAAAAAATTTGGGATTGGAAAGCTTATTCAGGCGGCACGATTACCGAACAAATGCGCCGCATGGGCTGTTCGGTGGATTGGTCGCGCGAGTATTTTACGATGGACGAACCACGCGCCAAAGTCGTGAGCGAAGTCTTTATTCGTTTGTATCAACAAGGCTTGATTTACCGAGGCAAACGCTTAGTCAATTGGGATCCAACCTTAGGCACGGCCATTTCTGATGCCGAAGTGCTAAGCGAAGAAGTCGATGGCTTTATGTGGTCGATTCGTTATGATTTAAGCGACGGTTCGGGCAGCATTGTGTTGGCCACCACGCGCCCAGAAACCTTGCTGGGCGATACTTGCGTGGCCGTCAATCCCAATGACGAACGTTACGCGCACTTAATTGGCAAACACTTGCGCTTGCCTTTGTGCGACCGAGACATTCCGATTGTGGCCGACGAGTACGTGGACATGGCTTTTGGCACGGGCTGCATGAAAATGACGCCTGCGCACGACTTCAACGATTATCAAGTCTGCAAAAAACACAATACCGCGCTCATCAATATCTTCAACTTAAAAGCCGAAGTGTTGGCGCAAGCCCAATTGTTTGGTTTTGATGGCACAGCCCAAGGCCACCTGCCTTTGCCTGCGGCTTACGTTGGGCTAGAACGATTCGCCGCGCGTAAAGCCGTCGTGGCCGATTTAGAGGCTCAAGGGCATTTGGTAGAAACCAAGCCCCACAAACTCATGCAACCCAAAGGCGATCGAACGGGCGTGGTGATAGAACCCTTGTTAAGTGATCAATGGTTTGTTGCCATGCAAAAAGTCGCCAAAGACGATGCCACAGGCAAATCCATCACGCAAAAAGCCATCGATGCCGTTGAAAGCGGCGAAGTGCGCTTCATACCCGACAATTGGAAAAACACTTACGACCAATGGATGAACAACATACAAGATTGGTGTATTTCACGCCAATTGTGGTGGGGACATCAAATTCCAGCTTGGTATGACGAAGACGGCAACATTTACGTTGGCCGCACCGAGGCCGAAGCCCAAGCGCAAGCTGGCACAAAACTGCTGCGCCGCGATGCCGATGTGTTGGATACTTGGTTCAGCTCGGCCTTGGTGCCATTTTCGACTTTGGGCTGGGAAAACCCCAGTTCAGAAACGCCTGAATTAAAAGTCTTTTTACCTTCGACGGTGTTGGTCACGGGCTATGAAATCATCTTTTTCTGGGTCGCGCGCATGATTATGATGAGCACCCACTTCACAGGCAAAGTCCCCTTTAAAGACGTTTATATACACGGCATGGTGCGCGATCACGAAGGCAAAAAAATGTCCAAATCTGAAGGCAATGTCATTGATCCTGTGGATTTGATTGATGGCGTGGATTTGCCCACTTTGCTGACCAAACGCACGACAGGTTTGCGCCGCCCCGAAACCGCGCCTGCGGTCATCAAAGCCACCGAAAAGCTCTTTCCACAAGGCATGCCTGCTTACGGCACAGATGCGCTGCGTTTCACCATGGCCAGTTACGCCAGTTTGGGGCGTTCGATTAATTTCGATTTTAAACGCGCCGAAGGCTATCGCAACTTTTGCAACAAATTATGGAATGCCACGCGTTTTGTGCAAATGCAATTGGACGGCAAAGATTGCGGCCAAGATGAAAGCTTGCCCTTAGAATACAGTTTTGCTGATGAATGGATGATCAGCAAATTGCAATTGGCCGAAGCGGCGGTGACCGAAGCTTTAGAAACCTACCGTTTTGACTTGGCGGCGGCGGCCATTTACGAATTGGCGTGGAATGAATACTGCGATTGGTACATCGAAGTCGCCAAAGTCCAAACCCTAAACGGCACAGAAGCCCAAGGCCGCGCCACGCGCCGCACCTTGGTGCGCGTGTTAGAAGTCATTTTGCGTTTATTGCACCCCATCATGCCGTTTATTACCGAAACCTTGTGGCAAGACATTGCGCCATTGGCCAACGCCAAAACCAGCGACAGCATCATGACGGCGGCTTGGCCTGTGGCTCAACAAAGCCGCGTCAACCAAACATCCATGGCGCAAATGGATCTTTTCAAATCATTGGTCAACGCCGTGCGCAATTTACGAGGAGAAATGGGCGTAGGCCCCGCCATTAAAGCGCCGTTATTCATAGAAGGTTCTGCCGATTTGGCTGTGTTTGTGCCCTATCTCAAAACCTTGGCGCGGTTGTCTGACGTGTCGATTGTTGACGTTTTGCCCGTCGAAGATGCGCCCACGGCCTTGGTTGGCGATGCGCGTTTGATGCTAAAAATAGAAATCGACAAAGCCGCCGAAACCGCGCGCCTCAACAAAAGCTTGTCTAAAATGGTGGTCGATTTCGAAAAATTGAGCAACAAATTGGCCATGCCCGGTTACACCGACAAAGCGCCTGCCCATTTGGTTGAAAAAGACAAAATTCAATTGGCAGATTTCCAAGAAAAAATCCAGCAATTACAAACCGCCATCGCAAAATTGGCGTAATTTAGTCAGTTGTATGCGTAAGCCTTGCGGCCAACCTTTTGCCCTGTTTTCGTGTTGAAAATCAAGAAAAAAGGTTGGCCGCAGGATTTTGGCATTTAAATGGTCAAAACGGTTTGGCTGTTGAACTCGGTAGACCAAAATTCCCTTTTGCGAGTGCCAAGCGGGCGTGGCTTTTCAAGGGTAAAGGCGGACATTGTTTGAGCCAAGGTTACTTGGCGAGTTTGGCCGCCGCCTTGAAAAGGCGCGTTTAGCTTGGGTCACACTCGCAATGGGGTCGCTTTTTTCACCGCTTTTTTGGCGAGACAAAAAACGGTTCGCCTGTCGGGCGAGTCCGACAAACGAGAACGAAGCGACTGGCTTAATTTTTAAGCAAACCATTCAAAGCTTATCGTGTTCGCTTGAGTTGTTTGGTTATCTAAGCGTCCGTCGGTCTCGCCCGACAGGCGACCTATTTTTTTGCGTCGCAAAAAAAACAGGACAAAAAGGCGAGCCCTTGCATGGGCGTGCAAAAATTCCGCGCCTGTTTTTAGCCCACCCTTTAAAGGCAAGGTTAGCGCAACTTTTTAGCACTAACTCAACCAAACGCCTGCCAATAATCATGGTGACAAAAAAACCTATTTTATTTTAAGGTTTTGTTTTAAATGGATTAATTTTAAATTTGCGGCCAACCTTTTAACCCAAAAACTGGGTAGAAGGTTGGCCGCAAGGGTTTTTACTGCTGTTTTACGACTGAATGACTACAACAACTTGCACAACATTACCACGCTTTTTGAATGCCTATCGCGCCGCTGGTGGTCGTGTTGGTACCGCCGCCGATGGCAACCGATTGTTTCAAATGACCGTAAACGCTGAAGTCTGAGCTGGTTTGATAGCTCATGCCCACGCTCATATCCGCCCATTTGGCATCTTTTTCGCTGCTTTCATAAACGTTATTGGTTTTGTCCGTGATACCCGTGGTTGAACCATTTTGCAGATTGATGTTGGCCGCAAACCACGGTTTAAAGGCCGCAGTTGTGTCGTTAGAGGTAAGGCGCGCGCCCACGCGGAAAATTACGCCAGAATTATCCGCTTGCGACATCACATAACCGTTGCTGTCGGCTGCGTCATCAAAACTGTCTTTGTAGGCAATGAGTTGCGCTTGTGGCTCTAGCGTTAGGCTGTCCAAACGAACGGGCACGCCCACTTCCAAACTGCCGCGCAAGCCTGTTGCATCCAAAGACAAATTGGATAGTTTGCCTTGCGCATCGGCGCTGGACATCGAATATTGCAATACCGCATCCAAATAACGCCCATCATTTGCGGCCAAGGTGTAATACGCCATCAACGAGGTGGTTTGTGCATCTACCGAGCCAGCATCACCCTGTTGGGTAGTCAAAAAGTCACCTGTCACGTCCATGCTGCCTGTGACATAACCCACCGCCACGCCAGCTTGGCCTAAGGCATTGTCTTTGTTGCGACTTTGCCAGAAGCTGTGCCCCAATTGGAAGCCCATCGTTTCGCCTTGAATGCTTTGGTTAAAGGCCGCGTTGTCGTAAGCCACTTCGCGCGTGTCGGCGACTAAACGTCCCCAGCTGTTGGTGTTGACGCTGGTTGAAGTTTCGGCTTGGATGAGCGGTGTGTTTTGCGCCCCCATGCGTTCGTGGTACGTGCCGAGCAAGGTGTTGGCCGATAAACTCACCACATCAGCTGCCGCGTTGTAGGTAACAAAATCAGGGCTGATTAACCGTTTTGGTTTAACGGGGTCAGTTGCAGGTTTAGCGTTATCAGGCTTAACTGGTTTAACTGGATCAGTTGTTGGCTTAACGTCTGGATCGGTTGGGGTTGGGGTTGGGGTTGGAGTCGGTGTTGGTGTTGGTGTTGGTGTTGGTGTTGGTGTTGGGGTTGGAGTTGGTGGAAGG
>JBILQJ010000033.1:0-19051 GCA_044373325.1 Burkholderiales bacterium
GTCGGGCAATAAAAGCGCTTTGCCCCCTTTAGCTGGGCGCATTACGTTAGACGATGTGGTGTTTCGGTATCGTCCCGATGGCCCTGAAATTTTGAAAAAGGTGTCGGTAGACATTGCCGCAGGCGAAGTGGTTGGCATTGTTGGACGCTCGGGTTCGGGCAAAAGCACTTTAACCAAGTTGGTTCAACGTCTTTATGTGCCTGAACGAGGCCGTGTGATGGTTGATGGCATCGATTTGGCTTTGGCAGATTCGACCTCTTTGCGCCGTCAAATTGGCGTGGTTTTGCAAGAGAATGTGTTGTTTGCGCGCAGCATACGCGACAACATTGCCTTGGCCGATCCAGGCGCACCTTTGGAAGCGGTGATGCAAGTCGCGAAATTAGCAGGTGCGCATGAATTCATTTTGGCTTTGCCCGAAGGGTACGATACGTTGGTGGGTGAACATGGTTCGACTTTGTCAGGTGGGCAACGTCAACGCATTGCCATTGCGCGAGCGTTAATGAGTAATCCTCGAGTTTTGATTTTTGATGAAGCCACCAGCGCGTTGGATTACGAAAGCGAACACATCATACAAGCCAATATGAAATCGATTTGCCAAGGCCGAACCGTGATTATTATTGCGCATCGTCTTTCAGCCGTTCGAGATGCCCATCGTATTATTGTGATGGATCAAGGACAGATTGTAGAGGTCGGTACACACACCGAATTACTGCAACCCAAGCAAGACGGTTTAACAGGCCATTACGCGAGGCTGTACAGCCTACAACAAGGATAAATTAAGGGTAAAAAAATGCGGATTCCTTTTTTTAAAACAGTACGATTGCAAGCCATTTGGGATTTGCTGAAGCGATATGGTGCGGCGTTTCGTCACGCGTGGCAGCATCGCGCTGAAATGCAAGGCGTGGATCGTTTGCCTCACGAAGCACAATTTTTACCAGCGGCGCTGTCGTTGCAAGAAACGCCCGTTTCTCCTGCACCGCGTCTTGCCATGTGGCTGATGATAGCGTTTGCCTTGTTGACGCTTTTGTGGGCAATGTTTGGGCACATCGATGTGGTGGCGACGGCTCAAGGTAAAATTGTCCCCAATGGACGCATCAAAACCATACAGCCCATAGAAACTGCCGCCATTAAATCCATACACGTGACCGATGGGCAGCTGGTGAAAGCTGGGCAAATTTTGATTGAGTTGGATGCGACTGCGGCACAAGCCGATCAAGATCGCTTACAAGGCGATTTGGGGGTGGCTCGTTTAGAAGTGGCTCGAGGCCAAGCCATGTTGGCCGCATTAGACAAGGGGGCCATGTTGAAGTTAGAGCGTCCAGAGGGGGTATCGGATACGGTATTTGATGAAGCACGACGATTATTGGCAGGCCAAATGGCTGAAGTCAGTGCCAAACAAAGCCAGATTGAGGCTCAAATTGGTCAGCGTGAGGCCGAATTACGTTCGATGCAAACTTTGGTGCGTAAATTAGAGCAAACCGCCCCAATTGCCCGACAAAGAGCCGCCGATTTTAAAAAATTGGTTGATAAAAACTTTGTGTCCCAGCACGGTTATCTTGACAGCGAACAGACGCGAATTGAACAAGAGGCTGACTTGGCCAACTTTCGCAGCCGAGCCAACGAAATAGAAGCCGCCTTGCGTCAAGCAAGAACGCAGCGCGCTCAATTGTTGGCAGAAACACGGCGAGTGAGTTTGGACAGCATCACGAACGGTCAGCAAAAAATATCGGCTTTAGAGCAGGAGTTGCTTAAAGCCAATACGCGCAGCAAGCTGATGCATTTGACTTCGCCCGTTGATGGCACGGTGCAACAATTGGCCGTTCATACTGTTGGTGGCGTGGTCACACCAGCGCAGCCTTTAATGGTCATTGTTCCTAGCGACAATCCATTGGAAGTTGAGGCTTTTCTTGAGAACAAAGACATTGGTTTTGTCAAAGCCAATCAAGATGCTGAAGTGAAGGTCGAAACGTTTCAATTTACCAAATACGGTACGATACATGCCAAAGTAACTTCTGTTTCACATGATGCGATTAACGATGAAAGACGGGGATTAATCTATTTAACGCGAGTCAAAATGGATAAATCCACCATCAATGTTGATGGCACAACGGTGTCGCTTAGCCCTGGTATGGCGGTATCGGTGGAGGTGAAAACGGGCAAACGCCGAGTGATAGAGTATTTCTTGTTACCGCTCATACAGCACACCAAAGAAAGCTTGCGCGAACGCTAACGATATCAGTGTGTTATGACGTAAAAGCCCTTGCGGCCAACCTTTTTGTCTTGTTTTAGTCATTAAAAACTAAAAATAGGGTAAAAAGGTTGGCCGCAAGGGTTTTTTTGATACACATGTAAAGTTTACTTTGGAGTTTGGCTTATGTTTAAGTTAAACTTGCGTTTCATGATGTTTTTAGCGTGATTTTAACGCTTAAGGCGTTGTGGATTTTGTTTTATTTTTTTAATAGGAAAGGAGGCTTTGGCATTTGGTTTTTAAGTTAAACAAATTTTATATTTTAGAAAGGGTATTATGATTAGAAAATTTCAAAGATTTTTAAGTGATTATTTTTTTTGGATTAAAGTATTGGCAGCAGATTTGTTAGGTTTTTTTATTTATTCTTATGATTATTTAGAAAATATTTTTAGTAAAAATAATAATAATTATTATTTATTTTTATCTTTTATTTATATTTTATTTTTTATGATAACTGAATGGAATATTGTGAAACGTATTCTTAGAAATAAAATTCCCCCTTTTTCTGCCTTTGATTCTTTGTTTTTTTCTTCTTTAGCACTTTCACTTTTAGCAACTTACTTTTTTTGGGATTCTTGGATTATGGATACGCTAGTTGATGATGCAGTTAGTTACATATTGTCATCAGGAAGTGTATTTATGATTATATATCTTTGGTTTGAAACGATAAAAACAATTTGGAGGAATGTTTAAATGACTTTAAAAACTACTGCTTCACGAGAAATAGGACAAGCTCTTTGGATAAAGGACAAGTTTGACAAGTTAAAAGATGCTTATGAGCTTTATAAAACGACGCAATCTGATGATGCAGCACGAGAGGTCGCAACTAAATTAGCAGAAATCGCGGCGGGTATGTCTGTGGGGCATCTTGCTAAAGCAGGTATAAAAGCTTTTCAAACGACTGGTTTAGGAAGTTATTACAGTGCCATATTAAAAGATTTGCCCTTTAATGAATATTTAAGAAGACAACAGAATTGGCAAAACGCAGGAGATTTAGCAGCTGGACAAATCACCGATGCTTTTTTGGAGTGGGCGCGAGATCAGGCAAATGAACGAGGATTTTTAGATCCAGCATTCAGTTTTTACGATGAGTTGTCTGATGGAATAAGTATCTCGCTAAATGATTGGATTGAATCTGGTGAATGGATGGATTACGTTTTTGCATTTGACGAAGCAGGCATCCACCTCGACTTTGCGAAAAAAGCCACGCAAGGTTCAATTGCTAGGATGGACCCATTGGCCTTTGATTTGGGCGGATTTCATGGCATCGACACGACGGGCAAAGACAACGGCGTGTTGTTTGACCACAACGCGGACGGCGTAAAAAATGGCACGGGTTGGGTGCGCGAATACGATGCGTGGTTGGCGTTGGACAAAGACGGCAACGGCAGCATTGATTCGGGACGTGAATTGTTTGGGGTTGATACGATTAAACGCGATGGCCACTTTGCCCAAAATGGCTTTGATGCGCTGGCGGATTGGGATGTAAACGCCGATGGCGTTATCGACGCGCAAGACGAGATTTTTACCGAGTTGCGATTGTGGCGCGACCTTAACCAAGACGGCATCAGCCAAAGCGAAGAATTATTGACGTTAAGCGATTTAAATATCGCGTCAATTAACCTTCAAAACAAAAAAGAAAATACCAATTTGGACGGCACGGGCAACGTGCAAAGTGCGACGGGCTCTTACACGCGCACGGATGGTTCAACGGGGCTGGTCGGTAACCTTGAAGTGGTTGCGGACTCGTTTTATCGAGCATTTACCACGCGCATTACCTTGACTGAACAAGCGAAAGCCTTACCGACTTTGCAGGGCGCGGGTTTTACATCAAACACCTTGCGGCCAACCTTTTTGTCTTGTTTTAGTCATTAAAAACAGGGTAAAAAGGTTGGCCGTAAGGCTTTTTTTTTGATTTTTTGCTTGTCAGTTTATATTTGTTAATACAAAATACAGTGCTTTACTTTTGTGGATATTGGAAAGGAGGCTTTGATTGAGCAGGACAATTCTTTTAACAAACTTTTATAAGCGAGGGTATTTATATGGAGGCGCATAATGGAAGAGTATATCCTTAAAATATTTGGAGTTAGTGGTTTTATGCTTATGATTGCCTTTATCTTATTTTCAATTGTTCCATATTGTTTTCCTTCAAAAGAAGAAAAACGACAAATAGAGGAGTTTAAAAAAAATAAACAAGAAGGCAAAGCTGCAAGTACAGAAATAAAAAAAATTTATTATGTTAGTTTGCCTTTTGTACTTTTTTTCCGATTTTTTTTGTTTGTTGGATTGGGATTGCTCTTTTTTTCTTTTGTTTTAAGTTTTACACAAGGAATTGAATTTACTAAAGAACTGTTTTTTTTAGCGGTAAAAGAAGGTAAGTCTTTTATTTCTAGCTTTAGATATGGTAATTAAGTCTTTTATTTTAGATTTTAAATTTGTATTTAATTAGGAGGATGTATGGGAACTGTAACCGAAAATTATGAAACTGCGGCAGGCGTATTAAAGTTTGTTGCAGAGCAAGTAGGGAAATATTACTTCGGACCAATAGGTGAGTCTTATGCGACTTTTGTAACTGGACAAAATACATTGGTAGCGAGTTTTGCTGATTTAATGGCCAAAATGAAAGCTGGCACAGCAAAACCCGAGGATTTTGCAGAAGTGGGCAACGAGATGTCAACACTTCTTGTCGCATTTGGCCGATTGGCTGGTAAAGTTGATCGAAGAATTGAAACAATTGTTTCAGTCATAGATGGCGCTCTTTTTGTTTGGAATTTAAGAGACAAAGTTGGCTATAAAGATGGCGATATCACGACATATTTGCTAGATAACCTTGTTTTTAGCGGCGATGGTTACGATAGCCTATTTGACCCAAATAATCCAAATGATGGCACTAACGGCCCAAGCCAAGACGGTAGAGAAGCTGCTTTAGAGCCAGCGGGGTTAGGTAGAGTAGACCCACTAGCCTTTGATTTGGACGGTGACGGCATAGAAACCACGGGATTGGACAATCGCATCGTATTTGACCATAACGCAGACGGGGTCAGAAACGGCACGGGTTGGGTGAATGCGGATGATGGCTTGTTGGTGTTGGACAAAGACGGCAACGGTAGCATTGATTCGGGGCGCGAACTGTTTGGTGTGGACACAATCAAAAGTAATGGCCAGCGCGCCCAAAATGGCTTTGATGCGCTGGCGGATTGGGATTTAAACGCCGATGGCAAAATTGATGCGCTGGATGAAGTGTTCGCGAACTTGCAAATTTGGCGAGATTTGAACCAAGACGGCATCAGCCAAAGCGAAGAATTATTGACGTTAAGCGATTTGAATATTGCGTCAATTAACCTTCAAAATACAAAAAATAATACCAATTTGAACAACACGGGCAACGTGCAACCCCTTGCGGCCAACCTTTTTATCTTGTTTTAGTCATTAAAAACTAAAAACAGGGTAAAAAGGTTGGCCGCAAGGGTTTGGATTTATTGGCCGCGCAAAAACAAAGCGTCGAGTTGCGCCAAACTGAAGGCCGTCCAAGTCGGGCGGCCGTGATTGCATTGGTCGGCGCGTTCGGTTTTTTCCATGTCGCGCAACAAGGCGTTCATTTCGGCCAGCGTCAATTGGCGATTGGCGCGCACCGCCCCGTGGCAGGCCATGGTAGCCAATAATTCGTTGCGTTTTTCGGTTAAAGCGCGGCTGAGGCCGTAAGATTTGATGTCGGCCAATAAAGCCCTAACCAAAGGCACGGCTTGCGCTTCGTTGAGCCACAAGGGCAAAGCTCGTATGGTCAATTGCGTGGGCGACAACATGGCCAGCTCCAAACCCAAAGCGCGTAATGCCTCGGCGGAGGATTCGACGGTGGCGACTTCAAACGCATCGGCGGACAAAGTGACAGGCAATAATAGCGCTTGCGTGGGGATATTGGCTTGGTCATATGCTGTTTTGATCTGTTCGTAAACCACGCGTTCATGCGCCGCGTGCATATCAACGATGATTAAACCCGTGGCGGTTTCGGCCAAAATGTAAATGCCGTGCAATTGCCCCAAGGCATAGCCCAAACGCGGCATATCGGCGTGCGCGGGTGTTTCGGCGCTGGTTTGCAGCGGAATTTCGGTGGCGTACAAAGTTTGATAACTGGCCAAAGATTCTTGCACCTCGCGGCGTGTGGGGGAGGATGGATACGCTTGTGTTTGAAAGGGTAAACGCCCCGTTGAGGGCGCTTTGGCGCTGGGGCGACTATCCGCAAAAGGGTTGCCGTGCGCGGCTTGATTGAGGCTGGGTAAAGTGGTGCTGGCCAAATCAAAAGGAATGTCTAAGGCCGCATCGCTGGCTTGGTCGTTGGCCTTGTCGTTGCTTTGGTCACGGTCATTGTCACTCGGGTTTGAGTGGCCAAGGTTGGCCACAATCCCCAATTTGCCGCCAAATTTGCCTTGCGCCAAAACCGCGTTTAACCCTTGGTAAATGAGTTGATGCACGCTTTGGGTGGATCGAAAACGCACCTCGGTTTTGGTGGGGTGGATATTGACATCGACTTCGGCAGGATTTAGCGTCATAAACAGCACATAACTGGGTTGTTTGTCGTGATGCAATACGTCGGCATATGCTTGCTTGAGCGCGTGTTGCACGGTTTTGTCGCGCACAAATCGGCCATTCACATAAAAATATTGACGGTTGCGGCTGCCGCTGGCCACCGAAGGGGCAATCACCAAGCCTGTTAAGGTCATGTCGCCCAAAGTGTGCGTCACGGGCAAGGCGTGTTCGGCAAATTCGTCGCCCAACAAAGCAAAAATACGCGTTTCAGGCGTACCAGCAGGCAATTGATGCACCCATTTTGCGTTGTGTTTTAAAGTCATTTCGATGTGTGGACACGCCAAAGCCAAGCGCTCAAACACAGCCAAATGATGTGCAAATTCCGTGCTTTCGCTTTTTAAAAATTTGCGTCTGACGGGCGTATTAAAATAAATATCCACCACTTCTATGCTAGAGCCCAAAGCGTGTGCGGCAGGTTCGACGGGGTGCAAGCGGCCATCAACCGCCATGATTTGATACGCGCAATCGCTGTCGGCTGGGCGACTGGTGAGCGTTAAGCGCGACACCGACGCAATACTGGCCAAGCCTTCGCCCCGAAACCCCAAAGACGAGACGGATTCTAAGTCTTCTAAACGGCGAATTTTGCTGGTGGCGTGGCGCGACAAAGCCAATGGCAGTTCTTCTTTGGGAATGCCGCAACCGTTGTCGGTGACGCGCAACAATTTAATACCGCCTTGTGCCAATTCAACATTGATGCGAGTTGCGCCTGCATCCAAACTGTTTTCCATGATTTCTTTGAGCGCGGCTGCTGGCCGTTCGATGACTTCACCTGCCGCAATTTGATTGATTAAATGATCGGCAAGCTGATGGATGGTGGCGCGAGTAGACATGGCGGTTCACTGGTAAGTTCAAAAAAGAGTCTGATTATAACAAGTTTTGAGAGGACTAGACTTTTTTGGACTTGTTTTTATTGATATGTTTTCAAAAACAAAAGGTTGTGTTGACTTTTTCCTCAAAAATGACTTATGCACAAAAGTTGTGGATAAGTCTGTGTATAAGCTGTGTTTTTCTGCGGTCTTGCCTTGTATTTTCGACGTTGGTGAGGGCTAGACTAAAAAAGATGCAGTTTTGTTAATGCTTTGATTATTATAAATTAAATATATAGTTATTGTTTTTAAAGGCAGAATTAAAAGTCAAGTGGGCAGCCTGTTTTTTTGTGGCCAACCTTGGGCTGGCTTGTGTATAAGTTGACACAGAGGTCTCTTTTTTGATACCAGCGCGCCCAAGGACTGATTTTTGGCGCTTGACAGGTATGAGAGGATATATATTTGCCCCTTGCGTGTTAACTTGTTACTATTCTTAACCTATTTTTCCTTTTTGGAGTTCTTATTATGACGACTGCTTTATTGCCTCGCGACAGCCTGCGCCAACAACTCACCGACTTATTGCAAACTCGCATTTTGATTTTAGATGGCGCAATGGGCACCATGATACAACGCCATGAATTGTCCGAAGGTGATTTTCGTGGCGTGCGCTTTAGCGATTGGCCCAGCGATGTCAAAGGCAATAATGATTTGCTGGTGCTCACCAAACCACTTGTGATTGCGGGTATCCACCAAGCGTATTTAAACGCAGGCGCAGATGTTATTGAAACTTGCACCTTTAACGCCACGCGCATCGCCATGGCCGATTACGGAATGGAAGAATTGGTGTGGGAAATCAATCACGCTGCGGCCAAGCTTTGCCGGGATTTGTGCGACAAACAAACGTTGGCCACACCCAATCAACCGCGTTTTGTGGCTGGGGTTTTGGGCCCGACCAACCGCACGGCTTCGATTAGTCCTGATGTGAACGACCCTGGTTATCGCAATGTCGATTTTGATACGTTGGTGGCCAGTTATTTGGAAGCCATAGACGGTTTGGTGACGGGCGGGGCGGATTTGTTGATGGTAGAAACCATTTTTGACACCTTAAACGCCAAAGCCGCCGTGTTTGCGATACACCAATATTTTGATGCAAGGCCTGACATACAACGCTTGCCCATGATGATTTCAGGCACGATTACTGACCAATCTGGGCGCACCTTGACAGGGCAAACCACCGAAGCGTTTTATACGTCTTTAGAGCACGCACAAGCCTTGACCTTTGGTTTAAATTGCGCACTTGGACCCGATTTGCTGCGCCCTTACGTGGAAGAGTTGGGGCGAGTGGCCGATGCGTTTATCTCGGTTCATGCCAATGCAGGCTTGCCCAATGCGTTTGGGGGGTATGATTTATCGGCGGCAGACATGGCGGCGCACATGAAAGAATGGGCGGCATCAGGCTTGGTGAATATGGTGGGTGGTTGTTGCGGCACCACGCCCGAACACATCGCGGCGATGGCCGAGGCTGTGGCTGGATACGCGCCGCGCCGTGTTAGTTTGGCCGCGTTGGCTTGATGGAATTAAAATTTGAATAAAATCGTTTTAATGGGATTGATAATGACAAATACGCCGCACAAATATTTAAAATTAAGTGGTTTAGAACCCTTTAGTATCGGGCATGATAGTTTGTTTGTTAACGTAGGTGAACGCACCAACGTGACGGGGTCGGCTCAATTTGCCAAATTAATTTTGGCTGAAGATTACGACGCGGCTTTGCAAGTGGCACGTCAACAAGTCAACAATGGCGCACAGATTATTGATGTCAATATGGACGAAGGAATGTTGGATTCCAAGGCCGCGATGGTGCGCTTTTTAAAGCTCATTGCCGCCGAACCTGATATTGCGCGTGTGCCTATCATGATAGATTCGTCCAAATGGGACGTGATAGAAGCAGGGTTAAAATGCGTACAAGGCAAATGCGTGGTGAACTCGATTTCGCTCAAAGAAGGCGAAGAAATCTTTTTGAAACAAGCACATTTCGTGCAACGCTATGGCGCGGCGGTGGTGGTGATGGCGTTTGACGAACAAGGGCAAGCCGATACCTATCAGCGCAAAATCGACATTTGTCAGCGCAGTTATGATTTATTGATGAACATCGGTTTCCCACCGCAAGACATTATTTTTGATCCAAATATTTTTGCGGTGGCCACAGGATTGGCCGAACACGTGCGTTATGGCTTGGATTTTATTGAAGCCACAGCTTGGATACGCCAAAATTTACCCTATGCGCACGTGTCGGGCGGCGTGTCCAATGTGTCGTTCAGTTTTCGCGGCAACAACAAAGTCCGCGAAGCCATACACGCGGTGTTTTTATATCACGCCATTAAAAACGGGTTATCCATGGGCATCGTGAATGCGGGCGGCTTGGAAATTTACGACGCGGTCGAGCCGACTTTGCGCAGCGCGATAGAAGACGTGATTTTGATGCGGCCAACCTTGACGGGCGCCGATGCGACAGAAACCTTAATTGCGCTGGCCGAAAGCTATCGCGGCGATGCGATTAAAACCCAAGCCGAAGATTTAACTTGGCGCACGTGGCCTTTGGATAAAAGGTTGGAACACGCTTTGGTGAAAGGCTTGACCAGTTTTATTGTAGAAGATACCGAAGAAGCAAGGTTGGCCGCAACGCGCCCGATAGAGGTGATAGAAGGCCATTTAATGAATGGCATGAACGTGGTGGGCGATTTGTTTGGCGCGGGAAAAATGTTTTTGCCGCAAGTGGTCAAATCGGCTCGCGTCATGAAGGCCGCTGTGGCGCATTTAGAGCCGTTTATTGAAGCCGAAAAACGCTTGTTGGGTTTGGATACCGATGCGCCCAAAGGCACCATTATTATGGCAACGGTAAAAGGGGACGTGCATGACATTGGCAAAAATATCGTGTCGGTTGTATTGCGTTGCAATAACTACAAAGTCATTGATTTGGGCGTGATGGTGTCCAGCAACACCATTTTGGAAGCGGCCAAAACGCATCAAGCCGATTTGATTGGCTTGTCGGGCTTGATTACGCCCAGCTTAGAAGAAATGCGTCACGTGGCCAGCGAAATGCAAAGATTGGGTTACACCTTGTCTTTATTGATTGGCGGCGCAACCACCAGCAAAGTGCATACGGCGGTTAAAATTGCGCCGCATTACAACCAACCCGTTGTGCACGTCTTGGATGCCAGCCGCGCGGTTGGCGTGTGTACGCAATTATTATCGCCCACCATGAAGCCTCAGTTTGTGGCCGATTTGGCGCAAGAGCAAGCCCAGTTACGCACCGCGCACGAGTCCAAACAAGCCAAATTAGTGCCGTTGGTGCGTGCGCGCAGCAACAAATTCCCCATCAATTGGGTGGCTTACACACCGCCTAAGCCTGCTTTTTTGGGCGTTAAAGCTTATAAAAATTACGACTTGGCCGAAATTGCCCGTTATATAGATTGGACGCCTTTTTTTCAAAGCTGGGAATTGGCGGGGCGTTATCCTGCCATTTTAGATGATGCGGTGGTGGGCGAAGCCGCGCGCGCCTTATTTGCCGATGCGCAAGTCATGTTGGCGAGCATCATTCAAGAAAAATGGTTGACGGCCAACGCCGCGATCGGCGTGTTTCCTGCCCAACAAATCAACGATGACGATTTGTGTTTGGACGTGTCGGCGATTGAAGGCGAATCAGCCACGCTGATTTGGCCTAATTTACGCCAGCAATTGCCCAAAACTGAAGGCAAATACAATCATTGTTTGGCCGATTATGTCGCGCCTAACTCGTCTGGCAAATCCGATTACGTGGGCTGTTTTGCATTGACGGCGGGGTTGGGCATAGAACCTTACGTGCAAGCCTACGAAGCCGCAGGCGATGATTACAGCGCCATTTTGTTAAAGGCCTTGGCCGACCGTTTTGCCGAGTCGTTTGCCGAATTGATGCACCAAAAAGTGCGCACTGAACTGTGGGCTTATGCTCAAGAATCGACTTTGGATATCAACGACTTGATTGCCGAACGGTATCAAGGCATACGCCCAGCGCCAGGTTACCCTGCTTGCCCCGATCATGTGGTCAAACGCCGTTTGTTTGAGGTGTTGAAGGCGCACGACATCGGCATGAGTTTGACTGAAAATTACGCCATGTCGCCCGCCGCATCGGTGTCTGGATTTTATTTGTCTCACCCTGACGCGAGTTATTTTGGTATAGGAAAAATTGATCAGGATCAATTGGACGATTACACCGCCCGTTCTGGCTTAGAAAAATCGGTGGTTGAAAAATCGCTGGCCTCTGTTTTGCGTTGATTTTGTTGGTTTTTGTATAAACAATCGGCGGCCTGTTGCAGCCAACCTTTTGGGCTAAAAACCCAACAAAAGGTTGGCCGCAAGGCTGGACTTTGATAAAAACAAAAAAAAGCTTGTTTTATTGCACAACTTGCCTTTAAATGCAGGGTTTGTTTTTTTAAAGAAATCTTAAGATATCTCGCAAAAATTGCCTTGTTAAACCACGCATGCCTTACTCATTTTTCTTATTTTCTTTTCTTGTTAATCTACCATGGAGCGTTTTATGATGAACCAAACTTGGCATTCCCCCGTGCAGTCGCAACTGAAGGGTACTTTGTATTCTCCGCGTTTTGAGCAAGACAGCTGCGGTTTTGGCTTGATTGCGCAATTGGACAATCAGCCTAGCCATTGGATAGTACAAACGGCGATTTCTTCTTTGGCGCAATTAACGCATCGAGGTGCGGTGTCTGCCGATGGCAAATCAGGCGATGGGTGTGGCTTGCTGTTTAAAAAACCTGATGCGTTTTTGCGTGCGGTGGCCGAGGAGCAAGGTTGGGCATTATCCGAGCGTTACGCGGTGGGTTTGGTGTTTTTTCAAGCAGACGCAACCTTGGCCACATTGACGGCGGCTTTGACGGCAGAAGGTTTGCCTGTGTTGGGCTTTAGAGTTGTGCCTGTCGATGAGAGCGCCTGTGGCGAACAAGCCTTGGCCAGTTTGCCGCGCATTGTTCAAGTATTTGTGAATTGCCCTGCCGAGATGGACAGTACGCGTTTTGCGCGTCATCTTTACATGGGACGCAGAGCCGCCGAAAAAAGTTTAAAGGGCGTTGATGCCGCGTTTTATGTGCCGACTTTATCGCCCGATACGATTTTGTATAAAGGCTTGGTGACCCCTGACAACTTGCCCATGTTTTATTTGGACTTGCAAGATGCGCGGTTTGAATCGAGTTTGGCGGTTTTTCATCAACGCTTTTCGACCAACACGTGGCCACAATGGAAATTGGCGCAACCCTTCCGTTTTTTAGCACACAATGGCGAAATTAATACCGTGTCGGGCAATCGTCACTGGGCGCGCGCCCGCGAAGCCATTATGACTTCGACGGTCTTGAATATGGAAACGGTTAAGCCCATTGTGCAAACGGATGGCTCCGATTCGATGAGTATGGACAATATGCTCGAAGGCTTGTTAATGGGCGGCATTCCTTTGTTTAGGGCGTTGCGCATGATGGTGCCACCCGCTTGGCACAACGCTGACATGACAGACAAAGATTTAAAAGCCTTTTATGAGTTTAATTCCATGCACATGGAGCCTTGGGACGGCCCAGCAGGCATCGTGTTGACGGATGGCCGTTACGCGGCTTGTCTTTTAGACCGCAACGGCTTGCGCCCAGCGCGTTGGAGCGTCACCAGTGACAATGTGTTAACCATTGCTTCTGAAGTCGGCGTTTGGCCCGTTGATCCTGCCAAAGTGGTGCGCAAAGGTCGTGTTAAACCAGGGCAATTATTTGCGGCCGATTTGACCACGGGCGAAGTGTTAATGCCTGAAGACATTGATGCCAAATTGAAATCAGCCCAGCCGTATCGTCAATGGATTAAAGAGTCCGCTAAAGTGTTGGAATTGTCGATTAATGACGATGCCAGCTTGGCCGAAATGAGCGCGTCGCGCTTATTGACCTGTCAAAAAATGTTTGGCATGAGCCGCGAAGAACGCGAATCTTTGATTAAAGTGTTGGCCACAGAAGGGCAAGAAGCGGTGGGTTCTATGGGCGACGATACGCCTATGGCGGTGTTGTCTCAAAAAGTGCGTGCGCCTTACGATTATTTGCGCCAACAATTTGCCCAAGTCACCAATCCGCCCATCGACCCAATCCGCGAAGCGGTGGTGATGTCACTCAATACTAATTTTGGCCCCGAGCGCAATTTGTTTGTTGAGCACCCCGATCACGCCTTGCGCTTGTCGGTTCGCTCGCCCATTTTGTCGCGTGATAAATTCATCCACATCACGTCTCGCCCCGAAGCCTTTTTAAAAAGCACTGTCCTTGATTTGTGTTACGACCCCAGCGAAAAAACGTTGGCCGCAGCGTTGGCCGACTTGTGTCGTTATGCGATTGAATTGGTACAAGATGGTTCGGTGATTTTGGTGTTGACTGACAGCCTCTTTACCGAAAAACGTGTCGCCATACCCGCTTTATTTGCGACTGGCGCGGTGCACCACGCTTTGATAGACGCAGGCTTGCGTTGTAAATCCAACATCGTGGTCAAAACAGGCAGCGCGCGCGACGCACATCAAATGGCGTGTTTGATTGGTTTGGGCGCAACGGCCATTTACCCTTATTTGGCGTATCACACCGTGGCCGATTTGGTGGCTAAAAAAGAACTTGTCGATGCCAAAAATCAGCCTTTGCCTTTAAATGGGGCGTTGCAAGCCTATCGTCGAGGCATCAACAAAGGTTTGTTAAAAGTGTTGTCTAAAATGGGGATTTCGACCATCGCCTCGTATCGTGGCGCACAGTTGTTTGAAGGCGTGGGCTTGCATGAAGAAATCGTGGACGTGTGTTTTAAAGGCATGGTTTCCCGTCTTTCTGGCGCGAATTTTACCGATTTTGAAGAAGACCAGTTGTTGCTGCAAAAATCGGCTTTTAAAGCCACGCACGGTTTAACCGTGGGCGGCTTGTTAAAATACGTGCAAGGCGGCGAATATCATATGTACAACCCCGACGTGGTGATGTTGTTGCAACAAGCCGTTAACAGCGGCGATTATGCGCAATATCAATTGTATGCGGACGCGGTTAATCAGCGTCCCATCTCGACGTTGCGTGATTTGATGCGCCCCAAATGGGCCAGCAAAAAATTGGCCTTGGACGAAGTTGAATCGGTCGAAAGCTTGCTAAAACGCTTTGACTCGGCGGGGATGTCTTTGGGCGCTTTGTCGCCTGAAGCGCATGAAACCTTGGCCATCGCCATGAACCGCTTGGGCGGCCGCTCTAATTCGGGCGAAGGCGGCGAAGCAGCGGCGCGATATGGCACAGAAAAAATGTCTAAAATCAAGCAAATTGCTTCTGGGCGTTTTGGTGTCACTCCGCATTATTTGGTGAATGCCGAAGTGCTGCAAATCAAAGTGGCTCAAGGCGCAAAACCGGGTGAAGGCGGCCAGTTGCCAGGCGATAAAGTGTCGCCTTTGATTGCCACTTTGCGTCATGCGAAAGCAGGCACTTCCTTGATTTCTCCACCACCGCATCACGACATTTATTCGATAGAAGATTTGGCACAATTGATTTTTGACTTAAAACAAGTCAATCCAACGGCTTTGGTGTCGGTCAAATTGGTGTCTGAACCAGGTGTTGGCACAATCGCCGCAGGCGTGGCCAAATCGTATGCGGATTTGATTACCATTTCAGGGTATGACGGCGGCACGGGCGCGTCGCCTTTGTCATCGGTCAAACACGCGGGGTCGCCTTGGGAGCTGGGTGTGTCGGAAGCCCAGCAAACTTTACGCGCCAACGGCCTGCGTGGGCGTGTTCGAGTGCAAGCCGATGGCGGTTTAAAAACAGGCTTGGACGTGATTAAAGCGGCTTTATTGGGAGCAGAAAGCTTTGGTTTTGGCACTGGCCCGATGATAGCGCTGGGTTGCAAATACTTGCGCATTTGCCATTTAAACAACTGCGCCACGGGCGTGGCCACGCAAGACCGCAAATTAATCGCTAAAAGTTTTGTGAGTTTGCCTGAAAGGGTAATGAATTATTTTACGTTTGTGGCTCAAGAAACTCGTCAATTGTTGGCTGACATGGGCGTAAAAACCTTGGAAGAATTGGTTGGCCGCATGGATTTACTTGAATTAATCGAGGGCAATACACCGCGTCAATCGCGTTTGCAATTGGCGCCGTTGTTGTCGCAAGGCACTGTCCCTGATAGCGTGACGCGTCATTGCAATACCGAGCGCAATCCTTCTTTTGACAAGGGCGAATTGGCCGAACAAATGTTGGTGGATGCTAAAGCGGCCATCGATCAGGCTCAGCCTTTGCAATTGACTTATCGCATACAAAATGTGCATCGCTCTATTGGGGCGCGTTTGTCGGGTGAAATTGCGCGTGTACATGGCGCACAAGGGTTGCCTGCAGGCAGTTTGCAAGTCCATTTTGAGGGCAGTGCAGGCCAAAGTTTTGGCGTGTGGAATGCCTCGGGTTTACACTTGAGTTTAGAAGGTGAAGCCAATGATTACGTAGCCAAAGGCATGGCGGGCGGTCAGGTGGTGATTTATCCGCCCAAAGTCGCCAGTTATCAAGCCAGCCTATCGGTCATCGTTGGTAATACGTGTTTGTACGGTGCAACGGGTGGGGCTTTGTATGTGGCGGGCGTGGCGGGCGAACGCTTTGCCGTGCGTAACTCGGGCGCGTTGGCCGTGGTCGAAGGCACAGGCGATCATTGCTGCGAATACATGACGGGCGGCACAGTGATTGTATTGGGCGATACGGGGCACAATTTTGGCGCAGGCATGACGGGCGGTTTTGCTTTTGTGTATGACACCAGCGAAAAATTTGCGTATCGTTACAACAACGAACTCATCGATATCCATTTGATTAACAATGAGTTTACAGGAGCTTATCGTGCTTACTTGCTAGAAAAATTGGCCGAACACGCCAAACTAACGGGCTCGGTATTGGCGCTGGCCATGTTGGCAGATTTTGATGATTATGTTGATCATTTCTGGTTGGTCAAACCCAAAGCCACCACCTTAGAAAGCTTGTTAAAAGATTAAACTCGGCAAGGTCTGTTTGATGACGTTGCGGCCAACCTTTTAGCCGATTTTTACAGTTAAAAGGTTGGCCGCAGCATGTTTTTATTGTATTTTTTATGTTTTTTAAAAGGAGCAACCCATGAAACGTTACACCGTGCAAGACATACACGCCTTATTGCCTGAAATTCAAGCAGGTAAATACACCTTAATTGACATACGCAGCCCCGAAGAGTGGCGGCAAACGGGCGTGATGGAAGAGGCTGTTTTGATGACTTATCCCAATAATCCTGCTTTAAATTCGGAATGGGCGCTGGATTTGCAAAACCATTTTGATTTAGAAACGCAACTCATCTTAAGCTGTCGTTCTGGCGTACGCAGTGCGGCGGCCATCCAATTGTTAGAAGCGGTTGGTTTCTGTGATTTGATTAACGTAGAAGGCGGTATTTTGGCTTGGCTGGACGCGGCTTATCCAGTCAAAACGCCCAGCGCGTAATCTGTTTTCTATCCCCGTTTGTTCGTTTATTTTTAAGGAGTTTTTCATGAAAAAAGTATTATTGAGTTTATTGGCTGTTTTAATGGCCACGTTCAGTTACGCCGCGCCCGCCAAGCTGGACGTGGTGGCGAGTTTTAGTATTTTGAGCGATTTAACCCGTGAAGTGGGTGGCGATCGCGTGAATGTTTACAGTTTGGTGCCAGCAGGCCAAGATGCGCACGTTTATCAACCCACACCCAGCGACATCAAAAAAGTCAAAACGGCGCAGGTGTTTGTGAGCAACGGCTTGGGATTTGAAGGCTGGCAATCGCGTATTTTAGGTGCGGCCAACTTCAAAGGCCGATTGGTCACCACCAGCACTGGGGTTGTGCCGCCTAAACCCAGCAAGTCGCATGGGCATCACGGCGATCACGACCATGATCATGAAATCGATCCGCACGCTTGGCACAATCCACAAAACGTGGTGATTTATGTGAATAACATCGCCAAGGGTTTGAGTTTGGCCGATGCGGCAGGCGCGACTTATTACCAAGCACGCGCGGCGGCTTACATTAAAAAAGTACAAGCGTTGGACACTTGGGCGCAGCAACAATACAAAAGTTTGCGCCCAGAACAACGTAAAGTCTTGACTTCACACGATGCGTTTTCTTATTTGGGGTCGCGTTACGGCATACAATTTATTGCGCCACAGGGTTTGAGTACCGAAGCCGAGCCCACCGCCAAAGTCGTTGCCCAATTGATACAAAAAGTCAAAAAAGAAAAAATTAAGGCCGTGTTTTTAGAATACGCCAGCAATGAAAAATTGTTGACCCAAATGAGCAAAGAGGCCAACGTGACGATAGGCGGGATTTTGTACGCCGACAGCTTAACCAAGGCAGGCGGCGAGGCGGACACTTGGTTGAAATTTTTTGAACTCAACACCAAGCGCTTAGTGGCGGCCATGAAATAAAGCTGGCCTCACTCTAAGCTTCAGCGCCAGTTTTTGCTGGTTAGCAGCAACTGGCGCTGAGTTTAAAAAGGCTTGAACAACAAAGGAAAACAGCGATGAAACAACTGATGGTGGTGATTAAGCCGTTTAAATTAGACGACGTGAGAGATGCGCTGGCTGAATTAGGCATTTCTGGCATGACGGTTTCTGAAGTAAAAGGCTTTGGGCGACAAAAAGGGCATACCGAGCTGTATCGAGGCGCGGAATATGTGGTTGATTTTTTACCTAAAATCAAGCTAGAAATCATTGTGGCCGATGACTTGGTTGACCAAGCGGTAGAAGCCATCATCGGTGCAGCACGCACAGGAAAAATTGGTGATGGTAAGATTTTTGTCATGAACATAGAGCAAGTCATCCGTATCCGCACAGGTGAAATCAACGAGGCGGCAGTTTAAGCGGCAAGACTTTTAACTGAAAATCAGTTATGATTCGGCCTATTTCTGTTTGCATCTTGCTTGGGGCTGTTTTATGAAAACCTATGTTTTGAATAATAAAATAAACGTGCTGTGTTTTTTATTTATTGTAAATATATTTTCGCACCTTTTTTTTGATTATCAAATTTTACCAACAGTTATTTATTGGCCACACATTATTTTTCAGATACAGTCGGTTAGTAAATTTATCGTTTTTATTATATTGTTAATTATTTTTGTTGTTTTTTTATTGCTTTTGGAAAAGAAAAAGTTGCTTAAAAATGAAGTTGTTGATAAGTCAGAAGTTCGGCTATCTTTAAAAATTTTAGCCAGTATTGTGTGTGTACCAATTGTATATTTTTTTGTGCCACTTGTTATGCATATCGTTTTTGTTATATTGTTAATTCTTTTTGTCGTTTTTTTATTGGTTTTGGAAAAGAAAAAGTTGCTTAAAAATTTCTTTGTTGATAAGTCAGAAGTTCGGCTATCTT
>JBILQJ010000007.1:0-55836 GCA_044373325.1 Burkholderiales bacterium
TTTAAACGTTTTAACCCATATTGTGCTTGTACCAATTGTCTATTTTCTTGTGCCAGTTGTTATGCAAACCATGATAACGAGGACAATTATGGAGTACATACTGCCAGTTTATTTATTCAATCCTTTTGTAGAAAAAGTACAACAATCGAGAGATTTTGTTGTTGAAGAAAAATATTATGTAAAGATGTATAAAAGTCATTGCTATGGCTATGGGCTGAATTTGTCGGATGACACTGGGCAATTAATATTACAATTATGCAACCGTCATTTGTACGATAAGCTTAAGCAAGGTTCTCGCGTACAAATTACTGGATTTAATTCTTCCTTTGGTTTTTCTTTTAAAAATAAAGATATTAGGGTGTTAGACTAAATTAATTGGGTGTTTTTTTGCGGCCAACCTTTTAAATAGCAAATTGGTCATGAATAAGAAAAAGGATTTAAAAATGAGTGCTATTCCACAAGATTTAAAATACGTCAGCAGTCACGCATGGTTGCGGTTAGAAACCGATGGCACGCTGACGGTTGGTATCACCGATTACGCCCAAGCCTCATTGGGCGACATTGTGTTTGTTGAACTCCCTGCGGTGGGGCAAGTGTTTGAGGCGGGTCATCAAGCTGGGCTGGTCGAATCTGTCAAAACGGCTTCCGATATTTATGCGCCTGTCGCGGGCGAAATCATCGCCATCAACACCGCTTTGGTGAATGCGCCAGAATTGGTGAATACCGCGCCTTATGACACTTGGTTTTTTAAAATTCAGCCAGCCGATTTGGCCGCGTGGGATGGTCTTTTGACTGCCGCAGAGTACGAACAAACCATCGGTTAATTGATTGCTTAGATTCAAGTGAAAAAGGTTGGCCACAATCTTTTTTGAGTTTTTACTTATTTATTTATTTAACAAGAGAGTGGGTTATTTTATGTCGTGGTTAGAAGCAAAACTCAAACTCAGTTCGGATTTGGCTGAACAGTATTCTGAATTTTTTATGGATCACGGTGCCTTATCCACCAGCATAGAAGATGCGTGGGCTGGCACTGAAAAAGAAGAACCTTTATTTGGCGAGCCGGGTGAACCCACCGCAGGGTTGTGGCAAGAAAGCCGCTTAGTGGTTTTATTTGCCTCTGATGTGGATGTGCCTACGGCCATTGCTCAAGCGGCTTTGTTGTTGAATTTGCCCTTGCCTGATTATGAAATTGAACCCTTGGCCGAACAAGATTGGGTGCGCCTAACGCAAAGCCAATTTGACCCCATACAAATTTCCAATCGCTTATGGATTACGCCGTCTTGGCATGAAGTCGCGCACCCCGAAGCGGTTAATCTACAGCTCGATCCAGGGCTGGCTTTTGGGACGGGCAGCCACCCCACAACGCGCTTGTGTTTGCAATGGTTAGATGCCAATATCGACCAGCCTTGGTCTGTGCTGGATTACGGCTGTGGTTCGGGCATATTGGCCATTGCGGCTAAAAAATTGGGCGCAGGTTCAACTGTTGGGGTGGATATTGACGAGCAAGCCATCCGCTCCAGTTTAGACAATGCCGAAAAAAACGGGGTGGCGGTGGATTTCTATTTGCCCGACCAATTGCCCAACGGCGTGTTTGATTTGTTGGTGGCCAACATTTTGACCAATCCGCTGCGCTTGTTGGGCGAGATGTTTGCTGGCCGTATCAAGTCGGGTGGCACCATCGTTTTATCTGGCATTTTAGAAACACAAGCCAATGAATTGCTGTCGTTTTACTCGACTTGGTTTAAAATGGAAACGCCTGTGTTTGATGACGGTTGGACGCGTTTGGTTGGTGTTCGTCGTTGATTTGTTGTTGTTTTTATTATAAAAATAAATTAAAAACTTGAGAGTGTTGATAAAATGAATGCAATTCGAACTCAATGTCCCACCTGCTTAACCATTTTTGATCTCAGTGCTGACATTTTAACGCAGGCCAAAGGCTTGGTTCGCTGTGGCTCATGCCAACACGTTTTTAAAGCGGAAGTGTTTGTCGAGTCGGCTAAAAAAGAGGTAGAAAAAGAAGATGTTTCTGGCGTTCACCAGCCAGCAGAACCGTTGGCGATGGAAGCAGCAACGGACACCAACGGCACCGCACTGGGCTTGCCTTTGTATCAATTGGGCGATGTTTCTATTTATAAACCCACAAACAAGCCTTCAGCCTTGCAAAAACAATCCAGTATTGATGCTTTTGGCAATCTTAAGGTGCCGCCTAAACCGCAAGTGACACAAGCGCAACCCTCTACGCGACAAGCCTTAGCATCGAAAGTTGCATCACCCAAAGTCACCAGTTCTCAAGAGTCCCCCTCTAAAGTCCAAGTGCCTCAAGTTTCAGCATCATCAAAACCAACCAAATCTGCGCAATCCAAATCAAACTTACCTTTGCAAAAAAAGGTTGATGCGCCCAATGAATCGGAACGTAAGGCGTTTGGTTTGGCGACCGATCTAACGAATATCCCCGTACAAGCCAACGCATCCATCACGCCAACCGCTTTGTTGGACGCGCAAGCCGAAAATTTGGCTGTTTCGGAAAAGGGCAACTCTAAAACCTTACCAAAGAAACCTCGTATCAGTTTATTAAATCTGTTTCTAACGTTTATTTTGTTGATTCTGTTGTTGGTTTTTGTCTTGAGTTTGGCCATGCAGTTTATTCCAGAATTCAAAGCCTTGGTGTTGAGTGGTTTACCCATGTTGCCCGTTTATTGGAAGCAAATCCAAGCACTTATAGATTTTTCGGCCTTGAAAAATTTGTTTAACCTTTAAAAAGAAAGTTGATTTTGATTATGCAAAAATCCATCGTACAAACAGCCGCCGCCCCCGCTGCCATCGGTTCGTATTCTCAAGCTGTCAAGGTTGGCCACACGGTTTATTTATCGGGACAAATCCCGTTAGATCCAGCAAGTATGACTTTGGTGACTGGCGGTTTTGCCCAAGAAACGCATCAAGTCTTCCAAAATTTAAAAGCCGTTTGCGAGGCCGCAGGCGGCAGTTTAAATGACATCGTTAAAGTCAATGCGTATTTATTGGACTTGTCTCATTTTGCGGTTTTTAACGAAATCATGGCCACTTATTTTACCCAGCCTTATCCTGCACGCGCAGCCGTTGGTGTGGCCAGTTTGCCACGCGGCGCACAGGTTGAAGTTGAAGGCGTGATGGTGTTAAGTGTGTAATTTTCTATGAATTAGGAAAGATAAGTTTGCGGCCAACCTTTTTTCTTTACGCAAAAGGTTGGCCGCAAGTTGTTGTTTTAAAAAATAGTATCATTTAATAAGAGTCACGATTATGCAAACTTCTACACACGCACCGCGTAAGCGGTTTGGACAAAATTTTTTACAAGATCCATTGATTATTCAGGCCATTATTGATGCAGCAGGATTGTCCCAGTCCGATACCGTGGTTGAAATTGGCCCCGGTTTGGGGGCATTGACGCTGCCCATTTTGTCTCGCGTGGCGCATTTGCACGTGGTCGAAATTGACAGAGACATCATCAGCCATTTGCGCCGCACCATAGATGCCCAGCGCTTAACCATACACGCAGGTGATGCTTTGAAATTTAATTTTGCAGGCTTGGGGTCGGGTTTAAAAATCATAGGCAATTTGCCTTATAATATTTCAACGCCGTTATTGTTTCATTTGGCGGAATATCAAGACCAAGTCACTGACATGCATTTTATGTTACAAAAAGAAGTCGTTGACCGTATGGTGGCAGAGCCCAATTGCAACGATTACGGGCGTTTGAGCGTGATGTTGCAATATCGTTTTGAGATGGAAAGTTTGATTGATGTGCCGCCCACTTCTTTTTTTCCGCCCCCAAAAGTCGATTCTGCGGTGGTGAGATTGATTCCTGTACCGGGTCGAGTGGGCAAAGCCTTGGATTTAGAAGATTTTTCTGCTTTGGTTTTAAAAGCCTTTGGGCAACGCAGAAAAACCGTGCGCAATACCTTGAAAGGGCTGGTGTCCGAAGAAGAGTTTGTACAGTTAGGAATAGACCCAAATGCAAGAGCAGAGTCAATTGCGGTTGTTGATTTTGTGCGTTTGGCCAATTTTTGGACAAAGAAAAAACATACAAATCAGATGACACAGCAATCAGGAGAATCCTTATGAGTGAAATGATTACTTTTAAAAATGTCCATAAATGGTTCAAAGATTTACACGTCATCAACGGCATCAATTTGACGGTCAATAAAGGCCAAGTGGTGGTGGTTTGTGGGCCGTCTGGTTCGGGCAAATCAACGTTGATTCGAACCATTAATCAATTAGAATCGATTAATGAAGGCGAAATTTGGGTGTATGGCGTGCAAGTTAATGCGCCCAGCACTGATTTAAATGCCTTGCGTGCCGATGTTGGCTTCGTTTTTCAGCATTTTAATTTGTATCCTCATTTGTCTGTTTTAGACAACATTACCTTAGCGCCCATGTTGGTGCGTAAACTCAACAAAATAGAAGCTGAAACAGAGGCTGAAGCTTTATTAGCACGAGTGGGTTTGGCGCATAAAAAAGACAGCTTTCCCTCGCAATTATCGGGTGGACAGCAGCAACGGGTTGCCATTGCACGGGGTTTGGCGATGAAGCCAAAAATCATGCTGTTTGATGAGCCGACTTCGGCCTTAGATCCTGAAATGGTGGGTGAAGTGCTTAAAGTGATGAAAGACTTGGCTGCCAGTGGCATGACGATGATGGTGGTGACTCACGAAATGGGCTTTGCACGGGATGTGGCGGACAGAGTCATCTTTGTGGACAAAGGTCAAATTATTGAAGATACCAGCCCCGATGAGTTTTTTAAGGCGCCAAAATCAGAGCGCGCGCGCCAATTTTTGAAAAAAGTTTTACATCCAGAAGACAGCAACGAAATACCGACGTAACTTTTTATTGGCAATAAAATTGGTATGAGTGACTTGATATTTTGCAAACTTGCCCATAATTGGGTCGCTTGCCGTTTGTTTGGTGTTTGAGTTTAAGCGCTAGAATAAACTTTCTCTTTGCGACACTTTGATTTAAGGATGAATGAATATGATACAGTTGGAAACCTCGCTCGGTACGATTAAGATAGAATTGAATGCCGAAAAAGCCCCCATTAGCAGCCAAAATTTTATAGATTACGTTCAATCCGGTCACTATGATGGTGTGATTTTCCATCGCGTGATTAAAAAATTCATGATACAAGGTGGCGGTTTTACTCCAGACATGAACCAAAAACCCACCCAAGCTGAAATTAAAAATGAAGCCAATAATGGCCTCAAAAATGATAAGTACACCATTGCCATGGCCCGCACCAATCAGCCTCATTCAGCCAGCGCCCAGTTTTTTATCAACTGCGCAAATAATGATTTTTTAAATCACACAGCAGAAAACTCGCAAGGTTGGGGTTACGCGGTTTTTGGTCAAGTCGTTGAAGGGCAAGACGTGGTGGATGCCATAGAAAAAGTGCAAACAGGTCGCAATGGACATCATGACGATGTGCCATTGACACCCGTGGTGATACTCAAAGCCAGTGTTGTTGATTGAATCACCTCCTTTTCGGAGGAAGTTCGTGACAGTTTTGTATTTTATTTATTTATTTTCATTATTAAAAAGGAAAGCATTATGACAATTTTAGTGAATGGTTACGAAATCACACCCGCAGAAATTGCTGCCGCTTTGCCTGATTTTGCGCGCGCAGAAAATCCAGAGCAAGCCGCAACAGAAGCCTTGGTGATGCGCCGTTTATTGATACAAAAAAGTGCCGAGTTGGGCTTGACGGGTGCCAGCGATGAAGCCTCATTAGATGCTTTATTAGCACAAGAAATCCAAGTACCGCAACCACCAGAAGACGTCTGCCTTAAGTTTTACGAAGACAATCCTGCCAGTTTTGTGATGGGCGAAACGGTAAGCGCTTCACATATCTTATTCCCAACGCAAGACGCGGATGAAGCGGCTGCCAAGCAAAAAGCCCAAGAAGTGTTGGCTCAATTGCAAGCAAACCCAGAACAATTTCAGGTGTTGGCGGCTGAACATTCAAGCTGCCCATCAGGCAAAGAAGGCGGACATTTGGGACAATTTGGTCAAGGTCAAATGGTGCCTGAATTTGATCAAGCTGTCTTTTCTAATCCAGCCAACACTTTAATTTCTGATTTGGTTAAAACACAATTTGGTTATCACATCATTTTAGTGGGTGATAAAAGCGAAGGCGGTACTGTTGCTTTTGAAACGGCCAAAGAGCGCATCGCTCATTATTTACATGAATCGGCTTGGCATCAACAAGTTCAACAATATTTAGGCGGTTTGTTTGCCTCAGCCGATATTCAAGGTATAGAAATTAAAGGCGCATAAGCCTGCATTGATTTTTTATCAATAAATTAAGCCAACCCAAAGACTTAGGGTTGGCTTTTTTGTGTTTTGAATTGGCGGATGGGTGAGTTGTGGCCAACCTTGTGGGGTTTTTTTGTGGTCAAAAATCGAAAAAAAGGTTGGCCACAAAAATCCCTTGATGAAAAAGTTGCGAGACGTGCTTGCACAATAGGCAGAGTTTAGGGTATTGTCGTTTTTTATTTCATTATTTTAGTTTTTTTTGAGTTTTATCTTAAAATAAATAACTCAACTAACATTAAAATTAAATCACAAAGGGGAGGTTTTATGAGTTTTGCAGACATTGTCAATACCATGGATGCGTGGGTTTGGAGTAAAGGGCTGGTCTTTTTGTGTTTAGGGGCGGGCTTGTTTTTTTCGTTAAGAGGGCGTTTTTTACAGGTTCGTCATTTTGGCGAAATGATTCGATTATTATTTGATGGTAAAGCCTCGTCTTCTGGCGTTTCGTCTTTTCAAGCCTTGGCCATGACTTTGGCGGGGCGTGTGGGAGCAGGTAATATTGTCGGGGTTGCAGGCGCGATTACCGTGGGTGGCCCAGGTGCGGTATTTTGGATGTGGGTCGTGGCTTTTTTGGGTGCCTCTTCGGCATTTGTAGAGTCAACTTTAGGTCAAATTTATAAAACCAAAATTGATGGACAGTATCGCGGTGGTCCCGCTTTTTACATGGAAAAAGGCTTAAAAAGTCGCCCTTTGGGTATCTTTTTTGCGCTGATTACGATAGTTGCCACGGGATTTTTGTTGCCCGGCACGCAAGCTAACGCCATTGCTGGGGCATTAAAAACCTTCAATTTTAATTTAGAGGTTTCGGCGTTGGTTTTGGCCATGTTATTGGGCTTTATTATTTTTGGTGGGGTTAAGCGTATTGCCACTTTTAGTGAGTTTGTGGTGCCATTTATGGCCTTGGGTTACATCATTATGGCTTTTGTCATTATTGCTTTGAATCTTGGCGAACTTCCTCGTGTGTTTATGATGATTATTGATGGGGCTTTTGATTTTAGCGGAGGCCAAGCCTTGGCTGGCGGTATTTTTGGTGCGGTGATGTCTGGCGTTAAGCGTGGGGTTTATTCAAATGAAGCAGGTCAAGGTACAGGGCCTCATGCCTCGTCGGCGGCGGAAGTGACTCACCCCGCAAAACAAGGCTTGGTACAGGGCTTTTCTGTGTACATCGACACCTTGTTTGTGTGTTCAGCGACTGCTTTTATGTTGTTGATTACGGGTAAATATAATGTTGAAAAAGAAGGTGGTGGCTTTTCATTTCAAGGCTTACCTGGAATCGATAAAACGGGTTACACGCAGGCCGCTGTTGACAGCATCTTCCAAAATTTTGGTAGCATTTTTATTACGGTGGCGTTGTTTTTCTTCGTCTTCACGACTATCATCGCGTATTATTATATTGCCGAAACCAATATCACGTATTTGACTTTAAATCAAAAAAATCAAAAGGCTCGCAAAGCCATGACGTTTATTTTGAAAATTTCTACCATGCTGGTGGTGATTTATGGTTGTATTAGCGCGCCGGGAACCGCATGGAGTTTGGGCGACATAGGTGTGGGTTTAATGGCTTGGATTAATGTGGTGGCCATTTTAATCATGCAAAAGCCAGCCTTTTTATGTTTAGCTGATTACGAAGCTCAAAAGAAAGCGGGTTTGGATCCAACATTTGATCCTGTTAAATTGAACATTACAGAGACCGAAGCTTGGAAAAAAAGCTAATCCCGTAGCCATTTTGAAGGCTTTGTAAAACAGTATGAACCTGCGGCCAACCTTTTTTACTAAGTTGGCCGCAGTTAATGTCGTGATGGATAAAATGCCCTAACTATCAGGGTTAATGAATTTTATGGAGAAAAATATGGAAAATGAAAGCCATGTGCCACATCAAAAAACGTACGAAACGCTGGGTTTGGCTGCCGATTTCGTTTGCGACCAAGCATCACAGGCAAGCACAGAATTGAAGGAAATTAATCAGGCTTTAAAGGAAATGAAAGAGGCTTCTTTGATGGTGTTTGCTGATTTAGAGGGGCTCGTTCGGGCGCAAGCTGATTTTTTACAGTCAATTAAACAATTGCTCACGTATTCGCAAGATGAAGAGTTATTGGCCGCTTTTCGGTTGTTGAACAACAAACAAACGACAGTAACCAAAAGTTTACAAGGGGCGATGAAGTTGTTTGAAGCACAAGATGCCCTTTCGGTTGCTGTGATTCAAAGCGATGGGCATTTAGCCTCCATACATAAAGTGATGGCGATGATACAAACACTTCCGCTTGCCAATATCCCTCTCTCTGCTGGCGCTCAACTACAAAATCAACAATGATGACATTTATTTTAAATTTACAGCCAGAGTGGCTAGACGATGACATTACAAAATTGATGCCACTTGACGAACATCATTTTGAAGCACTTTACCAAGTGGCTTCCGACCCTTTAATTTGGACACAGCACCCAATAAAAGACAGATACAAAAAAGAGGTCTTTCAAGTTTTTTTTGATGACGCAATCCGTGCCCAAAGTTCGTTTGTCATCATCGACAAAAAATCCAACGCAATCATAGGAACAACGCGTTACTATGATTGCCATCCTGAAAAATCTAGCCTTGCGATTGGTTATACTTTTATTGCGCGTCAATTTTGGGGTGGTGTGTACAATCTATCTTCAAAAAAATTATTAATAAACTATGCTTTTCAACACGTTAATTCCATATTTTTTCATATTGGCGCCGACAATTTACGCTCACAAAAAGCCATTTTGAAATTGGGTGCACGAAAAACAAAGGCGATGATGGTTTGCCACAACAACATCAATTTGCCTCACTTTGAATATGAATTAAAAAAAACGGATTTTATTTTCTAATCAAAGCCGCCCAGCCCCGTTGAAAATTCAGTGCAAAATACCCACTAAAAAGCGCTTACCTTGAAAAATTATTCAAGATAAGCGCTTTTTAGTGGGTATAAAACCACAAATTGGGTGGCGAGCCTGACCCTCGGCACTTGTATTAATTAAGCTAGGCTGCTTTCTTCCGAACCTGACCTGTTTTCCTAATATACAATGCGAGGAGACCCGCCATAGAATTGGTATTATGCCTATCCTTAACGAGCTTGGCAAGTTATTTTTGCCTAAAACTGAGCCGTTGTGACACTTTAGGAACAACCGAACTGACTGGATGAGGCACTTAAGTGTTGAATGTGATTGAATTGATGGTTTTTTCCATTAAAGAGTCGCGCCATTGCTTGCAATCACTTGTTGATACCAGCCAAAACTTTTTTTGCGGGAACGCGCCATACTGCCTGTGCCATCGTCATTTTTATCAACATGAATAAAGCCGTAGCGCTTGCTGTATTCGCCTGTGGTAAATGACACGCAATCGAGACAACCCCACGGCGTGTAACCCATTAGGTCGACACCATCTTCAAAAACGGCTTTTTTCATTTGTTCGATGTGTGCTGTTAAATAATCAATGCGGTAATCATCGTGAATGAGGCCATCGGCGGCTATTTTGTCTATGGCACCAAAGCCATTTTCAACAATAAACAAAGGTTTTTGGTAGCGTTCGTACAAGGTGCTGAGAGCGTAGCGCAGCCCCACTGGGTCAATTTGCCAACCCCAATCAGAGGCGCGGACGTGTGGGTTGGGCACGCTGCCAGCAAAGCCAGACAAGCCTTTTTTGTCTTCTGTTGGATTGTGGGCAGAAACGGCATTACTCATGTAATAACTCAATCCCATGTAATCGGTGCAACCTTGGCGTAACGCTTCTAAATCGCCGTCTTCCATGTGGATAACAAAGCCGCGTCGTTCCCATTCTTTTAGGATATAAGAAGGGTATGCGCCGCGCATTTGCACGTCACCAAACAAATAACGTTCGCGCATGGCGATCGCCGAGTACATGACATCGTCAGGGTGGCAAGAATGCGGGTAAAGCGGCACCATCGCAATCATGCAGCCCATTTTAAACTGGGGATTGATGCTGCGCGCCAGCTTGACGACTTTGGCGCTGGCAACAAATTGATGATGAAAAACTTGATACATGGTTTCTTCTGGGTTGGCTTCTTGCGTAAAAACCACGCCCGAACAACAATAGCCAAACAAAGGATATTGCCAATTGCGTTGATTGTTGATTTCATTAAAGGTCATCCAGTATTTGACTTTGTGTTGATATCTTTTTAACACAACTTCGCTGAATTTTATAAAAAAATCAACGACTTTTCGGTTTTTCCAACCGCCGTAATGCTTCACCAAATGAAAGGGCATTTCAAAATGCGATAAAGTAATGACAGGTTCTATGCCGTATTTGAGCAATTCGTCAAACAAATCATCGTAAAATTGCAAGCCTTTTTCGTTGGGTTCGGCCTCGTCGCCGTTGGGAAAAATACGCGTCCAAGCGATAGACGTGCGGAAGCATTTAAAGCCCATTTCGGCAAATAAAGCCACGTCTTCTTTGTAATGGCCATAAAAATCGACCCCTTCATGATTGGGGTAGCGCAAACCCGCTTGTACGCCGTCAGTCATGAGGCGGTCTACGCCGTGTGAGCCACCAGACAACACATCGGCAATGCTAATGCCTTTGCCATCTTTGTTCCAAGCGCCTTCTACTTGGTGAGCGGCCACGGCGCCGCCCCATAAAAAATCTTTTGGTAAAGCGTTGGTCATGCCATTTTCCTTTTTGAAAGTGTGAAGTAATGAGAGGAGAGGAAATAGAAATTTTGCGGCCAACCTTTTTAGGGCTTTGGGCGATAAAAGGTAGTCCGCAAGCCATTTTAATCGTTTTTTGATGTCATTGCTGACGTTTGGGCGCTGGCCAGCGCAAGGCCTGCTTTGTAAGTGGCAATGGCGCGATTGCGCGCAAAAGCATGTTCAACCATGGGGTCTGTGTCGGTCAAATCGGCTTCAGACAGCCATTTTCTAATATAAATCGCCTGTTCATCAAACTTTTTTTGTTGCAAAGCTGGGTTGAAAACGCGGAAGTATGGCGCGGCATCGCAGCCAGTGCCTGCCGCCCATTGCCAATTGCCAACATTGGCGGCCAAGTCAAAATCTAACAGTTTTTCGGCAAAATAGGCTTCGCCCCATTGCCACGAAATGAGCAAATGTTTGCATAAAAAGCTGGCCACAACCATGCGCACACGATTGTGCAAATAACCCGTGGCATTGAGTTGGCGCATGCCTGCATCGACTAAGGGGTAGCCTGTTTTTCCTGCGCACCAGCGTTGAAAATCGGCCACATCGTTACGCCATTGTATGCCGTCATAAGCCGATTTGAAGTTTTGATGTCGCGAGGCTGGAAAGTGAAACAAAATTTGCATAAAAAACTCACGCCAAATCAATTCGCTTAAAAAAGTGAGGTTTTTTTTGTGAGCCCAGCGCACCAGTTTTCGTATGCTGACCGTGCCAAAGCGTAAATGTGGCGAAAGATAAGAGGTGCTGTCCAGTGCAGGAAAATCTCGGGTGTCGTGATATTGCGCAATTTGCGTTAAATTGTGCGGTAAAACGCGCAAATTGCTGCGTTCAAACCCCAATTCTTGTAAGGGAGGAAAGGCAAAATCGGCTGGATAAAAATGGCCAAATAAAGGGCTGGTGTCCACAATCTCCAAACCGCCCAAGGCTTGGTATTGAGCCAGCCATTGGTTTTTGTAGGGCGTGTAAATGGTGTAAGGCTGCCCATCTTTTTTTGTGATGTCCGCCATTTCAAAAATCACTTGATCTTTGTAAGTGTTGACGGTCACGCCGCGAGCGCTTAAAAAATCGGTGATGTCCGCATCGCGTTGGCGCGCGTCAGGTTCGTAATCGTGATTAAAAAAAAGCTGTTTGATGTCGTATTCTTCTTGTAAAGTCGCCCAAACGTTGGTCGCGTTGCCTTTTTTGACCAGCAAAGCCACGTTGACTTGCCTTAATTGGGCGTGGAGGGCGCTTAAAGTATCATAAATAAAAGTCACCCGCGCATCATTTTTGGGTAAAGCGGTTAAAATGTCCTCGTCAAAAATAAACACAGGAATCACGGGCAAGCCTGCACGCAAAGCGGCAAACAGCGCGGTGTTGTCGTCCAATCGTAAATCACGACGGAACCAAAAAAAATTAACAGTTTGTTTTTTCATAAAAAAGTAAAAAGAAGCCCAAAGAAAAATAACAGAGGAAAATATGATAGAGGAATCAAAGATGAAAGTGTTTTTATTTTGCCGCGTCATCGACAATTTTGGCGATATCGCCGTGTCTTGGCGGTTGGCGCAGCAATTGGCCAAAGAACACGGCGCAGAAGTCACTTTGATTAGCGACCAAATGGCGGTTTTTGCTCAATTAGAGGCGCGTGTTTGCGCCGTGTCGCCAAGCCAAACCGTGGCGGGCATACAAATCCTTGCATGGATGCCTGCATGGGAAGACGATGCCAGTATTTTGCTCGAAAAAGGTTGGCCGCAGGTGTTGATAGAAATGTTTTCGTGCCGTTTGCCTGCAGCTTATGAATCGGCTTTAAGCCAGCACAGTCCGCGTTTGGCTTGGTTGGCGGTGGATTATTTAAGCGCTGAAAGCTGGGTAGAAAGTTATCACACTTTGCCGTCGCCGCAATCGGGCGGCATGGTGAAATATTTTTTCTTTCCTGGATTTAGCGCAAAAACAGGCGGTTTATTTTGCGAAGCCGAGTTGATGGCGCAGGTGTTGGCAGAAAAATGCAAGCGCGAGCGGGATAATCCGCCGCCGTTAACTTTGTACGGCATGAATCGGCGGAGCGCCGACGAATTATGGATCAGTTTGTTTGCTTATGAACCTTTAATTTTAGGTGCGTGGGTGACTTTTTTGTCGGAGCGCAATCGCCCCGTGACGCTGTTTGTCCCACGCGGTCGGGTGAGTGACTATTTGGCGGCCACGTTGGGGTTGGATTTGCCCGTTGATGGTTGCGTGACCTTGGGTTCGGTAAGATTACGGACTTTACCCATGCTGCCTTCGGCGCAATACGACGCTTTGTTGGCGGCTTGTGATGTCAATTTTGTGCGCGGAGAAGACAGTTTGCTGCGAGGATTGTGGGCGATGAAGCCTTTGATTTGGCACATTTATCCGCAAGAGGCCGATCATCATTTGGTGAAGCTGGACGCTTTTTTGGCGTGTTACACCGACAGCCTCAATCCGCCAGCGGCTCAAGCGATGATTGCGTGGCATCAGGCGTGGAATGCCACACAAATTTTACCGAATGGCACGCCAAGTTCTCTGGTCAAAACGCTGTGGCCAACCTTGGAAGCCGAATGGCCTGCGTTGTTAAATCGGGCGGAAGGTTGGCCACAAATTTTGCTACAAGAGGGAAATTTTGCCAATAGACTGGTCAGGTTTGCTAAAAATGCGTTAAAATGACGCGCTTTAGTAGCCTCCTTCTTTTTATTAAACTCGTCTTTTATAGGTATCTTTGTATGAAAACAGCTCAAGAACTCCGCGTTGGTAACGTTTTTATGGTCGATGGCAACCCTATGGTTGTGTTGAAATCGGAGTACAGCAAATCGGGTCGCGGCGCGTCTGTGGTCAAAATGAAAATGAAAAATTTATTAACCGAATCGGGTACAGAAACCGTTTTCCGTGCCGATGATAAATTTGACGTGGTGACTTTGGATCGCAAAGATTGTCAGTATTCTTATTTTGCTGATCCGATGTTTGTGTTTATGGATGAAGAGTTTAACTCTTATGAAGTCGAACGCGAAAGCGTGGGTGATGCGGCCAACTATATTGTTGATGGCATGACCGATGTGTGCGAAGTAACTTTTTATAACGAAAAAGCCATTTCGGTTGAATTGCCAACCACCATCGTGCGTGAAGTGGAATACACCGAACCTGCTGTGCGCGGCGATACGTCGGGTAAAGTCATGAAAACCGCCAAGTTGATTGGTACAGATTTTGAAATTCAAGTAGCGGCCTTTGTTGAAATTGGCGACAAAATTGAAATTGATACGCGCACCAATGAATTCAAAAAACGCGCTTAATCTTTGACAGTTGAAATCTAACAAAAGAGGCAAGTGGTGCTGGAAATGCTGATTTGCCTCTTTTAACCCATTTTATTACTTTAATTAGTCTGTTTTATCTGACCGAACATTATGACTCAAATCGACACAGCTTTAGCCCAAGCATTAAAAAATGCGGTGCAATCCATGAGTAAAAAGAAACAAACCGAAATGATTGCAGAGTATATTTATACGCATTATGCGGTTTTTAAACAGTTTAAACCCTTGGCCATCGGCATACACGAAACGCTAGAAACCGTGCTAAAACAACACGAACCCCAGCTGATTCACCGTGTGTTATCCAACCATTGCCGCAAACCGCGTTACATGAAATCGGTCGCGAATGGGTCTAAACGGTTTTCTTTGGACAATAAACCTGTGTCGGATTTGACGCCTGAAGAAAAAATGAGTGCGCAAAAACAATTGGATGCAATTGCTGCACGCCTTGCGTTATCTGAAAAAACCGCCAAACCACAAATACCAGAAGCTGGCGCGGTGGCCGTTGATGGTGCTCACGAATAAAATTTTCATTAAGTCTTAAACCCTTTGCGGCCAACCTTTTTCCCTGTTTTCGTGTTGAAAATCGGTTAAAAGGTTGGCCGCAAGTTTTTTGTGAGGGTTTGTTGACTAATTCACCGAGTTATTTATTTTTAAATTGCAAATTGACACCCATAAAAATTTGCCATTTTGCCCAGCCATCGCCTTTATCGGCCACCAAATATTGCGGTTCGATAAACACGTTATAAACGACTTTAGGCGTTGGAATGACTTGGCCTATGCCTAAAGACATTGGAATGGCGTAGGTTTTGTTGTCTAGGTTGTAACTCCACAACGGGGCAGAACGTAAATACAGGCCTTTGCCTAATTGATAATACGCAAACGGTTGGAAGCCTGCGGCATTGACTGTGGCGTGATTGTCGTCGCCTGCAAAACTGTGCTGCCAAGTCAATAAATAACCGTATTGAAATTTGGGTGAAGACGCGTCAAACAACATATTCACCAAACCAGCCGACCATTTTTCTGACCCCAAATCGCTGGCGGCTGTTGGCAAAGTAAATTGCGGGCCGATGCCAAAGCTGACCCCTGGCTTACCGATGTCTATGATGTAAGGTAAAATGATGTTCAAATCACCGACCCCTGTTTTTTTGTCACCGTTGGGAGCGGTTGGAAAGTGGTTGACGGGCAAAGAAGCACGTAACAGCCAATTGCTTTCGCCGACGCTAAACGGTTTGGCAAAGCGTAGCCAAAATTGATCACCTGTCGTGTCTTTTTTGCTGTCATCTGCACCTGTAAACTCACCAATATAGTAATTTTGAAAATTCAGCGCGGTAAAATTGGCCAAAGGATTGTTGGCTTGAGCGCCTGCTGGACTGGCGGCTTTGGGTGGCGTTGCTTCGGCTGGGCTTATTTCGACTGGGTTGGCTGGACTCGCTGGTGTTTCGTCAATTTTTTGTATGGTTTGCGTTGTGACTTCGGTATCAGCTTGAGCAACGCTCATCGCCAACGTTAAACTGATTAATGCCGTTAGGCTTGAGGGCAAGGCTTTCATTATCAATTCCTTTTTTAAAAAAACATTTTAAGGGTGAGTATCATGTCTCAAATCACATCATCACAAAGCACCTTATCGCTTGCTCCCGTGGCCTTGTCGGGCTATCAATTGGCTTATGCGGATTTATTTGCTCGTGTTTTACAACGCCAGCGCCTTGATTATAGTTTAGAAAATCCCAGTGCAAAGTCCGATGTTAGCGCGTTGCTACAAAAAATTGTGTTGGCCAGCGCAGAAGGGCACACTTGCGTGGCGTTAACCCCTGCTGAAAAAACGCTGCTGCTGGATCACGCTGGCGGCGCGGTGGGTTTGGTGGTCGAAGTTTCGGCAGAAGGCGTTGCACCTTTTGCCCCTATTTTGATTGAAGAAAATTTGGCTTATGTGGCACGATTTTGGTGGCACGAAAAAAAAATCCTTCATGTTTTGCAAGCACAACAAAAGACGGCGGCCAACTTGTTAAAGGGATTGCCCGATGTGGCTGAAGTGGCCGCTTGCATAGAAGTTTTTTTGCCCCAAGCCCAGCCAACGCACAAACAAAGGTTGGCCGTGGCAACGGCTTTGCGTCATCGACTGACTTTGATTGTGGGCGGGCCTGGTACAGGAAAAACGACTTGCGTGGCCAAGTTGCTGGCCATTTTATTACGCTTATCGGCACATAAAAATGCGGCACAAGCTTTGCGCATACAGTTGGCCGCGCCCACAGGCAAAGCCGCTGCCCGCATGATGGAGGCGCTGAAAGCGGCGGTGGCTCGATTGCCATTAAGCGCGGAAGAGGTCGCGCTGTTTCCTCAAGAAGCGCTAACCTTGCATCGCTTACTGGGTTTGAATTCGACTCAAGATGCGGCGCGTTATCACGCAGGAAGGCCGTTGCCCGTTGACGTTTTGGTGATAGACGAAGGGTCTATGGTGGATTTGGCCATGTTTAGCCATGTGCTGGCCGCTTTGCCTGACTCTGCGCGCTTAATTGTGTTGGGCGATGGGCATCAATTGGCCTCGATAGAAGCAGGTGCTGTGCTGGCCGATTTGACCCAAACCCAAACGTGGACAGCGCCTTATTTAAAAGAATTGGCTGCATGGGGAATTGACGGAACGGGCTTGGCCGTGGTGGCCGAGGCGGCGCAAACCCCTTTGTCTAATTGCGTGGTGTTATTGCAAGACAGTCATCGATTTTCGGCAGACAGCGCCGTGGGCAAGTTGGCTGCCGCCTTTAAATTGGGTGACGGCGCAGCCGCTAAATGGTTGTTGACTCAAGGCTTGACGGCAGAAGAGGGCGTGGCATTGTTGCCCACTTTGACCATAGAACAAGTATTAGAAAAACGTGCCGCGTATTTTGAGGCAGTCGCCGCACAAGCGTCAGTCGCGACGTGTTTTGCTTTGTTTAATGACAATATGTGTTTAACGTCAACGGTGGATATGGCTGAAAAAATCAACCAACAAATGACGCAAGCGCTGGCGCGTCAACGCGGCGTGCCAATTTTGCCACTTTGGTATGCTGGGCGGCCGATTATGGTCACGAAAAATAATTACGAATTAGGGTTGTTTAACGGTGACATAGGCATAGCCTTGTATGACGCAGAAACCGAAAAGGCGCGGCCAACCTTGAAAGTGGCTTTTTTAGCCGCCCATGGCCAAGTGCGCTATGTCAATTGTGAGCGCTTATTGGATTGCGTGAGCGCCTACGCCATGACCATACACAAAAGTCAAGGATCTGAATTTAATCATGTTTTTTCTTATTTATCGCCAGACATGAGCCGTGCGCAACTTTACACTGCCTTGACACGGGCAAAAAAAAGCTGCACTTTTGTGGGTTCAACTTTGGATTTAAACAGTGCCATCAACAAAGTCAGCGTCCGCGACAGCGGACTGGCTCGCTTGTTGTCGGGCGGCAAGCCAAATGACTAAGCAAATTTGAAGCCATTAAACTGTTTGCGGCCAACCTTTTTTCTACAAACAAGAGAAAAAGGTTGGCCGCAAGTAGTTAATTTTAGTTTAATTGTATTACAATCATGCGTATGAATTGTTTTTATAAATAAAGGAAGTGCATTTTAGTAATGTATAAAAATTTCAACTAACGAGAACATCAAATGACAGAGACAAAAACTTTTGCTAATTCTGGTGTAGAGAATCATAATGGAATGGCTTTACAGAGGAATACTGCCATTTTTTTATTATTAAAAGATTATAAGGTTAAGTTTAAAGATAAAAAATATTTTATTTGCCTTGAACATCACGATGACTTTTTATTTTGTTTTCTTAATGAAAATGATGACGTATCGTTAATTGAAGCTTATCAATCAAAAAAGAAATCAACAGCTCAATGGACATTGACGGAGTTATTAAATAATGATCAAAACATAATACTGAAATTACTAGAAACAGGAAAAAGACTACATGATGATAAAAGATCTAAATCATCAGAATATCAACACATTCTTTATTTTTCTTCAAACCAAAACATACAGTTAAGAGCTAAGCCGAAGCATTTGATACAGGAGAACGGACTAAGCTTACAATTATTTAAAGATTTACCTGATGATATAAAAAAAACAATTCAAGAACACAAAAACATTAGTAACATTGATTCAAGTTTATGTAGCGAATTAGCTAATTTAGGGTTTATTCATATTCCTTTTCAACAAAGTGCTAAACATCAAACAACTTTCCTGATCGGTAAAATACATCAACTTTTTGAAAAAAAAATCTCTGACCCAGAAGCAGCGCTTGAAACTTTAACAACTCTATTTCAACGCATTGAAGAGACATACTCTCAAGGCAATGAAGCACAATTATCAGATGAAACAAAAAGTGTTAATCATAAGCAAATTGATGAGGTTTTTAATATTCTAACAAGTAAGGCCAAAACCTTCAATTTTTGGCGTGAACAAAAAGACAGGGTTGCAAAAGAGTTAAACATATATATGCGTGATAGGCAGTCATTCGAATTTCACTTTACGTCAGCATTTGATTATTTTAAAAGTAAGACGCATGCAGAGCATGGGAATATTTATAATTTTGTAGAAAATAATATAGATAAACTCGATACCGTAACAGAAATAGAAACTGTATTTGAATTTTTTGAGTTATTTAAAAAAATAAATAATACAAATTTCGAAGATTTACAATTAAAAGCCATCTTATTTGCGGCAGTTTTTGAAGTATTAAACATAAAAGAAAGCCAAAATGAAATCTCAACTCATCTATAAAAAATTCTTCGTTTATTCAAAACAAAATAAAACAGGTTTTTCTACTGATTTTAGTGATGGAATAAATATTATTCACGGAAAAAATACATCTGGCAAAAGCACCATCATTCAAGCCATTCATTATACTTTTGGTATTAATGATGAAAAGCATAAATTAACAGAAATTATCTCTGAAAAAGTTATTTTTAGATTAGATTTTGTTTTAAAAAAAGAAACTGAAGAGCATATTACAATTATTCGAGATGAAGACTTTATTTATATCAAAAGAGAAAATAATCATCTGCAAGAATTTAATGGTATTAGTGCTAATAATTCTAAAGAACATATTAAATTAAAGGAATATTTTGCTGAATTGTTTGGTTGTAACTTACATTTAGAGTCTTCAGGTGATTATAAACCAGCCTCTTTAGAAGCCATATTTTTGCCTTATTATGTTGCCCAAGATTGGGGATGGGTTTTACCTTTACAATCATTTCGTGGTTTTAACTATTTTAAAAATTTTAAAAATGATTATTATGATTATTATTTAGGTATTACAAATGAATTTGATAGAAAAGAAAAACAAGAGCTTGAAAATAAGAAAAAAGACTTAGGCAATTTCATTAAATTTTTAGAAGACATTGAAAAAAACAGAGAGGAGCTGAAACTTTCAAAATTACAAGATGAGCCATTTATATTAAAATCAAAAGAGTATTTAGATTCATATATAAATAACAAAAACTCTTTAATTAACTCAGAAAGAGAATATGTGAACAGCTGCAATAAATTACGTTTTTCTGAACAGCGTTTAAAAGTGTTAAAAGCAGTCTTGAAATTGCAAAACAAAGAGCGTCCTTCAGAAGATAATTGTCCAACTTGCCATCAGCGTTTGCCAAACTCCGTGGCACATTATTATAAATATTACCAAGATTTTAATAATACAAACAAAGAAATAGTTAAAATAAAAGAAGATATAAAATACTTTCAACGTAAAATAAATAGCACTAATGAAACGATAACAGTATCCAAAGAAACAATTGAAAAACAGTATTCAATTTTAATTAAATATAAAATTGACGATTTAACTTTTGATAAATGGTTAGATAACAAAACAAATGTCAAACTTTTAGAAAATATATTGAATAAAAAAGAAGAAGCTAAGAGTAATCGTGATGAAATAAATAAGGAATTAGAAAAATTCAAAACAGATAAGGACGTGCAAAACTCAAGGGATCAAAAAGATAATCAATTTAAGCGCTATTTTGAATCAAATTTAGAGGCATTAACAGTACAAAGATTTGATAACAATGATGACTTTCTGCCTTACAAAATGCATCTTTTTCCAAAGCAAGGCGTAGAGTTACTAAAAACGATGCTGGCTTATTATTTTGCATTTAACAAAATAATCAAAGAAACAGAATATGTGCATAGGCTTCCTTTTATGTTAGATGCTATTTTTAAAGAAGATATTGACAGAGATAATAAGGAAAACATTCTTAAATTTATTTACAACAACAAACCAATCAATGAACAAATCATTTTTTCAATCGCTGAATCCGAAAAAGATGAAATAACAGTTGCTGGATATAATGAAAACCTAATGAATAATGAGGCAACATTAATTGAGACAAATTTGCAGGCTGAACGGTCAATTCTCAAAAAATTAAACAAGGATCAAGAAAAATACTTAGAAGAAACGCTTGAATTAATCGATTGATGCTGTTAGATTGTCTTTAAAAGACTTTGCGGCCAACCTTTTACCGTGAAAAACACGGTAAAAGGTTGGCCGCAAATACTTTAAACAAAAGTTAATTTTTAGCAATGGCGCGTGCATCAGCAAGCACTCTTCCTTAACAATGTTGTGCTACTCAAAAAAACACTGGGTTTTTGGGGTGATTTAGAATATAATGCGCGCCTTGCACTGACTTGATTTGATGCAAACTGAGCGGCGGCGGGTTTTTAAAGCGCTTTTTCCAACAAAAAAGCCACCTTGCGGTCAATTAAATAAAACATGGGAACTTAATCATGCCAAAAATGAAAACCAAATCAGGCGCAAAAAAGCGTTTGAAGGCGGTTGCGAATGGCTTTAAACGCTCTTTTGCGTTTAAACGTCACATTCTAACCAAAAAAACAACGAAAACAAAACGTCAACTTCGCGGTACAACGATGGTTTGTGCAGCGGATGTGAAGTCTGTTCGCGCTATGTTGCCTTACGCTTAATAGATAAAAGGAAGAAATTATGCCTCGCGTAAAACGCGGTGTCACCGCACGTGCTCGCCACAAAAAAATATTCGCGCTAGCCAAAGGCTATCGCGGTCGTCGTAAAAATGTCTACCGTGTTGCTAAACAAGCGGTGATGAAAGCGGGTCAATATGCTTACCGCGATCGTCGTACCAAAAAACGTATGTTCCGTCGTTTATGGATTGCTCGTATCAATGCGGGCGCGCGTGAATTGGGCTTGACGTACAGCCGCTTCATGCACGGTTTGAAATTGGCTAACATTCAAATTGACCGTAAGGTTTTGTCTGATATGGCCATTTTCGACAAATCAGCGTTCAAACAAGTGTTTGAAATGTCTAAAGCTGTTTTGCCACCGGTTTAATCTGTTGACAGAAAAGACAGCCTTTTATACGGTTGCTTGATTCTAAAAAGAGGTCGCTTTTGCGTCCTCTTTTTTGCGTTGTAAATCCATTGTTATTTTAGATTTAGATTATAAAAGGTGAGATATGAGCGCATTAACTCGTCCAACCATTGCTGCCATTGCGACAGCCACAGGCCGTGGTGGCGTGGGCATTATTCGTCTTTCTGGGCATGAATTGTCTGGTATGGCGGCACAACTTGCGGCCAACCTCGGCGTAGCTTTGCGCCCACGTTACGCGCACTATACCGATTTTTTAGACAAGAATGGTGAGGTGTTGGATACGGGTTTATTGTTGTATTTTCCAGCGCCGCACAGTTTTACGGGCGAAGATGTGATTGAAATTCAAGGGCATGGCGGCCCTGTGGTCATGAAAATGCTGTTGCAACGCTGCTTGGAATTGGGCGCAACCATGGCCAATCCGGGTGAATTTACGCAACGCGCTTTTTTAAATAATAAAATGGACTTGGCGCAGGCCGAAAGCGTGGCAGATTTGATTAACGCCAACAGTGAACAAGCTGCGAAAAGTGCTTTAAATTCTTTAAAAGGGGACTTTTCGGTTCAAATTAATGCCTTGCTGGACGGGTTGATACAGCTGCGGATGTTGGTGGAGGCGACCTTAGATTTTCCTGAAGAAGAGATAGATTTTTTAGAAGCCGCCGATGCTTACGGCAAATTGTCTCGGTTACAAACCCAGTTGCAAACGGTGTTGGCCAGCGCCAAACAAGGCGCGATTTTGCGCGAAGGCATACACATCGTGTTAATTGGTGAGCCGAATGTGGGTAAATCCAGCTTGATGAACGCCTTGGCGGGTGAAGACGTGGCCATCGTCACTGACATTGCTGGCACCACACGCGACACGGTGCGCGAAACCATACAAATTGAAGGCGTGACCTTATACATCATCGACACGGCGGGGTTGCGCGAGACGGACGATGTGGTCGAAAAAATTGGCATCGCACGCACTTGGCAAGCCATAGAAAAAGCCGATTTGGCTTTGGTGTTGAGCGACAGCCGCCACCCCAGCGTGCCTGAAGACATTTTGGCGCGCTTGCCTGCATTCTTGCCGCAACTGTTTGTTTATAACAAAATAGACACGCTGAACGCTACCGAAAAACACAGCTTATCGGCCAAACAAGGCTGGCCTTTGTCGGCCAAAACAGGGGAAGGTTTGGCGGATTTACGGCGGATTATTTTAGAAACGGTGGGCTTTTCAGGCAACACCGAAGGCGTGTTTTTGGCGCGCGCCCGACATTTGCAAGCTTTACAAACTGCCGCAGCTGCTTTAGAACGCGCCCAGTTAATGGGCAATGCCTTGGATTTGTTGGCCGAAGAGTTGCGGCTGGCGCAACTGGCCTTGTCCGAAATCACGGGCGCTTTCAGTGCCGATGATTTATTGGGCGTGATTTTTAGTGAATTTTGCATTGGTAAATAATAAGCTGGCGATGTTCGTTTCAGTTGTGGCCAACCTTTTTATGATTTATCTATAAAAAATCAACGACTTTAATAAAAGGAAAAACGATGTTGAATGGGGCTTTTTTGACTTATATTGTGGTGATGTCCATTACGCCCGGCCCAAATAATTTGATGGTGACCGCGTCGGGCGTGAATTTTGGGTTTGGGCGCACCTTGCCGCATTTGTTGGGCATCAGTTGTGGGACGGCGGTGCAATTATTTTTGACGGCCAATCTGATGGCGTGGATTTTGGTTTGGCTGGAAGCCGTGCGTTTGCCATTGGCGATTTTAGGGTGCGCGTATTTGTTGTGGCTGTCTTGGCGGTTGTTGCACAGCGGCAGCCCCGAACAAAAAGAAGTTGCCCGTCCGCTTTCTTTTGTGCAAGCCGCTTTGTTTCAGTGGATTAATCCGAAAGCTTGGGTGATGGTGGTGAACGCGGCGATTTTATTTATGCCCAACACGCCCGAACTGCGTTTGCAGGCTTCGTTGGGCATGGCCTTGTCGCAAATGTTGGTCAATTTCCCTTGCATTGCGGTGTGGGCATTAATGGGCGATCGCTTGCGCTTGTTTTTGTTGCAACCCCGTTATTTGACATTTTTCAATGGCATCATGGCCGCTTTAATGACTTTGACGGCGCTGATTTTGTTGTATGACGAGCTCAAATTGGCGGGCTTGATGTAATTCAACTTTGTCGCTAAAAATGGCTTGCGGCCAACCTTTTCCCCTTGATTTTTAGGGTAAAAGGTTGGCCGCAAGGTTTTTTTTAACAACAAGAATTAAGCAGGACTTAATTTGGCATAGCGCGCGTCTAACCATTTTAGGCCGTGCTCGGCAAAGTTAATGTACAGGCGCAAATCGTCTAGGCCACCTTCCATTTTGACCACCGTCCCTAAGCCAAATTTGGGGTGTTGCAGCGCTTGGCCGATGCGAAAAGGGCTGTTGGGATTGGTGTTTATCGTCGATGTTTTAAAAACAGGCGCAAATTGTTGGTGCGACACGGCTTTTTTGGTGGATAAATTGAGCAATAATTTCTCGGGAATTTCGTTGATAAAGCGAGAGGCCGTGTTGTAGCGCGTTTGTCCGTGCAGCATTCGGGCTTGTGCGGCGCTTAAATACAAACGCTGGCGCGCGCGCGTGATGGCTACGTACATGAGGCGGCGTTCTTCTTGCAAGCCCGATTCATCGCTGGCACTGTTTTCGTGCGGAAACAAACCTTCTTCCAAACCGCTGACAAAAACGTGATTAAATTCCAAGCCTTTGGCCGCGTGTATGGTCATCAATTGCAAAGCGTCGTCGCCGATGCCTGCTTGGCGTTCACCCGATTCTAAGCTGGCGTTGCTTAAAAATTCGATGAGGGCGTTGTCGGCGGTCTCGGGTTTGAAACTGGCGGCCGCGCTCACCAATTCGTTTAGGTTTTCGATGCGTTCTTCGCCAGTGATTTTTTCGGCTTCGTACAAAGCGCGTAAACCCGAACCTTCAATCAGGTGCATGATGCTGTCGGACAAGCTTAAATTGGCGACTTCGGCTCTTAATTTTTCGATGAGTAACACAAATTGCGCCAATTTGCCCGAACCCGAACAGGCTGCTTGCCACAAACTGATGCCCAAATTGAGGCTGGCCAATTGTAAGTTTTCTAGGCTTTTTGCGCCTATGCCTCGGGCTGGTACATTGATGATGCGCAGCAAAGCGTTGTCGTCATCAGGGTTGGCGATGAGGCGCAAATAGGCCAAAGCGTGCTTGATTTCTTGGCGTTCGTAAAAACGCAAGCCGCCATAAATGCGGTAAGGAATACCTGCGTAAATCAGCGTTTGTTCCAACAAGCGAGATTGCGCGTTGGAGCGATACAAAATGGCCATGTTGACGTAAGTTTCGCCCGATTTTTGCAGAGCTTTGACCTCGTCTATGATGAATTCGGCTTCGTCTACGTCGCGGCTGCCTTCAAAAAAGCGGATGGGTTCGCCAGCACCCGCATCCGTCCACAACGATTTGCCCAAACGGCCTTGATTGCTTTGTATAACGGCGTTGGCGGCTTCTAATATGGTGCTGCTTGAACGGTAATTTTGCTCTAAACGCACGGGTTCTTGAACCTGAAAATCGCGCATCAAGGCGCGCATATTGCCCACTTCCGCGCCACGAAAGCCATAAATGCTTTGGTCATCATCGCCCACCGCAAACAACGTGCCGCCGCCGCTGGCCAATAATTTGAGCCACGCGTATTGCAAAGGGTTGGTGTCTTGAAATTCATCGACCAAAATAAAACGGAAAGTGTGTTGGTAATGGCTTAATAAGGCGGCATTCTTTTGAAATAATTCGAGGCAGCGCAGCAATAATTCGGCAAAATCCACCACTTGTTCGCGTGCGCAGACTTTTTCGTATTCGGCATACAAATCAATGAGTTCTTTGGTTTTGTGATCGTAAGCTTTGCAAGCGTGGGCGCGCAGGCCATTTTCTTTTTGATGATTGATGAAGTTGGCCAGCAATTTGGGCGGACAAGTTTCCACATCCACATTTAAGGTTTTGAGTAAGCGTTTGATGAGGCTTTGTTGGTCGCCGCTATCTAAAATTTGAAAGCTGGCCACCAAACCCGCTTCTTGATAATGCGCGCGCAAAAAACGATTACACAAGCCATGAAACGTGCCTAACCACATTTGATAAACCGAGCCGCCAAGTTGGCTGGCCAAACGGTGCTGCATTTCTTTGGCGGCTTTGTTGGTGAACGTCACCGCCAATATGCCCAAAGCTGACGTTTGTTGGGTGGCAATCAACCAAGCGATGCGCGTGGTTAATACCCGCGTTTTGCCCGAGCCAGCGCCAGCCAAAATCAAGGCCGAAGCCGCAGGCCAAGTCACCGCGCGGAGTTGTTCGGAATTTAACTGCTCAAGTAAAGCTTCAGACATGGCGGCACCAAAAAAGCAAAGAAACAACGTGTTAAAAAAGGCGCAAATTATAACACTGCGGCCAACCTTTTCCCTCGAAAATCAGGAAAAAAGGTTGGCCGCAAGGTTTAAGCTTGACTGGTTTTAAAACAAAGGCGCTTGTGCTGTGTTGGGTTTATCGACCAATACCTGCGTACTGCCTTGCGCCAAAGTAATGGTCAGCGTTTGGCGGTGCTTTAAAGAGTCAGCGTTTAAAATAGGCGCACCGTTTTGGTCTTGCACAATGGCGTAGCCACGCGCCAGCACCGCGTGCGGGTTGTAAGCTGCCAAGGCTTGAGCCGCCAAAGTCACCCGTTGGTTTGGGATTTGCGTCAGTTGCTGGCTGGTTCGTACCCAAGCTTGTTTGAGCGTTTGCTGGCGTTGTTGCAAAGGCGTGAGCAGACTTTGCGCTTTGGGATAGCGGTTTTGCACGGCGTTGAATTGGCTTTTTTTCTGCGCCATGATTTGCTTGGTCACAAAAACAAAGCGTTGTTTGATGGCGCGTAAGGTGTCAGTTTGGCGCTGTATTTGGGCTTTGGGGTGTAACAAACGCAGCGCCAAATAATCGACTTTTTGCGTGGCTTGTTGCGTGATATGCGCCAAGCTGCGCGCCAATTGTTGCTGGCAATAAGCCAGTTGCGCAGGCAATTCTACATAAGCCAAACTGGCGCGTTCGGCCGCCGCCGTGGGCGTTTCTGCCCGAAAATCGGCCACAAAATCGGCGATGGTGAAATCGGTTTCGTGTCCTACGCCGCTAATCACAGGCAAAGCCGAGGCGTGTATGGCGCGCGCCACGGCTTCTTCATTAAAGGACCACAAATCTTCTATGCTGCCGCCGCCACGGCACACAATCAACACGTCGACTTGGTCTTGTTGGGCGCGGGCATTGGCCGTTTGGATGGCTGCTGCGATGTGTTTTTCTGCGCCTGCGCCTTGCACCGCTGTGGGGTACAAAATCAAAGCCACCGAAGGACAACGGCGGCGCAAGGTGCTGACCACATCGCGCAAAGCCGCCGCAGCGGGTGACGAAACAATGCCGATGGCGCGAGGATAGCGCGGTATGGTTTGTTTGTTGTCGGCCAAAAATAAGCCTTCAGCGCTTAATTGTTGTTTGAGCGCTTCAAAGGCCACAAACAACTGTCCAAATCCCGAACGCCGCACCGTATTGACCGTGATTTGGTATTCGCCACGCGCTTCGTACAAGCCCACTTGGCCTTTGAGTTCGACTTGCAAGCCGTTGCTTAATTCAAAGCCTAAAGCCATCGCTTTGCTTTTAAATAACACGCAGCGCACTTGCGCCGAGGCATCTTTCAACGAAAAATAGGCATGCCCCGAGCTGGCCAAAGTCAAATTGGAAATCTCGCCCGAAATCCACACGTCAGGCACGCTCATCACCAAAATATCTCGCACCAAGCGATTCAGTTCGGTGACGCTGACCGTGGGTTCGCCCAATAAAGTTGGCGTAAAAGGCATGATTTATCCCTTGATTTGACAGTGATTAACATAAAAAATGCGGCCAACCTTGAAAAAGCCACAACAAAAGGCGAAAAGGTTGGCCGCAAAGACTTGTTCGACGATTAGCGTTTGTTACGTTGTATCAAAGCATAGGCCGAATGATTGTGTATCGATTCAAAGTTTTCCGATTCGACAATGTAAGACAAAATTGCGGGATGCGCTTCCATTTGCGTGGCCACGTCGCGGATTAAATCTTCGACAAATTTAGGGTTATCGTAAGCGCGTTCGGTGACCCATTTTTCGTCGGGGCGCTTCAAAATGCCGAACAATTCGCAAGAGGCTTGTTTTTCAGCAATGTGAATTAACTCAACCACCGCAAAATCGTTGTGCGCAATGTCGGCTGTCAACGTCAAATGCGAACGCTGATTGTGCGCGCCGTAATCTGAAATCTTTTTAGAGCAAGGACATAAACTGGTGACGGGCACAACGGCTTTGAGCGTGGCTTGATATTGCCCCGCTTTGAGTTCGCCCACCCAAGTGACTTCGTAATCGAGTAAACTGCTGACCCCAGAAACGGGCGCAGCTTTGTTCACAAAATAAGGGAAAGTCATTTCGACATAAGCCGTATCGCTTTCCAATTTGTGGGCGACGTTGCGCACCATGTTTTCAAAGGCTTGCAAACTTAAAGGCGCGTGTTGATCGCTTAATACTTCAATAAAACGCGACATGTGCGTGCCTTTTAAATGGGCAGGCAAATGGACGTACATATTAAACACACCAACAGTGGCGTGCGTCCCTAACGCATCGACCAATTGAAAAGGGTGGCGCAAGCCTTTAATGCCGACTTTGTCGATGGCCAAATTGCGATTGTCTACCGAGTTTTGTACATCAGGCATAATCGCCGAGTTTGAATTTGTAGTCATTTGATGCCCCTTTTTTTTGGTTTAGGAATATAAAAAATCAATTCATTAAAAACAGAATAAAATACCTTAGGATTATAACAGAGCTTTAATAACTGAGTAAAGTTGTCGGGTATCGGCCTAAAATCGGTGTACGGCAAGAATTTAACAAGCAAAAAATCAACAGTTGTGGCAAAATATCAAAAAGGCGGACAACGTTACTCGCAAGTCTGCCTTTTCGCACGTAAAAAAATCGTGAAAAAATGCGATTAAGGCAAAAAACGCGCGAAATTCGGAGCAAACGCCGAACAAGGTTGGCCGCAAAATTCAAGCAGTTTTTTTTGAGCAGTTTTTTAGCATTATTCTTTAAAAGTAAGGGAATCAACATCATGGCAAAAAATGTCGTTATTATTGGAACGCAATGGGGGGACGAAGGCAAAGGTAAAATTGTCGATTGGCTTGCCGATAAAGTGAGCGCGGTGGTTCGTTTTCAGGGCGGCCATAATGCGGGACATACTTTGGTGGTCAACGGTAAAAAAACAGTGTTGCGTTTGATTCCGTCTGGTATTTTGCATCCCAGCATGAACTGTTACATTGGTAACGGCGTGGTGTTGTCTCCTGAAGCGCTATTTTCTGAAATTGACGAACTAATCAGCGCAGGCGTGGACGTAGAAAAACGCTTGCACATTGCGGCGACTTGTCCTTTGATTCTGCCGTATCACGTGGCCTTAGATAAAGCCCGTGAATTGGCCAAAGGCGAAGCCAAAATTGGCACGACAGGCCGAGGCATCGGCCCTGCTTACGAAGACAAAATCGCGCGTCGCGCCTTGCGTGTCATTGATTTGTTTAATCCTGAAGGGTTTGCTGCCAAACTCAAAGAAAATTTGGCGTTTTATAATTTTCAATTGCGCGAATTGTATCAAACCGCTGAAGTCGATTTCCAAACGGTTTTTGACGTGGCCATGCAACACGGCGAACGCATCAAACCCATGGTGAAAGATGTGTCGCGTATTTTGTATGAACTCAATAAAACCGATGCGTCTATTTTATTTGAAGGCGCTCAAGGGACTTTGTTAGATATAGACCACGGCACTTATCCTTACGTCACGTCCAGCAACTGTGTCGCTGGGGCGGCGGCGGCGGGTTCTGGCGTTGCGCCACAAATGTTGAATTACGTGTTAGGCATCGTGAAAGCTTACACCACGCGCGTGGGTTCTGGGCCTTTTCCGACCGAACAAGAGAATGACATTGGCGCTTTTTTAGCCAAACGCGGCAATGAATTTGGTTCGGTGACTGGCCGTCCGCGTCGTTGCGGTTGGTTTGATGCGGCCGCTTTAAAACGCGCCATTCAAATTAACGGCGTGTCGGGTTTGTGCGTGACCAAACTCGATGTCATGGATGGTTTGGAAGAAATCAAATTGTGCGTGGGTTATCGTTTGCACGGTTCAACCACCGATATTTTGCCTTTTGGCGCGGATGAAGTAGCCGCTTGCGAGCCGATTTATGAAACTTTACCCGGTTGGAGCGAATCCACTTTTGGTGTTAAAGAATGGGATTTATTGCCTAAAAATGCCCAAACTTATTTGCGCCGCTTAGAAAGCGTGTGTGAAGCGCCCATCGCCATGGTTTCGACTGGCCCTGATCGCGAAGAAACCATCATGTTAAATGATCCGTTTGCCGTTTAATTTTTAGCGATAAAGCGAACAATCAACACGTAAAATGACTAAAATCTCTACCAATCTTAAACAAATTGGTAGAGATTTTGTCTTTTGTTTGATGGATGTGGAAAAAGCAAAAAGGAGAGCATGTCTATGCAAGAAAAAATACAAACCCAAATCGATGACTTAATTGCTGAGATTGAAGGTTACAACCAAGCTTATTTTGTGCAAGACGCACCTTGGGTGTCTGATGCTGAATACGACAGGGTTTTTCGTCAATTACAAACGCTAGAACAACAATATCCGCAATTCTCTCGCGCTTACAGCCCAACTAAACGCGTTGGCGGTGCGGTATTAAGCCAATTTGTCTCTGTCAAACACGCCGTGCCGATGTTGTCTTTAAACAATGTTTTTTCAGATTTGACGCAAACAAGTCTGGCCGAATGTCACGCCGAATTGGCGCAGTTTGACAAACGTGTGCGCGATGGCTTGGGGGGGGATGGCGTGGATTACGCCGTTTGTCCGAAGTTTGACGGATTGGCGGTGAGCTTGATTTATAAAGACGGTTTACTGGTTCAGGCTGCCACGCGTGGCGATGGCGAGTTTGGCGAAGATGTAACCGAAAACATTAAAACCATCGCCGACATTCCGTTGCGCCTGAAAACCGATACACCGCCCGCCGTGTTTGAAGTGCGTGGCGAAGTGTTGATGACCAAAGCCAATTTTCAGCGTTTAAACGAAGCAGCCGTGCAAAAAGGCGAAAAACCTTTTGTGAATCCGCGCAACGCGGCTGCAGGCAGTTTGCGCCAATTGGATTCTAAAATTACGGCCAGCCGTCGGTTGTCTTTTTTTGCGTATGCCATTGCGCAATGGGCAAATGCCGCAGGTGAAGCGCATGAAGGTTGGCCGCAAACCCATCAAGCGGAAATGGATACCGTCAGTGCTTTAGGCTTGCCCACCGTTGCGGCCAACCTTAGACCCGTGGTTAATGGTTTGAGAGGCTTGGCGAGCTATTTTGCGGAGGTTATGCGCGTGCGTGCCAGTTTGGATTTTGACATTGATGGCGTGGTGTATAAAGTCAATCAGCGTGATTTCCAACACCAATTGGGCTTTGTGTCACGCGCGCCGCGCTGGGCGATTGCGCATAAATTCCCAGCCGAAGAGGCCGCCACCACAGTGTTGGCCATAGAAGTACAAGTTGGCCGCACGGGTGCGATAACGCCTGTTGCACGCTTAAAGTCTGTGTTTGTGGGCGGTGTCACGGTGACGAATGTCACGCTGCACAACGAAGATGAAGCACGCCGCAAAGATGTGCGCGTGGGCGATACGGTTATCGTGCGTCGGGCTGGCGATGTCATTCCCGAAATTGTGCGCGTGGAATTGGACAAACGTCCCATGCAACCCGTGCAGCTGGATATGTTGATGGACGATGCTTCTGCCGACAAACCCTTGTATGCACCGTATGCGACACCTAAAGTTTGCCCTGTTTGCGCCAGTGCGGTGGTGCGTGAAGCAGGCGAAGCGGTGGCCAGATGCACGGGTGGCGTGTTGTGCCAAGCGCAACGGGCGCAAGCCATCATGCACTTTGCCAGCCGCCGCATGATGAACATAGACGGTTTGGGCGAGCGCTACATTGAAGCCTTGGTGCGTCACGATTACGTCAAAACGCCAGCCGATTTATACGAGTTAACCTTGCCTCGCTTGCAAGCCATGAAACGCTTGGCCGATGCCGCCACCGAAGAAAATTGTCTTTCTGACGTTGCGTTGAGTTCGCCCAAAGTCGCTTTGAAAAAAGAACCAACCCGTTGGGCAGAAAATATTTTAGCGGCCATAGAAAACAGTAAACAGCCGACGTTGGCGCGGTTGATTTTTGCTTTAGGCATCCGCCACGTGGGCGAATCGACCAGCAAAACGTTGGCCACTTATTTGGGGAATTGGGCTTTGATACAGCAAACGCCAGCCGAAATTTTTGCTTTATTGCCCGACATTGGTTTAGTGGCTTCGACCACGTTGGCGCAGTTTTTTGCCCAGCCCGCTAATCAAGCGCTGCTTCAAGCCTTGGCAGCACAGGGCGTTGTGCCTGTTGACGAACAGTTGCCCTCCCCAAAATTACGCGATTGTTTGAGTTTGCCGCGCGTGTTGCAGAGTTTGATGATACCCAAATTGACCGAAAAAAGAGCGCAAGAATTGGCTCAACACTTGTCTGGACTTTCGGACTTGCTTCAATTGAAAACAGCCGAACGTGGTGTGGCGCTTGGCTTGCCGAATGACGTGGCGCAAAATCTTGCGTTGTGGTTGGCTGATGAAAATAACGCGGCCAACCTCGCAAGGTTGGCCGCAAACCTTCAACAATATTGGGCTTTATTACCTGCAGAAACGGCCAGCACATCCATTTTAAGCGGCGCATTTGCTGGCAAAACGGTGGTGTTAACGGGGACGTTTTCCAGTTTATCGCGCGAAGAAGCCAAAGAACGGTTAGAACAAGCAGGTGCAAAAGTCAGCGGCAGTGTCTCTAAAAAAACCGACTTTTTGGTGGTAGGGGCCGCCGCAGGTAGTAAATTAAGCAAAGCGAAAGAGTTGGGCGTGACCATATTAGAGGAAGCCGCGATGCTGTCTCTGTTAAATGAGGAGGCTAGGTCTTAAGCCTAAAACCCTTTGCGGCCAACCTTTTTCCTCATTTTTAGGGTGAAAAGGTTGGCCGCAATCTTTTTATCAAAAAATCCAAATAATGCTGGACTTTTATGCACATCTTGTGGTGTGGGGCTTTCTCTAGTGTTTTGTGCGGTTTTTGAGCGACATTAAGCCTAGTTTTTTTGAATTTTACTTGTTAATCAATTGGTTAAACTGGTGCTTATTTTTTAGGCTAAACCACAAGGGCGGTTGTTTTTACAGGGAATATTGGCTTAGTCCCAAGCTTATTAACAGACTTATCCACAGTTTGTGTGGGTAAACTTTAAAGCCTTGAGTGGCTACCTTGCCCTGATTTTCACGTTAAAAGGTCGCCCTTCAGGCTTAGGATAAGGATTTTTTTATGTGGCTGGTAAACTGGCAAAATAGGCCACGACGGCGGCTCTTTGGCTGGCACAGTCTTCCAATTGGTACATGGCTTGCCTGAAATGGGTGCTGTTCGTGAGAGATTTGGTGTACCACGCGATGTGTTTTCGGGCGATGCGGCAGGCGGAATATTCGCCATAAAAAGGCAATAATTCATCTAAATGTCCCAATAACGTGCTTTCGATGCGGGCTGTGGTTGGCGGTGCGAGGTGCTGTCCTGTGGCCAAATAATGGCTGATTTGTTCAAAGATAAACGGATTGCCTTGCGCGGCGCGGCCTATCATGATGGCGTCGGCTTGGGTGTACTCCAACACAAAACGCGCTTTTTCGGGGCTGGTGATGTCGCCATTGGCAATGACGGGTATGTTGAGCGCCGCTTTGACTTCGGCGATGGTGTCGTATTCGGCTTCGCCGTGGTACAAATCTTCGCGCGTGCGCCCGTGTAAAGTTAGGGCTTGTATGCCTGCGGATTGAGCCATACGCGCAATGGCCAGCGCATTTTTGGTGTCACGTGACCAGCCCGTGCGGGTTTTTAAGGTGACGGGCACCGAGACTGCGGCCACCACCGCGTCCAGTAAACGGCCGATTAAGGGGGGATCTTTTAATAAAGCCGAACCCGCCAGCACGTTGCAGACTTTTTTGACGGGGCATCCCATGTTAATGTCGATGATGTCTGCGCCTTGGTCTACGCTTAATCGTGCGGCTTCGGCCAGCTGTTCTGGATTAGAACCTGCAATTTGCACCACGATGGGCGTGGATTCGCCTTCGTGTTTGGCGCGGTTGAGGCTTTTTGCGGTTGCCCACAGGGCTTGGTTGGCGGTCATCATTTCAGAGACGGCCATGCCTGCGCCCATTTGGCGGCATAATTTGCGAAAAGGTAAATCGGAAATGCCAGCCATGGGCGCAAGCACCAAGCGGTTATCTAAAGTGTAAGGGCCAATTTTAAAAGGGTGAGTCAACATAAATTATTAAACACAAAAATAGAAGGCAAATTATCATTTGTTGCGGCCAACCTTTTGTGCCTGATTTTCGACATGAAAACAGGATAAAAGGTTGGCCGCAAGGCGTTTTAAGGTAAAAAAAGCATTTAGGCGATTTAGCTTACTTGCCAAGCTGCACTTAACAGCGTACCCATCGTAAGCATTATGGCATCGCCCTTGTTCAGTTTGGCTACGCCTTCGGGCGTGCCTGTGTAAATCAAATCACCCGCGCTTAGGCCATAAACTTCGGACAAATACGACACCAAATATGCACAAGAAAAAGCCATTAAGCGGGTGTGAGCCGTTTGGCGAATTTCGCCGTTGACTTCGAGTTGAAAAGACACGTCGTTGGGGTTGGGTAACTGTTCGGACATAATAAAGTTTGATACGCAAGCCGCATTTTTAAAGCCTTTGGACTTGGTCCAAGGTTGGCCTTTTTGTTTGGCGATGCTTTGCGTATCGCGCGCAGTTAAGTCCAAACCCAAAGCATAGCCTGCGACATAATCGAGGGCATTTTCTACACTGACATTGTGCGCCGTTTTGCCGATGAGCAACACCAATTCGGCTTCATGATGCACTTCGTGAGAAAAGTCAGGCAAAATAATGGGTTGATTGCTTAGGCATAATGCCGAATTGGGTTTTAAAAACACCAATGGTTCGGTTTCGACGATGCTCCCCATTTCGGCTGCATGCGCGGCATAATTGCGCCCTATGCAAAAAATATTGGCCACCGCGACGGGCTGGTCATGTAGAAAAACGTTGGGCATCGCGCTTCCTTTTTCAGTCATAAAATGGGTTGGTTATTAAAATGTAATCAAAATCTTCTCAAGGCAGCGGCGGAAAATGGCCTGCGCGATAATTGACAATCAAGGTTTCAAAAGCGGCTGGCGGTTTGATGAAGGTCATTTCGCCTGCGTTTGGGTAGTAAAAATCTTGTAAGCGCGACAACCAAAAACGCAAAGCAGCGAGACGCAAAATCTGCGGCCAAGCTTGGTGTTCGGCTGGGGTGTAAGGCCGAACATTTTGATAAGCAGTCAAAAAAGCATGGCTGAGTTCGGTGTCGATTTGTCCATTTGCGAGACGCGCAAAGTCATTAACCGCCACGGCGACATCATAAATTAAGCTGCCGTAACACGCGTAATAAAAGTCAATCACGCCGCTGGTGGCATCGCCTTGCATTAACACATTGTCTTTAAAATAATCGGCATGAATCACCCCTTGAGGCAAACCACTGTCGTCAAACGCGGCATCATCGGCCAATTCTTGCGCAAGGTTGGCCGCAAGGTGAATGGGTAAAACGTGATTTTGGATTAAAAAATCGCCCGTTTTTTGTCGCCATGTGCGGCTTCTTTCATCAGGCAAAGGCTGTGCAAAATCTGCCGCTGCCAAGTGAAATTGCGCCAAAGTCGCGCCTGCACTGGCTGCTTGTTTGAGGTTGGGGATTTCGACTTCTTTGCCTGACAAGCAACTGACCAAACACGCGGGTTTGCCTGACAACATAAAAGCCAGTTGGCCATTGGTTTGAGCGATGGGCGCGGGTGCGGTAAAACCTTTGCTGGCAACGTGCTGCATCAAAGCCAAATAGGCTTGCACTTCAGGCAAAGAGATGGTTTCAAAGAGCGTTAACACAAACCGTTGGGGGGCAGCGAGGGGCGAACTTAAGGTGGTCAAAAAATAATTTGTATTGGTGATGCCACCTTGTATGCCTTGTAAATCCAGCAGTTCGCCTAGGTTGAATTGTTGTAAAGCCTTGGCCATGTCACATGGCGAGACTGCTGTATAAACTGACATGTAGCCCCCTTTTGGGTGAGAAAATGTAGCGCTTAGGTTTGTCGAGGTATTTAGTCTAAGCTTGCTTTGGCGAGTGCTTTTTTCGCCTTGGTTTGGTGTTGTTCCAGCGCCAGTAAATACGGTTCTGTGATTTCACCTGCAATATAAATGCCGTCAAAACAAGAAGTTTCAAACGCAGTCAAGGCTGGATTTAAGCTGGTGATGCTGGCTTTTAAATCCTCTAAATCTTGGTAAATGATTTTATCCGCGCCGATTTGTTGGGCGATGGCGGCATCGTTACGGCCTGTGGCCAACAATTCTTCGCGGGTGGGCATGTCGATGCCGTAAACGTTGGGATAGCGCACGGCAGGCGCAGCCGAAGCAAAATAAACTTTTTTAGCACCTGCTTCCCTAGCCATTTGTACGATTTCTTGGCTGGTTGTGCCGCGAACGATAGAATCATCCACCAACAGCACATTTTTGCCTTCAAATTCAAAAGGAACAGGGCTAAGTTTTTGGCGCACGGATTTTTTGCGTACCGCTTGTCCGGGCATGATAAAAGTACGGCCTATATAGCGATTTTTAATAAAGCCTTCGCGATACGGAATGCCCAATTGACTGGCCAACTCTAAAGCGCTGGGGCGGCTGGTGTCGGGTATGGGCATGACCACATCGATGACTAAATCGGGATAATCGCGGGCAATTTTTTCGGCCAGCGCTTTGCCCATTAAGGTGCGGGCTTGATAGACAGACACGCCTTCCATCACCGAGTCGGGTCTTGCAAAATACACAAACTCAAATAAACAAGGAAAATGCGTTTTTTTATGGGTGATTTGTTGAGCAAAAAAATCACCTGCTTCGTTGATAAAGACGGCTTCACCTGGTGCGACATCGCGCACGATTTTGAAGCCAGCGCCATCTAAAGCCACTGATTCAGAGGCCAACATCCATTCGCCGTTGTCATTTTTGCCGATGACCAAGGGGCGTATGCCATCGGGATCTCTAAAGCCCACAACGCCGTAGCCTGCAATCATGGCCACCACGGCATAAGCGCCTTGTATGCGGCCATGCAAGCGTCCAACGGCCGAAAAAATTAACTCGGCATTGAGCGTATACCCCGCGCTTAAGCTTAATTCATGCGCAAAAATATTCAGCAAGACTTCAGAGTCAGATTGTGTGTTGATGTGCCTGCGGTCTAGGGCAAATAAATCGGCTTTCAGCGCGTCGGTGTTGGTTAAGTTGCCATTGTGTGCCAACACAATCCCAAAAGGCGAGTTGACGTAAAATGGTTGGGCTTCAGAGGCGTTAGAAGCCGAGCCTGCGGTGGGGTAGCGCACGTGGGCGATACCGATGTTGCCCACCAATTCGCGCATGTCTCGGGTGCGAAACACATCTCTGACCATGCCACTGCCTTTGTGCAAGTGAAAATGATTGTTGTTCATGGTGGCTATGCCTGCGGCATCTTGCCCTCGGTGTTGCAACATTTGCAATCCGTCATATAACACGTGTCCCACGGGACTTTTTCCAACAATGCCTAAAATGCCACACATAAAGAAACCCTTTCGTTTACTGCGATAGATTAATGGTTTTTGAAAAATCAGCGGGAATGGATGAGATTAACAGGGGAATGACTGAGCCAAACAAAGGACGGAGCTGGGATTGTTGCCAATCAGGCGTTTGTTTATAAGACAATAAACCAATGACAATTAAAGCGATGACAACAATCAAGCCACCACGAATCACGCCAAACAGCATACCAAACAAGCGATTTAGCCCTGTGAGTTTGAGCGTATTCATGACGGTATTGAGCATCATGTGCAACAAAATCATCAGTAACCAAACACCTAAAAAGACGCACAGATAACCTGCCGCAAGTTGCGCGGCAGGTTGTGTGATGGGCATTAGGGGGGCAATAGACCAGCCCCAAGTTTTGGCGGCATACGAGGCGACGGCCAAAGTGGCTAAAGACAACACTTCGGCGATTAAGCCACGGCGCAATCCCATCAACATAGAAACCCCCATGACCAACACGATACCCCAATCTACTGCGGTGTATAAATCAAAAAATGGCATGGTTTAGATCTTGAGGTTATTTATTGACCACCAGCAAGCCTTCGCCTAAACCTGCTTGGCTTAGGGTTTTTTGCGCGGCTTCAGCTTGGGCCGCACTGTCAAACGGCCCGATGCGAACTCGCGTCAAGCTTGTGCCGTCTTTGTCTGTGGACGTGTATTTTATGGGCAAACCCATGCTTTCATTTTTCTTTTTAATGTTAGCAATGCTGTCTGGGCTAGCAAACGCCCCTAAATTGATGGTATAGCTTGATGCGCTTGCGTTTGATTTGGTGCTGGGCGCTGGCGTGGTTGCCCCGTTTAAAATGGCCAAAGGATCTAATTTATTGGATTCCGTTTTGGTGCTTTTACTGCTGGTTTCATTTTTAGGTGTGTCTTTTTTAGGCGGTTCTTTTTTCGTGGCCTGGGTTTTAGGGACTTCGATTTTAGGCGCTTGGTTGGTGGTCTTGCTGGGTTGAGTATTTGTTGTTTCGTCTATCATGGGCGGAAAAATGGGGTCGATTTCTACTCCAGTCACAGGTGTGTTTGTGACCGCCGAAGCCAGATTGTCTGTCGATGGGTAAGGTTTGCTTTCGCCGCTCATGGTAGGGGGTAACGTTGAAGAAGGAATGGTCGCGATGATTTCGGTTGACGCAATGGCATTGCTGCTGGGTATGCCCGCGACGCCTAATTCGATAGAAGCCAGCGGGGTACTGGTTTCTAATGCTATGCCGCCACTGGCTTCTAAATCGGTCGCGTTGGCCGCATCCGTTGCAGAGTCGGTATTTTTTCCTAAAAGATACCATGAAACCAGCATGACCGAAATCACCAAAATAATGGCGTAGATTAAGCGCCGACGGGCTTGTTTTTGAACTTCAATTAATTCGGTTTGAGCATTTTTTGACATGGTAAAGACTCTCAAATTTTATGTTTAATATAAGAAAAAAGGTTGGCCGCAGTGAGCCGCGACTAAGAGTTAAGGGGTTGATTCTAATAATTCAAATAAGGGGCTTAAGGTATAAAAAGAACCAAAAGCCACGATGCGATCATTGTCGGCTGCTTGTTGCAAGGCAGCTTGCCAAGCGCTGACAGGGTCATCAAATAGCACCACTTGCGTGATGCCGACCTCAGCCAGTTGATCGGCCAACTGACGCGCACTTAAGCCACGCGGGCAATCGAGGCTGGCCAAATACCACACGTCAAATTCGCTTTGCAGTGTTGTTACAACGCCCGCAATGTCTTTGTCGGACAGCATAGAAAAAACAGCGATACGCGTTGCGGCAAAAGGCAATTTTTTTAAAGAATGACATAAAGCACGGGCAGCGTGGGGGTTGTGCGCGGCATCCAATACCCGCACGGGCGAACCCGCCAATACCTGAAAGCGTCCTTTCCATTGCGCCTCTATCAAGCCTTGTTTGATTTCGCCTAGGCTCACAGGCAACTGGGGTTTGATGGCGCACAAAGCCGCCACAACCGCCGCCGCATTGCCTAATTGATAATCACCCCGTAAGGCTGGAAAAGGCAAACTGTGATAAGACGTATCGCCGAATTGAAATTGCCATTGATTATTAATGGTTTTGTAAGAATAGGCCCGATTGACGCAAGATAACTCTGCACCGATGCTTAGGGCGTGATGAATGACGCTTTGAGGTGGGTTGGTGTCGGCACAAATCGCAGGGCGATTGGGGCGGAAAACCCCTGCTTTTTCATGGCCTATGGCTTCTCGAGTTGTCCCTAAAAAGCCTTGATGATCAAGATCGACACTGGTCAAAATGGCCACGTCTGCATCAAAAAGGTTGGCCGCATCCAGTCGCCCCCCCAAACCGACTTCTAAAATAATCACGTCCACTTTTTGCTGTAAAAAAATGAGCATGGCTGACAACGTGCCGACTTCAAAATAGCTTAAAGAGGTGTGAATGCCTTGTTGTGCTTGGGCAACGTCTGCAAAACTTTGGGTCAAGCTTGCGTCATCTATGGGCATGCCGTTGATGGCGACTCTTTCATTGTAATGAACTAAATGCGGCGACGTGTAAGTGCCGACTCGATAACCCGCTGCTTTAAAAATAGCGGTTAACATGGCGCAGACCGAGCCTTTGCCATTGGTGCCTGCCACGGTGATGATGGGGCAGTTTGGGGTTAAGTTGAGCGCAGTTTTGACGGCAGAAATGCGCGCCAACCCCATGTCTATGGTGACGGGGTGGGTGTTTTCTAAATAAGTCAGCCAAGTGGCCAAAGGGTCATGTGCGTGGGGCGTTTGAGTCATAATTGGGGCTGAAATCATGAGGAAACCAGCGTAAATAAAGATGCAATTGGCGATAAGATTCGGCTTCTGCACCGCTTTGCCACAAAGCCAATCGGTGAGTGGTGTTGGCCTCGGTTTTGAAGACTAACATCACCAAAAAAGGACAAAACCACGTTTCTTGTTGAATAAAAATCGCCTGTTTTTGCTGGTTGTGCAGCCAATAACATTGGCCGTTGGCTTGAACTTCTATGCCAAAATGCTGTTGTTTGAGACGCTTTAGGGTCCATGCCGCAAAAACAATCACCAAACCAGCCGACACGGTGGCCTCGGGCGTGTAAGCAATCAAGGCCAAGACGATTATGGCAAACAAAGCCATCGTGCCGCGATACAGTATCCGACTGGTTTGGTACTGAACCCGAAAAGGTGGAACGGGGTAACGTATCATGAGCGCTTAGGCTTGTGCTGGAATATTGCGGATGTCTGCGTCTACGCTGTCAAACACGGTGCTGTGAATTTCGACATCAAACCAAGTCCAGAATGTGAGCAAACTGCGGTCGCTGGGCCATAAACTGGTGTCGTCTTCCCACGCGGCCAATTCCATTTCAAACAATTTGTCAAAAATGGTGTCTATGTAAGCCACGGCTTCTTCGGGTTCTTGGCATTCTGGCAATAAAAAGCTGTTGCAATCCACGCGTAAATTGTCGATTTGAATGTCGATTAAATCGGTGTTGGGTATGGCTTTTAGCCAATCGATAAAGGGTTGTTTGGGTTTAATGACCGCTAAAGAACGATCGACAAAATACATCATGAGACAGGCCTTTTTTTGTAGACAAGAAACAGTTGGTAAATGACTTCATCGTCCGCCAAACTGAAGCGTGTGGTGTTGGCGGGTAAAGTGCGTTCAAAATCAAAGTGAATATTTTTTTTGTCAACCAAAGACGCTGGAATGTCTTGGTCTAAAAAACGGCCTATGCTGTCAGGTGCAGGCGTGAAATCGCTGTCAGTAAAAGGCAAGGCGCGTCCATCATCTGAAACGGCCACGGGTTTTAGAGGGCGATTTTTCTGGGCGTGGGCTTGGTTTTTTGCTTCGATTTGGTTTGTCTCATCGTTTTGAAAAGGCGTTGGACGAGGACGCGTGCCCGCCGATTTTTGGTGATGTTTTTTTATAAAATGATTGAGTTGCAATCGGTAAATGAATAATGGAAACCAAATGCGATGCACGGCTTTGTCGTCAGAAATGACACAAGCGACATCAAACTGTTTGCGGCAATGGGGGCAAGTCGCCACGGCATCAATAAAAACCAACTCTTGAATTTGGACGGCTCGGCCGTGCATGTGTTGGGTTTGAACTAAGGTTTTGCAGTGGATACACGGCTTAGAAAATTGACTGATGGTTTTTCCGTTAGCAAAACGAAAAGGAAAGGCTTTAGCAAGACTGGTTGTCATAAAAAGCGACTCCAAAAAACGATAAAATAGAGAACATAATCAGCATACAATGAACGTTGAAATAACAAGCTTAACGAGCAACAGGGCGGCATTATATAACGAAAATTCATCAACGGGGCATTCTAGCGCTTGCGGCCAACCTTGATCTCGTCGCGAGGCTTATGGTTGTTGCTGTATCCAATGTTCAACGTGTTTGCGTGTGAGTTGGTCTTTGTCGATTAAGGCATCAACGCTGTCCGAAGCACTCAAATCAAGGGTGTTGAGCGCATATTTTAACCCATCAGCCATGTTTAAAAAAGACAAACGCTGTTTTAAAAAAGCATCAACCACCACTTCGTTGGCGGCATTGAGAACGCAACTGGCATCACCGCCTATTTGCAACGCATCGAAGGCCAAGCCCAAAGCAGGAAAGCGGCTTAAATCGGGGGCTTCAAAACTTAAATTGGCCAATTGATTGAAGTCGAGTCGTGGCACGTTGGCCGCAATGCGTTGTGGCCAAGCCAAGGCATACGCGATGGGCGTTTTCATGTCGGGCGAGCCCAACTGCGCGATGACCGAGCCGTCGATGTAACGCACCATAGAATGAATCACACTTTGTGGGTGCACGACGACTTCTATTTTGTTGGCGGGCGCGCTAAACAGCCAATGGGCTTCTATGACTTCCAGTCCTTTGTTCATCAGGCTGGCCGAATCCACAGAAATTTTTTGTCCCATGCTCCAATTGGGGTGTTTGCAGGCTTGGGCTGGCGTGACGTGGCGCAATTCTTCTAAACTCAAAGTTCTAAAAGGCCCGCCTGAAGCCGTTAGAATAAAGTTTTCTATGCCTGCGCTGTGCATATCGCCCGCATAATCGTGGGGCAAAGCTTGAAAAATCGCGTTGTGTTCGCTGTCCACGGGCAAGAGCGTTGCACCGCCTTGTTTGACGGCGGCCAATAACAACGCGCCACCCACGACCAAAGATTCTTTGTTGGCCAATAAAATGCGTTTGCCTGCGTGCGCCGCCGCCAAGGTTGGCCGCAAGCCTGCCGCACCAACAATGGCGGACATGACGCTGTCCACTTCGGGCAAGGCCGCCACATCGCATAAAGCCGCTACACCATGCAACACGGTGATTTTTAATCCTGCCGCGTGGGCTTTTTGTTCAAAGTCTAGCGCGTGGCTGGCGTGACCCAAAACGGCGTATTGAGCCGAAAATTGTTGGCACAAAGCCAGCAGGGCATCGACTTGACTGTGCGCCGATAGCGCCACCACGCGGTATTTGTCGGGGTGTTGCGCCACAACGTTTAAGGTGGACAAGCCGATGCTGCCCGTTGCGCCTAAAATGGTGAGAGTTTGCATAGTTTGTGATCTAAATAAGAAAAAAGGGTTGCGGCCAACCTTGCGTAAGGGTTGGCCGCAAAGCCTGTCAGGCCGAATGATTTTATTTAGGCAAATGATATGGGCGCGACAAACGATGCACCGCGTCTATCATCACGCCAGCGTGTTCGGGGTTGGTAAACTGCGAAATGCCATGCCCCAAATTGAACACGTGACCGCATCCGCTATTGGCCGATCCATATTTGGCCAAAGTTTTCGCGACTTCCGCTTCAATGATGGCGGGCGAGGCAAACAAGATATTGGGATCGATGTTGCCTTGCAAAGCGACTTTGTGGCCGACGCGCTGTTTGGCATTGGCCAAATCACACGTCCAATCCAAACCCAAGGCATCTGCGCCGCTGTCGGCCAAACTTTCTAGCCAAGTACCGCCATTTTTGGTGAACAAAATTACGGGGACTTTGCGGCCTTCGTTTTCGCGGATGAGGCCAGCCACGATGGTACGCATATAGCTTAACGAAAAGGTTTCGTAAGCTTCGCCCGACAAAATGCCGCCCCAAGTGTCAAAAATTTGCACGGCTTGCGCCCCCGCCCGAATTTGAGCGTTTAAATAATCGATGACCATGGTGCTGGTGACTTTTAAAATGTGGTGCAACAAATCGGGGCGCGCGTACAGCATGGTTTTGATGTGGCGAAAATCTTTAGAACCACCGCCTTCTATCATGTAACAGGCCAAAGTAAAAGGGCTACCGCTGAATCCAATCAACGGCACGCGGCCATTTAAGGCGCTGCGTATGCTTTTGACCGCATTAAAAACGTAAGATAAGCCGTCTTCTACATCGGTTGCGGCCAACTTTAAAATACTGGCTTCATCGCGCAAAGGGCGTTCAAATCGCGGGCCTTCGCCTTCGGTAAAATACAGCCCTAAACCCATGGCATCGGGAATGGTTAAAATGTCCGAAAACAAAATGGCCGCATCCAAAGGAAAACGATCCAAGGGTTGCAAAGTGACTTCGGTGGCAAATTGCGCCGAACGGCACAAATCCATAAAACTGCCAGCTGTCGCACGGCTGGCGCGGTATTCAGGCAAATAGCGACCCGCTTGGCGCATCATCCAAACGGGCGTGTAATCGGTGGCTTCGCCATTTAAGGCGCGTAAAAAAGTATCGTTTTGTAACGGTTGCATGGCGTTTCCTCAAGATTTTTTTGAAAGGTGCTTTGGTGACTTAAGCGTGGCGCGATTATACACGCTCTGCGCTTTGTTTTGCGTCGTGGCCAACCTTTTTTCTCGTGATGTTCACGTTAAAAGGTTGGCCGCAACGATTTTGGTTTTGCGATTTTGGCTTTGCGTGTTTGCTTTGGGTTAGTTGATTATCTAAGCGTCCGTCGGTCTCGCCCGACTGGCGACCTATTTTTTTGCGTCGCCAAAAAAACAGGACAAAAAGGCGAGCCCGCGCACGGGCGTGCAAAAATTCCGCGCCTGTTTTTAGCCCGCCCTTTAAAGGCAAGGTTAGCGTTATTTTTTAGCACTCACTCAACCAAACACCTGCCAATAATCATGGCGACAACAAAACCCCTATTTTATTTCAGTTGCTTATTTTCAGCGTTGCGGCCAACCTTTTTCCCTAAATTTTCAATGCGAAAATCGGGGAAAAAGGTTGGCCGCAAGCTTACTCGGGCTTTTCGCCCCTCCCCCTTGTCAAGGGAGGCTGGGTGGGTCGGTTTTTGCCAAAAACTGGTCAGAAAGCCTTCAGAGACTGACGAACATTCACTTCGCCAAAAAATTGTTAACTCAACCAAACTCAATCCAATCCAATCCAATCCAATCCAATCCAATCCAATCCAATCCAATCCAACTCAACCAAGCCTAATCAAGTTAAAACCCATAATTACTTAGCCTTTAAGCTATCTAACTTGATAATTGAGTAAAATAAAATCTAAATTAGTTGTGCCCATTTCACCTCCCCTAACGGCTCTTTGATTGGTGCGTGGGGGTGTTTTTATTTTACTTTAAAGGATTTATTATGAATTTCCGTCTTGTCTCGTTGGTCGCTTCCATTGCTTTGTTGTCTGGTTGTTCATCTATCATCAAAGGAACCAACGACACTATCACAGTAAACTCGATAGAAAGAGGCACGACACTTTATGTTGATGGTGCTGCGCGTGGTTTAGATACAGCAAGCGTTAGCCTAAAAAAAGGCAAAACATACAGCTTGCGTGCTGAAAAAGAGGGCTGCGAATCAACCACAAGCACAACCACTGAAAGTTTTGACCCAACCTCTTTATTGGGTATTTTCATTGATTTTGGTCTTATCTCTATCCCTGTTGATATGATTTCTGGCGCTGCTTGGAAAATTGAACCAACCACTTACACCTTGACGCCAGTTTGTTCGAAAACCCCCAATGTTGTAAGCCATAAAGCATCATAACCAAACCAAATCTTGCGGCCAACCTTTTAATGTGAAGATCACGGGAAAAGTTGGCCGTGTTTTATTGCCTATTTAAAAAGGAAGTATTCTATGGAGACCGAAAAAACTTTAGTCAGCATGGTAAAGTCTCAATTTGAAACCTTAACTCCAGCTAGGGTTAATAATGTTGTAGCTAAATTACAAGAAATGGAAGATAAATTAAAATATCTAGATAGAGGAACAATGGATATATTAATTAAACACTTAGTAAATGTTGAAACTGCCACACACTTTGCAGCAGCCGGTAAAAAGAACGCCGACAGCATATTAGAAACTAAAGTGAAAGCTTTAAACAAGTTTTTAACTTTACACAACATATAAAGGAAACCTTATGAGTATTAGAACATTACACTTAAATTCTATAGTACTTACATTGCTTACAACGTTAACAGGATGTACAACAATATCTGGTGATTATAATCCCCCAAAAACATATTCTTTTGCAAATACAAAGACGGTTAATAAACCTTTTGATGCTGTTTGGGATGAAATGGTGAAAAATTTAAGTAGTGATTTTTTTGTTATTAATAACATCGATAAAAACTCAAAAATAATCAATGTTTCTTTTTCCACAACAACACCTTCTGAATACGTTGACTGTGGTGTTGCTCATATTACGTTTAAGAATGCTCGAGGAAGTAATACTTCAAGTTTTAATAAGGCCGACTCTACTCAACAACGAATAAAAAATGGCATACTTACCTCAACCACTCGGCTTGATGGCCGAGTAAATATTTACATATCGCAAGAAAATAACGCAACCACTATTGCGGTCAATGCCAAATATGCTATTCCTGTTAGCTTAGTGTTTAAACCCTTTGGCGAATATCCTCAGCAATATGAAAATAAGCAAATTGATTTATCAACAAAAAACATATACTCGAATAATACAAATACGAACACTTGCGCTGCAAATGGTTTGTTAGAACGCCGAATTTTAAACCTTGTTAAATAAAATACAAATCTATGGCCGGCGAATTTGCTGTTAAATTAGCAAATACTTATTCATACAAAAAGCGACACAAGATAATCGCTAAAGACCAGTTGCTTGCGGCCAACCTTTTTCCTGATTTTTCAGGAAAAAAGTTAGCCATATTTTTTAAAACTAAGGAGGTAAAATAATGAATGAAATCATTTGCCCAGACTGTCACAAAGCCTTCAAGGTCGACGAGACTGGCTACGCCGATATTCTAAAACAAGTGCGTGACAGTACCTTTGATAAGGAGTTACACGAAAGACTGGAGCTGGCCGAAAAGGACAAGCTCAGTGCCATCGAGCTGGCCAAGGCTCAGTTAACTGCTGAGTTACAAAAGGCTGCCGCCGCTAAAGATACCGAAATTCAGACCTTGCAAGCCAAGGTGGCGTCTGCCACTCAAGCGCAACAACTGGCGGTGACTCAAGCTCTGAACAGTGTTGAGAAAGAGCGTGATGCGCTGGTTAATCAGTTGGATCAAGCCAAACGCGACAATCAAGCCGCCATCGAGCTGGCTAAGGCTCAGTTAACTGCTGAGTTACAAAAGGCTGCCGCAGCTAAAGATACGGAAATTCAGACATTGCAAGCCAGGGTCGCGTCTGCCAGCCAAGCGCAACAACTGGCGGTGAATCAAGCGTTGTCCCCAGTGGAGAAGCAGCGGGATGAATTCAAAAATCGTTTTGAGCAAGCACAACTGGAAAAAGACTTAGCCGAGCAATCACTTAAAGAAAAGTACGAGCTAAAGATTAAAGAGCGCGAGGATGCGATTGAACGCCTGAAAGACCTTAAAGCGAAACTCTCCACCAAGATGGTGGGTGAAACACTAGAGCAGCACTGCGAAACCGAATTCAATCGCATCCGTCCCACCGCCTTCCGTAGCGCCTACTTTGAAAAAGACAATGATGCGAGCAAGGGCAGCAAAGGCGATTATATCTTCAAAGATTCTGATGAAGTGGGTACAGAGATTGTGTCGATTATGTTTGAAATGAAGAATGAAAACGACACGACAGCAACCAAGAAAAAGAATGAAGACTTTTTCAAGGAGCTGGATAAGGATCGCTGCGAGAAAGGTTGCGAATATGCGGTGCTGGTTTCCCTGTTAGAGCCCGAGAGCGAGCTTTATAACACTGGTATCGTGGACGTATCTTACCGCTACCCCAAGATGTATGTGGTGCGACCACAGTTCTTTATTCCCATTATCACACTGCTACGCAATGCAGCAATGAACTCGCTCAAGTACAAAACTGAGCTGGCCTTGGTGAAGTCGCAAAACATCGACATAACTGATTTTGAAAACCAATTGGAAGGATTCAAAGAAGCCTTTGGCAAGAATTACGACCTGGCATCGCGCCGCTTCCAAACCGCGATTGACGAAATCGACAAGTCTATTGACCACCTGCAAAAAACCAAAGAAGCCTTATTGGGCACTGACCGCAACCTGCGACTTGCCAACGACAAAGCGCAAGATGTGACAATCAAAAAATTGACTCGGGGCAATCCAACGATGGCTGCCAAATTTGCCGAACTAAAACAAGTAGAAAATACGGATTAACAAAATTTTAGCCTTATTTTTTATTAACAAAAGAATGACCAAAACCCTGCGGCCAACCTTTTTCCTGATTTTTCAGTGTAAAAGGTTGGCTGCAGTTTTTTTGTTTACGCGATTGAGCGTTTATTTTGGCAACACAAACGGGCGGTGACGGCCTTCAAATAAATAACGAGCGTCTTCGCCTGCGTGTTTTTCGAGGCGGCGCTGGTCGTCCAAATCATGCGGCACAAAATACTCGGCATCTTGGGCGCGCATCACCAATTTAATGGCTTCTTTTTCGGACAAATCGCACAATTCCACCAACAAGGTGCTGACTTCATCTAAATAGGCTTCGTAAGTCAAAGGCTTGCTGGATAAAGCGGCGTTGGCATTTTTCATGGACATTTTTCTCTTTCTAAAATAAGGCATACAGCGGAATGGGTCGTTAATCTGACCCGTTAATCTTGCATTAAGGTTTGCCAGCCGTCCAAGCCCAGTTTGTTGAGCGTGGCGATGTTTTTTTGATAAATGACGCTGGCATCAGGAAAAGCGGCCACGGCTTTGTCTATGCTGCTTTCGCGCAATAAATGCAAAGTGGGGTAGGGCGTGCGATTGGTGTAATTGCTGATGTCGTCAGGTGCCGCGTCGGCAAATTGATAATTGGGGTGAAAATCGGCCACTTGAAAGTCGCCTTCCAAGTCTAACTTTTGCAGAAGCACGTCAACTTCGCCCAAAAATTGATTAAAGTCGGCAAAATCCGCCAATAAAGTTGGCAAGATTAACAAAGTGGTGTCGGTAATGTCGGGCGAGGTGTGTTGCAAATGGCTTAATTCGGCGGCCAATTCGGCCAATAATTCAAATTCATTGGCGGCGGCGCTGACCACAAACCGCACGCGTTGCTTGACGCGCACGGCTTTGGCAAAAGGGCATAAATCCAAGCCGATGACGGCTTTGTCCAGCCAATGGGCGGTGGCGACAATGAGCGGATGTGTTGGGTGAGTTTGGTCGGTTATCATTTGGTTTCTGCTTTGTTAAAAGTTAAAGAAACAGAGTTGATGCAAAAACGCTCGCCCGTGGGCGCTGGGCCATCGTCAAACACGTGGCCTAAATGAGCATCACAGTTTGCGCATTGCACTTCAACGCGTTGCATGCCGTGGCTGTTATCGGCGATGCGTTTGATGTTGGCCGCATCGGCTTCGGCAAAAAAGCTGGGCCAGCCGCAACCTGCATCAAATTTTGTCTCGGACGAAAACAACAGCGCGTTACAACACACGCAATGAAAATCACCCGTGGCCGTGTGGTTGACAAATTCGCCTGTAAAAGGGCGTTCAGTGCCTTTTTCTTGCGTGACATAAAAGGCTTCGGGCGATAAATGCGCTTGCCATTTGTCTTGAGAGGAATCGGGTTTCATCGTTGGTTTTTTCCTTTTGTTGTGTTAAATCGTTTGAAAGCTGGTGTAAAATGCTGAAGTTTTTTTACGCAAGGTAACGTTAGCAAAATGAGAAAACATCAAAGGAGCGGACATGGAAATTTTGGCTTTATTGAAAGGGATTTTGCTGTGGATTAAAGGCGGTTTGGGTTTGGATTTGTGGGGCTGGATTAAAATGCTGGCCGATTGGTTAAGGGCGCTCAATGGCGTGACGCTGGGCCCTGCCTTGCATTCTGTGTACAAAGTCATACAAAATTTTTTCCCAACTTTTTTCCCGAAAAAGCCAACGCCAGCCAATCCCAAACAAGGCGGCATTTTACTGAAAAAAACCAAGAAAAAGAAATAAAATGACTGTAGGCGTTTATAAAAAAATCGGTAGCCTTTAAGGCGAAGCTATCCTTTGGCTAGACAGAATTTTCAATCAACTTTCCCCCTCTTTTGAGCCAAAAGGTTGGCCGCAAGCTTAAACCCCTTGCGGCCAACCTTTTTTGTTGAGTTATTTTGGGATTAATAACTCGTTTAATAAACCGCCGTAAATTTGCGCCAAAGGGCTTAAGTCGGCCAAAGCCACGCGCTCGTTGATTTGATGGATGCTTTCGTTACACGGGCCGACTTCGATTAATTGTTTGGCGATGTGTTTGATAAAACGCCCGTCGCTGGTGCCGCCCGTGGTGGATAATTCGGTGGTTTTGCCTGTCACGGCCTTTATGATGCGCTGCGCGGTGGCGACCAATTCGCCCGATTCGGTCAAAAAAGGTTCGCCCGACAGCGTCCATTGGAGGTCATAAGGGACTTGGTGTTTTTGCAAAATGTCTTCGACACGGGCTTGTAGCCCTGCGGCGGTTTGTTCGGTGGAATAGCGAAAATTAAACAACACGCGCGCTTCGCCAGCAATGACATTGGTCGCGCCCGTGCCGACGTTTAAATTGGATACCTGAAAAGACGTGGGCGGAAACAAGGCGTTGCCTTGATCCCACTCAACCGCCACCAATTCGGCCAGCGCAGGCGCGAGCAAATGCACAGGATTGGCAGCCAAATGCGGATAGGCGATGTGGCCTTGTTTGCCTATGACGCGCAACTCACCGCCCAAAGAGCCACGCCGCCCAACTTTAATCATGTCGCCCACTTGCGCCACCGCTGTGGGTTCGCCGACCACGCAATAATCGATGTTTTCACTGCGTGCGGCCAAGGCTTCGACGACTTTTTTGGTGCCGTTGATGGCCACGCCTTCTTCGTCAGCGGTAATCAACAAAGCGATGCTGCCTGCGTGATTGGGGTTGGCCGCAATAAAATCTTCTAAAGCAATGATGAAGGCCGCAATTGAGCCTTTCATGTCGGCCACGCCGCGTCCGTACAAATAACCGTCTTTTTCGGTGGCGACAAAGGGCGGTGAGCTCCATTTTTCTAAAGGCCCCGTTGGCACGACATCGGTGTGGCCTGCAAAACAAAAAACAGGCTGAGCCGTACCGCGCCGCGCCCAAAAATTATCCACGTCGCCAAAGCGCATTTTTTCTATTGTAAAACCCAAAGCCAGCAAACGTTGTATCAATATGGGTTGGCAATTGGCATCTTGTGGCGTGATGGACGGTTCGGCCACCAAATCGGCCAATAAAGTGTGTAGGCGAGCTTGCATGAGTAACAACTCCGTAAGGTTGAGTTCGAAAGATTAAGATTAAGATTGGGTATTGGCAAAAAAAGCAACCGCATCAAGGCGCAAATGGATGCCTAAACTGAGGCCAACGGGCGCTGAAAAGTGGCTGGGCAATTGTGCCAACAAGACCGTGCCATTGGTGCTTAACAGCGTAGCCAATTGATGCGAGCCTTTAAAAACCAAGCTTTGCAAAGTGACTTTGATGGGGCTGTTGTCGTCTAACACGATTTGTTCGGGGCGGATTAACACGCGTCCTTCGGCCAAGTTGGCCGCGTGACTGGCCGCATCAAGGTTGGCCGCAACGCCGCCAATGTCGCGGACTTCACCCAAAGCGCCTAAGTCCAAACGGTAAAAGCCCGCGCCCAACGCCGTGGCGGCCACCAAAACGCCTGCGCCGATGAAGTCGGCAATGTAAGCGCTGCTGGGGCGTTGATATAATTCATGCGGTTTGCCCCATTGTTCGATTTGGCCTTGGTGCATTACGCCCACATTGTCGGCTAAGGCGAAGGCTTCTTGTTGATCGTGCGTGACCATCAAGGCGGTTGTGCCTTCGTGTTTTAAAATGGCGCGGACTTCTTGCGCCAAACTTTCGCGCAAAACCACGTCCAAATTAGAAAACGGTTCATCCAACAACAACAATTGCGGGCGAGGCGCTAACGCCCGAGCCAAGGCCACGCGTTGTTGTTGGCCGCCCGATAATTCGTGTGGATAGCGCTCGGCCAGCGCACTCAAACTCACCAAATCCAACATTTTTTGGACGCGTTGGGCTTTGTCGCCAGCGCTCAATTCTTGCAAGCCAAAGCCCACATTTTTGGCGACCGTTAAATGTGGAAACAACGCGTAATCTTGAAACACCATGCCGATGCGGCGTTGATGCGTGGGTACGTTGCAAAGCGGACGAGTGGCTTGTGGCGTTTGATGGGACAAACAGCGTCCGCCCAGCTCGATGCGTCCAGCCGTCAAACTTTCAAAGCCTGCAATGGCGCGCAAAGCCGTGGTTTTACCGCAACCAGAACTGCCTAATAAACACGCAATTTCGCCTTCGGCCAACTCAAAACTTAAGTCATCTAAAATGCGTTTTTGGGTTTTTTTCTCGGCATAATGTTGCGTTAAGTGTTCTACTTTTAAAAAAGCACCCATATTTTTTCCTATGCTTAGTCAGGCCTGCGGCCAACCTTTTTTGCTCAAAAAATCGGCAAAAGGTTGGCCGCAAGGTTTTATTTTAAATTACCTGATAAAAACTGTTGCAAACGAGCGGATTGAGGGTTGGACAAGACGATTTTTGGATCGCCTTGTTCTTCAATTTTGCCTTGATGTAAAAAGACAATTTTGTTGGACACTTCACGCGCAAAGGCCATTTCGTGGGTGACAACTATCATGGTGCGGCCTTCTGCGGCCAAGGCGCGCATGACTTTTAATACTTCGTTGACCAATTCGGGGTCGAGTGCCGACGTGGGTTCATCAAACAATAATACGTCAGGCTCCATCGCCAACGCACGGGCAATGGCCACGCGTTGTTGTTGGCCACCCGACAAGGCCACGGGATAGCGGTCTTCTATGTCGCTCAAGCCCACTTTGGCCAAATAGGTTTGCGCACGGGCTTGGGCAACTTCACGGCTTAAGCCCAACACGCGGATGGGCGCTTCGATGATGTTTTCTAACACGGTCAAATGCGCCCACAAATTAAAATGCTGAAACACCATGGCCAAGCGCGTGCGAAAGCGTTGCAATTGCTTGAGGTCTGCCGCGTGTAGTTCGCCCGTTTTGTCGCGTTTGAGTTTGAGGGCTTCGCCTTGCAAAACGATGCTGCCTTCGTTGGGGCGTTCGAGCAAATTCATGCAGCGCAAAAACGTACTTTTGCCTGAACCGCTAGAACCAATCATGCTAATGACATCGCCCGATTGTGCCGACAAAGACACGCCTTGTAACACGACTTTTTGGCCAAATTGTTTGTGTATGTTTTCAACGCTAAACGTATCCATAGAGTTACCTTAAAATTTTTATTTAGCCGATAAAGTGGCTGTTTGATGGTTGGCCTCGCGCCCAGCCACACTGATTAAAGCTTCGCCCATTTTGGCGTATCGAAGATGATGGCAAGCATACACCACGCCAGAAACGGTGCTAAACATAGGCGTAATCGTCCTGTCAATTGGATTGACAATGTCGGCCACGCAATGCCCTTTTTCTATGTGTGCACCAGGTTGAACGTGGTACACGACCATGCCCGATACAGGCGCAACGATGCGTTCCACCCCTGCCAAAGGGCGTGGCGTATCTAAACAATCTGGCAAAGGCACGGCGGGTAAGTCTATCGCGCCTTGATGTTTTAAATACGCCAAGATGGCCTGTGCGTCTTGCTGGGCGTGTTCGTGATTGACATCGGCTTGGCCGCGAAGTTCGACCGTCACTGCCGCGCAAGCCGCAGGAATGGCCGCATTCGGAAAGTCAGCCGCCAAGCGCGTCCAAACCGTTGATAAGGCTTCATCAAAAGGATTGCAACCGCTGTCATCGGCCAATAATTGACACCCGCTGCCTAAATACCGCGCCAAAGGCTCGATGATAGGCCACGTTTCGGGCAAGGTGTAAACGTGCATGATGGCGCGCCAATCGCAATGCAAATCTAACACAATGTCGGCATCAAAGGCCAATAATAACAATTGTTTATGTAAGGTTTGGAGTTGGTTTTTGGGTTGAAAACTGGCCAAACCTTGCGCCATGGCCGCGCGTATCGTCGCCACGTTGGCCGCACTATTTTGTTGTAATTGTGCGGCCAACCTCCCGTTATTTTGTTGCAACACCGCCTGTGTGAGCTCGTATAAATTCAAGTCGCCCAAGCGATTGAAGTTTTGTCCCGAGCCCAACTCAAACCGACCTTGCGGCGTGTGCAAATTTTGTTGCGCCAAACCGATGGGATTGCACAAAGGCACAACAATAATCTGCGCTTTGATGTGCTTGGCATGGGTTTCCAGCAGTTGAGTTAAGTGATAACAAACCAAAGAACCAGGTAATTCATCGGCGTGCAAACTGGCTTGGATATAGATTTTTTGTGTGGCCGCAGCATCACCAAAATGAAAGGCGTTGAGTTGATAACTCAAACCCAAGCTGGCGTTTGGTAAAGAGTAAGTGATGGTTTGCATGAGGACTTTCTTTTTTATCGGTTAAGCCGCTTGCGGCAGGCGTTTTAAATGTGCCAAATAACGGATTTCTAATAAGCGAAAACCCATAACAAAACAAAAAGTTAAGCCCAAATAAAACAGCGTGGCCGCCAAATACGCAGGAAAAAATTCATAAGTCAAAGAAAAGAAAGAATTGGCTTGTCCTGTGACTTCCATTAAGGTGACCAAAGAAGCCAGCGCGGTGCTGTGCATGGCCATAATCACCTCGTTGCTGTACGCAGGCAAAGCGCGGCGCAAGCTCGCGGGCATAATGATGTGGCGATACAATTGCCAGCGCGTCATGCCGTAAGCTTTGGCGGCTTCTATGTCGCCCGTGGGCGTGTTTTTGATTGCGCCAGCAAAAATCTCGGTGCTGTAAGCCGCTGTGTTGAGCGTAAACGCCAGCCAAGCCCAAAAAAAGCCATTTTTCATGAAGTGTAAGCTGGGCAAGGCTTGTAAACTTTGCAGCCATGCAAATTCGGGCAAACCATAATAAATAATATACAGTTGAACCAATAAAGGCGTGCCTGTAAAAAAGTAAGTAAAGCCCCAAATCGCGCGCCCTAACCAGCTGTTATTGTTGGCGCGAGGAATGGCCAAAAACAAAGCCAACACAAAACCGATGATGACCGACAAAAACGTTAATTCTAGGGTTTCGGGTAAGCCTCTCCAGCACAAAAAAATCGCTTCTTTGAACTGCATTAAGAGTTTAGTGTCCATCTTGATATCCTTTTATGCCGCGTTGATAGCGCTGTTCTAAGGCGTGAAATACAATCAACGACACCGAAGTCATCAACAAAAATAACAAAGCCGAAATGACGTTAAACAAAAAAGCTTGGCCTTGAGCTTGCCCAGCTTGTTTGGCCACGCGGACCATGTCGTCCAAACCGATGACAGAAGCCAAAGCCGTGGCCTTGGTTAAAACCAGCCAGTTATTTTTGATACCTGGTAAAGCGTAACGCATCAATTGGGGAAACGTGATGCGCTGAAAAACTTGTGCAGAAGTCATGCCATAAGCCAAGCCCGTTTCGATTTGGGCGGCAGGGATGGCTAAAATCGCGCCTCGAAAAGTTTCGGTAAAATACGCACCAAAAATAAAAGCCAACGTTAACGTGCCTGCCAAAAAAGGGTTGAGTTCGATAGCCGACACGCCCCAATTGTCGGCCAGCGCATTAATGCCCATTTGCAAACCATAAAACACAAATAAAATCCACACCAGTTCAGGGACGCCACGCACAATGGTCGAATAACTGGCCGCTGAAAAACGCAAAAGGCGCGAAGCCGATGTTTTCATCAACGCGCCCAATAAACCCAATACCAACGCAAAAAAAAGCGACAATAAAGACAGTTCTATCGTCAACACAAAGCCCTGTAAAATTCGGGGCAAATACGGTAACACCACTTCAATATTCATCATAACTGACACCGCAATAGAAAGAATCAAACACAGTTTATTCATCAAAATAAACTGTGTTTGATTTAAAATTCAAAGAATTAATCAGATGATAGACTGATTAACTTGAGTTTTAACCACCGTAAATATCAAAATCAAAATATTTGTCGGCGATGGTTTTGTATTGACCATTGGCGCGGATGGCGGTGATGCCTTTGTTGAGCGCATCTAACAAAACTTGGTCTTCTTTGCGCACGGCAATGCCTGTGCCTTCGCCTAAAATGGCAGGATCTACGCTGGACAAGACTTCTCCTGCCACGGCGTACCCTTTGC
>JBILQJ010000066.1:0-5971 GCA_044373325.1 Burkholderiales bacterium
AAGACATGCGCGAAGGGTTGACCTGCATTTTGTCGGTAAAATTGCCCGACCCCAAATTTTCTAGCCAAACCAAAGACAAATTGGTGTCGGGAGAAATCGGGCCCGTGGTGCATGAAGTTGTGGGCGAAGGGCTGAAAACCTTTTTGTTAGAAAATCCAACCGAAGCCAAAGCCATTTGCGGCAAGATAGTTGATGCCGCGCGCGCGCGTGAAGCCGCCCGCAAAGCCCGTGAAATTACGCGCCGCAAAGGCATCATGGACGGCATGGGTTTGCCTGGTAAATTGGCCGATTGCCAAGAAAAAGATCCTTCTTTGTCTGAATTGTATTTGGTCGAAGGAGATTCGGCAGGTGGCTCGGCCAAGCAAGGGCGCGATCGCAAATTTCAAGCCATTTTGCCCTTGAAAGGTAAAATTTTAAACGTAGAAAAAGCCCGTTTCGAAAAACTCATCGCCAGCCAAGAAGTGGCCACTTTAATTACGGCCTTGGGCTGCGGCATCGGCAAAGAAGAATACAACCCTGACAAATTGCGCTATCATCGCATCATTATCATGACCGATGCCGACGTGGACGGCGCGCACATCCGCACTTTATTATTGACTTTCTTTTATCGTCAAATGCCTGAATTGGTTGAGCGTGGCCACATTTACATTGCGCAACCGCCTTTGTACAAAGCCAAACATGGCAAACAAGAGCGTTATCTAAAAGACGAAACCGAATTGAATCAATATTTGTTGCAATTGGCCTTAGATAAAGCCAGTTTAGTGCCTAAAACAGGCGCAGAGCCTTTAAGCCCAGAGATTTTGTCGCAAGTCGCTAAACAATACTTGTTGGCTGAAGAGGTCATTAAACGCGAAAGCCGTTCGATAGACGAAATGATTTTAAAAGCCTTGATACGCGTGCCTAAATTGTCTTTGGCCACAGAAACAGAGGCACGCGCCGCTGTTGCAACGTTGGCCGCAGCGGTGGATGCCACCGACATTAAATTAGAAGCCGTTTTTGATGAGAAAAATGCCAATTGGGTGGTAAAAATTACCCGACAATTCCACGGAAATTACTCATTAAGCTATTTTAATCAAGATTTTATCATGTCTAGCGATTATGCCGTGTTGTGTGACACTTACGCCATTTTGCACGAGTTGATGGGCGAAGGCGCTTGCGTGGTGCGCAATGACAATCGCTACATGGTCAATAGTTTTGCCGATGCGTTGGCTTATATGTTGGCAGAAGCCAGAAAAGGCTTGGGCATTCAGCGTTACAAAGGCTTGGGCGAGATGAACCCTGCCCAATTATGGGAAACTACGATGGATCCGACCGTGCGCCGTTTGTTAAAAGTCAATATTGCGGATGCGGTGTCCGCCGATGAAACGTTTATCACTTTGATGGGCGATGAAGTCGAACCGCGTCGAAAATTTATTGAAATGAATGCACTTGTGGCGCAAAATATAGACATCTGATGCTAATATCTGTGTTCATTTTTCAGAGCAATTCTCCTTTTTATTTTTTTAAGGCACTTTTCATTACTCATGGATCATAATTTTAAACCACTCATCATACGCGGTAAAACCTTGCTCCCCGTAATACAAGGCGGCATGGGCGTGGGCATTTCGGCTCAAAGTTTGGCTGGTACCGTGGCCAGCGAAGGGGCTGTCGGCACCATTGCCAGCGTTGATTTGCGTCATTTACATGAAGATTTGGTGATGCCTTATCCTCAAAAAGGGGGCGCAGAAGAATTGAACCGCCTCAATATGATTGCGCTCGATCGCGAAGTCAAAGGCGCTTTGGCGCGTGCCAATGGCCAAGGCTTAGTGTCGGTTAACGTCATGAAAGCGGTTGACTCTTTTCCTGACATGATACGACAAGCTTGTGAGTCGGGCGCTCAAGCCGTGACCATGGGCGCGGGCTTGCCTTTGGAGCTGCCTGATTTGGTGAAAGAGCATCCGCACGTGGCGCTGTTTCCAATTTTGTCCGAGTCTCGCGGCATCGCCATTGTGTTAAAACGTTGGATGAAAAAAAATGTCTTGCCCGATGCGATTGTGATTGAACACCCCAATCATGCGGCTGGTCATTTAGGTGCGGCCACGGTGGCCAACTTAGGCGACGAACGCTTTACTTTTAGTCGCGTGATTAATGAAACTCGACAATTATTCAAAGAGTTAGAAATTGAATCGCACAATATTCCCATTATTATTGCGGGCGGCATGAGCCGTTTCAGCAAAATTCAAACGGCCTTCAATCAATGGGGCGCTGATGGCATACAAGTTGGCACGGCGTTTGCCGTGACGGCCGAGGGTGATGCTCATGAAAACTTCAAAAAAGTATTGCGCGATGCCAAAGAAGAAGACATTGTTGAGTTTATGTCTGTGGCTGGTTTGCCTGCCCGTGGCGTTTTAACACCTTGGTTAAAAAGTTATTTAAGCCGTTTAGAAAAACTACAAGCCAATGCAAAAAATGACACCCGCCGCTGCGTTGAAAGCTTAAATTGCTTGACCACTTGTGGCTTGCGTGACGGCATTTCAAAAATTGGCCAGTTTTGTATCGACAAACGCCTTGCTCAAGCTTGGCGCGGAGAAACCAAAGAAGGCTTGTTTTTTCGAGGCAAAGATCCCTTGCCTTTTGGTGACCAAATGCGCACAGCCAAAGAAACGCTGGCTTATTTGTTGATGGGATTAAAACCAGAAGGCGTTTAACTCTAAAACCCAAATCAAAAACCCCTTACGGCCAACCTTTTCCCCCAGTTTTTCAGGATAAAAGGTTGGCCGCAGGGTTTTATATATGGTGAATTAGTCAACGAAGTGCAACGGCATTAGTCAAATAAAACTGGAACATTTCTAAAGGCGAATAATAACCCAGTCTTTTACGTGGTCTGGCGTTGATTTCGTTCATAATTTCATTGAGTTGTTCTTGCATCACGGTAGCGAACGGCATTTTTTGGGCAGGTACTGCCGCAACAAGCCATTAAAATTTTCATTGCAACCGCGTTGCCACGGGGAGTGAGGTTTTGAAAAATAAATTTTAGTGTCAATGGCTTGCGATATTTCTTGATGGCGGCTGAATTCTTTGCCATTGTCAAAAGTGATGCTTTTAACGGGCATTTTGCACGCGCTCAAAGCCTTGATGCAAGCTTCCGTCACCGATTTGGCGGTGCGATCGGCGACTTTGGCAATCACTGCGTAGCCCGTTTTTCGTTCGACCAAAGTCACGACCGCCCCTAAATGATGGGCTCCGACGACCGTGTCGCCCTCCCAATCGCCAATTTCATCGCGAGTTTCCACTGATTTTGGCCGCTTTGAAATATCCACTCGAGCGGGAATTTCCCCTCGTCCGTCCAACGCAGTTCCGTAGGATTTACGGCGTTTTTTTGCGCCACGTAAATGCTTGTAAGCCTTGCCACCATTACGTTTGTCGGCATGAATGTGGCGATAAATCGTCGAATGACTCAAAACAATGTCTAGCCTGTTTTTTAAAACCCCAGAAATCTGCTCGGGGCTGTGTTTTTGTTTTAATTTTTCAACAACATACACCCAAGTTTCAGCAGAAATGGTTTTGGCGTTTCGACAGTTCCGCGCTCGTTTTTCTGCGGCCAACCTTGCGGTTTCTGGCGCATAAATTTCGTGCAGCGAGTTGCGGCGAATTTCCCTTGAAATGCTGCTGGGACTGCGTTCCAAAGCCAGCGCGATGGCTCGTATCGACAGTCCGAGGCGCAATTTTTTGGTGATGAGTTCTCGTTCCGTGGTCGTCAAATGCTTGTATTTCATCGCAACTTCCTGTGGCTCGATTAGGCCAGCAAGTATTTAGACTCGCTGACGATTTTTCAAGCGCTAAGTGTTGCAATTTGTATGATAATGTAAGTATGATATAATATATAGTTAAGAATTTACAACGGATTGCCTATTGGTTAACATTGCTTTCAATTAACTTTAAAAAATCGACAAAACCATCATGAATGACACGACCTTAAACACGCAATTTCACCAAATGCTTTTAAAACCAAAACCGTGGTATAGACGACATTGGTTGATTCTTCTTTTGTCGATTGCTTCACCTGTGATATTAGCCACTTTGTGGTTTAGTCATGTTTTTTCGACTTCGTCCATTTCAAGCCAACGAATTTTGATTGATGCCTCTCGTCCTGATGCTTGGATTCGTAGCCAAAATTTATCTCAATTGCCGCGCGATATGCTGACTGTGCCGCTAATTAAAGATGTTTTAACTGAGGATTTTTTATATTTTTATGAGACGGATGAAGATTGGCTGAGTTTAAAGGGGAGTATGCGCCGCATTAGTTTTGAGCATCAACTCAATTGGAAAGATAATTTGGTGCAAAGCCTTGCCCAATCCCCTGCCGATATTTATTTATGGCGCGACAGCAGTGGCGCGTTGGGTTATTGGGCGATAGGGATCGAACGTAATGGTTTAAAAGGCGTTGCCCAGCAAATTGCCCAAATCAAACTCAATATGGATAAGCAATTAAGCCAAATTGGAAGTATTAAAGTCGATGGAGATAACGTCAATGTTTTGCAAATTAAGTTGTCACCACGACGCACGATGGTCTTTGCCGCGCATGGTGAACGGTTAGCGCTAGTCTCTGATGTGGGTATGCTTCGTGATGAGCAAGGCAAATTGAGTCGTGATGCTGAAAATTTCTTAGAAGGCATATTGAGCGAGCATGAAAAAACTCGGCATAAAATCGCCCCTGATTTAATCACTGCGCATGCAGAAGGCATTACGCAGAGTATTGCGCTGTCTTCCCGATTCTTTGCGCAAGGCTATGCTGCCATCATCCCTCAAGTGCAAGGGTTATCCTTTGATTACGATGGAAAAACATGGCAGAGCCAAGTTAATTTGGCTGAAAACATTCCTGCGCCTGATTTACAAATTTGGCAGCAAATACCAAGCAATGCGGCGTGGTGTGTTGCAACCACAATTGATTGGGAACAAGTTCAAAAAAGTTTAAAACCAATCAAACACTTTAAGACTAACCCTAATTTAACGGCACTATTTAAACCGACTGGCGCGGCTTGCTGGTATGCCGATAAATCCAGCAGTGTGACCAAACCTTTGATCATTGCGCAGTTAAATGAGTTATCTGACAAAACCATTGATAAAACAGAAACCTTGAGTGAGTTGTTTAATTGGGGTATTTCCACCAATAAGGCATATTTGGCTGATGTTCGTCATGCGGCCAACCTTTTGCGTCAGGAAAATAAAAACTTAACGCAATTGGAGTCTAGGCAAGAGTCTTTAGAAAAAGAAATGGATAACTTCAATAAAAATGATTGGAATCAACGTAAAAAAGATCTCAATGCCGACATAACTGCATTAAAAAAACGAATGAATCAAGAAGAAAATAACAGCAGTTCAGAGTTAATTCAAACTCTAAAAGAGAAGAACCAAGAAAATCTAATTTATTATAACAAAAGGTTAGAGGAATTAGAGGCCGAGCCAGCAAAGCATCGCGAGTACTATCAAAAAGCATTGGCTGACAATACTGTAGAGAAAAAAACAAGTAAGGAATCGATTCTTCGGCTCACCAATGCACTCGCTATTGAACAAAATAACGCTCGTCAAAATTCAATCCCTGCTTTTGATTTGAATGTCAAAAACCAAAAAGGAGTCACGCTGATTTCACGCAAGATGTCGATAAGCAAAAATACCAATCCAGAGTTGGCTTTTGCTTCTAGTGGTATTGTGTATTTTTCGTTTGATGCTGCGCTGGTTCAACGTGGGGTTGAGGTGTTTTCTAAGACCTATCCAAACTTATATGAAGCAACGCCTTCAATGCAAACGCCTAATCAAACCCCTTATTTTTATTTTAATCCAGCTCAATTTGCTACCTTATTTATACAAGAAGGGCACAAAGCTTTACCTATAGCATCTCAAGGTAAACGCAGGTCGGCATTTGATTTTCATTTAACCAGTCGCATGGCGGCGTTGACTACCCACGCAAAAATGACAGCGACAGTTAACCGTG
>JBILQJ010000028.1:0-23287 GCA_044373325.1 Burkholderiales bacterium
GTTGGCCGCAAAGCGATTTTAGAAAGTATTTTACAATGAGTTTTTCAACCCAACATAAAAACATTTAACTGTTTTTCTTAATCAAAGAGTGAACCACTTTTTTATACCAAGCGGCCGCTTCAGCATCATTTTGCTTAACGTGTAACCCATGTTCATACAAATAACCCATTTGGAATTGAGCATCAATATACCCCAATTCTGCTGATGCTTTATACCATTTAACAGCTTCGGCTTTGTTTTGACGAACACCTTGGCCATCGTAATACATTTCGGCCAGTTTATATTGCCCCTCGGCATTTCCCTTAAGCGCTGAAGATTGGTATTTAGAAAAGGCTTCTGTGTACTTGCCTTTTTTATAAGCCGCTTCAGCATCTTCCAAATCGCCAGCCCATAGTGAGCCTGACACCAACAAAGATAACAACAGGATTTTTTTCATACAATACCTTTTTTTAAAATAAAAACAATCTATAAACCTCATTTTACAAACAGAAAAAGTATATTGTCAAATTATAAATATCAATTTATAAAATAAATTCTACAAAATAAATAATAAATTAATATACTTGACTGCGGCAATGACGAGCATATTCTGTTTTTATCATCAAAAAATCAATACTATCTGACTCTACTGCCTTGCCAGAAAAGAAATTATCATTTAGCAAATCATAATCAACAAAATAATCACACCGAGAACATCTAACATAAACATCAATAGGAATATATTTTTATTAAAACTAGAAAAAATTGGATTACTAATAGCCAAAGCGAGAAATATATTTTTATTTTTTTGTAATATTATTTTTTTATAGATTACATTCTTAGCTGTTTTTTTGTACTGATTGAGGTCGGACCTCTACTCTTTCGTGCTTTAAATCATTCGCCGCTGATTGATTCAAGAAAGTTGGAGTATTCTCGGCAGAACCAGCAACAAACCGAAAAGATAGATTTAATTTAGAAAAAGACAGTATGACTAACAGAATTTTTTTATTTTGCGAAAAATGGACATCAGCGACCTTTTAAATTCTAACAATCATAAAACCAAGAACAATGAGCATACCGTTCTAACTGAAACTCAGTTGCCTAACGATGTTGCTCTAAGCGATTTTTAGCCATAGCATGATTTTGAGCCGCAGCCTCGGCATACCATTGCACGGACAAAGATTGGTCGTAATACTCACTTTCATTATCTTGATGCAATAGCCCGAGCGCATATTGGGCCTCAGCAAAACCTTGTTCTGCGGCTTTTTTGAACCAACGCAAGGCTTCTGTATCATTTTGCACTACACCTCTTCCATAATAATACATTTCAGCCAGACTATATTGAGCACGCAGGTGGCCTTGATAAGCAGCTTCTGTATACCAAAGCATCGCCTCAACCGTATCTGTTTCTACCAAATCTCCATTTTGATACATCGCCCCCAAATGATATTGCGCATCTAAATGCCCTAGCTCTGCAGCTCGCTTGTACCACCGCAAAGCTTTAGCAGCATTTTGTTTGGAGCCTTGTCCATGCTGATACATAAATCCGAGATTAAATTGAGCACGAGCATCGCCTTGTTCAGCAGATTTGGTATACCAACGGATGGCTTCCACATCATTGGCAGCAACCCCTTGACCATTTTCATACATCCCACCAAGCGTAAATTGAGCATCAGCATTATTATTTTCTGCTGACTTTTTACAAGCAACAAAATCTTGCACAAAAGATTGAGGGACACTGTTTTGGTCGTTGGTCGCACGTGCTTCAGTTTCATCGGAATCAGAAAACCTGCCAAATAAAACGCTGTTTACATCTGATACGACAGCGGGTTTTATTTCTACTTCATCAGGCTTACCCTCTTGCGAATGCGGCGTGGGTAAAGTAGCGGTAGAATCAAGTGGCTCAGTCGCCATCGAGACATCAGACTGAGTGATGCTTGCCGAAAGTTTAGAGTTTAGGCCAAAATAAGAACAAATTCGCTGACCAAAAAGAATCAGTTTTTTTAAGAGTGTCATCTCAAGCATATGATTTTTTCCTAAAAAATCAAACAGAACCGCAACGTTTAAACTGCTGCGCTTGGCATTTTTTTGCGGCTTGTTGCGCAAGCCTAATCTGTTCTGAATCCATCTCTTTTTCTATCGATGTCAAATCCAGCCCAGAAAAAAGAGAGTCGCGCTTAGCCAAAACAAACCACATATACGATGATATCAAATCTCGTTTAGCCATCTCTGAATGTCGATATATCACGCCCAAATTGTACTGCGCTTGAATATTTCCTTGCTCTGCGGCTTGCAGATACCAATATAAGGCAGCATTAAGGTCTTTTGTTACACCTTCTCCTTTATAATACATGGTTGCAAGATTAAACTGAGCGTCTGCATCTCTTTGTTCAGCAAGCCCTTGCATAATCGTAAAAGTTTTGGCGTAATCGCCTTTTTGATAAGCCAATTCAGCATCTTCTAATGGACCTGCCCAAGCTGCATTCAACAGCAAAAAAAGCAATACGCATCCCTTATTTTTCATTTATTAAGCCCTAAATTCTATTGTTTAAATATTTATCGTTGGATTATAGAATTAAACGGCTGTTTTACCATCCCAATGGCCATCAAGATACATCAAATTCAGTTAAGTTCAGCTGTCATTACGGCCAACCTTTCCATCTGTTTTATGGATAAGGTTGGCCGCAAATTAATTTTAAAAAAACCGCTCAATTAAATCAAAGTTCGTTTATTTAAAAGTCAATATTTTAGCCACTGTTTAATCAAAATTTTGACAAAACAGTGGCTAAAAATTACATCATAAAAAGCATCTCGACAAGACAAATCAACCTTCTTTTTAGCTTAATGACGCTAACTCTGCCATTTTAAGTTTAGCTTGAAGTAGTTGTTCGCCTGACATCGTTTTCTCCATGGCCATTAAATCAATATCTGCAAACTTTTCACTTTTCTTTGCCAATGCAAACCAATAATAAGACTCAACCAAATCCTTGGTAATGGCTATGCCATTTTTATACATTCCCCCCAATTGGTTTTGGGCTTCTGGATAGCCTTGGTTAGCCGCTTTTTTATACCAAAAAATCGATTCCATGTAATCCTGTTTAACCAATAACCCATATTCATACATGACGGCCAAACTGTATTGCGCTTCCGCTTCACCTTTTTTGGCTGCATCAATAAACCAAGTAATTTCAGTCACTGGCGCTTGTAAATATGGCTCTTCGACAAGAACTGTTTTTTCAATCTCATTAATTTCTTCAGAGTCTTTGGCTTCTTCGGAAGCTGTAGCATCTTCTATGGCCTCAGCCGCATGAATGATAGCCTCCTCTTCTTGCAAATCAGAAGCTTTTGAGACTTGCTCTACGATTTCTTTAAGCCAAGATTCTGTTGCATCCGCATACTCTATCGAATTATCAACAGTAAATTCATTCGTCAATCCACCTAACAATTCTTGGCTATCGTCACCAGACAGTATGTTAATTTTTTGGATTGCTTCACCATACCCCTTACTGGCTGCTTTTTTGTACCAACGTAATCCTTCATCGGGGTTTGGCTCAACCCCTAACCCTTTTTGATAAATGAGCCCAAGATTATATTGTGATTTTGCAGTGTCTTGTTCAGCTGCTTTTTTATACCAAAATAAGCCTTCATCAAAATTAACCGCCACCCCTTGACCATAAAAATATAAACACGCCAAATTATTTTGAGCCTGTGGCATTCCTTGCTCGGCAGCTTGTTTGTACCAGTGAAATGCCTCTACAAAATCAATGGGGACACCTCGACCTTTTCTATAAATCACCCCTAAATTATATTGAGCCTCGACATGCCCCTGCTCAGCCGCTTTTTTATACCAACGAATAGACAGCGCGAAGTCATGATGGACGTTATATCCATTTTGATACATTTCACCAAGTTGAAATTGAGCCTCAAGGTAACCTTGATTTGCCAATGATTCATATTCAGTTAATAATTTAATTTTATTACTTTTATTATTTTCAATAAAACTTACACTTTTTATTTCAGAACTCACATCTAACGTTACAGGCATCATTTTTTCTCCGGAAGTCTAACTGGCTCCCATATTAACTCACGTCAAAAAGTTAATCAAAAAAACAAACATTAGTAAACATACCAAAGAGTCAAAGTGTTTCTTTTGAGATACAAAAGAATCTTAATAGAATTTTTTATTCAGGAAAATTAGATATTAAGGCCAACTTCTTATCCAAAATTAGATAAAAGGTTGGCCTTAAGCACTGAATCATTTTTTACAACGACGGTCTTCCCATATTAAGTTTTGATTTCAACTAGTCGTACTATTCTCTTTCTTGGGTAACGCATTACGAATAAATCTCGCTTGGGCATCCATATAACCTTGGTCGGCTGACTTTTTAAACCAGCGCATTGCTTCGACAATATTTACATCAACCCCCAAGCCCTTTTGATAAATAAGCCCTAGATTATATTGTGATTTAGCCGTCCCTTGATCAGCCGATCGCTTGTACCAGTACAAGGCCTCCACAAAATTTCTTTCAACCCCTTGACCATAAAAATACAAGCAGGCCAAATTATTTTGAGCTTCTGCCATGCCTTGTTCGGCAGCTTTTGTATACCATCGAAACGATAGGTCAAAATCCACCTCAATCCCACGGCCTTTTTTATAAGCTAAGCCTAAATTGTATTGAGCTTCGGCATGCCCTTGCTCTGCTGCTTTTTTATACCAGTCCAGCGCAAGCGTCAAATCTTGATGGGTGCCAAGTCCCTTTTGATATAATTGCCCTAATTTGAATTGAGCTTCTACATAGCCTAATTTTGCCAAAGGCTGGTAGCTTTGGAAAGCTTTAATATAATCATTATTTTTATAAGCTTCTTCGGCTTGATTAAAATGATTATCGTAATCATTTTCCATAAATTACCCCCATATTTTTATGACAGATTCATTAATTTAGTTATCATAATAAATCTTTAGTCATAAAAAATCAAGCAAAGTAAATTTATGTTCAATAAAAAACGCTTTAGTTCTTTAGGGCGTTTTTTATTGAACCGTGATTATAAGTCTATTAAAGAAAAAGCTTACAGAGATAAAGCTGCACGATGGCGTTGGATTTGGGACGCAACTTGGGCTGGCGCAGTGCCACCCGTGTGATTGCGCTGAGCCAATGAGCCTTCGGGCGTTAACACGTCAAACACATCTGCCTCTATGAGCGCGGAATAGGTTTGCAATTCGCTCAACGGCAATTCTTCTAAACCCACGCCTAAGGTTTCGGCGTGGCGAACCGCCAAGGCCACGACTTCATGGCTGTCGCGAAATGGCAAGCCTTTTTTAACCAAGTAGTCGGCCAAATCGGTGGCCGTTGCAAACCCCAACAAAACCGCGCGACGCATGGCTTCTGGCTTAACCGTAATGCCGCGCATCATGTCGGCGTAAATGCGCAAGGTGTCGATTAACGTATCTACTGTATCAAACAAAGGTTCTTTGTCTTCTTGATTGTCTTTGTTGTAAGTGAGGGGTTGCGCTTTCATCAAGGTCACCAAGCTCATTAACGCGCCAACCACCCGCCCTGTTTTGCCCCGCACCAGTTCGGGCACATCGGGGTTTTTCTTTTGTGGCATGATAGAAGAGCCAGTACAGAAACGATCGGCAATGTCAATAAACGCAAATTGTGGATTCATCCACAAAATCAATTCTTCAGATAAACGAGACAAATGCAGCATGATTAAGGTGGCTACGCTGGTAAATTCAATCGCAAAATCTCGATCAGACACCGCGTCAAGCGAGTTTTGGCACACCCCATCAAAGCCCAATAATTGCGCCGTGTATTCGCGGTTAATCGGAAACGTCGTGCCAGCCAAAGCCGCCGCGCCTAAAGGCAAGCGATTGACTCTTTTGCGACAATCGGCCAGCCGTTCGCTGTCGCGCAAAAACATTTCGACATACGCCAATAAATGATGCCCAAAAGTCACGGGCTGGGCCACTTGTAAATGGGTAAAACCAGGCATTACCGTACTGACATTGGCCTCGGCCAAATCCAATAAAGCCACGTGCAACTCTGCCATCAAGTTTTGCAGGGTGTCTAATTGCGCACGCAACCACAAACGAATGTCGGTGGCCACTTGGTCATTACGGCTGCGGCCGGTGTGCAAGCGTTTGCCTGCATCGCCAATTTTTTCGGTCAAGGCGCGTTCTATATTCATGTGTACGTCTTCTAAATCGATACGCCACTGAAATTCTCCCGCTTCAATTTGCGCCAAAATGTCCGTCAAACCACTTTGTATGGCTTGTAAATCCGAGGCAGACAAAACGCCAACCGAGTGCAACATCGTGGCGTGCGCAATAGAACCCTGAATATCAAATGCGGCCAACCTGTAATCGAAACTCACCGAAGCCGTGTATTTTTGCACCAACTCGGCCACTGGTTCTGAAAATCGCCCCGACCATGCTTTGTCTTGTGTTGCTTGCATTTTATTTTCCTTTGTTAAAATTGATTAAAAGCTTTTCGACTTAAGGCAAACTTAAGGCGCTAAGTATGCCATAAAATGGGAAGCCATAAGTGCGGCCAACCTTTATTTGTGCAAAAAATATCCGCAAAAGAGCTGGCCTTGTTACAATAGCGCTCTTTATTTTTTGAGCAACCCGCGACACCATGAACCCAACCAGCACAGCCGATTTGGCCATACAAACAGAAAAAGCCAAGCACGAAGCCAATAAATTGAGTAAACGGTTACGCCATTATGTTGGCGATGCCATCAACGATTTCAACATGATAGAAGAAGGCGACAAAGTGATGGTGTGTTTGTCTGGTGGCAAAGACAGTTACGCCATGCTGGATATTTTGCTCAATTTGCAAAAATCTGCGCCCATCCATTTTTCGATTGTGGCGGTTAATTTAGACCAAAAACAACCCAATTTCCCAGCGCACATTTTGCCCAATTATTTAAGCCAATTGGGCGTGGATTTTCGCATCGTCGAAGAAGACACGTACTCTATCGTAAAGCGCCTCATTCCCGAAGGCAAAACCACTTGCAGCTTATGTTCTCGTTTGCGCCGAGGCATTTTGTACCGCGTGGCCGACGAATTGGGCGCAACGAAAATTGCGCTCGGCCACCATAAAGACGACATTTTACACACCTTGTTTCTCAATTTATTTTACGCGGGTAAACTCAAATCCATGCCGCCCAAATTACTGTCCGATGACGGACGACATATGGTTATTCGGCCGTTGGCTTATTGTCGCGAACGAGATTTAGAACGTTATGCTACGCTCAAAGCTTTTCCGATTATTCCTTGCGATTTGTGCGGTACGCAGCCCAATTTGCAACGCCAAGTCATCAAAGACATGGTTAATTTGTGGGACAAGCAATATCCTGGTCGCACCGAAAGCATGTTTAGGGCTTTGCAAAACGTCGTTCCTTCGCATTTGGCCGACACACAACTGTTTAATTTTGTGGATTTAAAATTGGGCGATGTTGTGCCTGAAGGCGATTTGGCTTTTGATAAAGAAGTGTTTTCGGATTTGCCTTTAGACCCAGAAAACGAATTCAAATCTGCCGAAAAGGTTGGCCGCAAAGTCATTAATATTTTAGATAATCGCAACTAAAACGTGATTCAACTCAAGGAGCATCCATTATGGATAAAACGGTTTGGTCCACGCAATTAACAGAAAGCCTCATGTGGCTAGTCAAAGCTTACGGCATCACTTTGGTGGCGGGTTTACTTTTGGCGGTGGTGTTGATTAAAACTACCCGCTGGGGGCAGCAATTTTGGCAAATCTCACACGAGTTTTTGTCAATAAAACGCAGCATCAAGCCCACGCTGTTGATTTTGGTGATTTTGGCGTTTACTTTGGCTGGCGTGCGTGTGGACGTGCTATTGACTTATTGGAGTCAAGACATGTTCAACAGCTTGCAAAGTTTGGATCAAGCCTTTTTTTGGGCCAGTATTTGGGTGTTTTGCACCTTAGCGACCATACACGTGGTGCGGGTTTTGACGGGGTACTTGGTGCAGCAATATTTGGTGGTGAGCTGGCGTGAATTTTTAAATGAACAGTTGCTAACGCGCTGGCTAAACAATCAAGCCTATTACCGCACACATTTTGCCAAAGACAGCATAGACAATCCCGACCAACGCATCCAACAAGACATAGACGCGTTCACCAAGCAATCGGTGGGCATTAGTTCGGGTTTAGTCGATGCCTTTGTGTCGATTGTTGAATTTACCGTTGTGCTGTACGGGCTATCAAAACCCTTTGTTCTGTTTGGATATTCCATTGATCACGGCATGGTTTGGTTGGCTTATGCTTATGTTTTAGTGTCCACTGGATTGGCTTTTTTCATCGGAAAACCGTTAATCCAATTAAAATATACCAGCGAAAGGTTGGCCGCAAATTATCGTTATACTTTAGTTCGTTTGCGTGAGTACACCGAAAACATCGCCATTTATCAAGGCGAAAAAGTAGAAAAAATCATCTTTAACCAAGGCTTTAGCAGCATGATACGCAATTTATGGCAAGTGGTTTTTAGAATGCTAAAATTGGATGGTTTTAACTTAAGCATTTCTCAAGCGGCGGTGATTTTCCCCTACATGGTGCAAGCGCCTGCTTTGTTTAGCAAAGCCATTACTTTTGGTGCTTTTATGGCCACTGCCCGAGCCTTTGGCAGTTTGCAATCGGCCTTGTCTTTTTTTCGCCAAGCTTACGAAGATTTTGCCAGCTATAAAGCCACTTTAAATCGCTTGACTGGCTTTTTAGACGCTTGCGCTGACACGGAAAAGCTACCAAAACCCATCATCAATAAAGAAGGTAGTAGCCTAATCCTAGACAAGTTAAATTTGTACAAACCCAATGGCGAGCCTTTGATTCAGGATATTAATGCGACTGTTTTAAGAGGACATTCTCTCTTGATACGCGGCCAATCTGGATCGGGGAAAACCACTTTACTCCGAGCCATTGCAGGGTTGTGGCCTTACGCAACGGGGCAAATTACCGTCCCAGCTGGCAAAATTTTGTTTTTATCGCAAAAACCTTATTTGCCTTTAGGCAGCTTGCGCACAGGCTTATTTTATCCAGAACCTCCCAATGAACAGACCGACCTAGCGCCTGTTTTGACGCACGTGCAACTCAATCTTTTGCCCGAGCAACTCGACACCGTCGCCGATTGGAGCCGTGATTTATCGGTAGGCGAACAGCAACGCTTGGCTTTTGGGCGCATGTTGCTCAGCAAACCTGACGTGATTTTCATGGATGAAGCCACCAGCGCCATGGACGAAAAACTGGAAGATACATTGTATACCTTAATCCGAGAACAACTTCCCACGGCTTTAATCGTGAGCATCGGACACCGAAGCACACTTAACCGTCACCACGATTACGCCTTAGATATCGTCAATGGGCGCAGTAAATTGACACAACTGAATACCATTTGAAAGGTGAATTTTCATGCAAATCCCGCTGCATTTTTCGCCAACAATTGGGCGCATACAAGAAGTTCAATTCATCGCCTCGCCCAATCACGACCGCTATCCCAATGATGCACCGCCGTCTTTGTTGATTATTCATAACATCAGTTTGCCGCCTTTTCAATATGGCGGCAACGGCGTTGTCGACTTGTTCACCAATCAACTCAACCCCGACGAACACCCTTATTATGCCGATATTGCAGCGCTCCGTGTTTCTGCCCATTTTTTTGTTCGGCGAACAGGTGAACTCATACAGTTAGTCCCAACCACCCACCGCGCTTGGCACGCAGGTATTTCTTGCTTTGAAGGGCGCACAAGCTGCAACGATTTTTCTATCGGCATAGAAATGGAAGGCTGCGACTCTGAAGCGTTTGAAGCCATTCAATATTTAACCTTAAGCCATTTGATTAAAGCCCTTGAGCCTCACTTTCCTTTCAAAGCCATCACAGGGCATCAACACGTTGCGCCTGTGCGAAAAACCGACCCGGGGCCTTGTTTTGATTGGTCAAGGTTGGCCGCAAACTTGGCGGAACTCAACGTAATGATACCCATTAAAACGCCAAAAAACTCATGACTTATAAACCACCTTTGCCTTTAGAGTCGCTCATTACTGCCTTAAAAGTCTTGCCTAATGTGGGTGCAAAATCAGCTCAACGTATGGCTTTTCATTTGTTGCAGCGCAATCGTGCAGGCGCAGAAAAGTTGGCCGCAACCCTACGCAAAGCGCTGGACACCATCACGCATTGCAGCGAATGCAATACGTTCAGCGAAACCCCAATTTGCGGTTTGTGTGCCGATACCGAACGCGACAAAACGGTGCTTTGTGTCGTAGAAATGCCCGCTGATGTGATGATGCTCGAACAAGCAAAATGCCACACTGGCACTTATTTTGTGTTAATGGGTTGCGTATCGCCCAATGACAACATTGGCGTTGAGGACATTGCGGTGACTAAGCTACTGACTTATTTACAACATCACGCGGTCGAAGAGGTCATCATCGCCACCAATTTCACGGCAGAAGGCGAACTCACTGCCCACATTTTATTAAGCTTATTAACCCCTTTAAATATCAAAATCAGTCGCATTGCACGCGGAATGCCCATGGGTGGAGAATTGGCTTTTGTTGATATCGGAACACTTTCTCAAGCCATGTATGAACGCCGACCGTGTTACAATAACGCCATACCCGAGCATTAAATTCACCCCTAAAAAGAACATTCTTAACTCACCCGATAAAATTACCATTTTACTTACAGGGCTAAAACATTCAAAGCTGATTTTTTGGGGTACAATTCTGTTTTATTGATAATGGTTTTATTCGTTGACTTAATTCAATCAATAACGGTTCACGCAATCAAAAAGATTTTTTAACATCCTTGGAGAACCTTAAATGGAAACACAATCCACTTATAATTATAAGGTAGTACGCCAATTCTCGGTCATGACTGTGATTTGGGGTATTATCGGTATGTTGGTCGGCGTGATTATCGCTGCCCAATTGGCTTGGCCAGAACTCAATGTGGGCATCTTACATTTTGGCCGTTTGCGCCCCTTACACACCAACGCGGTCATTTTTGCGTTTGGTGGTTGCGGCCTAATGGCCACTTCGCTTTACATCGTGCAACGCACCTGTAACGTGCGGTTGTTGTCAGACAAGTTGGCCGCCTTCGTCTTTTGGGGTTGGCAAGCCGTCATTGTTGCGGCCGTCATTACCTTGCCTTTGGGCTTAACCCAAGGCAAAGAATACGCCGAATTAGAATGGCCAATTGATGTGTTAATTACTCTCGTCTGGGTGGCCTATGCCGTGCTATTTTTTGGAACGTTGGCCATACGTAAAGTGAAACACATTTATGTTGCCAATTGGTTTTTTGGCGCATTCATTTTGGCGGTTGCTTTATTGCATGTCGTTAACAGCTTGTCTATGCCTGCCAGCCTATTCCGTTCTTACTCGATTTATTCAGGCGCGGTTGATGCGATGGTTCAATGGTGGTACGGCCACAATGCCGTGGGTTTCTTTTTAACGGCAGGCTTTTTGGGCATGGTTTACTACTTTGTGCCTAAACAAGCCAATCGTCCTGTGTATTCTTACCGCTTATCCGTTGTGCATTTTTGGGCTTTAATTTTTACTTATATGTGGGCGGGTCCGCATCATTTGCATTACACGGCTTTACCTGACTGGACGCAGTCGTTAGGCATGGTGTTTTCTTTGATTTTATTTGCGCCAAGCTGGGGCGGCATGATTAACGGGGTCATGACTTTATCTGGCGCATGGCATAAATTACGCACCGATCCAATTTTAAAATTCTTGGTGACGTCTTTGTCTTTTTACGGGATGTCGACCTTCGAAGGCCCAATGATGGCCATTAAATCGGTCAATGCGTTAAGTCATTACACCGATTGGACAGTTGGCCACGTGCATTCTGGCGCATTAGGTTGGGTGGCTTTCATTACCATCGGCTCTTTATATTATTTATTCCCTCGTTTGTATGGGCGTGAACAAATGCACAGCATTAAATTAATGGACATCCATTTTTGGATAGCAACCACGGGCATCGTTTTATACATTACGTCTATGTGGGTTTCTGGGGTTTCTCAAGGCTTGATGGCCAGCGCTCAAAATATCGATGGAACGTTAAAATATACTTTCGTTGAAATCGTTGTGAATAATCACATCCCTAATATCATCCGTGCTTTTGGGGGGCTGTTGTTCTTAACTGGCATGATCATTATGCTATACAACGTCATTAAAACCATGGGGGCTGGTAAACCAGTCGTAGCGACCATTCCTGCACCAGCAGCTCATTAAGGAGAGGACTCATGAATAAAATTCAAAAACTGATAGAAGAAAATGTTTTTTATCTTATCGTACTCGTATTGCTTGTGATTAGCGTGGCCATGATGGTAGAAATTTTACCGTTGGCCTTTCAAAAGTCAGTCACAACTTCGACGTTAAAAGGGGTTGTTAAATACACCCCCGAACAATTGGCGGGGCGGGAAATTTATCTGCGTGAAGGGTGTTATAACTGTCACTCACAAATGATACGACCTTTCCGTGCAGAAACCGAACGTTACGGCCATTATTCCTTGGCCACCGAATCGGTTTACGATCACCCTTTCCAATGGGGTTCAAAACGCACAGGCCCTGATTTGGCGCGTGTAGGTGGACGTTATTCTAACGAATGGCACAAAACGCATTTAATCAATCCGCGTGATGTTGTGCCCGAATCCAATATGCCCGCGTTTGCTTTTTTAGCCAAATCACCAGCCAGCGTGCCAACGACGCTCAACGCGATGGCGGCCATGAATAAAATGCCAATGGGACGCACCGATTACACTGAAGAAGACTTTGCGAATGTCGCAAAGGATTTAGAAGGTAAAACGGAAATGGACGTATTGATTACCTATTTGCAAGGTTTAGGTCTGGCACTCAAAGGAACTCGTTAACATGTTGAATGTAGATTGGATAATGATAGGAAGAATCGGTTTTACGGTGGGTTGCGTACTCATTTTTTTGATTATTTTAGTTGGTGCTTGGAGCAAAAAATCGAGCGCTCGTTATCAAGAAATTGAACGTGATTTTTTAGCCGATGAAGATCTGCCTCACTTAAAAACCCATCTCACCACGGGAGAAAAACAATGAATGATTTAAGTCCAGCATGGAGTTACTACATTAGCGCAATGGTTGTGCTGAGTATTTTATGGGTGACGATAGTGTTGCTTTCACAAAACAAAGTGAAACTCAAAAAAGGGGAAAAAGCCGAAGTCCTTCCCCACGTTTGGGACGAAAATTTGCAGGAATACAACAACCCCCTGCCTTTATGGTGGTTGGTGATGTTTATTTTAACCATCGTTTTTGCAATTGCTTATTTGGTCGCCTACCCAGGCATGGGGAGTAACGCAGGTATTTTTGGCTGGAGTTCAGTCGGTCAATACAAAGAGGAAGTCAAAGCCGTTGATGAAAAAGTCGCGCCTGTTTTTGCCCAATACGCGGCCATCGACATTCCCACCTTAGCCAAAAACAAAGAAGCCATGGCCTCTGGCCGCAGTTTGTTTGGTGCTTATTGTATGCAATGCCACGGCACGGCGGCAAAAGGGGCAAAAGGATTCCCTAACTTAACCGATGACATTTGGTTGTGGGGCGGTGATGAAAAAGCCATACACACCAGCATTGCCAATGGCCGCGTCAATGCCATGCCTGCACAAGGGAAAAACTTGGGTGAAGCAGCGATTTACGATGTCGCCCAAACCGTCATGTCGTTTTCAGGGAACGCCACCGACATGGTGGCCGCCGAACGCGGCAAGGCCAATTTTGCTCAAGTTTGCGCAGCCTGTCATGGGGTCGCAGGTAAAGGCAATCAAGCCATAGGTGCACCCAACTTGACGGACAATGATTGGTTGTATGCAAAAAATGGGCAAGATCAAAAAACCATCGTTGATGTGATTACCAACGGGCGCAACAATCAAATGCCTGCTTGGGAACCCTTTATTGGCAAAGATCGCGTGCATGTTTTAACGGCTTACGTGTGGTCTTTGTCCAACAAAGATAAGCTCAAATAAAGCTGAAAACCCAATCGTCATGTGCATCGTGTTGCGGCCAACCTTTTTACCTTGTTTTTTAGGTAGCTCAAATCGTTCGCTTCACTCTGGGACCGCGTACTGCGGTCCCGTAACCTAAACGTTAGGCATTAAAGATATGTTCACACCAGAATTCATCTCGGATAATAAAGGTGAAGTTGTACTTGTAGCGAACCATAGCCTTGAAAGTGACGAGGCAATTGAGCTAAGTATTGCTTACAATAAGGCACGTATCGCCTATGGTTTAAAAAACATACCCTCACACTTTCGGGTTTTCAGACTATTTTATGACATAAGAGGGCAATCTATTTCTGATCGCACAATCACTAAGGTTACCGAAGCGCTAAATGAAACTTGCGACTTGGTTTTTAAAAGACAATGAGCCTTCAAATAGTTGTAAAAGCCACATCAGTCAAGAACATTGAGTCCGCCCTTGGTAGCATTGCTACACAGTGTGAGATATTTCCAATCAAAATCGGGTATTTTGGTCTATGCATCCCTACAAAGGTCATTGAATCACTTAACGAAAAAGATTTCGAGTCTAAGCTGGCAGTCATTGAATACTTTGATTTATGGGCGGGGACTTGGAAAAAACCAAAGCCAAAATAGAAGCCTTGGTGAGTTTAGCGCCTAACAAACTTTTCGAATCGTTCGCTTTGCTCACTGGGACTGCATACTGCAGCCCCTTAGCTTAATTTTAAAGGAATATGCCATGCAAACTCGCCCCATGCCTTCTGTGTTATCGAATTTAAGATTACCTGTGATTTGCGCCCCGATGTTTACGGTCAGTTATCCCGATTTGGTTAAGGCACAATGTTTAGCGGGTTTAGTCGGCAGTTTTCCCGCTTTAAATGCGCGTCAAGCCGCGCAATTACCCGAATGGCTGGCTGACATTAACCGCACCTTGGCCGAACATAAAACCCAATTTCCCGAGGCCAACATCGGCCCAATTGCCGTCAATCAAATCATGCACGCCAGCAATGCGCGTTTGGAACAAGACATCCGCGTGTGCGTCGAACACGAAGTCCCCATTTTCATCACCAGTTTACAAGCGCCCAACAAAGAAATGATAGACGCGGTGCATCAATACGGCGGCATCGTGTTGCACGATGTGATTAGCGTGCGCCATGCCGAGAAAGCCTTAGAAGCGGGTGTTGATGGCTTGATTTTGGTGGCAACGGGCGCTGGTGGGCACGCAGGTACTTTGTCGCCTTTTGCTTTGGTGGGCGAAATTCGTCGTTTTTATGATGGCATCGTGGCGTTATCGGGCGCGATTGCCAATGGCAGCAGCATTTTGGCAGCACAAGCCATGGGCGCAGATTTTGCTTACATGGGCACGCGCTTCATTGCCACCCAAGAAGCCGAGGCCAGCGCGGCTTACAAGCAAAATTTGGTTGACGCACGCGCCAGCGACATCATATACAGCAATTATTTTACAGGCGTGCACGGCAATTATTTAAAACAAAGCATCCTTAATTGTGGTTTAGATCCAGCCAATTTACCTGCCGCCGATAAAAGCGTCCTCGATTTTCAAAAACGCAACACAGGCAAAGCGTGGAAAGACATTTGGGGTGCAGGGCAAAGCGTGGCAGTCATCAACGACATTCCAACCGTCGCCGAAGTCGTTCAGCGTTTAGAAGCCGAATATTGGGCGGCAAAAAAACGCTTGTGTTGACCAATGTAACCCTTAAATTATGCCAAAAAACCCTGCGGCCAACCTTTTTGTATGTTTTGTTCATCAAAACATACAAAAAGGTTGGCCGCAAAGGTTGGTACAAAATACATTAAAACTAAACCGCCAGCGCTTGATGTGTGGCGGCTGGCGCGGGACTTGGACAGGTCAACTCACGAAAGACAATCTCACCACCTTTGAGCAACATCAGTTCCCCTTGCGCAAACGCGACCCAAGGTTCATTTTCAGTCAAGGGTTGTGTAGCAATCAACATCACTTTATTATTCAATCGATTATTTTTAAAAGTAATTTCAGAAAAATCAATACTCAAAGCGGTGTCTTTAAGCGTACTTTTCGAAAACGGCGCGGCGCGATGCAAATAATGCAAATTGGTGCTGCCGTGCACAATCAAATACTCGCCAAAAGATAAGACAAAATTAAAAGGCCCAAGACAAGCTAACTTTTTAACGATAGGAATCAAAGCATTAAATAAATCTTGTTCGCAAGGTGTGGTTGCAAACTGCTCCGCCAACGCACACAAAATATGGCAAAAGGCCAACTCGCTGTCAGTCTGGCCGACGGGCGTAAACGCCGCGCCGAATGGCAAATCAGGCAGCGCATTCAATTGTCCATTGTGCGCAAAGACCCATTTTTTGCCCCACAACTCACGACTGAAGGGATGCGTATTTTCTAGCGCAATTTTGCCCTGCGTGGCTTTGCGTATGTGCGCCACGATGTTTTCTGCACAAATGGGATTTTGGCGTATCCAATCGGAGACAGGCGACGTAGAAGCGGGCGTGGTATCAATCAACAAGCGACAGCCAGTTTGCTCAAAAAAAGCAATGCCGATGCCATCAGTGTGTTGATCGGTCAAGCCACCGCGCAGCCGAAACCCTTCAAAAGAAAACACAATATCGGTAGGCAACAAAGCATTTAGCGCTAACAATTGACACATCGTCATTCTCCAAAAAGACACAAAATGGCTTAAAAAATCGCAACAAGGTTGGCCGCAAGCGTTAATTCCGTCGTCATTTAACGCACAAAATCCATCAACTGCTCAAAAGCCGCCTCAAAACTCGCCAAGCCTTCGCTTAATAATTGATCGCAAACTTTGGGCAAATCCACGCCAAAACTGGCCAAACTGGCCAAGTGCGCCGCCGCATCCGCATGAGGCAAACTCGCTACCGCTTGGCCGTGATCTAAAAATGCGGCCAAGGTTTTATTGGGTAAGGTGTTAATCGTATCCGCACCAACCAAGCGTTCGACATACAACACATCCGAAAAAGCAGGATTTTTGGTGGCTGTAGAAGCCCATAATAAAGATTGCGGTTTTGCCCCCAATTTGGCCAACTCGGCAAAAGCGGCTCCGTGATAAAGCGTTTGAAACTGCGCATAAGTCGCGCTGGCCTGCGCAATGGCAGTTTTGCCGTGCAATTCTGGCGGCAAATGCGCATCAACGGCCACGTCTACGCGCGACAAAAACAAACTGGCCACTGCACGCACGCGGTCGACCACTTGCCCTTGAGCCGCTCTTTTTGTTAAGCCATTCACATGCGCTTGCCAAACGGCTTCGGTTTGTTTTTGACTAAAAATCAAGGTCATATTGACATTAATGCCTTCGGTCGTCACCGTTTCAAACGCTTGAATGCCCGCTGGCGTGGCTGGGATTTTAATCATCACATTCGGGCGATTAACCGCCGCCCACAAACGCCGTGCGGCCGCCACGCTGCCTGCTTCATCTGCGGCCAACGTAGGGGACAGCTCTAAACTGACGTAGCCTGTTTGGCCTTGGCTGTCTTGGTAAATGGGCAAAAACGCATCGCAAGCCGCTTGTACATCAGCCAAAACCAAAGCTTCATAACGCGTTTCTGGGCTGGTTTGAGTTAAGCGCTGTTTGGCTTCGGCATAATAAGGTTCTTGCGCAAAAGCTTGCGCAAAAATGCTGGGATTAGAAGTCAATCCTGTTACGCCATGGGCAATGTGCTGCGCCAATTCGCCTGAAGCTATCAAATGATGCGATAAATTATCCAGCCAAATGGATTGTCCTAAATGGTTTAAAGTCTGTACGGGGGTCATAAAACATCCTATCTTTTGTTAAAAAGGAAAAACTGACTACGAAAAATTCAAGCACAAAAAAACGGCGACGAGACTCGGTTAAACAAGGGGACAAGTTAGGTTTAAAAAAATTAAAAATGATTATAACAACTATTTTCTCGTTGTGAACCCGTCTAAAGGCTTTTATTCGAAGTGCCACGGCTGGTGACGCTTTTTTTCGCGAGCGTAAAAGCCAATTTTTTGTCTAAAACACGTCAATTTAAGCAAAAAAATCTTGCGAAAGCGGCTTAAATGTAATATTGTGGGCGGCTTGTTTTTACAGCAGTTCAAAACCCTTAACACCCTTCAAATTTTTCATAAAAAGGAAGCAACCATGAAAGTGTATTACGATCAAGACGCGGATATTTCTATCATCAAAAGCAAAACAGTCGCCATCATTGGTTACGGTTCTCAAGGTCATGCGCACGCGGCCAACCTAAAAGAATCTGGCGTAAACGTGATTGTCGGTTTGCGTAAAAACGGCGCGTCATGGTCTAAAGCCGTTGCTGCTGGTCACAATGTACAAGAAGTCGCCGCTGCCGCTGCCGCTGCGGATGTGGTTATGATTTTATTGCCTGACGAAAACCAACCTGAAGCTTACGCCGTCATCGAGCCTAACTTAAAAACAGGCGCAACCTTGGCGTTTGCTCATGGCTTCAACATTCATTACAACCAAATCGTGCCACGCGCCGATTTAGATGTGATTATGGTTGCGCCTAAAGGCCCAGGCCACACCGTGCGTTCTGAATACGTTAAAGGCGGTGGTGTACCAAGTTTAATCGCTTTATATCAAGACAAATCAGGCAAAGCACACGCAACCGCTTTATCTTATGCCGCGGCCAACGGCGGCACAAAAGGCGGCGTGATTGAAACGTCTTTCCGCGAAGAAACCGAAACTGACTTGTTCGGCGAACAAGCCGTTTTATGTGGTGGCGCAGTTGAATTGGTTAAAATGGGTTTTGAAACTTTAACTGAAGCAGGTTACGCCCCTGAAATGGCTTATTTTGAATGTCTACACGAACTTAAATTAATCGTGGATTTGATGTATGAAGGCGGCATTGCCAACATGAATTACTCAATTTCAAACAACGCAGAATACGGCGAATATGTCACTGGCACCGAAGTCATCAACGAACAATCTCGCGCCGCCATGCGCAATGCTTTAAAACGCATACAATCAGGCGAATACGCAAAAATGTTCATCTTGGAAGGCAAAACCAATTACCCAAGCATGACCGCCCGTCGCCGTTTGAATGCGGATCACGCCATCGAAAAAGTCGGCGGCGAATTACGTGGCATGATGCCTTGGATTACCAAAAATAAATTAGTTGATCAATCTAAAAACTAAGCTTTTCTCAGTAAGCTTTACAGTTTTGCGGCCAACCTTTTCTCTTTTTAAAAGAAAAGGTTGGCCGAAATGGTTTTTAGAATTCACTAAAAATTAAGATGCTTTAAAAAAAGTGAATCCCGTTTCGAATTGTTTTCTGCTAAGATACAATTTATATAGACATTTAGGGTTTAGGCTTTGTCCCAAAAATCAAAAATAAGGAGAATAAAATGGAATTTGATTACGTGATTGTTGGTGGGGGTTCTGCGGGCTGTGCTTTGGCCGCTCGTTTGGCAGAAGATGAAAAAACCAGCGTTTGCCTCATAGAAAATGGCGGAGACAATAATGTTTGGAAAGTGAAAGTACCTTTGGGCGTGGCCTTGATTATGCCGCGCAAATCGGCGCAAAATTACGCCTTTAATACCGTGCCACAAACCCATCTGAATGGACGCATAGGTTACCAACCGCGCGGCAAAGGCTTGGGGGGCTCTTCGGCGATTAACGCCATGGTTTACATACGCGGCGTGAAAGAAGATTACGACCATTGGGCCAGCCTAGGTTGTGAGGGGTGGTCTTATCAAGACGTTTTGCCTGCCTTTAAGCGTTCGCAACACCAAGAACGGGGCGAAAATGAATTTCACGGCATCAACGGGCCTTTGAATGTCGCGGACTTGACTTACACGAACGACTACACGCAAGCCTATGTCAAAGCAGGCGTGCAAGCAGGTTACGCCTTTAATGCCGATTTTAATGGTGCCAGCCAAGAAGGGGTGGGCGCGTACCAAGTCACCCAAAAAAATGGCGAACGCTGGAGCGCGGCCAGAGCGTATATTTTTTCACAAGAACGCGCCAATTTAACGGTCATGACAGACACCCAAGTGCGTAAAATTCTGTTCGCAAACACGGGAGAAACGCCCGTCGCATCTGGCGTAGAAGTCAAAACCAACGGCACAATGCACACCATCAAAGCCCGTAAAGAAGTCATTTTAAGTGCAGGCGCTTTTGGTTCACCCCAATTGCTGATGGTGTCAGGCATAGGCCCTAAAGCGCATTTAGAGTCGTTGGGCATCGATGTCGTTGTGGACTCGCCCAATGTTGGTAACCATTTACAAGATCATCTCGACTACACTTTGCTGGTCAAAGCGCATCGCCCCAAACCAGAGTACCGCGTCAATTTCAATCATTTGTATGGAGTGTCTTTGAGTTTTGGTTGGCATTATGCCAAAGAAATCAAACGCTACCTTAAAGAACGCAAAGGCATGGTGTCTAGCAACGTCGCCGAAGGCGGTGGCTTTTTGCGCACGCCAACGGCCTTAAAAAATGGGGAAGCCGTTCCCGACATACAACTCCATTTTGCGGTGGCTTTAATCGAAAATCACAGCAGAACCTTTCATTTGGCACAAGGTTATTCGATCCATTTATGCGTGTTGCGCCCAAAAAGCACGGGTAAATTGTGTCTTGCAAATAAAGACATCGATACGCCACCGTTAATCGATCCAAATTTTTTGGCCCATCCAGACGATGCCGCACGCATGATAGAAGGCTTTAAAATGGTGCGAAAAATCTGTGCGCAAAAGGCTTTGGCCGATTTAGGCGGTGAAGAGATTAACACAAACAACATCGCCAGCGACGACGATGCGGCCATTTTGGCTTCGATACGCGAACGCGCCGACACGATTTATCACCCCGTTGGCACGTGCCGCATGGGTTCTGATGCCGAATCGGTGGTCACCCCAACCCTCAAAGTCCGTGGCGTGGCCAATTTGCGGGTGGTGGATTGCTCCATTATGCCCACCTTAATCGGTGGCAACACCAACGCCCCCGCCATGATGATAGGCGAACGCGCTTTTGACTTCATCAAAGCAGGTTTATAAGCCTTAAAACCACAAAAAACCCTTTGCGGCCAACCTCTTTTCCTGTTTTCGTGTTGAAAATCGGGTAAAAGGTTGGCCGCAAGGCGTTAAATGCATCACAAAATCACATCAAATTAAAGGGATTGATACGCCTGCATGGTTTCTACGTATCGGTCAGCTGACACCAGCAAATAAGCCAGCTCTTCTGTCGTCAAAGGCCGCACTGGTTTGACGGGGCTGCCCACATACAAAAAGCCAGAAGCCAGTGTTTTGTTGGGCGGTACCAAACTGCCTGCACCTATCATGACTTGCGACTCGATCACGGCTTTGTCCAACACGATACTGCCCATGCCAATCAACACCGCGTCGCCTATGGTGCAGCCGTGCAACACCACATTGTGGCCAACGGTCACGTTATCGCCGATAACCAGCGGCGCACCTGCGTTGTTTTCTGATCGATAACCCACGTGCAAGGTGCTGTTGTCTTGAATGTTGGTGCGGCGGCCGATGCGTATCGAATTGATGTCGCCGCGTATGGCGCAAAATGGCCACACGCTAGACTCCTCGCCGATAACCACGTCACCTGCAATCACGCAAGCCGCATCAATATAAGCCGACGGCGCAATGTGTGGCGTGTGATTTTTAAAACGTCGTATGGGGTTCATGGGTTTTTCCCTCAAAAAAGTAAGGCGTAAGATGGCTCAATATTTCGCTTTTTTCATCATTTGTTCTTTTTCACGCGCCCAATCTTTGTCTTTGTCGCTGTGACGTTTGTCGTGCTGCTTTTTGCCTTTGGCCAAGCCGATTTGCACTTTCACGCGGCCTTTAGAATAATGCAAATCCAAGGGCACAATGGTATAGCCAGCACGTTGAATTTTGCCCACGTAAGTGTCAATTTCGCGCTGGTTGAGCAACAATTTGCGTTCGCGCACGGCAACGGGCTTTACGTGCGTAGAAGCTGACAATAACGGTGTCACGTGCGCACCGATTAACCAAAAGGCGTTGCGTTGCCAAACCACATACGACTCGGCAATTTGCACGCGCCCTTCCCTCATGGCTTTGACTTCCCAGCCGTCCAGCACCAAGCCTGCTTCCAATTGTTCTTCGATAAAATACTCATGAAAGGCTTTTTTGTTTTTTGCGATACTCATTTTTTATCCTTTGAGTGGGTCAATTTAACACAGGGTTCACCAAGTCATTTGTCTTGATGTCCAACCCGACTTGCAATAATTTGCGGCTTAAATAAGCCAATAACACGCCATACAGCGGAATAAACACCGCCAAACTGAAGGCCAATTTGATGCCGTAATCCACCAAACCCAAATTCACCCAATTGGCCGCCATAAAAGCATCCGAACTTTGGTAAAAGGCCACGCCAAAAAAAACCGCCGTATCCAACGCATTACCCACAAAAATGGCGGCGCTGGGCGCAATCCACCACGCTTTTAATTGGCGCAAGCGATTGAATACGCTAATGTCCAAACATTGCCCCAACGCATAGGCCAAAAAACTGGCCAAGGCGATGCGGCCAACAAAATCATTAAACGTCCACAAGCCCAATACGCCTTGATAACTGCCGTTTTGAAACACGATGGACACACAATAAGACACCAGCAAGGCTGGCCACATCACCGCAAAAATGATTTTTCTGGCCAAGGCCGCGCCAAAAATGCGCACCGTCAAATCGGTGGCCAAAAACACAAAAGGAAAGGTCAGCGACCCCCAAGTGGATGCGATGCCCCACAAGGTAAACGGCATTTGCACCAAATAATTGCTGGCCGTAATAATAAAAATATGAAAAAAAACCAAAGCCCAAAAAGCACGGGCGCGAGTGTTATAAAAATTGAACTCTTCAACGGAAAGCAAGTTGGGCATAATAAAAAACCTTTTTAAAATAGGGTTAGGGAACCTAATGCGCGGTCGCCGCTATCAACGGCCTGCGCGAAATGAGTGCCGATTATACTCGAATCTCCCCCAACATTCAGCCCTTATTCTGACGGATATTTTTAAAAAGTCGACAAAATGGCTTGCGCAAAAATCGGGCTTATGGTTTAATACGCGCCTTCTTTGATTCAAAGCCCCTTTGGCTGCAAAGTATCGATTTTAGGGTGATTAGCTCAGTTGGTAGAGCGCCTGCCTTACAAGCAGGATGTCGGCGGTTCGAACCCGTCATTACCCACCAAGTTTTGAGTGTTTTTTAAAATGCTCGTGGAGTGGTAGTTCAGTTGGTTAGAATACCGGCCTGTCACGCCGGGGGTCGCGGGTTCGAGTCCCGTCCGCTCCGCCACTGTTTTAGTTGTTGTGTTTTCGGGTGATTAGCTCAGTTGGTAGAGCGCCTG
>JBILQJ010000068.1:0-5269 GCA_044373325.1 Burkholderiales bacterium
GGCGGCAGGCACGGCGGTGGGCGGGCGCACAGGCCTAACGGCTTTGGTGGTGGCCATTTTGTTTATTGCCGCGTTGTGGTTTTCGCCCTTGGCGGCTTCGGTGCCAGCTTACGCGACCGCGCCAGCCTTGTGTTATATCGCCGTGTTGATGTTGCATGGCCTGACCGAAATCGATTGGGACGACATGACTGAAGCCGCTCCTGCGGCGCTGACGGCGTTTAGCATGCCGTTCACTTTTTCGATTGCCGACGGCATTGCGTTTGGTTTCATCAGTTACGTGGCCATTAAAGCCTTAACAGGCAAATTCAGCGATTTAACGCCTGCCGTTGTGGTGATTGCGGCTTTGTGGGTGGTAAAATTTGCGTTTTTTGCATAATTGACGCTGTCATAAAAAAACGATTGCGGCCAACCTTTTTCCGTGTTTTTCACGTTAAAAGGTTGGCCGCAAGTTACGCCAATCTCAAATTTTCCTTAATTAACTTGCGTTAAAATCTCTATAATTGCGTGTTTTTATCTGTTGCCATGTATAATTTTTAGAAAGACTTTGTAATGAAAAGGAAAATATTGATTTTAGCTTTGGCCTTATCCAGCGCTGTTTGGGCTGGGGATTTTGAAGATGGGAAAGTCGCTTATGAGCAAGGCAATTATTCTTTAGCAATCGACCGTTTTAAAAAATCAGCCAATCAAGGGGATGCAGAAGCACAGTTTGCTTTAGGGAAAATGTACGCAGCTGGTCGAGGCGTAACGCAAAATATAACGGAAGCGGTTCGTTTATTTAAATTGGCTGCTCATCAAGGGCATATCGAAGCACAATACTATATAGGAGGCCTAGCTCATACTGTGCAAAAGTATGACGATGCCATACACTGGTACACCTTAGCCGCGAAACAAGGATTTGCCGAAGCTCAATCCGCACTAGGATTTATTTACGGAGAAGGTGAATACAAAAATTTGCTCGTGGCATATATGTGGCTAAATATATCTGTAGCAAATAAAGAGACTGGTGAAAATACAATATCATTGAGGAATTTGATTGAAGCCCAATTAAACCCAGATCAACAATTGCTAGGTAAACAAATGGCGAAAGCCTGTTTGGATAGCGGCTATAAAAAATGTACGTAAACGATGCGGCCAACCTTTTATCCCGAAAAAAACAGGGATAAAAGGTTGGCCGCAAGTTTATTGTTTGTTGAGTTAGGCTTCGGACGTGTCGTCTTCGGTGAGGCCAACAATCAAAGGCAAGTCTTCGCCGACTGTCCAATCTTCGGCCAAGGCCTCTATTTGCAAAATGACTTCTGCGCTTAATAAGCTTTCGACGATGGCCAAGTTTTCTAACAAGTCTGGGTGAGGTTCTTGGTCGAGTTCGGCCACAAGGTTGGCCGCAATTTCCCATAACAAATAAGCTTGCGCAGGACTGGCTTCGACAAATTGGCCTTCGGCAAATAAAATGCCCAAATTGTACAAAGCCCCGACGTGCCCTTGTGTGGCGGCGCGTTCGTACCAAGCGTGGGCTTTTGCCCAATCGGGCTGGGCGAGCTGGCCTTCCGAATACAATTGCGCCAAATTGTTTTGGGCATCGGCCAGCCCAGCTTCGGCGGCGGCTTGGTACCAGCGCACGGCCTCGATTAAATTGGGCGCGCCCAGTTCGTCGCTGGCGTACAAACTGCCTGCATAAAATTGGGCTTGCGTGTGGCCTTGGGCGGCGGCTTTTAAATACCAAACTTGCGCAATGTGCAAATCATCCATGACGTGTTCGCCATTTTCGTGCATGGTGCCAACGGCAAATTGGGCGTCGGCATGGCCTTGCAAAGCCAGTGTCATAAAGGCGTGATAGGCGGTTTCGTATTGTTCGTTGGCGTGCGCCAACAAAGCGGCTTCAAAAGTTGGTTGAGCGTTCAAGCGCATCTCCATCAAAAAGGTTAAAAAAGCAGTAAAAACAGATTAACGTAAAAAAAGCTCGCCCCAAGCCGCCAGCCAAACTTTGGATTTTGCCCCCATAGCGGCGGTATAAAGTTGGCCGCCAGTGGGGACTTGGGCGTGCGTTTGTAGCACGGGATGTATCGGCGTGTTGGCGATAATTGGGCGCATCCACAGCGTGGTTTGGATGTCGGCTTGCACGGCAGGGCTGCGTAAAAAGGCCATAAATGCTTGCCCCAATTCAGGGTGTTTGCCGCCTTTCAATAAAGCCACGCCTTCCACTTGATGAAAAACACCGCCTGCTAAATTGAGGTTGGCCGTGGGCGGCGGGGCTGTTTTATCTTGGGCAAAAAAGACTTCTGCGGCAGGGCTGCTGGCGTAGCTGACGACTATCGGGTACGCGCCGCCGTTGCGGCTGAAGGCTTGATAATAGGCCTCGCGCCAACCATCGGTGACTTTTAAGCCATTTTGGCGCATTTTTTGCCACCAAATCCAAGCGTCTTTTTCGCCTTTGTGCGCCATCACCGCCATCAAAAAGGCCTGCCCGACTGAGCTGGTGTGTGGGTTTTGGACGACCAATAAATTTTTGTACGCAGGCAAAGTCAAGTCGTCCAAGCTTTTGGGTAAGGGCAAACGCCGCGCTTTAAACCAAGCCAAATCGACATTCAGCGTGACATGACCAGACATCACGCTGACCGCAGGAGGCGGCAAAATGGCAGTGACGCGGTTGCCCGCTAGCGTGTGGCCTGTCAAAAGGTTGGCCGCAATGGCCTTATCGGCCAAGGGGCTGTCCAAACCGTAAACCACATCGGCGATGGGACTGTGTTTGGTTAAAATCAGCTGATTGAGCAGTTGCCCCGCATCGCCCGACTGCATGAAACGTAATTTGACTTGGTGTTGTCGTTCAAATTGGGCGATTAAGGCTGGCGATAATTTAAAGCTGTCGTGACTGACCACGCGCAGCACGGTTTCGGCAGAAAGGTTGGCCGCACAGCCCCACAAAATCAGGGCAAACAAACGGCGTAAAACAAAAAAATGGCGCATAAAAAAGTCCTTTGAGATAAATAACTATCAAAAAGGAGCGGCAAACGAGGGCGGTGGCTTGAAAGTTTGAGTAAAAATAACGATACAAAACAACCCTGTGTCACGCTCCCTACGCGGGGATTAACCCGATCAGGTTCCTTGGGTTCTTCTCAGCCTTCCGTATTGGTTAGCGCCCCAGGTGAACGGGCGCATTATACCCTATTTTTGTTGGATTTTTTGCCACCGACTTGCAAAAGGCATTCCCCCCAAACAAGGCCAAAAAAAATCACTGAAATGGCCGATAAAAAGGCGAGTTCAGTGGTTTTTTGTGTGGCTGGCTATTTTATTTGCGCATGGCTTTTTCGGCGGCGGTCAATGACAAAATAAAGGCTTCGCGTTGGAATAAGCGTTCGGCATATTTCAAAATCGGGGCGGCCGATTTGGGCAGCTCGATGTTGTAATATTGCAAACGCCATAATAAAGGGGCGAGGGTGATGTCTATCATGCCCAAGTCTTCGCCTAACACGTAACTTTGTTTGGCAAAAATCGGCGCAATCAGCGTCAGCCCATCGCGTATGGCTTCGCGCGCTTTGTTGGCTTCTTTGGTACTGGGATTGGATTCCAACGTGCGCACGTGAACAAACAATTCTTTTTCAAAGCGGAACATATACAAGCGCGCCCGCCCGCGCATGACGGGGTCAACGGGCATCAATTGTGGATGAGGAAAACGCTCGTCTATGTATTCGTTAATGATGTTGGATTCGTGTAAAAACAAATCGCGCTCGGCCAAAACAGGCACTTGGTTGTAAGGATTCATGACCGATAAATCTTCGGGTTTGTTGTGCAAATCCACATCTAAAATTTCAAAATCCATGCCTTTTTCGTACAAAACAAAGCGGCAACGGTGGCTGAAGGGGCAAGTCGTGCCTGAATATAATACCATCATAATAAATATCGCCTTTTTTAGGGTTGAAATGGAAAAAATACCAACGCGGTAAAATCCGTCCAGTCGTTTTATTCGCGTGGTTCACGCAATAAGACTTTGTATTGTATCATATTTTTTGTTTGCTTTCTAGTTTTATCTAAAAAATCATTTTTAAACAAACAGTTACGAATGAGTTAGCAAGTTGGCTTGTTGCATTTGTTGCAATAAATGGCTTAAGGCTTGGGCGCGGTGACTGATGCGGTTTTTGACGTCGGGCGCTAATTCGGCCACGTGGCAGCCATGTTCGGGCAAGAAAATAACGGGGTCGTAACCAAACCCATTCGTACCGCAAGCCTGCGTGGCCACTTCGCCATAAAAAGTCCCTTGCGCGATGAGCGGCTGTGGGTCGTGTTCGTGGCGCACTAACACCAAAACGCACACGAAATAAGCTGATTTTTGAGGTTGATGCGCCATGTTGGTCAGCAGTTTGGCGTTGTTGGCCGCCGCGTTGCTGGGTTCGCCTGCGTAGCGTGCCGAAAAAACACCAGGTGCGCCATTTAACGCGGCCACGCACAAACCCGAATCATCGGCCAACGCAGGCAAGCCTGTCATTTTGCTGGCGTGGCGCGCTTTGTGGAGCGCATTTTCAACAAAACTCAAATAAGGTTCATCGCAAGGGCTGACGCCCAAAGCGCTTTGGGCGGTGACGGTCATGCCGTGCGCGGCCAATAAAGCATTAAACTCGGCGATTTTGCCGAGATTGTCGCTGGCTAAAACGAGGGTTTTGTTCATGTTATTTTTCCTTGTGGCGGGTGGTTGGTTGAGCTGGGTTTTTATCAATAGCAGGCATTTTAACATTAAATTATAGTGATTTTCGATAGGATAAAAGATACAGTCTTTTGGGCGAAATCTGGTAAAATTGCCCATTGAATGTCCCCAAAAAAACCAACTTTTACGATTAAATAAAAAGGAAACGCAATGAGTCAAATAGAAATTAAAGTCCCCGATATTGGCGGACACGATAATGTCGATGTCATCGATGTGATGGTTAAGGTGGGCGATGTGGTGGCGGTTGAGCAATCATTGATTACTTTAGAAACCGACAAAGCCACGATGGACGTACCGTCTAGCCATGCTGGGCAAGTGACTGCGGTGTTGGTGACGGTGGGCAGCAAAATCAGCGAAGGCAGTGTGATAGTCACGGTTGAATCGGCACAGGCCGCCGAAACGTTGGCCGCCAAAGCCCCAAGCACCAACGTGCCAGCGGCGACAGCAAGCGTTGCGGCCAACCTTGCGTCACCCAGCCCTGCGCCTGTGGCCAGCACGCACACGGGTTCGGCAGACATGAGCTGTGACGTGATGGTGTTGGGCGGCGGCCCAGGCGGCTATTCGGCAGCCTTTCGC
>JBILQJ010000069.1:0-5236 GCA_044373325.1 Burkholderiales bacterium
GCAAAGGGATAAAACAGTTTTCGCCACAAAGCAATTTCATAACGAATTGTTTTTTGATTATTTTCTTTTAAATGCTGAATGTATTGATATAAATCGAAAGCCGCCATTTGTTCGGGTTCTAGCGTCAATACCGCCAAAATATTGGGCTGCAAATGCGTGTTCCAAATGGCTGTTTTTTCTTTGATGACTTCGATGGCACGGTCACCCAACAGGGAAGTCTCGACTTGCTCCAGTCGCCATGCCTGTTGTTCAGGCAAATAATGGCCTTTTTGTGCGATTTTACTGCTGATTAAACGATTTTGTGCATCATAAGTGAGGATGCGGATGTCGTTTAAATCACCTTCATTGTTAACTTGACGCACATTAATAAAATCTTGCTTGTCTTTCGCCCAAAATCCCGTGTTGGAAGTTTGAGAAACCATGCTGCCTGTGGCTTTGAGTTTGCTCATTTCGGCCGTTTTTTGCGCCCAAGGCATGAGCCATTCGCCTAAAGCCATCGCCAAAATTGCCGCCGCCAAACCAAACCAAAACATGGTCAGTGCGATTTGAGCCAAAGAAACCCCAGAAACGCGTATGGCCGTGTATTCTATCGTTTTTGATAATTGACTCATCGCGACTAACACGCCGATTAACACAATTAAAGGCATTAATTGATAAGCATGAGCAGGCAGAAGCAAGGCAATATAAAGCGACATGGCCCCGACTGTGTAGTTTTCTTTACCTAAATCGCCCAGCTCGGCAAACACATCAAATAAGGCATAAAGCCCTAGTAAACACAATAAAATAAAAAAACTGGTCGCTAAAAAACGGCCAAGTAAATAGTAACGTAAAGTAGACATCATGCCTTCCTTGGGAGTGGATTAAAAAGGGTTAGCATGGTTTATGGTTTTTTGCGTTGCCAAAACCCAGAAGGTTGGCCGCGATAATAAAACAAGCCCACGGCTAAAGCCAACATCATCGCATGAACGGGTAAAATGCTTAACCAAGTATTGGGCAAATGCCCAGCTGCTATGCCATCGCGCCCCAACCATAAACTGTTTTGATACAACAAATACACTCCTAACGCGGCCAATAAATTATAAACCGTCCCCGACCTCGAGTTGTAATAGCTCAAAGGAATGCCCAATAACGCAACAATAATGGCGGTTAACGGCATAGAAATCCGCCATGCCAATTCAGCTGTATCGTGCGTGTCGTCGCTCTGCAGCAATTGCAAGCTGGTTTTGACGTCGCTGTTGCTGATATTGACAAGCTTGGCCGCAGGCGCATCCATTTCTAAATTGTACTGGGCAAAAGAGCCGACTTTAAAAAGAGGCGTACCTGCAAGGCCTTCGTAACGATGTCCTTGGCTTAATGAAAAAAAGATTTTGTCATCGGGCGTGCGCACCATGCGGCCACTTTGGGCGGTAATATAAATGGGCGTGCCGTCTTTGTTTTGAGTTTGATAAAAAACCGATAAGGCATCGCCTGTGGCGACATCAAATTTTTCAATAAAGTAAACTCGTCCTTTTTTGTCTTCTTTAAAAACGCCAGGAGAAATAATCGATAAATCTTCTCGTTGCTTGAGAACTTCGGCGTATTCTTTGGCACGCAAGCTTGCCCAAGAACTTAACACCAAAGAACCAATGGCCACCAACACAGCCAAAGGCAACGCAAAACTCAAAACAGGGCGTATCCACTGCTTTAAGGAAAGTCCACTGGACAGCCAAATGGCCATTTCATGATCGCGCCAGTATCGGCTCATGACCACCAAAACCGTAATAAAGATGGTCAAAATCAACAAAACAGGATAAAAGCCCACAGACCAAAATCCAACCAGACCCAAAACGGCCTCGCTGGCCACACGTCCACGGGCAGCACGCCCTAACATATTGACGCTTTGTGTGCTCAACAAGATGGTCAGCAAAATAACAAAAACACCCGCAGCAACCATGGCTAACTCACGGGATACAATTTTACGAAATAACATGGCGGCTCGGCTTCTTTGACAGGGTGAACAAGGGAGAGGATAATGCAGGCGCAACAAGACAGAATTCAAATTTTTGACCCATTTACTCTACCTAAAAAAGGAAATATTGTGGATTTTAACATTAAAGACTCTGTAACTGAAAATAACGTCACCGAAAAACAAACGGTAGATTGCGTGATTGTTGGTATTTATGCGGGTGGACAGCTCACTCAAGGGGCCGCCGCTTTAGATTTGGCTTGCGCAGGTTTTATTCGCCAAGTGGTTGAAGCGGAAGGGCTTGGCGAAAAAATCAAAGGCTTGCTGATTCATTTGCCCAAAAACACAGTGGCCACTCGAGCAATTTTGGTGGGTTTAGGCGATCAAGCAAACTTAGACATTAAACAGTTCAGAACCGCAAATACCGCGGCGGCGGCTTTGGTGCGCTCCGAAAACATTCACACCGTCATCAGTCATTTAACCGACATTACTCTGCCTTTTGTTGATGGCGCGAGGTTGTTACAAGAGGCAACGTTGGCCACAGGTTCAAGTTTGTATCAATTTGATCAGTGTTTGTCGGTGAGCAAAAAACCAAAAAATACGCCAAACACTTGGTATTGGTTTGTTCAGCAAGCGAATGACTCGATTTTCAATGGCTTGAAAATTGGTCTTGCATTGGTCGAAGGCATGGCATTGACTCGTGATTTGGCTAATTTACCGAGCAACTTTTGTACGCCGACTTATCTTGCAAAAACCGCTGTTGATTTGGTTGAGCGTGTGGGTGGTGAAGTAGAAGTGTTAGATGAAGTGGCCATTCAAGCTTTGAATATGGGCGCTTTTTGGGCTGTGGCCAAAGGCAGTGCCGAAGCACCACGCTTTATCGTCTTAAAGCATCATGGTGGAAAACCAGAAGAAGCCCCTGTTGTGTTAATTGGAAAAGGCATTACGTTTGATTCGGGTGGCGTGTCGATTAAACCCCCCGAAGGCATGGACGAAATGAAATATGACATGGGTGGCGCGGCTTCTGTGTTGGGCACTTATGCGGCCGTGGCACAATTAAAGTTACCGTTGAATTTGGTGGTTTTAATTCCAACTTGTGAAAATATGGTTTCAAGTCGCGCTTATAAACCGGGTGACGTGATTACATCGATGAGCGGCATCACCATAGAAGTCTTAAATACGGATGCAGAAGGGCGTTTAATTTTGGCCGATGCGTTAACGTATGCCGAACGATTTAATCCCGCCTGCGTGGTAGACGTGGCGACTTTAACAGGCGCTTGCGTGGTGGCTTTAGGGCATCATGCTTCGGGGTTATATGCTAACGAGGCGGCTTTGGGCGAAGCTTTGCGGGTCGCAGGCGAGACCAGTGGCGACCGCGCTTGGCCTATGCCGTTATGGGACGATTATCAACAGTCCATAGATGGCATTTTTGGTGATGTTTTAAATACAGGCGGACGTTATGGCGGCAGTATTACGGCTGCGTGTTTCTTGTCTCGTTTTGCTAAAAATTACACCTGGGCGCATTTAGATATTGCTGGCACTGCATGGAAATCGGGTGCGGCAAAAGGTGCAACTGGTCGCCCAGTGCCTTTGTTGGTGAATTTTTTAAGCCAGCGAGCGGCAGAAAAATCGGTGTAAATGCCCATGCAAACTCAAATAGACTTTTATACGAATGTGGCCAACGTTGCGCTTTTTTCAGCCCAATTGGCAGCGACAGTCTACAAGAAAAAAAGTCGTTTATTAATCTTATTTGAAGATGCCTCAGCCATGACAGCGTTTGGTGTCAAGCTATGGGGCATCACCCCAACGGCTTTTATTCCCAATTGCTTGGTTGATGATGCGGTTGCCCTCGAAACCCCAATTTGGCTAACCACGCAGTTACCTGTCGAAAATAGCCCCGATGTTTTGTTGAATTTGAGCGCACAGCTTCCTCCTAAAATGCAAAATTTTAATCGTATTTTAGAAATTGTTGGAACAGATCCTGCCAGCTTGAGTTTTGCCAGAAATCGTTATAAATATTATAAAGATCAAGGTTTTTTAATTATTCACCACGACATGAAAGACAAGTAAAAGATGACCCCTAATTCTATATCCCTCCAAGAAATGACCGATGATTTAGAAGATTATTTGGATATTCCAACTTTGGCGACCCCTTTAAAGGGAGCAATGCCTGATATGCCCTTTCAAAATACGATGGGCGATGCGATAGACACCGTAATTAATCAAGAGCTTAACGTCAAACCAATCGAAGCGCCAAGGGTGTTCGAAACCGTGAGTTTTAGTCCAGAAATAACCCAACCAACTGCTGCAGCGCCACTTTCTGTGCCATCGAATCATGCTGTTTTAGAATACATTCAAGTCATGATGCAGCAAGCCGATGCGGCTGAAAAAGCCGCTAAAGAAGCACTGCTTTATGACAAAGTTGTTAAATCTTTGATGCCTAGCTTGAAAAAAGAAATGCGCCTGTGGCTGAATACCGTTTTAGAAGAAGAATCCAGACAACTTCATAAAGCTGTTATGCAACGATTTGAAGCTGACTCGGATCAATTGGTTGGCAGTTTGGCCAACATCCAAGATCAAGTAAAAAACTTGTTAAAACAAGAGGAAGAGCAAAGAGAATAGTCTTTTTTCTTTGATTTCTGTCATAAAAAATACTTAATACAACATAAAGGCAATAAACATGGGCAATCGATTATCAAAAATCATGACAAAAACGGGTGATGATGGCACAACGGGCTTGGGAGATGGTTCGCGAGTCAAAAAATACGATTTGCGCGTTCAAGCATTGGGCGATGTGGACGAGTTGAATGCAGCTTTGGGCTTGTTGATTACCGAAGTGACTGATCCCGATTGGCAAGCATCGCTGACGCATATGCAGCACATTTTGTTTAATGTGGGTGCCGAATTGGCCGTGCCGACTTACCAAGCTGTTTTTGCCGAAGAAGTGACCTCTTTGGAAGATGAGGCCAACCTTTGGAATGAAGCTTTGCCTTATTTGGAAGAATTTATTTTGCCTGGTGGCGGACGAGCGGCGGCACAAGCGCATTTTGCCCGTACGGTTTGTCGTCGTGCCGAACGCAGCGTTGTGGCTTTATCTCACGAATTGGCCTCGCAAAATACAGAAGTACAACTGCATAAACCCATGCAACAATATTTAAACAGACTGTCAGATGCTTTGTTTATTTTGGCGCGTTGCTTAAATCACGCCGAAGGCATTTCTGATGTGATGTGGGCTTCGGCAAGACGCGCGTTAAATCAGACTTCATAATTCATCAATGCCATCCATCTAAG
>JBILQJ010000070.1:0-5223 GCA_044373325.1 Burkholderiales bacterium
GTGGATGTGGGCTTTTATTTAATGACTCACTACAACCACGACAGGCCTCATGCGGCTAATAACGGGTTGCCGCCAGCGCTTGCTGAAAACACCCTAAAATAGTGTCCGAATTTACTTGACCACTACATTATGATGCAATTGAAGTATCAAAAACAAAAGAGATTCCAATTGATTATAAAGGTGTAATGGGTGTTCCGATTACCTTTATGGATAAATATAATCCAGATCAGTTTGAAATAATTGGAGCAACTGAAAGTGAAGGTAAAGGATTTTCAAACGGACTTTGGTTTGAGGACACCAAAGTGGCTCAAGCTTTAATTAATTCAAAAAAGGTTTATAAAAGAATTTTTATAAAAAACAAAAAAATATGAAAATCGAACTTAAAGAAATAAAAATCAGAGATGTTGCAAATGGCTATTTAAACGACAACGAAGAAGGCGTTGTTGGTTTTAATGGCAAACTAAATATTCGACCAAAATATCAGCGTGAGTTTGTTTATAAAGATAAACAACGTGATTCGGTCATTGAAACGGTGCAAAAGAATTTTCCATTAAACGTAATGTATTGGGTAAAGAGTGAAGATGATACTTACGAAGTTTTAGATGGACAGCAACGAACAATAAGTATTTGTGAGTATGTTTCGGGTAGTTTTTCTTTGAATTCAATGTATTTCAATAACTTGACCGATGTAGAACAAAATCAAATTTTGGATTACAAATTGATGGTGTATTTCTGTGAAGGCAATGACAAAGAAAAATTAGATTGGTTTAAAACCATCAACATAGCAGGTGAGAAACTTACTGACCAAGAACTGCGAAATGCGATTTATACAGGTAATTGGCTAACAGATGCGAAAAAATATTTCAGCAAAACAGGTTGCCCAGCTTACAACATGGGAAACGATTACATGTCAGGTACGCCAATTCGTCAAGAGTATCTAGCAACTGTAATTAGTTGGATAAATAACGATGACATTGAGCAGTATATGGCTCAAAACCAACACAATCCAAATGCCAATGAATTGTGGTTATATTTCCAAAATTTAATCAATTGGATCAAAGTTGTTTTTCCAAAATATCGCAAAGAAATGAAAGGCATAAATTATGGTTTTCTTTACAACAATTATAAAGACCAAAATTTTGACGCTAAAAAATTAGAAGAAGAAATAACAGAATTAATGCAAGATGAAGACGTAACGAAAAAATCAGGTATTTACGAATATGTTTTAACGCGTAAAGAGAAATATTTAAATATTAGAACCTTCAAAGATAAAGAAAAGCGTGAAGCGTTTGAACGACAAAAAGGCATTTGTGTCAAGTGTGGCGTTAAATTTGAAATCACTGAAATGGAAGCAGATCATATTAAACCTTGGCACGAAGGAGGAAAAACAATATCCGAAAACTGTCAAATGCTTTGCAAGCATGACAATAGAATAAAAAGTGGAAAATAATACTATTAAAATTTGAACCCCTTGCGGCCAACCTTTTTCCCGTGATTTTCACGTTAAAAGGTTGGCCGCAAGCCGAAATGGCGAAATTTGTCTAATGAAGAAATTGGATTCATTGACGTTAGAAATTAGCTTTCCTTTTTATAAAAAAGCACCGTCATCAACACAATCGACAACAAAAAAATCAAAACGCACAACGTCAAATAATACGGTTCAAGGCCGTTTTTATATTGCCAAGACAAACCGTTGATGGTGATGAGCAACAAAAATCCCAACACGATGCGCCGTAAGGCAAACACGCGCCCGACCACTTCTTTGGGGAGCGTGGCTTGCAAATGGCTGTTAAAACCAATGGTGGACAAAGTGATTAGCGCACCCAGACTAAAAATTAAGACCATGCGCCAGCTGAACGTTGAGTCAAGCACCAAGCCGATAAAAATAAAAGGCAGTAAGATGTAGGCGAGTTGGCTTAGGTTGAGATTGGGTTTGTGCGTAAAAAAATGCGGTAAGCCCCACGAAAGGCAAATCGCGCCTGCCGCGTAAGCCATGTCAAAATAGCTGATGGTTTGGCCTTTTTGGGCATAACTTTGCGCCAATACGGGCAAGGACAAATTAAACACCGACATGACCACGTAATCAAAAGCGCTCACCACAATCAGCGCTTTAGTGATGAGGGGAAACGAACGGATGAGTTGCCTAAACGGCACGAGTTGGCCATGATGAGTGGCTTGATGCAAGGTAGGCAAGCGCGCCGCGCACGCAAAAGCCAAAGCCAAGCAAGTCAATCCGCCCAAATGTAAATAAGCAAAGTCGACCGTATCCACCAAAATCACCGACAAACCCAGTCCCAAGAGCTGCCCAGTTTGGACGGCAATTTGATGGTGCGCATTGATTTTTTTTAAGTCGAATTGTTCGCGGGCTTCGGCAAAATAAGTTTGCTGCGCCATGCGTTGCAACGGCGCAAAAAAAGACAAGCAACTGTAGGCCAAAAACAAATGCACAACGGGCGATAACCACGGATGTATGCCCCACAACGCGCACAATAAAGCCATCAAAATCAACATCAATCTTTTGTACAGAACAAGGCCGCCTTTTTTGTCGATGAAAACGCCCACCGAAAAAGGCGCGACAACAGACGAAAACACTTCAAACAACAGCGTCAAGCCAAATAAAAAAAGGGTGTTGGAATCTTGTAAAATGTGCGTCGCAGCACCAATAAAAAACAGCGCTTTGAGAACATTCAGCAAACATTCTGCACCGTATAAATAGCGCATCGCTGGCCTCCTTGAGTGTTATGGTGCGCAACAAAAGACTTTACAATAGCTTAACGAACCCACTTAAAGCAAGTATTTTTATTCAAAAACAATAACGGCCATGCAAAGCTTGCGGCCAATCTTTTTTCGTGATTTTCACGTTAAAAGGTTGGCCACAAAGTTTGTAAACAGAATTTCTAAAACTAGGGTTTTGAACGTTGGCGTGTCGTTTGTTTTTTGGGTTATAATTCGCGACGCGCAAAGGACAAAACGTAGTTAGCGCAAGGCAGCCGATGACATTTTAAAATAAAAAACTTTATAAAGGAGCAGGACGATGATTTTACATTGCTTTAAAAACGCCGCCGAATTGGACAAAGTGGCCGCCGATTTTATGTTGGCTTTGGTTCGCGCCAAGCCGAATGCAGTTTTGGGTTTGGCCACTGGCAGCACGCCCATCGGCGCGTATCAACACATGGTGCAAGCGTATCAACAAGGCACGGTCAGCTTCAGCCAAATCAAAACCGTGAATTTAGATGAATACGTGGGTTTGGCGGTGGATCACCCCGAATCGTATCGCCAATTCATGCAAACGCAGCTGTTTAATCACATCGACATCAAACCTGAAAATACGCACGTCCCCAACGGCATGGCCACCGACATTGCTGCCGAATGCCGCCGTTACGACGACGTGTTGAGCCAACAAGGCACGGTGGATATGCAGTTTTTGGGCTTGGGTTTAAATGGCCACATTGGTTTTAATGAACCCAATGAAAGCTTGTCTCGCTTTACGCACCAAGTGACGCTACAACCTGAAACGCGTTTGGCGAATCAACGTTTTTTCAATAGCCTAGACGAAGTACCAACGCACGCCTTGAGTATGGGCATGGGTTCGATTTTGCACGCCAAAACCATCTTGTTGGTGGTCAAAGGCGCAAGCAAAGCCGCCATTTTGGACAGAGCCTTAAACGGCCCCATCACCACGCAAGTGCCTGCTTCGTTGTTGCAAATGCACCCGCGTGTGATTGTATTGACCGATTGTGACGTGAGTTATAAATGTTGTAATGGATGAAATAGTATGAATTAAATAATGATTTTTGTCTGAATGCCACTGTTTTTTGATTAAGAACAACCTGCCGAAAACTGCTCACATACAACTTGCGGCCAACCTTTTTCCGTGTTTATTGAGGAAAAAGGTTGGCCGCAAGTTGATGAGTTTGATTTTGACGATGCACAGTTTGGAATGGCTTGAATTTAAAAGATAAATAAAGTAGTACCAACTCGTTTAACAATAACGAAGGAGAATAAGATGTCAGCTCAAGTACCCACGCTTCCTGCCGCGATTTCAGAGGCGCTCGACTCGATAAAAGTGGGGACTTCAACCCGTTCTGTATTTTATTCGGGTGTTTCCGCTTTTGTGAAAGATGCCCCACTATACATTTTGGGCTTAAACCCTGGCGGAAGCGAGGCAAAACAAACAGACAATATTGTCGATGTTCCCCTTCAGGCATTTGACTGGGCAGAGGTAGACTATTCAGCCTATGTTTGTGAGGAATGGGGTGAGCCTAAGAAAAAGCCTAAGGGAAGATATCCGATGCAGTTGAGAGTGCTTCATATGCTTGAAAAACTGAACCTCAAACCTTGCCAAGTTCCAGCAAGTAATGTGATATTTTTAAGCTCGCGCAATGAAAAAGCGCTTAAAGATAAGCCGTCTCTTCTCAATCAATGTTGGCCTGTTCATCAAGCAGTCATCGACACGCTTCGAGTTCGCACCATCTTGTGTTTCGGCAAAGCGGCAGGAAATTTTGTGTGCAAGAAATTGGGTGCTGATATTGAGATTGACCATTACACAGAGACCAACAACCGACGCTGGACAAGCCGCGCTCACCGTGCCGCCGATGGCCTAGTTGTCGTGACCGTCACCCACCCGAGTTGGGCGGATTGGACAAATGAAAAAGCCGACCCAACGCCTTTGGTCAAAAGGATGTTGGAGCGGGTTTAATTAAAATTGAATAACACGACCTTGCGGCCAACCTTTTAACCCTATTTTTCGGGAAAAAAGGTTGGCCGCAAGGGTTTTGGGTTGTTTTTAGAATGACGTTGACGAGGTTGCAGAAACTTTTAGGCCGCTTTTTTTAATTATTTTGAAATTTTTTCTAACTTTTTTTGGGTTGTTTTTCGGGTGAATTTTGGCTTGTTTTGTTTAGGGTTTTGTGGCATTTTTGGTGGGTTTTGGTTGGGGCTTTGGGCGGCTTCTTCAAAAAGAATTGCGATTAGGGGTTGACGGTTTTGGCTTAGGTGCGTATATTTCGCCCTCTCGACGCAGCAAGACGACGCGGTTGGTTAGAGAAACAAGCGGTGGTTTAGTTTGATTTCTTTAAAGTAAACAAGCAGTTGAAAGTTGTGTTTGAACTGATCTTTAACAATACGAATAATCGATAAGTGTGAGTGTTGTGCGTAACAGCCAACATTTGCACGGTAAGATGAAATAGATTTAAACAAGACTGCGTTGTTGCTTAGGCGACG
>JBILQJ010000071.1:0-5071 GCA_044373325.1 Burkholderiales bacterium
TGCAGGTTTGTATGTGGCCTATAAAAAAGAACACCAAACCTTAACGCGGCAATCGCTCTCTATTTTGGGGCTGATGGGCATTTGTTTTGCCTTGCATTGGATTACTTATTTTTACAGCATTAAATTGTCCACGCCTGCCACAGCCATGGTGGCGCTGTCATTTTATGGCCCCAGCCTGTTGATTTGGAGTCGATTTTTATTAGGCACTCGCATCCATCGCGGCGATTATTTGGCTTTGGGTTTGGCGCTGGTGGGCAGCTTCATTTGCATGCCCAGCTTTTCTTTGCAAAATCATCAAACCTTAGGTTTTTTGTTGGGGCTGGCCAGCGGCATGATTTACGCGCTGTTACCCATTTTGCAACAAAAAGCGCGCGCCTATCCTGTGATGCTCAAGGCCTTCGGCCAATTCAGTTTTGCTTTGCTGGCTTTTTTGCCCTTTTATGGCTATACCGATTGGCAATTAAGCACCACCGACTGGCTGGGCTTGGCTTTTTTAGGCATCGCTGGCACTTTGATTGCGCATTCTTTGTGGGTGAATGTCACCACGCAATGCGCGCCCATCGTGATTACGCTGTTGTCTTATGCCCAAATTCCCATTGCGGTGCTCTTGTCCAGTCTGTTTTTAGCCGAAACCCCAAAACCCAGTTTATTGATAGGAGCGCTGTTTATTTTGGCCGCCAATGTGGTGACCATCATCAACAAAAAACGCTAAAAACCTTAACAAAATCAATCAAACTTGCGGCCAACCTTTTATCCTGATTTTCAACACGAAAACAGGAAAAAGGTTGGCCGCAACGTTTTTGAGCAGCTTTTTCAAAATGTACATCTATAAATTTGCCATTTTCAAACGGAAAAAAAGCAGCTTATTGAAAAAAAGGCTAGGTGGTAAAGTAGCGCCCATTCCGTACAAATGTATAGACTTTTTAAAGCTTTTTAAAAAAGGAGGTAAAGTGAACCAAGCAAGCTTAATAACCGAAGTGCAAGAAACGCAAATCCAAGCGCTGGGGCAAAGTGCTTATGCGCAAACGTTGCCTATTTTGGCCGAAGCAGGGCGCAAGGTGTCGGAATTGCAAAGCCTAAAATTGATGAGTCATTTAAACGCAATGGCCAGACGAGCGGTGACTGGCGAAAGTTTGCCCGAGTTTGACGTGGCCATTTTTGATGAAGTGTCGGCAGAGGCGATGACCTTGGCCAAAAAAATCGTTGATGTCTTTGACGGCTTACCCCTGACTGAAGTGTATTTGTTGTCTTTGCATTTTGAAGTGGTTGATTGATTTTTTAATTTTTAATTTTATTTTTGAAATTTTAACGCATCATTAAAAAAAGGGAGTGTACGCGATGTCTCAAATTATTGTGGTGGTGGGCGACCGTTTGGGCAAAGGTCAAAAAGTGGGCGTGGGCATAGAAAAAGCAGGTGGCAAAGCCATCGTGATTTCAGGGGTTGGGGCTGACATGAAACTCGGGGATGTGATGGCCGCCGAACAAGCCCATTTTGGGATTTCTTTTTGTGGCAGCGGCGGTGCGGGGGCTTTGACGGCTCAAAACAAGCATGGTTACAAAGCCAGTTATGGGATGCGTTCCATTGATGCTGGCGTGACGGCCATCAACGAAGGTTACAAAGCCTTGGGCTTTGGTTTTATGGATCAAGAAGAATTGGGCGAACGTTTGGTTCTGGCGTACCTTAAAAAATATGGCACGGGCGCATGAAAACGCAAAGCATTCGAACAGTCTTCGTGCAAGGAAAAGGCAACACCAAAACCGATGCGTTTGCTGATGCCTTGATGGGCATTAGAAAAGCCGTAATGGTCAATGCTGGCGAAGTCTTGTTGCGTATAGAGCCTGAAAATGTGACGCTGGTGAAAGCCAAACAATACATCACCAAAGAAGCTTTTTTGTTTTTCTTCTTCAAACGAGAGCGAGTGCAGTTTTCTGTTGAGTTAGAAGTGGTCGTGAAAGTGCTTGCCATAGAAACGCAGGCGGTGGTTTTCGAAACACACAACCCTTAAAAAGGAGTATGAACGATGTTTTTAGTCATTTTATTGAAGTCCTTGGTTATTGGCGGTTTGGTGGGGCTTGGCGTTGGCGCTGGGGCGGCACGTATGTTTAACGCACCAGAATCGCAAGGCTTAGGTGCCTTCAGAACCTTGGGCGAATTGAACGCGTGCGAAGGCGATGCGGCTTCGCATTTTTCGTTTGGATTGGGCTTTTTCTTTAACGCTTGGGCTTCATCGGTTGCTGCTGGTGCGTTTACCCAAGACATTGATCATCGCGTGATTCCGCATTGGGGCGCGGCCACTTTAATGCTGCGTAATAAAAATCTGGCCGAGACGTTGCATAACCCAAAAAAAATGAGCCTTGTTTGTGGGGTGATTGGAATGATAGTTGTGGCTTTTTTAAATACAACCGCTTCTATTGTGCCGCCTGCTTTACAAATCACTGCTTTAAAAGTTTTAGTGCCTGCCGCGAATCTTTTGGTGACTACCGTCATGCCTGTTATTTTTTGGTTAGCAGCCATTGATGCAGGCAAACGCGCTGGCTTTTGGGCAACTGTCTTTGGAGGGTGTGCGCATTTAATTATGGGCAATGCCGTACCTGGTTTGGTATTAGGTATTTTAATAGGCAAAGGCGTAGATGATGCAGGCTGGAATAAAATCACCAAAGGCATGATGGGCGCGGTGGTGGTGTTATTTTTGTTGAGTGGCTTTTTCCGTGGCTTTGATTTGAAGGCGCTCAAATCTTTCAACCTAACGCCCCCGGCCGCTTTGGTTGCCATACACGATCAATTAGCTGGTAAATAACCAATCCCCCTCATGAAAAAGGAAAAAACAATGAACAGTTTAGATAAAAAAGGTTTTTGGTTTGCAGATTATTCTTTCCCTTTGTTTGTGGGATTGCTGTCTTCTGGAGTATTTGCTGGAACGCACATGTATTATGTTTATCAAATAGGCGCTTTTAACGAGGTAGCTTTTGTGGCGATGCTTCGTGCAGGTATGGAGACTGGCGTTTATAGTGCGGCGGCGGCTTTTGGCGTTAGTTTCTTATTTGCCAGAATCATAGAAGGATCCTTAGTCGGTATTTTGGATATTGGTGGGGCTATTATGACAGGTGTTGGTTTAGGGATTCCTGCTTTATTATTGGCCGCAGAAATTACTTTGCCTTTAGAGAGCTTTCCTTTGGCCTTATTGGTTGGTTTTTTGACAGGATTACTTATTGGTTATGTCATTATTTTGGCCAGAAAATTCACGGTCAATCAAGGGAATGCGACTTATGGCAGTGAGGTAATGATGGGCGCAGGCAATTCGTCAGGCCGTTTTTTAGGCCCCATGATTGTTTTGTCGGCTATGACAGCATCTATACCAATCGGTGTAGGCTCTTTGGTGGGGGCTCTGGGGTTTTATTTGTGGAATAAACCCATCACAGGCGGAGCAATTATCGGCGCGATGGCTTTTGGATCTCTGTTTCCTATACCACTTGCTTAATTTTATTGTTCTATTTTTCATCTAAAGAAAGGGCTTACTGTGCATCATCTTTTGATTAAAAATGCCAAGCTCATCGGCGAGGGGATTGAGCGTCAAGATGTCTGTGATTTATTGATTTTAAATGGAAAAATCGTTGAAATCGACACAGATTTATCGGTTGATGCAACCATTAAAATGGTTGATTTAAAAGGCAAATATTATGTGAGTGCGGGCTGGATAGATGCGCATACGCATTGTTTTCCTGCTTCGCCCATGTATCACGATGAGCCTGACTTGGCGGGCGTGTTAACGGGTGTGACCACGGTGATCGATGCAGGCAGTGTGGGCGCAGACGACTTGGCAAGTTTTCATGGCTTTGCTGAAAAAGCCAAAACCAACGTGTTTGCTTTTATCAACATTTCGCGTATTGGTTTAATGGTTCAAAATGAATTGTGTAACATGGATGACATTCATACGGAAGCTTTGTTGGCCGCTTATCAACGCTATCCCAATTTTATTGTGGGTTTGAAGGCACGCATGAGCAAAAGCGTGGTGGGCGAAAATGGCATACAACCGCTTTATCGTGCTAAAAGTATGCAAGCTGAAGTCAAACAAGCGACCCAAGCCGCTTTGCCTTTGATGGTGCATATCGGCAATGATCCGCCGCGCTTAGATGAAATTGCTGATTTATTGGAACAAGGCGATATTATTACGCACTGTTTTAATGGCAAACCCAATAAAATTTTGGCGGAAGATGGGCAATTAAAGCCAGCCATACAAGCGGCGTTGGCACGCGGCGTGATTTTAGACGTTGGCCACGGCAGCGCCAGTTTCAGTTTTTCTGTGGCCGAACACAGCATGAATGTGTTGAAATTGTTGCCCGATATGATTAGTTCAGACATTTATTATCGCAATCGGGTGAACGGGCCTGTGTATGATTTGGCTACCGTGATGACCAAGTTTTTAAGCTTGTCTTTGAGTTTAGAAACGGTGATTGCGGCGGTGACATCTCAACCTGCTCAAATTTTGAAGTTGCACCAAAAAGGCCATTTAAAAGCCAATTTTGATGGGGACTTAACCCTTTTTGAGTTAAAAAATGAAGCCATAGAACTGGTGGATGCCGACAAAGTTTGCAAGATACATCCGCAACAAATCATTCCTGTGGCCGCTGTCGTGGCTGGCGAGTGGATTTTAACAACGAAAGGAGCGCAATATCATGACTTTATCGCCACTGAGCCTGCATGATAAATATGGATTAAAATCGGTGATTAACGCTTCGGGCAAAATGACCATATTGGGGGTGGCTACGTCTGAAACGGCGGTTTGCCAGCATGTGGATTATGGGTTGAGCCATTTGTTTGTGATGCAAGAATTGGTCGAAAAAACGGGGCGCTTTATTGCCGATTTGGTGGGGGCAGAAAGTGCAACGGTGGTTGCCAGCACGTCGGCTGGGATAGCCTTATCGGTTGCGGGTTTAATCGTCAAAGATGATGCAGATTTGTTGGTGACTTTACATGAACAAATCGCCAGCCGACGCTTACAAACGCCGCGTGAAATCATTGTACCCAAAGGCCATCAAGTGGATTATGGCGTGCCCGTTGGAACGATGGTGG
>JBILQJ010000029.1:0-20421 GCA_044373325.1 Burkholderiales bacterium
GTTACCGTTGAATTGATTTGCCCTATCGCGATGGAAGAAGGTTTACGCTTCGCGATTCGTGAAGGTGGTCGTACAGTAGGCGCTGGTGTGGTTGCTAAAATCATCGCTTAATTCTTCCTCCTTCTCTAACGTTTATACAAAGGCAATCTTACATTATGGCTAACCAAAAAATTCGCATTCGTCTTAAAGCTTTCGATTACACCTTAATCGACCGCTCTGCTCAAGAAATCGTTGATACTGCTAAACGTACTGGCGCAGTCGTTAAAGGCCCAGTACCTTTACCAACAAAAATTGAGCGATTCGACATCTTGCGTTCTCCTCACGTTAATAAAACCAGTCGTGATCAATTAGAAATTCGTACGCATTTGCGTATGATGGATATTATTGATCCAACAGATAAAACAGTTGATGCTTTAATGAAACTGGATTTACCTGCTGGTGTTGATGTAGAAATTAAGTTGCAGTAATTCGTATAAAAAAGGCTTTCCTTATTATGTTAAGGGAAGCCTTTTTTATATTAAAGTCGTTATGTGACTTTAGAGCTTGTTGGTTCGATGATTTGATCTGCATTTGCTCTTCGCCTTTAAAAGTTAGATAATAGGCGCTTTTGATTTAATCTTGATATGGAAAAGAGTTGCTTATTATGAAAACCGTACCAAAATTGGTGGTGGGTAATTGGAAAATGTTTGGGCGTTTGTCTAGCAACAAAGCTTTAATAGAGTCTCTTTTGCTTGAACCCTGCGTGAATCGTGAGCAAGTGGTTATTGCGCCACCTTATCCTTATTTGGCGCAGGTTGCTACTTTGTTAGAGGGTCAAAAACTGCAGCTGGGTGCTCAAAATGTGGGGCGTTTCGCTGAAAATGGCCCTTATACGGGTAAAGTCTCTGCAGGTATGTTGGCGGACATTGGTTGTCGGTATGTAATTGTTGGTCATTCTGAACGCCGAGCGGCTTTTAGTGAAACTCAAATGGTGTTAAGCGATAAAATCATTCATGCACAGGCAGTGGGTATTACCCCTATTTTTTGCATAGGGGAAACCTTACAGGAACGCCAATCAAGTGAGTATTTGGCAGTACTATATGAACAATTGGAATCAATACGCCACAGTTCGCCACAGCCTTTGGTTGTGGCTTATGAACCCATCTGGGCAATCGGCACGGGGCAGGTTGCTCAAGTCGAACAGATTGCAGAAGTGCATACTAAAATCAAGGAATGGTTGTTGCTAAACAGGCCTGATTCTGCTAATATCAGCATCCTTTACGGGGGGAGTGTTAAGGCCGATAATGTTGCGCAAATTTTCGCAACACCAAATGTTGATGGTGCTTTGGTCGGAGGGGCTTCTTTAGATTTAAATTCTTTTACAAAAATATGCGCCGAGGCTCTATTGTAAGAATTTAGTCTTTTTAAAAAGATAATTGTGTCGTTTACTTGAAAGAGTGTTTAATTATAATTATGGAATTTATACAAAAGATTGTTTTGGTGTTGTTGGTTTTGTCGGCTTTGTCAGTTGTGGTTTTAGTCATTATGCAGCAAGGCAAAGGGGCAGATGCTGGCGCTGGCGTCAGCGGTGGTGCTTCAGCCAGCCTTTTTGGATCCAGCGGTTCAGCTAACTTTCTAAGTCGCGCAACCGCGATTGCTGCAACCCTTTTCTTTAGCACCTGCCTCGCAATGGCTTATCTTTCGTCAGGCGCAGGTACCAGTCAAGTTGCTGATAAAGCCAGTCTTTCAGGCCAATCTAAAGTTGGTCAAGCCAGCGATGTTGTGAGTAAAAGTTCTAACCAACCAACGAGTGCACCGCAGGTTCCGCAGTAGTTTTTTAGTGTTTTTTTTTGAAGCCGATATGGTGAAATTGGTATACACGCTACCTTGAGGTGGTAGTGGCCGTAAGGCTGTGGGAGTTCGAGTCTCCCTATCGGCACCATTATTTTTGTTGTTAGTTTTACAAAGAAAATAGTTTATCTAGAGTTTTCATCAGATAGACTATTTTGTTTTTATGCTTAGATAGTCTTTTAAACTTTTGTGGCCAGTCTTGGTGCGTAGTTTATTCTTTATTTTTATTCTTAATCTCAGAAAGTAGGTGGGGAATGATATCACTGTATTTTCCCGTTATGCTGTTCATTATTGCAGCCGTTATTTTGGGTATGCTTTTAATTAGTTTAGGTTGGATTTTAGGGCCGCGAAAACCGGGGGTAGAAAAAAATTCACCGTATGAATGTGGTTTTGAGGCTTTTGAAGATGCCCGCATGAAGTTTGATGTGCGTTATTATTTAGTGGCGATTTTATTTATTTTGTTTGACTTGGAAATTGCCTTCCTCTTTCCTTGGGCTATGGTTTTGAAAGAACAAGGCGCTTTTGTTTTTGGTGGCATGATGGTTTTTCTAGCCATTTTGGTCGTTGGTTTTATCTATGAATGGAAAAAAGGAGCCTTGGAATGGGAATAGAAGGTGTTCTTGAAAAGGGTTTTGTTACCACAAGTGCTGACACGGTCATCAACTATATGCGTACAGGCTCGATTTGGGGGGTGACTTTTGGTCTGGCCTGTTGTGCCGTCGAAATGATGCATGCGGGTGCAGCGCGTTATGATTTGGATCGATTTGGTATTATTTTTCGCCCCAGCCCACGTCAATCGGATTTAATGATTGTTGCTGGCACCTTAACCAATAAAATGGCACCCGCTCTGCGTAAAGTTTATGACCAAATGGCAGAGCCTCGTTGGGTTGTTTCTATGGGTTCTTGTGCGAATGGTGGTGGTTATTATCATTATTCTTACTCCGTGGTTCGTGGTTGCGATCGTATTGTGCCTGTCGATGTCTACGTGCCAGGTTGTCCCCCTACGGCAGAAGCTTTGATTTATGGCTTGATTCAGTTGCAAAATAAGATTACTCGTACAAATACGATTGCTCGCTAAAAAATACTGATTTAGGGTTCATCTTGTTTTTGAACTTAAAAAATAAAGAGAAGAGAATATTATGTCTGGTTGTTTAGAAACTTTAAACTTAGCGCTCAAACGTGTTTTAGGTGACAAGCTCAAGCAAGTCACTTTGCACTTGGATGAATTGACAATAAGCTGCCATGCTGTTGATTTAATTCATGTGGCTGAAACATTAAAAACACACATTGATTTGTCTTTTGAACAATGTATTGATGTTTGTGGCTTAGATTATTCAACGTATAAAGACGGTGTTGCTGATCAGAAGGTATTTCCAAATAGATTTGCAGCCGTTTATCACCTATTGTCTGTGAAACACAATCATCGCTTGCGACTCAGAGTTTTTGCAACCAATGACGACTTCCCCGTCATTCCTTCGGTTGTTTCTGTGTGGAACTCGGCCAATTGGTTTGAAAGAGAAGCATTTGATTTGTTTGGTTTGTTGTTTGAAGGTCATCCTGATTTGCGTCGATTATTAACCGATTATGGTTTTGTCGGGCATCCGTTTAGAAAAGACTTTCCTACGTCAGGCTATGTCGAAATGCGCTATGACGAAGAGCAAGCTAGGGTCATTTACCAGCCTGTGTCAATTGAACCGCGTGAGATTACGCCGCGCATCATACGTGAGGAGCAATACGGTGGCTGAAATTCGTAATTACACGTTAAACTTTGGTCCACAACATCCTGCTGCGCATGGTGTTTTGCGACTGATACTGGAATTAGATGGAGAAACCGTTGTTAGGGCTGACCCTCATATTGGTTTACTGCATCGTGGCACAGAAAAATTAGCAGAATCGAAAACCTACATTCAATCCCTGCCCTATATGGATAGATTGGATTATGTTTCGATGATGTGCAATGAGCACGCCTATTGTTTGGCCATAGAAAAATTATTGAAGCTTGAAGTGCCTAAGCGTGCGCAGTATATTCGGGTCATGTTTGCTGAAATTACACGCATATTAAATCACTTGATGTGGATAGGCGCGCATGGCTTAGATATTGGTGCAATGACGATGTTTTTGTACGCGTTTCGTGAACGGGAAGATCTAATGGATTGCTACGAGGCCGTTTCAGGCGCTCGATTACATGCTGCTTATTTCCGTCCTGGCGGAGTGTACAGAGATTTGCCTGATACCATGCCAAAATTTTTGAAAAGTAATAAAAAAACAGCAAAAGAGTTGGCCGCATTAAATGCGAATAGAACAGGCAGTTTGCTCGATTTTATTGAGGATTTTGCTAAGCGTTTTCCTAAATGTATTGATGACTATGAAACCTTGCTCACTGAAAACCGAATTTGGAAACAGCGGACGGTTAATATCGGGGTTGTCAATGAAGAGCGTGCTTTGAATTTAGGATTTACTGGACCTATGTTGAGAGGTTCTGGCGTTGAATGGGATTTGCGTAAAAAACAACCGTATGATGTTTATGGCGAGCTCGACTTTGATATTCCTGTGGGCGTTAACGGCGATTGTTATGATCGTTATTTGGTGCGCATGGAAGAGATGCGTCAATCGAATCGTATCATAGAGCAATGTATTGCTTGGCTTAGAGCCAACGAAGGTCCTGTTATTACGGATAATTACAAAGTTGCGCCGCCCCCTCGCGCAGGTATGAAAAGCAATATGGAAGATTTAATTCACCATTTTAAATTGTTTACCGAAGGCATGCGTATCCCAGAAGGGGAAGCTTATGCTGCCGTCGAACATCCAAAAGGTGAGTTTGGTATTTATTTGGTTTCTGACGGGGCTAATAAGCCATACCGTTTGAAAATTCGTGCGCCGGGTTATCCGCATTTAGCTGCTTTGGATGAAATGTCACGTGGGCATATGATTTCAGATGTGGTGGCGATTATCGGCACACAAGATATTGTATTTGGGGAGATAGACCGCTAATGTTATCTACAAAATCATTGAGTCTGATTGATGTTGAATTGGCTAAATATCCAGCCGAAGGGAAGCGCTCTGCCGTTATGGGGGCGTTACGTATTGCGCAGGTTGAATTGCAGGAAACAGGAACGACGCCAGAAACGCGTCGTTTGACTGAAGATGCCATTGAATTTGTTGCCAATTATATTGGTATTGCGCCCGTTGCTGCGTATGAAGTGGCGACATTTTATAATATGTACAACGTACACCCCGTTGGAAAATATAAAATTACCGTTTGTACTAATTTGCCTTGTGCTTTGCAAGGTGGTGTGAATGCAGCAGAATATGTTGCCAAAAAACTAGGTGTTGAAATTGGTCAAACCACGGATGATGGCTTATTTACTTTGCTAGAAGGTGAATGTATGGGCGCTTGTGGTGATGCCCCTGTTATGTTGCTGAATAATCATAAAATGTGTAGTTTTATGCAGCCTGAAGCGATTGATAAACTATTAGCGGAGTGCAAATAATGGCTATCTTTGTTAAAGGGGTTATTTTTGATGGCGTGAATACGCTGGATCCAGAATGTTGGCATTTAGAGGCGTATGTTGCTCGCGGTGGTTATAGTGCTTTACGTAGAATTCTAGAGAACAAACAAGCTCAAGATGAAGTGATTGCAGAGGTAAAATCTTCTGGTCTCCGTGGTCGTGGTGGCGCTGGTTTTCCGACGGGTTTGAAATGGAGTTTCATGCCCCGTGCTTTTTCTGGTGACAAATACGTTGTTTGTAACACCGATGAAGGCGAGCCAGGTACTTTTAAAGATTTAGACATTCAACGTTACAACCCTCATGCTTTGATTGAAGGCATGATTATTGCTGGCTATGCTATGGGAGCAAAGGCTGGCTATAACTACATACATGGTGAAATTTTTGAAGCGTATGAACGGTTTGAGCTTGCTTTAGCAGAGGCCGCTGCCGCTGGTTATTTGGGTGAAAATATTTTAGGATCTGGGTTCAATTTTAATTTATATGCGCACCATGGTTACGGCGCTTATATTTGCGGGGAAGAAACCGCATTATTGGAGTCTTTAGAGGGCAAAAAAGGGCAACCGCGCTTTAAACCACCTTTCCCTGCTAGCTTTGGTCTGTACGGCAAACCAACCACTATTAATAACACAGAATCGTTTGCTTCCATTCCTTTTATTATGAAAGATGGCGGTGAAAATTTTCAGAACAAAGGCATTCCAAATAATGGCGGAACGAAGTTATTTTCAGTTTCTGGCCATGTCAATCGCCCAGGTAATTACGAAATCCCATTGGGTACGCCATTTGCTGATTTGCTAGAGATGGCTGGCGGTATCAAAACAGGTATGACATTGAAAGCGGTCATTCCTGGCGGTTCCTCTTCTCCTGTTTTGCCAGGCGAGGTGATGATGGGGTTGACTATGGATTATGACAGCATTTCGAAAGCAGGCTCTATGCTAGGTTCTGGTGCTGTGATTGTCATGGGCGATAGCGTTTGTATGGTGAAAGCCTTAGAGCGCTTGGCTTACTTTTATCATGAAGAATCTTGTGGGCAATGCACACCGTGCCGCGAGGGGACGGGTTGGCTTTATCGAATTATTCATAGAATTGCGACTGGTGAGGGACGCGCAGGGGATTTGGAATTGCTAGAATCCATAGGAAATAATATGGCAGGCCGAACCATTTGTGCTTTGGCTGATGCGGCTGTTTTTCCTGTACGCAGTTTTACTAAGCATTTTAGACCAGAGTTTGAGCATTGGATTACGCATAAAAAAGGCTTGGTCGATCATAAGTGGTGTTGATCTGCTTTCCTGTTTTACTCAATGATAAAAAGTTGAATGTTGAATTTGTGTTTATCTCGTGAAATTATTGTATGTGCCTTATGATTTCGCTCTGTCCTTGCCTTATTTTAAATTTGAAGTGGAGTAGCAATGTTACAAGTCAACATTGATGGCAAAGCCCTCACAGTCCCACAAGGGACCTTTATTATTGAAGCCGCAATGGATGCGGGAACGTATATCCCGCATTTTTGCTATCATAAAAAACTGTCTATTGCGGCCAACTGTCGTATGTGTTTAGTTGAGGTTGAAAAAGCCCCCAAACCTTTGCCCGCTTGTGCTACCCCAATTACGGATGGCATGGTTGTGAAGACTCATTCAGATTTGGCCAAAAAAGCACAGCAAGGGGTGATGGAGTTTTTGTTAATCAACCATCCTTTAGATTGTCCAATTTGCGATCAAGGCGGCGAGTGTCAGTTGCAAGACTTGGCGGTTGGTTACGGTAAAACCACGTCTCGTTACGAAGAAGAAAAACGTAGTGTTGTCGGCAAAGACATGGGCGCTTTGGTTTCGGCTGAAGAAATGAGCCGCTGTATTCATTGCACACGTTGCGTGCGGTTTACCGAAGAAATTGGTGGTTTTCAAGAAATCGGGATGGCAAACCGCAGTGAGTTTGCAGAGATACTTCCTTTCTTAAACAAGACCGTTGATTCAGAAATTTCTGGGAATGTGATTGATTTGTGTCCTGTGGGAGCCTTGACTTCTAAACCTTTCCGATACGATGCCCGTTCGTGGGAGTTGTCACGCCGTAAATCCATTTCTGGTCATGATGGTTTGGGTTCAAATTTAATTGTTCAGGTCAAAGATCATTTGGTGCGTCGAGTTTTGCCGTTGACCAACGAAGCCATTAATGAATGCTGGTTGTCTGATCGCGATCGTTTTGCTTACGAGGGTTTGAATCATGCGGATCGCTTAACTGCGCCCATGATTAAGCAAGATGGCCAATGGCTAACCGTGGATTGGGATGTGGCACTGAATTATGTTGTGAATAGCTTAAACGGCGTTGCTGCCGATTACGGCAAAGAGTCGATAGGCTTTTTGTTGAGTCCACAATCGACAAATGAAGAATTGTTTCTTGCGGCCAACTTAGCTCGAGCATTTGGCGTTAATAATATCGACAGTCGTTTGCGTCAAAGTGATTTTAGCGCGGATGCGTTAAGAACGGGCGCAACTTGGTTGGGCGGCGATATTACTGACTTGGCCGAAGCGCAGTCTATTTTTGTCATCGGCTCAAGTTTACGCACTGAACAGCCTTTACTTGCTGCACGCGTGCGTGCTGCGGTAAAAAAAGGCAGTGCGCTCAATATTTTACATGCGGCAGATGATGCTTTGTTGTGTGAAGTTCACGCTAAGCTGATATACCAGCCTTCGGCTTGGGTTTCGGCTTTGAATGGTGTATTACAAACCGTGTTGGCTTCTGTCGAGGGGTCGAGTACCTCACTCAAACTCGACGGCGTTTCTATTGCCCTTTGTGAACAAACCAAAGTGATTGCGGCCAACCTTTTAGCTGCTCAAACAGCTGAAAAACCTGCCTTTATTGTGATGGGGGAGCTTGCTCAGTATCATCCTGATTACGCCAAACTTCATGCGCTTTGCCAAGAATTGGCAAGGTTAACGGGTGCCAAATTTGGCGTATTGGCTGTTGCGGCCAACAGCGTTGGCGCTCAGGTTGTCGGAGCTCTGCCTTTAAATGGTGGTTTAAATGCCCGCGAGATGCTAACCCAGCCGAGAAAATCTTATTTTCTATTGAATACTGAAATTGAATACGACGCTTATGCGCCAGCAGAAGCCATGGCAGCCATCAAATCGGCGCAGAGTGTCATTGCTTTAACTGCCTACGCTTCAGAAAATTTGTTGGATTACGCCGACGTATTATTGCCGATTACGCCATTTACAGAAACGGCAGGTTCATTTATTAATATGGCGGGCACCTTACAGTCGTTTAATGGCGTTGTTCGTCCTCTCGGTCAGGCGCGCCCCGCTTGGAAAGTGTTGAGGGTTTTGGCCAATTTACTGAATTTGCCGAATTTTGATTATGATAATGTTGAAGCGATACGAAGCGTCTTTGCGCCTTGCGACATCAAAGGAACTTTAAATAATCAATATAACAGCGTACAGTCACTGGCTTTTCATACTGTCGCAGCCTCTGCTGGCTTGCAGCGTTTAGGCGAAGTGCCTATGTTTAGCAAAGACAGTATTACGCGTCGCGCGACTGCTTTGCAAAAAACGGTTCATGCTGCTGCACCTAAAGCGTATTTGCATACCGAAACGTTGGCCGCACAAGGATTGCAGAACGGAGATTTTGTGCTTGTGAAACAAGGTTGTGCCAGTGTTAAGTTGCAGGTTCAAGCTGATGATATTTTGGCCAAAGGTACGATAAGGTTGGCCGCAGCAAAACCAGAAACGCTCGCTTTGGGCGGTTTGTTTGACCCCCTTGTTTTAGAAAAAGGAGTGTAATCTCATGGACATCATTTTGAGTTTTCTTCAGCTTGAGCCGATTTGGACCATCTTAAAAATTGTTGCCATCATGTTACCGCTGATTTTGTCGGTGGCTTATGCAACCTATTTTGAACGTAAAGTCATCGGGTGGATGCAGTTGCGTACGGGCCCTAATCGCGTTGGCCCTTTGGGCTTGATTCAGCCATTTGCTGACGTCGTTAAGCTGTTGATGAAAGAAATCATCATTCCAAGCAAAGCGTCGCCTAAGCTATTTATTATTGCGCCCGTTTTGGTAATTATGCCTGCCTTTGCCGCTTGGGCGGTCATTCCCTTTAATGGGGATACCGTTCTGGCAAATATTGATGCTTCGTTACTCTTTATTATGGCCATTACCTCTATGGGCGTTTATGGTGTCGTGATTGCGGGTTGGGCGTCAAACTCAAAATACGCCTTTTTAGGCGCATTACGTTCGGCGGCACAAATCGTCTCTTATGAAATCGCCATGGGCTTTTCTTTGGTTGGGGTGGTGATGTTGTCGGGTAGCCTTAATTTTATTGACATTGTGAACAGTCAAAAAGGCAGTGGTGTTTTAGGTTGGCATTGGCTGGTTCTGTTCCCTATGTTCTTGGTGTACTTGATTTCTGGGGTTGCTGAAACCAATCGTGCGCCATTTGACGTGGCCGAGGGTGAGTCAGAAATTGTGGCGGGTTTTCACGTCGAATATGCAGGAACGGCATTTGCAGTTTTCTTTTTAGCTGAATATGCCAATATGTGGTTGATTTGTGCTTTAACGTCTTTGATGTTCTTGGGCGGCTGGCTTTCGCCTTTCCCCGCTTCTTGGGGGTTTATTGGTGGCGAATCAATGTGGTGGCTGTTTGCCAAAATGAGTTTAGTGATGTTTACTTTTTTCTGGTTGAGAGCGACCTTTCCGCGTTATCGTTATGATCAAATCATGAGATTGGGTTGGAAAATTTTTATTCCTATCACCTTAGTGTGGGTTGCTGTGGTGGGTGCGTTGATGGTTTGGTGCCCTGACTTTATTAACCTATTCAAAAGCTAAGGAACTGAAAATATGAATTTTTTTAAGAGTTTATTGTTATCTGAATTATTTACAGGACTTTCTTTAACGCTTAAGCATCTTTTTATGCGTAAAGTGACGGTTTTGTATCCTGAAGAAAAAACCCCGATTTCTGTTCGTTTTAGGGGCTTACATGCGCAGCGCCGTTATGATAACGGGGAAGAACGTTGCATTGCTTGTAAATTGTGCGAGGCGGTTTGTCCTGCAATGGCCATTTCTATCGAATCGGAGCAACGAGAAGATGGTACTCGTCGCACAACACGGTATGACATTGATCTCACTAAGTGTATTTTTTGTGGTTTTTGTGAAGAAGCTTGTCCTGTTGATGCCATAGTTGAAACGCATATTTTTGAGTATCACGGTGAAAAACGGGGTGATTTGTATTTCACGAAACCCATGCTTTTGGCGGTTGGTGATAAATATGAAGCTGAAATTGCAGCCAATAAAGCTGTCGATGCCAAGTATCGATAAAAGGGAGCATTACTTATGTTAGAGACACTCACAGCATTATTACCTACTTTTGTTTTTTACCTTTTGTCTGCGGTCTTAGTGATTTCTGCATTGGGGTTGGTGACAGGTAAAAACCCAGTTCACTCGGCTTTGTGGTTAATATTGGCTTTCTTTACGGCCAGCGGACATTGGTTATTGCTGCAGTCAGAATTTTTGGCCATTACTTTGGTTTTGGTTTATGTTGGCGCGGTCATGGTGTTGTTTTTATTTGTTGTCATGATGCTCGATATTGATGTCGAAGAGATGCGCAAAGGATTTTGGCGTTATTTTCCTATGGCCGCTCTGGTTGCCTTGGTTATGATCGTTGAGTTGGCCTTGGTTTATGCGAGTGCGGCGACTCATTTAGAAATATTGAATGGTAATGTTGCGTTGACCGCAGAAATGAGCAATACACGCACCTTAGGGTTGTTGATTTATACTCAATATTTATTGCCCTTTGAGTTGGCCGCGGTGGTTTTGTTGTTGGCTATGGTTGCGGCGATTGCCTTAACCATGAGAAAACGGGTAGACAGTCAACGCCAAAACATTGATGAACAAGTCGCGGTTAGTGCGAAGAGCAATCGTTTGAGAATAGTGAAAATGGCGGCAGTTGTGCCGAGCGAGTCAAGCGATGCGGCCAACCTTGATGCCTTAAAAAAGGAAAATGTGTAATGGAAATTACTTTATTGCATTATTTGGTACTGGCGGCGATAGTTTTTTCTATCAGTATTATGGGGATATTCCTAAATCGAAAAAATTTAATTGTACTGCTGATGTCTATAGAATTGATGTTGCTTGCAGTCAATTATAATTTTATTGCCTTTTCTCATTATTTGGGCGATACGGCAGGACAGATCTTTGTTTTCTTTATTTTAACGGTTGCCGCAGCAGAATCAGCGATAGGCTTGGCCATTTTGGTTGTGCTGTTCCGTAACCGCAGCACCATTAATATTGAAGATTTGGACAGCTTAAAAGGCTAATTTATTTTATTGTGGCAATCTGGGTTGTTTGTCGGTTTATCGATACAGATTGTCGTGTTTTCACGAACAAGAAATCAAAGAACCAACATGGATACAAAAAGTTTATATCTCCTTATCGCGTTGTTGCCACTCGTGGGCTCTGTCATCTCAGGCTTGTTCGGGTGGGCAATTGGTCGTCGAGCCGCTCATTTTGTGACCATATCTGCCGTCGCCGTTTCTGCTATCTTGTCTGCCAAGGTGTTGATGGGGTTTTGGTCGGGAGAGTCGCAGCCATACAATGAAAACCTTTATACGTGGCTTACTATGGGAGGTTTTGACTTCTCTGTTGGGTTTCTCGTTGATGGCTTAACCGCCATGATGATGGTGGTGATTACATCGGTTTCGTTGATGGTTCATGTCTACACCATCGGTTATATGGCAGAAGATGCAGGTTATCAAAGATTTTTTAGTTATTTGTCTTTGTTCACCTTTTCTATGTTGATGTTGGTGATGAGTAACAACTTCATCCAGCTCTTTTTTGGTTGGGAAGCGGTTGGCTTGGTTTCTTATTTGTTGATTGGGTTTTGGTTTGATCGTCCAACGGCCATTTATGCAAACTTAAAAGCCTTCTTGGTGAATCGCGTGGGCGACTTTGGGTTTCTGTTGGGTATCGCTTTAGTCTTGTTTTATTTTGGTGGTTCTTTAGATTACGCTCAAGTGTTTAAGGTTGCACCAGCATTGACTAACGTCACAATTTCCTTGTTTCCTGGGCTTGAGTTTTCGTTATTAACAGTGACCTGTATCCTCTTGTTTGTTGGTGCAATGGGTAAGTCGGCGCAGTTTCCTTTGCATGTTTGGTTGCCTGATTCTATGGAAGGCCCAACACCAATTTCAGCGTTGATACATGCGGCAACGATGGTGACCGCTGGCATCTTTATGGTTGCCCGCATGAGTCCTTTGTTTGAATTGTCTGATACTGCCCTGAATTTCATAATGATTATTGGCTCGATTACGGCATTGTTTATGGGATTTTTGGGGGTCATACAAACAGACATTAAACGCGTAGTTGCTTATTCTACCTTATCTCAATTGGGTTATATGACCATAGCGTTGGGTGCATCTGTTTATTCTATGGCTGTTTTTCATGTGATGACGCATGCCTTCTTTAAAGCCCTATTATTTTTAGGGGCAGGTTCCGTTATTATGAGCATGCACCACGATCAAGACATGCGCAATATGGGTGCTTTACGTAAATACTTGCCCATTACGTGGATTACTTCTTTATTGGCTTCCTTTTCTTTGGTCGGTATGCCTTTTTTCTCGGGTTTTTACTCTAAAGACTCCATCATTGAAGCGGTTGCTCTGTCACATTTACCCGCCTCAAATTTTGCTTATTTTGCCGTTTTAGCCAGTGTGTTTGTCACAGCGCTGTATTCTTTCCGTATGTATTTTATGGTGTTTCATGGAAAAGAAAAATGGATGGAAACCACACACCACGAAGCGCATATGGCAGAAATGGATCAAGATCATGCGGATACAGATCATGATCATCATCATGGCTTAGGGCCTCACGACACGCCTAAAGAATCTTCTTGGGTTGTGACGCTTCCTTTGGTTTTGCTTGCCATTCCTTCCGTTGTGATTGGATTCTTTACAATAAAACCTTTGGTGTATGGCAAGTTTTTCGGTTCAGCCATACAGGTGAATGACGTGGCTCATCCCGTTATGAGTGAATTGACGCACGAATTTCATGGCGCAACACAGATGGCGATACACGGCATGACACAAGCCCCTTTCATTTTAATGTTGTTGGGTATTTTTACTGCTTGGATTTGTTATATTAAAGTGCCTTCTATACCTGCAAACATCAAAAAAATGGCGATGCCAATTTATGTGTTGTTAGACAATAAATACTATTTAGACCACTTGTATTATGCTGTTTTTGCCAAAGGCTCTCGTGCTTTGGGTGGTTTCTTTTGGAAAATATGCGACATGATGTTGATTGATGGTCTTTTGGTGAATGGTTCCGCTAAACTGGTTCAAGTCGGTTCGTTGTTGATGCGTCGCTTGCAAACAGGTTTCATTTATACTTATGCCATTGTGATGGTTTTAGGTGTAATGTTCTTGGTGGCTTGGCAGTTTACCGATTTATTCCGAGCGTTCTTTTAATAGTAAGCATAGTCTTAAAGGTTGGCCGCTAGCAATTAGCGAAAAGTCAAACAAGTCGATATATTAACAATAGGATTTGGCAATGGAACACGTCTTAAGTCTGGTCATTTGGGTACCCATATTGATGGGGGTATTGGTATTGGCCACGGGTAGTGATAGTCAAGCAACGCTTGCGCGTTGGGTCGCTTTGCTGGGTGCAATCGGTGGGTTCTTAGTGACTTTGCCATTGATCTCACAATTTAACAACTTAACCGCCGCCATGCAATTTGAAGAAAATTTGCCATGGATACCGAGTTTGGGGTTGAATTATCATCTTGGTGTCGATGGTATTTCGATGTGGTTTGTGGTTTTAAATAGCTTTATTACCGTGATGGTGATTGCGACGGGTTGGCAGGTCATTGAAAAACGTGTGGCTCAATACATGGCTTGTTTTTTGATAATGTCTGGCTTGATTAATGGTGCTTTTGTTGCCTTAGATGCCATTTTATTTTATGTCTTCTTTGAAGCGTTATTAATCCCGATGTACTTGATTATTGGGATTTGGGGCGGCCCTCGTCGGGTGTATGCCTCATTTAAGTTCTTTTTATACACCTTGTTGGGTTCTTTGTTGATGTTGGTGGCCTTTATTTACTTGTATTTCATGTCAGGTAAAACCTTTGAAATTCAGGCTTTTCAACAATTAACAGGTATTTCTTTGCCTGTGCAAATTGTTCTGTTTATTGGTTTCTTTTTGTCTTTTGCAGTCAAAGTGCCTATGTGGCCAGTCCATACGTGGTTACCTGATGCCCACGTTGAAGCGCCAACGGGTGGTTCTATGGTATTAGCTGCGATTACTTTAAAAATTGGTGCTTATGGCTTTTTGCGTTTTGCTTTGCCTATTTTGCCTGATGCTGCGCGTTATTTTGCCCCTGTGATGATCGTTTTATCGTTGATTGCAGTCGTTTATATCGGTTTGGTAGCCTTGGTGCAAACAGATATGAAAAAACTGGTGGCGTATTCCTCGATTTCGCACATGGGTTTTGTTACTTTAGGGCTTTTCTTGTTTACACCCGACGGTGCATTAAATCAAATTGCACTTGAAGGCGCGATTTTACAAATGATTTCACATGGCTTTATTTCTGCCGCTATGTTTATGTGTATTGGTGTACTTTACGACCGTTTACACAGCCGAAACATTGCAGATTATGGTGGGGTGGTTAAATCGATGCCGATTTTTGCCAGCTTTATGATGTTGTTTTCTATGGCGAATGCGGGGTTGCCTGCCACCTCTGGGTTTGTGGGTGAATTCATGGTGATTATGGGTGCGATACAAGTGAATTTTTGGGTGGGTGCGATAGCGGCTTTGACCTTGATTTATGGCGCGGCTTATACGTTATGGATGTACAAGCGGGTTATTTTTGGTGCAGTGGTTCATGCGAATGTTGCCACATTAAAAGATGTGAATGTTCGAGAATGCTTAATTTTGGCGACATTGGCCATCACTGTTTTGGGTATGGGTTTGTACCCAGAAGCATTTATTTCTAAAATTCACACCAGCGTCAGTGCTTTGATTACGCACGTGATGCAAGTTAAGTACTAAATAAAGGACTGAATGATGATGACTTGGGCTGATGTATTGTTGCTGCCAGCGCGACCAGAAATTGCGTTTTTAATAATGCTGTGCGCCATTCTTTTGGCAGATTTATTTGTTTCTGATGAGCGTAAAATGGTGACTTATAGTTTATCCGTTGTTGCGTTGTTGGTGGCAGGCGGTTTAACCCTATTGGGACTGAATCATCAAGGCTTAGCTTTTAATGGCATGTTCCTGAATGATTTTATGGGCACGGTTCTGCGTTCAGCCTTATATTTTTCTTCGGCGGCTCTTTTGGTTTACAGTCGAGGATACTTGATTAAGCGTGGTTTGTTTCGCGGCGAATATTACATTTTGATGCTTTTTGCGGTTTTAGGCATGGCATTAATGATTTCATCGGTGCATTTGTTGATGTTGTATATCGGTTTGGAATTACTGTCTTTGGCTTTGTATGCCATGATTGCTTTAGATCGAGACAATCCCTTGGCAAGCGAAGCGGCGATTAAATATTTTATTTTGGCGGCGGTTGCCTCTGGTTTCTTGTTGTATGGTTTCTCTTTGATTTATGGCGCGACGGGTAATTTGTCTTTGGGTTATATTTTTGCGCATGGCTTTGGCGATCATGCCATTTTGGTGCAATTAGGCTTGATTTTTGTTGTGGCGGGTCTGGCTTTTAAGTTGGGTGCGGTGCCATTTCATATGTGGTTGCCTGATGTGTATCAAGGTTCTTCGACGGCCACAACCATTATTTTGGGTTCTGTGACCAAATTGGCGGCCTTTGGCTTTATGGCGCGGATATTGCAACAAGGTTTAGGGTTTGGCGTGGATCAATGGTCTACAATATTAGGAATTTTGGCCTTGCTGTCTATGTTTGTGGGTAATGTCGTGGCCATCGCCCAAACCAATTTGAAACGAATGTTGGCGTATTCTACGGTTGCGCAAATGGGATTTTTCTTGTTGGGTTTTGTTTCAGGGACAACGACAGGGTTGGCTGCTTCTATGTTTTATGCGTTGACTTATGCGTTGACGGCTTTGGCAGGATTTGGATTGTTGATGATATTGTCACGCACTGATTTTGATTGCCAAGAGATTACGGATTTACAGGGCTTAAACCAACGCAGTCCTGTGCTGGCGTTTATGATGTTGTTGGTGATGTTTTCTATGGCTGGCATTCCACCTTTGGTTGGTTTTTATGCTAAATTTAGCGTCTTATCTGCTTTGGTGGCGACGGGTACGCCTTGGATGTTGTGGCTGGCGATTGCTGCAGTTTTGATGTCATTGATTGGTGCTTTTTATTATTTACGGATTGTTAAAACCATGTATTTTGATGAGTCCACCAGTTTTGAAGTCATTAGCGCCGATGGTCCCGTTAAAGTCTTGTTTTGTTTGAATGGAGCTGCGTTATTGTTGCTGGGCATTTTTCCTTCAGTTTTGATTGAATTATGTTTGCGTAGCTTGGCCTGATTTTACGGGCATCCAAGCGATTTTGTTATCGGATTCGGCCTGCAATTTAAGTGATTAAATGTGGGTCGAATTTTTTACACAGAAAGGGCGTTGAAATGCTATTACTTGCTCCTCGTCATCAGCAAATCCTTGAATTGGTGAAGGCTGAAGGCTTTATGCCGATTGAAAAACTGGCCATCGCTTTAGAGGTCACTTCGCAAACCATACGTCGAGACATTGCCAAGCTGTGTGAATTGCACGTGTTACGCCGTTATCATGGTGGCGTTTGCTTAGAATCCAGTGTGAAAAATGATGATTACGTTGGCCGCAAAGATCAACTGCACGAAGAGAAAGCCACAATTGCGGCCTTGCTTGCGGCAGATATCCGAGACCATACGTCTTTATTTATGAGTATAGGTACGAGCGTGGAAGCCGTTGCTCGGGCGCTCGTTAAGCAGCATCAAGGGTTGCACGTGATTACGAACAGCATACATGTGGCGGCTATTTTGTCTGAAAATGCGAGCTTTACGGTGATTATTACGGCGGGCGTGGTTCGACCTGCTGACGGGGGTATTACGGGGGTCACTACCTTGGATTTTGTGAGTCAATTTAAAGTGGACTACGCGATTTTAGGGGCGGCTGGTATCGAAGCTTCTGGCGATGTATTGGATTTTGATTACCCAGAAGTCAGAGTGGCGCGCGCCATGATGAGCAACGCAAGAAAAAAATGGTTGGTGGCCGATCACAGCAAATTTGGGCGCAATGCTTTGGTGAAAATGGGACATATCGCTGAGTTTGATGCTTTGTTTAGTGATGAGCGGCCAGCTGAACCGTATGCCAAAATGTTGCAGGATGCACCCGTGCAGTTGTGTGTGCCGCCAGTAAGCTAATCTGGCCTTGAATAGGCTTGCGGCCAACCTTTTTGGTTTTTAATTGATATTTATTTTATTTATACTTACTCTTTATGCATATTCATATTCTTGGTATTTGTGGCACTTTTATGGGCGGCATCGCCGCATTGGCCAAGGCTGCTGGGCATCGGGTGACAGGATGTGATGAACAAGTTTATCCGCCGATGAGCACGCAATTAGAAGCCTTGGGCATAGAATTAACGCAAGGATTTGGTTGCGAACAAATGGCGTTAGCGCCTGACGTGTACGTGGTTGGCAATGTAATGAAGCGCGGTTTGCCGATTATGGAAGCCATTTTGAACCAAAATCTTAATTACGTGTCTGGGCCAGAGTGGTTGGCGCAACACGTTTTAAAAGACAAATGGGTTTTGTCGGTGGCTGGCACGCACGGCAAAACCACCACCGCCAGTATGTTGGCGTGGATTTTGGAGTTTGCTGGCTTGGCGCCTGGATTTTTGATAGGTGGCATTCCTGAAAACTTTTCGACTTCGGCACGCTTGCCCCTTGCCCCGCGCCAAGATGCGGCCAGCCTTAGCCCTTTTTTTGTGTTAGAAGCCGACGAATACGACACGGCCTTTTTTGATAAACGCAGCAAATTTGTGCATTACCGCGCACGCACGGTGGTGTTGAACAATTTAGAATTTGATCACGCTGACATTTTTGCTGATTTGGCCGCGATAGAAACCCAGTTTCACCACATGATACGCACCATTCCTGCCCAAGGCTTGGTGGTGTGCAATGGGCTAGAACCCAATTTGGCCAGAACCTTGGCGCGTGGCTGTTGGACACCCGTCACCTATTTTGCTCAGCCCACGGGTTGGCACGCTCAAAACGTTGCCAGCAACAACCATTTTGATGTGTATTTTGCCGAAAAGCATTGGGGGCGCGTCGCGTGGGACATTATGGGTGAGCACAATCGTTACAATGCTTTGGCGGCCATTGCGGCGGCGCAGCACGTTGGCGTGATGCCTGATGTGGCCATAAAGGCTTTGGCAGAATTTAAAAATGTGAAGCGTCGAATGGAATGGCGTGGTGAGGTCGGTGGGGTGACGATTTATGATGATTTTGCGCATCACCCAACCGCCATCGCCATGACTTTGGCAGGACTGCGCGCCCGCGTTGGCAACGCGCGGATTCTGGCGGTGTTAGAGCCTCGTTCTAACACCATGAAGCAAGGGGCAATCAAAGAGGCATTAGCGCCTTCCTTGGCGGTGGCCGATGAGGTTTTCTGTTACACCAATGGCGTGACGTGGTCTGTGGATGAAACCATGCAAGCTTTGGGTGATAAGCTTCATGCACACGATAATTTAGACGCTTTAGTGGCCGATATTTTGAAGCTGGCGCAAGCGGGCGATCAGATTTTGGTCATGAGCAACGGCGGATTTGGCGGTATCCATCAACGGTTATTAAGCACTTTACCTGCCGAGCGTTAATGAGTGGTGTTGTTATTTTTAATGTTTACTTTAAACTTTTTGAAAAAGGAAATCTCATGAAAAATTTATTTTTGTCTTTGGCTGTGGTGGCCAGTTTGACTTTAAGTGCTTGTACCGATGCGGCGCAAACCGCTACGCCAGCCAGTACCGCCGCTTCTGCGCCAGTGAGCGCGAGCGCCGTTGTGGCAGCTTCTGAAGTCACGACCTTGGCCGCACCCACGGAAACTTCGGCTGTGTTAGCATCTGCCGCGTCCGCTACGACGCAAAACCCTGTGGTCGAATTTGTCACCAATCAAGGCGTCATCGAATTGACCTTGGATCGTGTCAAAGCGCCAAAATCAGTCGAAAACTTTATGGCTTATGCTGCGTCTGGGTTTTATAACGGCACGATATTTCACCGCGTGATTCCAAACTTTATGATACAAGGCGGCGGTTTTGACGTGAAAATGACGCAAAAACCAACCCAAAAAACGATAGAAAATGAGTCCAGCAATGGCTTAAAAAATTATGTGGGCACCATCGCCATGGCCAGAACCAGCGATCCGCAATCGGCCAGCAGCCAATTTTTTATTAATGTGAATGACAATGATTTTTTGAATAAGGCCAGCGCTCAAGATGGTTGGGGTTATGCCGTGTTTGGCAAAGTCACCAAAGGCATGGACGTGGTCAATAAAATTGCTGTTGTTCAAACGGGCGTACAGCAAGGCATGGGCGATGTGCCTGTCAAGCCAATTATTATCGAAACCACTCGGATTAAAACACCATAATTTAACTGATTTTAAAAAGGAAATTTTAAAAATGATGCGTCCAGAAACCATACAAAATTTGATACAAAATAGCCTGTCATGCGAACATTTGCAGGTTTTGGGAGACGACGGCACTCATTTTGAAGCGCTGATTGTGAGCTCGGCCTTTGAAGGTAAAAATCGGGTCGCCCGTCATCAATTGGTTTATCAAGCCTTAGGCGAAAAAATGCGCGTCGAAATTCACGCGCTGGCCATGAAAACCTTAACGCCTGCGGAATGGGCAAATCAAGCTTAAATTGCTAAATTCCTTAAAAAAGCCTTGCGGCCAACCTTTTAACCTGAAAAATACGGGAAAAAAAGTTGGCCGCAAGGCTTTTTTTGTGCATTAAGTTTTTCTAATGACGAGGTAATACCCCCACAAAACCGAAGCATTGAAAAGTAGAACCCTTTACAATAAACCCAAAAGGAGTTTTACATGAAAACCAGCAAATACAGCGAAAGCCAAATCACGCAGATTTTGAAACAAGCGGCA